>DATAWP010000081.1:0-53275 GCA_036267155.1 Tepidisphaeraceae bacterium
CTCGGGGTGATGGTTTTCGAGAAAACCCCGATAAATCAGGTGTTTTCAGAGCTCCAGCAGAAAAACGCCGAGGAGCAGAATCGTAACCAATTGACACTATTCGAGTTCTAACCGGACAGTAGTGATAGGAAATAGGCAATATGACGTCCCGTCTTGCCAAAACGCTCATAAACTCCAACATAACGGCATGGCGGTTTCGAGATTGGTGCTATCCGGCCCGATGGTCGAGGAGCCGGGGATTGTTCTGCAATGGCTGGTGAGATTGCGCTGGCTGGCACTGGCGGGGCAGGGCGTGGCGACGCTGGCGGCGGTGGAGATTCTGCGAATCCAATTGCCGTTGTCGGGGATGGGAAGCATCATCGCAGTGACGGGGGTCAGTAATTTAATCCTTCAGGCGTGGACGAAGCGGCGCGTGCCGAGTTGGCTGGTGCCGGCGGTGCTGATGCTGGATGTTTGTCTGCTGACGGCTCTGCTGCTGTGCGCGGGGGGAAAGGCCAATCCGTTTTGTGCGCTGTACCTGGTACACGTGGCGATGGCGGTGGTAACGCTGGCGGAGGGATGGTCGTGGTTGGTCGTGGCGTCGACGACGGGATGTTATGGGCTGCTGTTCTGGTGGCCGGGGGTGAAGGATCTGGCGCTGTCGCCGAATGCGCAGGCGGCGGCGCAATGGATCGCGCTGGCGGTGGTGGCGGTGGTGATCGCGTATTTCGTGGGTCGGATGACTCGGTCGCTGCGTGGGCATGAGAAGGCGTTGACGGCGGCACGGGAACGCGGGGCACGCAACGAAAAGCTGGCGTCGCTGACGACGTTGGCGGCGGGCGCGGCGCATGAATTGAATACGCCGCTCAGCACCATCGCGGTGGTGGCGCGGGAATTAGAATTGCAATCGCAGGAATTGGAGCGAGGCGAAGCGCTGGCGGAAGATGCGCGGCTGATTCGGCAGGAGGTGGATCGGTGCCAATTTATCCTAGGACGGATGCGCGTGGAGGTTTCGCGGGGGGAATCGCCCAATTCGCCGCCGATGTCGGGGACCGATTTCGCGGCGGCACTGGGACAGGAAATCAGGGCGGCGGCGGGAGAGTCGGTCAAAATCGAGTGCGGAGCGGATGTGGGAGACGTGTCTTTGCCGCTGCGGGCGGTGCAGCAGGCGGTGGGAATACTGGTGGATAACGCGGTGGATGCGTCACCGGGGAAAGCGGTATGGCTGTCGATTCAACAGCGCGATGGGCGGATCGTGTTCGAGGTGAGAGATGAGGGGATTGGGATGACGCCGGAGGTGGCCCGGCGGGCGGGTGAGCCGTTCTTTACCACCAAGCCGCCTGGAAAGGGGATGGGATTGGGGCTATTTTTGGTAAGGCTGGTGGCGGAGCGGCTAGGCGGAGTTTTGCGGGTGGAATCCGAATTGGGCAAGGGAACGCGGGCGATATTGGAGTTGCCGAGGTAAAATGGTTGTGAGGGGGAAATCCCGCGGGATGGCTATCCCTCGGCTTTGGAGGATAGCGGAGAAGTTCGATGACGATGATGGTCGTGGATGATGATGCGACGTTTCGTGCGCGGCTGGTGGCGGCGCTGCGGGCGCGGAACATCGAGGCGAACGGAGCGGGGTCGAGCGACGAAGCGATCGAACTGGCGGCGCGTACCAAGCCGCAGCGCGCGGTGGTGGATTTGCGCATGCCGGGGGGATCGGGATTGGATTTGGTGAGCGCGCTGCTGGAGATGGATGGGGATGTGCAGATCGTGGTCCTCACGGGATATGGGAGCATCGCAACGGCGCTGGAGGCGACGCGGCGCGGGGCGATCGATTATTTGACCAAGCCGGCGGATGCGGACCAGATTCTGGCGGTGTTTGAAAAGAGCGGGCGCAAGCCGGAGGTCGAGGAAAGCGTTCCGTCGCTGGCTCGCGTGGAATGGGAACATATCCACAGGATTCTGACCGACTGCGGGGGGAACATTTCGCAGGCGGCCCGGGTGCTGAGGATTCATCGCAGGTCGCTGCAGAGGAAGTTGAACAAGTACCCGCCGGAGCCGTGAGGGTCCCGCGGGATGGCCATCCCGCGGCTTTTCATTTCTGTGTAAGAAATACTGGGGCGGACCGACTATTGGGGTAATGGCGAATGGAAGCGGCATGACCGACTGGGAAGGTATCGTGCGCAATCATGGGCCGACCGTCTGGCGAACGCTGTTTCGCCTGCTGGGGCGGCGGGCGGATGTGGATGAATGCTTTCAAGAGACATTCTTATCCGTGCTGGAAATGTCGCGGCGGCAGAAGATCACGTGCTGGTCGGCCCTGCTGCAAACCGTCGCAACCCGCAAAGCGGTCGATCGGCTGAGACGGAAATATCGCGAGCGGGAAGAGGCGACGGAAGTCGATGCCATGGCATCGGGGATGGGCGACCCGCTGCAAGCAGCGATGGAGGCGGAAAGAGCGGGGCTGCTTCAGGGAGCCATGGTGAAGCTTCCGGCCCAACAGGCACAGGCGATTTATCTGCACGCTCTGTCGGGCTGGAGTTACCAGGAGATCGGTCAGCAGCTTGGCCTGTCGAGTAGTGCCGTGGGGGTTGCGATTCATCGCGGCAAACAGCGGTTGCGGACATTGTTGGAAGATTCGCTGGGGGCGCGACGTAGAGGTGAATCATGACCGAAAACCATTCCGATCCTTTGGACGACATTTTGGAAGCGGGGTTCACCAGCCTGCGGGATCGGCCCATCGCCGATGGGCCGCCGGAAGAATTGGTGGCCGGCACCCTGGCCGCGCTGAGCACGGCCGCGGAACGAAAATGGAACATTTTATCGAGGGTGAACGACATGAAATTTATTGCGCGGGTCGCCGCGGCCGTTTTGGTCGTGGTTGGATTGGGCGTTCTTGCGGTGGTGATGCTGCGGTCGCCGGAGGTGACGTGCGCGGAGGTGGTGGAAATGGTGCGCAACGCCCGCACGATGAGTTGTCTGGTCACGACGCCAAAACAAGCGAGCATGAAGATCATCATGAACGATCGGGGCCAGATGTGCATGCAGGGCAATGACGGCGCTCGAATGACTTGGGACGAGAACTCCGGGCACATGGTGATGGTGCAGCCGCCGACCAAAACCGTCATTGTCATGGAAATGAAGAATCTGCCGCGTCAAGCGGACCAGCCGACGGAATTGATCGAAAGCTTCAAAAAGCTGGAGGGCAAATCGGCCAAAGACCTGGGAGAAGCGCAGATCGACGGACACTCCGCGGAAAAGTTTTCCGCAACGAAGGATCAGGCGGAGTACATCATCTGGGCCGACCGCCGGACGCGCGAGCCGATCCGGATTGACGTGACGGTGAAGATGATGGGTCAAACGGCCACGGTGACTCTCAGCAATTTCAAGTTTGACATCGAGATTCCGAAGAATGCGTTCAGTCAGGAGATTCCGGCCGGGTATACGGTTCAGCGGTACAACGTCAACGTGCCGGACATCAACAAGGGCGAGGAAAACGTGGTGGAGTCGTTGCGCGGATTCGCGCTGCGGGACGATGGGAAATTTCCGGCAAAACTGGACGACATGACTGAATGGATCAAACTCGTCAAGATCGTCGGCCAGAAAGTGTCCGATTCGGACATGCAGTGGATCATTCGGTTCCAGTTGGTCCAGCATTTCCTGGGGACAATGCCCAAATCGGATTGGAAATACCTGGGCGGCGGCAAGACGACGAAGGATACGAATGCCGTGATCTTCTGGTACAAAAAGGACAAACGGTATCGAGCGGTCTACGGCGATTTGAGGGTCGAGAATCTGCAGGCGGCTCCATCCGCGGGGTCTAAATAATCACCCGACGGGCATCACCCGACCGGCATCACCTGGCGCAGCTTGGCGATGACGCCCGGGAGGATTTGCAGCGTGCGATCGATTTCCTGTGATGTCGTCAGGCGAGAGAGACTGAATCGGATCGCGCCGTGGGCGAGACGGGGATCAATCTTCATCGCCTGAAGAACGTGGGACGGCTCGAGGCTGCCGCTGCTGCACGCGGCGCCGGCGCTGGCGCAAATGTCCTGCTCGCTCAAAAGAAGCAGGATGGCTTCGGCCTCGACCAGCGCGAACGAAATGTTGGAGGTGTTCGGCAACCGATGATCGAGCGATCCGTTGACCGACGTGTCAGCGATTCGCTGAAGAATTCCGCGTTCGAGGCGGTCGCGAAGTTGCGCAACCTGCGCCATGCCGTGGAGATGTTGCTTGGCCAATTCCGCGGCCTTGCCCATGCCGACGATTCCGGGAACGTTTTCGGTTCCGCCGCGGCGTTGGCGTTCCTGGGGTCCGCCGATGAGGAGTGGGCGGATGCGGATGCCGCGGCGGGCGTAGAGGGCGGCGACGCCCTTGGGACCGTGGAATTTGTGGGCGGCGAAACTCATCGCGTCGAGATTGGCCTCGTGGACATTCACGGGAATTTTGCCGACGGCCTGCGTGCCGTCGACGTGAAGCGGGACGCCGGATTTTCGGCAAAGCTCGGCAATCCGGGGGATGGGGAAGATGACGCCGGTTTCGTTGTTGGCCCAGAGGAATGTGACCAAGGCGGTTTGGTCGTTGAGGGCGGCGGCAAGGGCGTCGATGGGGAGTTGGCCATCGTGGTCAACGTCGATCTGGCAAATCTCGTACGATTCCCTGGCCAATTGGCGGCAGAGTTCGCGCGTGGCGGAATGCTCGACGGTGCTGGTGACGATGCGCTTGCGCGGGGCGCGGGCGGCGAGAAGGCCACGAATGGCGGTGTTGACGGATTCGGTGCCGGCGCCGGTGAAAATCAGTTCGCTGTCGCGGCAGCCGATCAGATCCGCGACGGCGACGCGGGCGTCGTCGATGGCCTTGCGGGCGAGTTGGCCGAAGCGATGAACGCTGGAGGGGTTGGCGTACAGATCATTCAAATATGGGAGCATCGCCGCCACGACCTCGGGGGCGGGACGGGTGGTGGCGTTGTTGTCGAGATAGGTGACGGGGGTCATGGGGACTGGGATATTCTAGGCGATGGGACCTGGGCAGAGAAAGGTTTCGAGAAGCCACGGATGGCAATCCTGTGGCTTTTTTGGGGAGAAGAGAATGCGGTTACTGGAACTGCGAGAGTTCGGATTCGCAGCGGCGCTGCTGCTCGGTCGTTATGCGAAGAGTGCGGCGTTCGCGCCAGGTCAATGACGCGATGCCGCGGGCGGAAACCTTGGCCAAAATGGCGTCTATGCGGTCGCGCGCGGCTTTTTCGCCAAGGGCGATCTTGCGGGCTCGGCGGATGGCGCAGCGGCTCAGGCGGCGGCGTTTGGGCTCCTCCGGCGGAGAGAAGAGGCTGGCGCTGAAGTCAAACGATTCACCCCAATCTTCCGGGCCGTTTTCACGCAGAATCAGACGCCGGCGGTAGGATTCGTAAAAGCAAAAGGCCATGAGCGCGGCGAGGAACCACCACTGGAACGCCAGAGAAACCAGACCAAAGGCGATGGCTCCTGCCATGCTGGCCGCCGTCGCAAGCAGCACGGATCGGAAATTTCCGACGATAGTCCAGAGGAAGACTTGCAGCATGTGCCCGCCGTCCATGGGGAAAATCGGCACCAGATTCAGCAGCAGCACGCGATAGTTGACGAAGAAGATCCACCAGCAATAGAACGCGGGATCGGCCCATTGGAGATGGAAATCCGCAGCGGGAGCATGAAACGGATTGAGCGGCACCATGGCATGGCCGGCGTGGGGAAAGGCAGCGCGCATGTCGGGCGTGGGGGTCAATAGATAAAAAGCGACGGCGGAGCCAACGCACAGCACGAGATTTACGGCCGGTCCGGCGGCGGCCGTGAGGAACGTGGGCAGCGGCTTGTGCGGCGGCTCGGCCGGCGTCAAGCCGCCGAGCGGCCAGAGAAGAGCTTCGTCCGCCTCGCCGCCGAGGCGCCGGGCGACAAAGCAATGGCCCAGCTCGTGCAACACGACCGCGCCGATCAGGATCGCCATGCTGAGGACGCGCACCTGGATGGGAAAATCCTTGTCCCAATCGAGCAGAGTCACGGCGAGAATAAAAATGATGAGGGAGGCGTGGGCGCGCAGGCGAATGCCGAAGATTTCGAACATCGGCGCCGAGCCGCTGAGCAGCCGCAAAAGCGGATTGGTCGAGGCGCCGCTGCGATCGTGATAATGAGGTCGATCTTCCCAGGCCATACGTGGATCCCTTCACGTCGAGGCGCGGTGGAATCGTTCGAACATCAGAAGCGTGGCGATGGTCTTGGCATCCATAATCTGGCCGCTCCGGATCATCTCAACGGCTTCGTCGAACGGCAGGGGCATTATCTCAATCTCCTCGTCTTCCTCCAACGCTGAAACTTTCTTTTCCAGATCGTAGGCGGCGAAGGTATACAACTTCTCAGTCAAAATTCCGGGCGAGGAGAAGAAGGTTCCCAGGGGTTTGAGCCGGCCGGCGAGGTAACCGGTCTCCTCCAATAATTCCCGACCTGCGCAGTTCATCGGGTCTTCCCCTTTTTCCACGGTGCCGGCCGGCAATTCAATCAACACCTGTTGCACGGAATAGCGGTGGTTGCGGATCAGAAGCACCTTATCACCCAAAAACGGCAGGATAACAACCGCGCCTGGATGTATGCAGATTTCGCGGCGAAGTTCTTTGCCGGTCTCCTCGTTTTCCAGCCGATGGACCTCGACCTGCACCTTTTTCCCCTTGAACATGATCTGCTTTTCGATGAGGCGATAGTGCATGGGTTGGATCCTTCGCGGCGATTATACCGTGTGCGCTGCAATCCCGAATCGTTACAAAATGCGCACCACATAAAGATTGGTTTGCCGGAAGGTTTGCTATAGGCAGAGTGGTCGGGGGTTTGCTAGGTTATTCCGGGCGGAGCTACTGGACCGAAACGGTCTCGTTTTGCGCATAAGGAGCCACCCCGTGCATCTGGGCATGAACCGCGCCAGCCTTGTTTATCTCGTGGTCTTCAGCGTTTTCGCTATTGGGATTTGGGTAATTCTTGACTTGGGGACCTCGCTTCTTACCGCTCCGAGGGATTTGGCGGGTCGATGGGCGCTGGTGGGTGCCCCGGCAAAGCAGGCGGAGGCGTTTTCAATCGACCAGTCGGGGAGATACCTGCGATTTACGTTCGAGAACGACGGCCCGTCGTTCGACGCGGTTTTGAGGCAAAACTCCCCCCAAGCCGAGGGTACGGCCAGCCAAAATCTGATATTCGACGGCGGCGGTTGGCATGTTGTCGGCACGGGCAACGGACGGACCAATGATGTGAAATTCAGCTTCCGGCCGCCGGCCGGTGTTCAGACTCCCCCGGCCGGAACGTATAGACGCGAACGAATCATTCCGGCAAACTCTACGCCTTCCGCCGCTCATTAGTGACTGTTATCCCCCCCAATGGTTGCAAGTGAGTTCATCCTCTTGTTAGTGGTGCAGACCAGCCTGATTCTGGCGCTGAGCAGGATCATGGGATTTCTGTTCGTCCGGTTCCGTCAGCCACAGGTGATGGGGGAAATGATCGCGGGGATCATGCTGGGGCCGAGCCTTTTCGGCTTGCTGATGCCGGGAATATTCAAACAGGTTTTCCCGGCCGACAGCATTCAATATCTGAATGCCCTGAGCCAGGTGGGGGTGATTTTTTTCCTGTTCCTGATCGGATTGGAATTGGATCCGAAGCTCATGCGTAACCGGGGGCAGGCGGCGGTGGTCATCAGCCACGCCAGCATCATAACGCCGTTCCTCATGGGTACGTTACTGGCGCTGTTTCTGTATCCCCGGCTGTTCAACGACGTGCCGGCGATGCGATTCACATCGGTTGCGCTGTTCCTCGGCGCGTCGATGAGCATCACGGCGTTTCCGGTATTAGCGAGAATCCTGACCGAGCGAGACCTCCAGCGGACGCAGGTTGGGGCCGTGGCGATTACCTGCGCGGCGGTGGACGATCTGACGGCGTGGTGCATGTTGGCGTTCGTGATTGCCGTGGCGCGGGCCACGGGCGTGGGGCCGGCACTGGCGACGGCCGGCAAATCTATCATCTATATCCTGGTGATGTTTTTCGTTATTCGGCCGTTCCTCTGGCGGCTGGAAATGATTTTCGAACGGCGCAACCGCCTGAGCCAGAACCTTCTGGCGACCATTCTCATTCTGGTGCTGGCATCATCGATTGCCACGGAATGGATCGGCATCCACGCGTTGTTCGGGGCGTTCCTGATGGGTGCGATCATGCCCAAGGGAACGGCCTTCGTGCGAACGCTCTCGGAAAAGCTGGAGGATTTCACGGTTGTCTTTCTGCTGCCGATTTTCTTCGCGTTTACCGGGCTTCGGACGCAAATCGGGTTGCTGAATCATGGGTCCCTGTGGCTCTACACGGGACTGATCATTGTGGCGGCCAGCGCAGGGAAATTCGGCGGCTCGGCGGTGGCGGCCCGGGCCTGCGGGCTTTCGTGGCGCGAATCGAGCGCCATCGGTGTCCTGATGAACACGCGCGGGTTGATGGAACTGGTGATCCTCAACATCGGCCGCGACCTGGGCGTCATCACCGACGCCGTTTTCGCAATGATGGTCATCATGGCGATCGTCACGACGGCCCTGACGACGCCGATCCTGCATCTGGTGCATCCGAAGGTGAAATCGGAGGCGGAAGAGGCGGCGGCGCGCGACCAGGCGGAGAAGCGGCCGTTCACGGTGCTGATCCCCATTTCCCTTCCGGCCAGCGGCGGCCCGCTGGCGAACATCGCCGCTCTGCTCGCCCCACCGCCGCCGCTGGACGCGGGCCGGCGGATTATCGCACTGCATTTGCAGCGGCTGACGGATACGGACCCGTATTCCATGCGCGCATCCCAGGCGCC
The DNA here is from genome assembly GCA_036267155.1 of Tepidisphaeraceae bacterium. Taxonomy (GTDB): domain Bacteria; phylum Planctomycetota; class Phycisphaerae; order Tepidisphaerales; family Tepidisphaeraceae; genus PALSA-1353. The sequence goes on from DATAWP010000081.1 coordinate 8,806, forward strand.
GACCCAGCGCAGCGAGGCGCTGGAGCCGTTGCTGAGCGCCGCCCGCGGGCTGGATGTTCCGGTTGAGCCGATCGCTTTCGTGAGCCGGGATGTGCCCAGCGACATCGCGCGAATTGCCCGGCTTCGGGCGGCCGACCTGATTCTCATGGGATTTCATAAGCCGGTGTTCGGGCAGGCCATCCTGGGCGGGACGGTGCATCGCGTGATGACCGCCAGCGACAGCGATGTGGCCGTTTTTGTGGATCGCGGTCTCAAAAGTGCGAAGAATATTCTGGCTCCGTACCTGGGCGGCAAGCACGATCGGCTGGCGCTGGACCTTGCCGGCCGGATCGCGCGCAACGGGAATGCATCGCTGACCATATTGCACGTGGTTCCGCCCCACCGCTCCGAGGGCGACGCGGTCCTTCACGCGCGCTCGGCGGTGGAAAAGACTTTTTCCGATCCCACCCAGCCGACGCCCGTGAATTTTCAGGTGATTGAAGATGCCTCCCCGGTGGACGCGCTCATCCAGGCGGCTCAGCAATACGATTTGGTGGTCGTCGGCGTGGAGGAGCAATGGGGAATGCAATCGCAACTCTTCGGCTTCCGCCCGGAACGAATTGCGCGGGAAACGACAACCTCTTTGCTGATCGTCCGCAAGTACACAGGGCCTGTCGTCCCTGGCCCAACCATTCCGAATGCCGAACCGCTAACGGCGAACACTTAAGCAGCGGCTTGGCTGCGACATCGTGTCACCCTACTAATTGACAGCGGTGACGAGCCATTCACCACCAATTGTGGAAAACCAGGTAAATATTTGGTTCACGACAGCACATCTTGCTATCGTGTGTTGGATCAGTGATGGTGAGTTCATGAAGTACAAGATGATCGCCATCGACTTGGATGGGACGCTTCTTTCGCCGACGCGCGAAGTGACGCCGCGAACCAAAGCCGCGATTCACCGGGCTTTGGAGGCGGGATTGCTGATCTGCTTCGCGACGGGCCGGAATTTTACCGAGAGCCAGACCGTGCTCGATGCAATCGAACATTATGACTCAGCCGTTTTCGTGGGCGGGGCCATGGTGATCGACACCCGCCAGCGCGTGACGCTGCATCGAACCCTGATGGACCCGGCCTTGGCGCGAGAGTTGTGCCAATTTTTTGAATCCCGAGGCGAAGCTGCCCTGGCCCTGCAAGACAGTCAGGCCGCCGGCGTGGATTACCTGGTCACGAGCCGGTTTGAGCAGCATCCGACCAACGACAAATGGTTCAAAATGACCGGCTCCACGGCCTGTCGAGCGACCGATCTGCCCCATCATTCGCACGAGCACACGCTCCGCGTCGGCATGGTCGCGCCGACGGAAATCGCCAAGGCGATCCATGCGGAGTTGCAAACGATCTTTGGGTCGCGGATCACGAGCCATTGCTTTTTGGGCGGCGATATCGGAGTCGTTGAAGTGTTCGATCCATCGGTGAGCAAATGGCAGGGACTTCTGCATGTTGCGAGCCGGCACGAAATCAAGCCCGACGAAATCATCGCCATCGGCGACGATCTGAATGATATGACGATGGTCAGCAATGCCGGGCTGGGTGTGGCGATGGGCAATGCGCATCCGGATCTTCTGAAGTGCGCCGCAAAAGTCATCGGCTCCAACAGGGAGGATGGCCTGGCGATCTTTTTAGAAGATTTGCTTGCCACCCACGCGGTCGAGCCGGCCCGGCGGAATTAACGCCGCCGCGAACCAGGCGGCGCGAAAAGCGAATCACGGAAGGATGCGAAAGGAGTCGCAGACTCTACCGGCCGGCACGCCGGAGGCGTGCCGGCCGGTTTTTTCTAGATCTCGGATACTGCCCAGAGAAATCCGCGTCGCATCAATTCCAGCACCGGCGGCATGGTAACGATGTTCGCCTGGTGACCCAGCGAATTATAGAAAACCCGGCCTTTGCCATAAGTCTTGGTCCAGACCAAGGGCATTTCGACGGGACCGTTGCCCGCGTGCGGACCGTCCGCCACGGGAAACCGCGTGGTCGCCAAAACTTTTACCGCTGGATCGACGTGCAGATAATATTGTTCGCTCTTGACGTCGAAATCGGCGATGCCCGCGGTGATCGGGCTTTTCACCGGCCCCATTTTCACGCGATAGGAAATTCCGTCGTTGCCGGGATGGGCCACCCATTGGCCGCCGGTCATGAATTGCCATTCCGTGCATTCGCGAAAGGAATCGCACATCCCGCCGTGACATCCGGCAATTCCCACCCCCGCCTCGACCGCCGAGAGGACGGGCTTGAACTGCTCGGGAGTGATCTTCCCCATCGTCCAAACCGGGACGATGAGACTCAGCCCCTTGAGTTTCGCTTCGTTTGCGAATGCGTCGAGAGTGCCGGAAACTTCAACGTCGAAGTTTTCCTTCGCCAAGAGGTCGCGGAAAACTTCGGCCACTTCCCTGGGCTGATGGCCCTCCCATCCGCCCCAGACGATTAACGCTTTGCGATTCATGTGTAATCCTTATGCTCCGAACGGCCGGAGAAGCTTTACCAGTTCCCTCTGTTTAGCCGAACGCTTACGCCCCTTGTGCAAATTTATCAGGCGTCCGTTCTTAACGACATAAAATGGCGTACCCGTGACCTCGGCCAACCTTTTCGCACTCCGGGCGGCTTGTTTCAAGGCGCGCATTTCGCGACGGATACGCGGGTCTGATGAAGCAGGCTGGGGTGATTTCTTTTTCATGGCTTCGTTATCAATGTGACGTGATATCCCTTCTTTCGCCAAATCGGAATGTGCCGCGAATAGTTTAATCCGGACAACGTTGTTTCAAACGCGAAGCTCTCGCCACATCTCACCTTTCGATGGATTTCACGCAGCATTACCTTGCCAGACGCAATGGCAGCCGCGTCCGGCGCCAGTGGCGCAATACCACGAGCAATCATGTCCGCGTTGATAAACTCCGGGAATCCGGAGTTGCCCAGAAAGAACTTCTCCGCGAAAGTGGTCTTCCCGGCTCCTTTGGGACCGGCAATGATGACGATTTGCTTCTGCCTCTTCCTCTTTCGCATAAGTATTGCGCTCACTGATCCTTCTGCAATTCCCCGGTTTGGGCGTACGTGGCGTTGCCCTTGGTGCCGTCGGGGCGGGTGTAGGGAATTTCGTAGCTGACCGATCCGTCGGAATCGGTGTCCTTCTTGGGATGATTCATCTGCGCGTAGGGATGTTCGGTATAAAACGCTCCCTGCACGGCCGCGGGGACGGACTTGGGCTCAATGCCTTCGCTGGAACCGTCCGAGGTTGATGAGCATCCCGCGGCCAACAGGCCCGCTGCAACAATCGCCAGCCAAATTCGCATGACAATCCTCCATGCAAAAGATTTACAAATGAATCGCCCTGCCGTCGGCGACGCCGGCGGCTTCCATGATCGCTTCGCTGAAGGTTGGATGCGGATGGATCGCTTCGATGATCTCCGCTTCGGTGGCCTCCAGCTTCTTGGCCACCACCAGTTCCGCGAGGATATCGGTGACATTTTCGCCGATCATGTGAACGCCGAGCAATTCGCCGTACTGGGCATCGAAAATAAGTTTCACAAAACCGTCCGGCTCGCCCATCGCCAGGGCGCGTCCGCTGGCGCTGAACGGAAATTTCCCGACTTTTAATTTTCGGTTCAGTTCGCGGGCCTTGCGCTCGCTCATTCCCATGCTGGCCACCTGCGGATGGGTGTACGTGCAGCCGGGGATCGATTTGTAATCGATCAGATGGTCCGACACGCCGGCGATGCGCTCAACGCAGTTGACGGCTTCGTGATGAGCAACGTGGGCGAGATCAGGATGCCGGTAACCGCCCATCCCTTCCTGCGGCGGCCAATGGAGGCTGACACAATCCCCCACCGCCCAGATATTCGGCAGATTCGTCTGATACTGGGGATCGGCCTTGATCCGGCCTTTGAAAATCTCCAGCCCCGAATTTGAGCCCAGCAGGCCGTCGGTGTTGGCGCTGACGCCGATGGCAACGAGCACGACATCGGCTTCGACGACGCCGGGCTTTGCGCCTGAGAGGGTCAGCTTCACGCCGCCGGGCGTTGTTTCCACCTTGTCGGTTTTGGTTTTCACGCGCACGTCGATTTCGCGCTTGGCAAAAACGCGCTCGAGGAGAACCGACACATCGTCGTCTTCATTGGGCAAAAGATGGTCGAGCATCTCGACGACGACCACTTCCGTTCCGACGGCGTTGTAAAAATCGGCGAACTCGCAACCAATAGCGCCGGCGCCGATGATCGCGATCTTTTTGGGCTGCCTCGGCAGATTCATCGCTTCGCGAGAAGTAATGATTTTCTTGCCGTCAAATGCGACGCCGGGCAGCGGGGTCGCCTTCGCGCCGGTGGCGATGATGATGTGGTCGGCCGTCACTTCGCGGGTATTCTGCGCACTGGTGATCTTCACGCGATGCGGGCCGAGCAATTGGCCGGCGCCGATTTCGTGCTTCACCTCATATTTGCGGAACAAATGCTCAATCCCCTTGCTCAGTTTGTCGGCGATGGCCCGGCTGCGGCTAATCAGCTTGGGAAAATCGATGGAGAGGTCCTTGTACGAAACGCCATGCTCGGCCGCGTGCAGCCGGAGCTTGCGGATGAACGCTCCATCATCGAGCAGGGCCTTGGTGGGAATACATCCCCAGTTCAGACACGTGCCGCCAAGACTTTCCTTCTCGATGCACAGGACTCGTTTTTTGAGTTGTCCGGCTCGGATCGCGGCCGCGTAACCCGCCGGGCCGCCGCCGATCACGACGATGTCGAATTGATAATTCCCCGGCTTGGCCGGTGCGGAACTCGGCTTGGCAGCCGGCGCAGGCGCAGGTTTGGAGGGGGGCGCCTCAACTGGCTTGGGAGCCGCGGTTGCCGTGCCGCTGGCATATTTCTTCTTGATCTCATCCGGTTTTTCCGAGCCCGTGGCGATCACGCCGATGACCTGCCCGACCTTCACCTTCTGCCCCTCGCGCGCGACGATCACCGCCAGCGTGCCGGCATCGAACGCCTCCATCGGCATCGTCGCCTTATCGGTTTCGATGTCCGCGACCTCTTCGCCGCTGTTGATCTTGTCTCCTTCTTTTTTGTGCCATTTGACGACCGTCCCCTCGGTCATGGTGTCGGACAACTGCGGCATGGTGATTTCTACGGGCATTCAGGGCGTCTCCACATTAGTCAGGCCGGAGGATAATAGGGAAATGCCGCGTCTTTGTCATGCGGCGGGAGGAAACACGCCGGCTGAAGCCGCCGCGCCGCGCCGGGAGACGCGAGATGTCCCATTTTGTCTCAAAAGCCCCCATCATTGCGAAGAGCGCGCCGGGACTCGCACGGCTGACGAGAAGTTCGCGGGCGGGTACGAGAATCGAAATCGGCGGACATAAATGCTTCCGATCAGAAAAAAGGACATTCCTCTACTAATGCTGCCCGAAGGTGAAAGTTTTGGGCGGGTTTTCGCGCGAAAGATATGGCATTCTAAAGATTATTTTTTGATGCACGCTCAATTTGGCATTCCCCGCCGCAAGACGACTGTGCGTCGAGCCAATCACTGTCGTCAGTGTTGCGACGTGGTAAATTGGATAGACGATGCATCGATCACCGGGGCGGCGAAAGATCAAGCCTATAGCCATCGCGGCCGCGTTTGTAGCCCTGATTCTGGCGTGGGTTTCATGGGCCTACATCGCTCATCTGCGTTTACAGAAGGCGATCGCCGAAATTTCCGCCCGGCATGAGCCGGTCTACATCAGCGATCTGGATTTTTCGCCCATTCCGAATAATCGAAATGCGGCCTTCTATTATCTCTCGGCGATCGCGGCGATGTCGAATATCATCGTCTCGCCATCCTATTCGAACCTTGTTTACTCAGGCTATCCACCATTCCCGCCGGCATGGTATCAAATGATGGGCCACGCTATGACGGCGGACCAAGCGGTTTTCCCTCTGGTCAGAACGGCCCGGGCATTCGAAGCCGCGGATTGGGGGGCGCGGCCGGGGCCGCCGGGTAGCTCCCTATCGAGCATCATCCCGCCAAATTACCTATCGCCGACTCGACAATTGGCCTGTTTGATTGGCGATGCGATCGAATATGCGCATCTGCGGTCCAATGATGCCGAAGCGATTCGATACACGTTCGATCTCTTTCATCTGGCCGACTGTGTCGATCAGCGGGGATTTCTCATCGGCGAGTTGGTGGGGGTCGGAATCAAGGCCATCGCCGCGGATCGCATCCAGGCGATCGCGCCCGATCTTCAGGTCCAGGGCGATTCTGACGCTCGCCACGCGGCACCACGCGCGGCCGTCATGCAACTCATCAATCACTTGCTCGATGACAAGCAAGAATTACGGAGTCGCAAAGAGGCCATGATCGCCGAGCGCGCCCTGGATTTCGACCATGCGATGTTGGTCCGCGACAAGGCGACGGTTCTGCGTCCGATGCTCGATCTGGATGCGGTGCGGGTTCTGGGCAAGAGCGAACACCTCGTGCAAGCAATGTCGCAATCGAATTATCCGGCGGCGATGGCGTTAGATGGGGCCGCTTATGCCAATTCGAATGCGATTCGACTGTCGAGAATGGGAAGTGAAACTGTGGCGCATCCGACGCAATTGATTCAGATCGAATTTCGCAGTGTCGCCGAGAGACGAGTAACGGCGGTCTCGCTGGCAGTGCGGTTGTATCGCGCCGACCATGGGCAATGGCCGGCAAGTTTGAAGATTCTGGTCGGGCAGTACCTGCCCTCGGTGCCGGAGGACCCGTTTTCCGCGACGCACCAGCCGATCGGATATGCGGTGCTTCGCGCACCAAACGGCAGCGTTCGGCCACTGGTTTATTTCGACCCAAATGGCGTGCCTTCAGTTAGCCGACCGCCAAATTCGCCTTGCATCGGATGGGTGAGTTCCAGTGCCCGGCAATGGCGGGACCTCTCCCTGTGGTGGTTGCCGGCACCCGCGACGAAACCGTGAATTATCCCCGCAGGCTGTCGATCATCAGCCAGATAAGTCCAACCATCATCGGGAATAATCCCAGCCAGACGATGGCCGAGACGAGCCAGAACATGATGAAGCCGATGGCTGAAGCGATAAGCCGCCCGAATCCGCAATGCGTCGTGACCATGATCAGGATCAGCGAGTTCCACACGTAAATCACCACAATTGCACCGAGTGCAATACAGCCGAGAAGGACATTCAGAAAAGCGATCATCCAAACGGTGTGATTCGACATATCCCCCGCGATGTGGGGAACGGTAAACAGCAATGTCGGAACGAACATCCACGCCAACGGTGAAATGTAATAGCTGCTGATGGCGAAGGCGCGGTCGCGGCGGACGGATGGCGAATCCGCGATTCGCGCCCAGAATCGCGATGCGCCGGAGCCCATAAGAATCGTCGCCACCAAGCCGATGGGCAGCGCCATGAAACACATGGCTCCGGCGAACCAGATCACGCCTATCTCCCAGAGCGGGCCAAGCGTTTTCTGCAGAGAGGCCAGGCTGTTGTACGGCGCGCTAAAATTGACCACGAGAGTTGCAAAACCGGTAGACCCTACGAATGTCGTTAAAAAGACAATTGGCGGGATCGCAGCCACGACAGCAACGATGCGGGCGAATCTGCGGCCATCCCGATCATTCAACGGCAAAGCGATTGCGCCGGCGAGCCGTTTGGGATGCAACGTCGCCAGGAAGACGGTTCGCCAAAACGCGCGATAGGTGCCGATGTGCCGCCGGCCTTCCCACGGAACGGGCGCATAGGCGGCCTCGTCGAGTCGCAATCCGCATTCGGGGCATCGATCACTTGTCAGCGCCCGCAGGTTGTAGCCGCAACCGACGCAGAAGCGATCGAATGACGCCTCATCGGTCGCCGGGGTGGGGCCTGTCATGACGGTATTTTACCGTCAATCGCGGCCATCAGAACTGCCGAGAGGGATTCATCCGACATGACAACCGGATTGAATCGCATGCTGCTGGCTTTGCGGGCCAGGGCGACCATTTCGGGAATGTCGGCGAGACGAAGGCCGAATTGATTCAGCGGCGGGATGTGCAACTCGCGCAGCAAATTTGCGGTGAAATGAACGCAGGCGTCGATCGCGTCATTGTCGGCGGCGGTTTCGAAGTCCGGCAATTGCCGGCCGATCTGTGCGTATCTTGTCAATCCTTGCATACCTGCGGCTTGCGGTTGCTCGCGCAAGGTGCGGACGTTGGCGGCGATCACGTGCGGCAGCAGAGCGGCACAAATGGTTCCGTGCGGAATGGGGAAGTTCGCGCCCAGCGGGGAGGCGAAGCCGTGCACGGCGCCGAGGCCGGCGTTGGTCAGCGTCATGCCGCTCAGGAGTGCGGCCAGGGACATGCCCTCACGTGCTTCTAAATCATTTCCATCGTGGAACGCCCGGGGCAAATACCGGGCGGCAAGGTGAACGCCACGCAGGGCCAGGACATCGGTCAGGGGCGAAGCGCCGGTGGATGTGTACGATTCGATCGATTGGCACAGAGCGTCCATGCCGGAACTGGCGGTGATGGGCGGTGGGACGCCGATGCCTAATTCCGGGTCGACCAGGGCGATTTGCGGAAGAAGCAGTTCGCTGCGGATGCTGGCTTTGAATTTTTTTTCGGGCAATCCGATCACGGCATTGCGAGTCGCTTCCGCGCCGGTGCCGGCGGTGATGGGGATCGCCATCCAGGGGAGCGCGGGGCGAGTGATTTTCCGGCCTTTGCCGATGATTTCCATATAGTCGATGGCGGAGCCGTCGTTGGTGAGCAGGCCGGCGGTGGCTTTGGCGGCGTCGATGGCGCTGCCTCCGCCGAGGGCGACGACGGAATCGCAGTTGTGGCGGCGGGCTAGTTCGACGGATGCGTCGATATCGGCGACGGTGGGTTCGCCGCGTTGGCGGCGGATGGGGGCGGGGGTGCCGGTAGCTGAGAGCAATTGGACGAGGCGGTCGATCAGGTGATCGCTGTTGTGGATGATCAGCGGGGATTTGCCGAGCCCCGCGGCCAACTCGCCGGCGCGGGCGGAGATCCCGCGGCCGAAGATGATGCGTGCGGTGCCGAAGAATTCGAATGGCTGCATGGCTAAAGCATAATCGTCTGGCGTTCGAATCCCGCGGGATGGCCATCCCACGGCTTTTTGGTAATGCGATTCGTCCTTGTTAACTTTTGAGCGCTTGCCAGCCGATGTCTTTGCGGTAATGCATGCCGTCGAATTTTATTTTTTCCAGGGCGGCATAGGCGCGGCGGCGGGCATCCATGACTGTGGCGCCGAGCGCGGTGACGCCGAGCACGCGGCCGCCGTCGGTGACTAGTGTTTTACCCTGCAATTTCGTGCCGCTGTGGAAGACTTTGACATCCGGCATGGCGTCGGCCTGAGGGATGCCGGTGATCGGGACACCGCCGGTGTATTCGCCGGGATAGCCTTTGCTCGTGGCGACGACGCACAGCGCGGGGCGGGGATCCCAGGTCAATTCGATCTGGTCGAGCTTTCCCTCGGCCATCGCGATCAGAACCTCCAGCAGATCGGTCTGGAGCCGCATCATCAGCGGCTGAGTTTCGGGATCGCCAAATCGGCAATTGAATTCCAGAACCTTTGGGCCGTTGGGCGTGAGCATCAGGCCGGCGTACAGACAGCCCTGGTATTCGATTCCTTCGCGGAACATTCCATCGACGATCGGAACGAAGATATCCCGCTCGATCTGGGTGAGGAGCTGGGGCGAGACGACGGGGGTAGGCGAATATGCGCCCATTCCGCCGGTCATCGGACCGGTGTCGCCGTCGTCGATGGGTTTGTGATCCTGGGCCGGCTCGAGCATGTAGATCGTGTGCTTGTCCACAAACGCCAGCACGGAGCATTCGGGGCCGGAAAGCAGTTCCTCGATCACGATCCTTTTGCCGGCGTCGCCGAAACGCTTTTGGCGCATGATGACATCAATCGCTTCCAAGGCATCGGACGGGCGGTAACAGATGGTGACGCCCTTGCCCTTGGCCAATCCGGCGGCCTTGATGACCACGGGATCGTCGCGGCCTTTCACATATTCATCGGCCGCGGCGGGGTCGGTGAAGGTGTGCGTTTCGGCGGTGGGAATCGCCTGGTGACGCATGATTTCTTTGGCGAACCACTTGTCCGATTCGATTTGCGCGGCGGCTTTGGAGGGGCCGAACACCATCACGCCCGCGTCGCGCAATCGATCGGCCAAACCGAGGGCCAGAGGATCCTCCGGCCCGATGACGACCAGATCGACGGCGTTGTTGCGTACGAATTTCGCGATTCCGTCCAAATCGGTGGGGGCAATGGGAACGAGGTCGGCCAGTTCGCCGATGCCGGGATTTCCCGGAGCGCAGAAGAGGTCGGTCACTCGAGTTGATCCGGCCAATTTCCAGGCCAGCGCGTGTTCGCGTCCGCCGCTGCCGATGATGAGTACGGTCATTGAGCCTTTCCAGAGATTCACTACAGCAAGGCGCGGCGTAACTTATCAGCCCTGACGAACAAGGCAAGCGGACGAGAAGCGGACGTTTGACTGTCGAGTTTATTGATCGATCTGGGAACACGGCGGCTGAAGCCGCCGCGCCGCGCCGGGGGCTGCTTTTCCGGCCGGTTGACGCGGGGCGCCGGCGTATGTAGCTTGGCGTTTTCGGATCCGGGGCGTGGCGCAGTTTGGTTTAGCGCGCTTGACTGGGGGTCAAGAGGTCGCAGGTTCAAATCCTGTCGCCCCGATTTTTGGCTTGGCCGGTAAGATGGCCGGATGGACACGTCTGACGTTGTTCTACCGATCACAATCAAGGCCCAAGGCGCGAGCCGGCTCACGGCAGAGGGCGCGGATGGCCAATTGATCGTATTGATCCAATAGGTCAGGGCGCCGCCGCACGGTAGAGGGTTGGATCGGTTGGGTCGGGACGCCGGCGGGCCAGCCGTCCAGAATTTTCGACACCGTCTGCTGCGGATGGGTGACGAGATCTTTGTAACGGATCAGGATCAATCGATCGCGCGAATCCAGAATCAGATTGGCCAGATGTCGCCACCAGGCGGCGCGGCGCGAGGCGGGATCGGCGATGCCGGCGATGGCTTGCAATTCCTGGCTCTGGCGCGTCGTCAGCCAGGGATCGAGGGGATTTCCGACCGGATGGCGGACGACATCCGCGATGTTCAGATGCGGAAAACTCCCTTTCCACGAGGCGATGGTGTCGAAGGGATCGCGCACGCAGGCTACGAAACGCGCGCCGGGCATTGTCTTGTAAAGGAAAGGGAGGCGGCTGAGGAAAGCCAGCGTATGCTTGATCCCCAGCACGAAATTCGCCGATTCCACGCGGGGGGAATAGAGTCGCGTTTCGTTGAACTTGGCCGTGTCCTGTGTGATTTGTCCGTCGGTTAATTTGTTGGGGATGGGAACGCCGCCCAATACATCCCGGCGGCGATCGCGCGCGAAATTGGCCACGCCGAAGGGGGAGGATGAACTTTTTAGAATGTCAACGGTTTCGACCGGCTCGTTGAGGATGACGCAGTTGCTCATTTGATGAAGGATGTTGCAAAGATAGCTGGTGCCGCTGCGCGGAATTCCGGTGATGATCAGCTCAGGAGCGAGCGGTTCGCCGGTTTTTATTTTCGCGCCGGCGTCAGATGCAATGTTGGCAACGGAATTCCAGGCGGGATCGTCGGCGAGTAATGCGCGAAGATCGGCGTGTTCCCTGAGCAAGTCATTCAGATGAACGAGCAGCGCCGGCTCGCGCGCGATTATTTTTGGATCCTCGTAACGCGCAAAGATCGGCGGTTCGGCATCATTCAGCGGTCGTAGGCCGGCGGGATGATTGTAGCGCTGCTCCAACACATCGATTTCCATGCCGAGTTTGACGGCCGCTATGGCCAGCGCGATGTTTTGCAGATCACGGGTTTGGCCGGCGGGATGCGATCGCCGGATGTTTTGAAAACATTCCAGCCAGGCGTCGCCGAATCGGCTGCGTGCGGGAACGACGACCAATCCGCCGTCGAAGCAGAGCGGAAAATATTGACCCGTATAGGGGGAATAAAAGCGTGCCGGCGGCAGGTGGGCGCCGCAGGTCTGGAACATGGCGCGCCAGGTGGATTCGTTTACCGAGCCGGGCGGGGCAAATGCGGCACACGCGCTGAAGGGGACGGAAAATCTCGGCTCATCGGCGAGTTCGCGCAGAAGCAGCCGATCGGTTTCCAACAGAACAAGCTTTTCGCAATCGGTTTGAACGCGGAGACATTCGATATCGAAATCGATGGGATCATCCAAGCCGCCCCAGAGGGTTGCGCCCACCAGCCGCACGCCAAGGCGGCGTAAGAGAGCGAGCGTCGCGGGTTTATGTCGGCCCCATTTTTCCGCCGATTCGGGGATGAGGGCTATCAATTCATGATCGCAGCGCAAGGATCGCGCAAGCGATGACGCCAGCAGCGCTGATTTGATTTCCGAATCTCCCGGCGTGCACGCGAAGACAAATGCAAAGGATCGGCTCAATCGTCTCCCGAACGAACAGACCGCCATTTCAATCGCCCGGCGGTGGGATGGGAAGCCCCGGCGTTCATTGCCATGTGCCGCGCCGTGTCCGGTGAAATCCTGTCGTCTGTGCGCTTCTCCGCGACTCTAGCGTGCTCGCGGGCGGTGAATCTTGAATTTTCCGGGCCAATCACGGCTTCCGGACGACTTATTCCAATTCTTCACGTCATCTTAAGGTTCATCTTTGTATGAGGCGGGGGGAAACGTGGTTTTTTGCTTGAATCTTCACCTTGGTGACGGGAGAACTGGACAAGAAATGAGGGTGCTGGTTGTTGAGGACGAACCCGATCTGCTGACGGTGCTGTCGCAGTCGCTGCGCGAGCAGGGATACGCGGTGGACACCGCTGACAACGGACGTGACGGGTTGTTTAAGGCGGTTGCGGGGCATTATGACGCCGTGGTGCTGGACCTCATGCTGCCGATCATGGACGGCTGGGCTGTGCTGAAGCAGCTTCGAAGTGAGGGACACCTGGTGCCGGTTTTGGTTTTGACGGCTCGTGATGCATTGCGGGACCGGGTGACCGGACTGGATTCCGGAGCGGACGACTATGTCGTAAAGCCGTTTGAGTTGGACGAGCTTCAGGCACGGCTCAGGGCGCTGATGCGCCGGTCCGCCGGCAAAGCGCATCCGATCATCGACTTGGGCGATGTTCAGGTTGACACCGCCAAACGGATGGTTTCCAAGTCCGGTCATCTGGTTCTTTTAACCCCGCGCGAATATGCTTTGGTGCAGCTTCTGGCCCTGCATCGAGGTGAATTGGTGAGTCGAAAGACGATATACGATCATCTTTTTGACGAGGAGGATGACAGCCTTTCAAATCTCGTGGACGTGCACGTATCCAACCTGCGAAAAAAACTGGGTAAGGATTTCATCATTACCCGCCGCGGTCAGGGCTATTTAGTTGGCGACGGGTCGGACGCACCCGGCAAAGAATCCCCAGCGGATCAGGATGATGTTTAAGTCGATTCGATGGACGCTGCAACTCTGGCACGCCGGGATATTGTTCCTGGCGCTGGCGAGCTTTGGAACGGTGCTGTACGTCGCGGCCCAGCGCACCGCGTATACAGAAGTGGACAATGAATTAGCCGGCGCCGCTCGGGTGTTTGTGGGGCCTGGGGTTCAACGGTTGGGGCCGTCATCGCCGAATCATTTCGAACGCCCGCAACTGGCCATTGCGTCGCAGGGCTCGGCGGGCGATTCTGCGCAACTTGCATCGGATGTCGCGCCGCCGACGGTCGAATTTCCGCACCCCGCCGATGCGGGGCAAACGATTCCCGCCTGGCTGAAAGAGGTTCCGCAAGACTGCCTGCGCCGACTTGGATGGGACCAAGCGGACCAGCCATATTTCATCGTTTGGGGATCGGACGGCTCGGTGATTCGCCAGTCGTCGCAGTGTCCGGCAGTTCCGCGCGCCGGCGTTGCGGCCACGTTGAACGCCTCATCAACGCTTCATTCTTCGCCTCTGGAGTTTCGCCAGCGAGGAGATCTGCGGGAAGTCCTGGCCAGCGGCCCCGCCGGCTCGACGGTTCTGGTCGGACGATCCATTCGCCGGGAAGAGGCGAGTCTGGCGAATCTTCGGTGGAGTCTGTTGGGCGCGGGAGCGATGGTCATGGCCATTGGACTGTTGGGCGGCGGCGCACTTTCCCGGCGCGTGCTTCATCCGATTCATCTGATCAGCGAGGCGGCCCGCTCCATTTCCGCTTCCGACCTCTCGCGCAGAATTGACCGCCAGGAGACCAAGAGCGAACTGGGATCGCTCGTGCAAACCCTGAACGATGCGTTCGACCGGCTGGAATCCGCGTTTCACCGGCAAGCACAGTTCACGGCCGATGCATCGCACGAACTGCGAACGCCCCTGTCGGTCATCCACGCCAGCAGCGAACTGGCGCTGAAGAAGATGCGGACACCGGACGAGTATCGCCAGACCATCGAATCAAATCTGCGGGCGTCCAAGCGGATGAATTCACTGGTGGAATCGTTGCTCGTCCTGGCCCGCGCCGATGCCGATGCGCTGGAGCTGAAGTACAGCCGGTTTGATCTCCGCCAGGCGGCGGATGACTGCGCGACGCTGCTTCGGCCGGTGGCGACGAAGAGGAATGTCCGGATCGAAGTCGAGGGCGTCGGAATCGAGATCGCGGCGGACCGCGACCGGATTTTGCAGCTCATCACCAACCTGATCAACAACGCGATCCAATACAACCGCGAAGGCGGCGGCGTGAGAGTTCTGATCGTCCGGGATCACGACTATGCCACGCTGAAGGTGGTTGATACCGGCATCGGAATTCCCCGGCAGGATCAGGCGCGCATTTTCGAGCGGTTTTTCCGTGTGGATCCGGCGCGCGGCCGGGAATCGGGAGGCTGCGGATTGGGGCTGGCGATATGCAAAAGCATCGCTTCGGCCCATGGCGGGGATATTTCATTCGGCAGCGTGCAGGGGGTAGGCACCGCCTTCATGGTACGGCTGCCGATCGGCAACCTCGACGATGCACTCAATCGATGCGATCATGGAAGGGATCTCGAAAAGCGTTCAGCATGAACGGGAGGATCAATGTCGCTTCGCAATGGAGTAAAAAAGACGAAGCATTCGAAGAGACCGGGCGCGGCGAAAATCGCTCCGGCGGTTTTTGAGGGCCTGGAAAGCAGAACGCTGCTGTCGGCCAGCCAACTGTTCGCCGCGCCGTCGCTCGTCGTGTTGCCGGATGCCGCAGCTGGTTCCATTGCCGGTTACAGTCCGGCACAGATTCGGTCCGCCTACGGGTTTAGCTCGGTGACGCTCGGCAACGGGGCCGCCGGCACCGGCGCGGGGGAGACCATTGCCATCGTCGATGCGTACAACGACACGGATATTTCCGGCGATCTGTCGGCGTTCGACAGCCAGTTTGGCCTGCATTCCCCCAGCCTGAAGGTCGTGGGCGAAACCGGAAGCACGACGGCCCTGCCGGCAGCCAACGCGGGATGGGACCTGGAAACTTCGCTGGACGTGGAGTGGGCCCATGCGATTGCGCCCAGCGCGTCTATCCTTCTGGTCGAAGCCAACTCCGCAAGCCTCGGCGATCTGCTGACGGCCGTGAACTACGCCCGATCCGTCGCCGGCGTCTCGGTTGTCTCGATGAGTTGGGGCTCGAGCGAATTCTCCAGCGAGAGCGCCTACGACGGCTACTTCACCACGCCAACGGGACATGCGGGCGTCACGTTCGTCGCCGCCTCCGGCGATGAGGGATCGTCGTACGGGCCTGAATGGCCGGCCAGTTCCCCCAATGTTCTGTCCGTCGGCGGAACCACGCTGAATTTGGCGAATTCTTCCGGAGCTTATGGAAGCGAAACCGGCTGGGCCGACAGCACCGGCGGCATCAGCCGATACGAGCGCGAACCGAATTATCAAACCGATGTTCAGCTAAGCGGCGCGGCAAGTTCGCCGGACGTCGCCTACGACGCGAACCCCAACACGGGATTCGCCGTCTACGATTCAGTGACCTACGAGGGTTACAAAGGCTGGTGGGAAGTCGGTGGAACCAGCGCTGGAACCCCGCAATGGTCGGCCCTCGTCGCCATCGCCGATCAGGGCCGCGCGGTTAATGGTCTTGGAGCGCTCAACGGCGCATCTCAAACCCTGCCGCTGCTTTTCTCACTCTACAATTCCACGCAATACGGCCAGGCGTTCCATGATGAAACCGTGGGCGCAAGCTCGCGGTTCTACTCGGCGGCGCCGGGCTATGATCTCGTGACGGGCCTCGGTACACCCAAGGCGGCCTACGTGATTCAGGAGCTGATCGGCGCCAGCGCGACCGGAACCCAAAACGCGCCAACGGCCGTGACGATCGTCGCCACCACGGTCAAAACCGCTGGCCGCCGGATCACGCTCATGAACAATCCGCCCGCCGCGGCCGCGGCTGCTTCCAACACCGCGGGGGTCAGTTCATTCCCGACTCTCACCGGTGCGCCCGCGGTGATGTCAACGATTAGTTCAACAACGCCTGGTGATTTCATCTCCGCCCCGCAACATGCGGCGACGAGTTCAACATCGAATCTGCTCGTCAAGACGATTTCCGACGCCGACTTCCAAACCGCGGAAAAAACTGTCGATGGAACGCCGCGCGGCTTCTTCGAGGATTTCGGCAATGCGCCGGCGGTTCTCGGCATGGATCGTGATTTGGTCGCCGCGACCGGCATGTTCACCGCGGCCCGTGTCATCTCCTCGGTTGCCGGCACATCGACGGATGTTGTCGAGGACCTCCTGATCTCCAACGCATCGGCTTTGTCGCAGGTGGCCAACACCGTCGCGGTGCGGCTCTACGAAGAAGATGTCATGATCTGGCAGGAAACCGCCGCCCTTCTCGGCGCCGGCATCCTGGTCGGAACTCACTTCACGAGAACTCGCCAGAGCGGCCAACTCCCGGTCGGAAAGAGAAAGAATCCGAAATTTCTCTGCGTCGGCGAATAAAACGCGATCACTTTGGCATCGTTCATTCCGCTTGGTAGACTTCTGCACCAAAGCAATTGGAGCATCCATGCGAATGTTATCTCGGTTTTCGGTCTTATCGGCGGCGTTGATTTGCATCGCCCTTGCGGTCGCCGAGGCTGATTCCCCCGCGACCATGCCGAGCACACTGCCCACGACCACGCCGTCCACCATCAGTTGGGACCAGGCCGGCGACCACATCGGCCAGACGGTCACCGTCGTCGGCCCGGTGGTCGGAAGCCACGACTTCGGCGGCGCGGCTGTTCTGAACGTTGGCAAAAACTATCCCGATCCAGACCGATTCACCGTCTACATCAGGGCCGAAAAACGCGCTGGAATCCCCGATGATCTGTACGTCGGCAAAACCATTAGCGTGACCGGCACGCTCAAAATATTTAAGAACGCTGCGGAAATTCAAGCTGGGTCGGCCGACATCATCGTCGTCAAGCAGGCAGACGCCCCGGCTACGACGGCGCCGTGATGGGCGTTTTAGTGATGCCATGCCAACCAAACCAGCAGTGCGTAGACGCTCAGGTTGATGATGAAAATCACGATAACGCAGTACCAGGTGTCGCTTTGATCCAGATCGAACAGCACTCCGAGCAGGGCAAAATAGAGCACGAATTGAACGCCCCATTGCAAAAGGACGCCGATGAATGGAATGATGCGGGTGATGGGCATCAGCAGATCGCCGACGGCCGCCGGCGCGACCGAGATGGCTGCTAATCTCAGCACCGCACTCCAGAAAGATCCGATGGGAATTCCGCGAATTTTCGCCGCCACGAGCACGCCGATCAGCATCAGAATAGTCCCGCCGATGACTTCGACGGAGATACTCATCATGGCCATGGGCAGGTCGTGCGGATGCAGCAGGAATGCCGCGATCAGTTCAACCGCCGTCCCGCCGCCCAGAAGCCACAGCGGAATGTATTGGTTTTTCAGAGTATTGGTATCGACGGGACCCGCTGCGGCGCCGGGGATTACTTTTCGCGGCGTTTGATACGAGAGCGTTCGCACCCTCGGGTTGGCCGGGGCGGGCTCGGCGGCCGCCGGGGGATGCGGGTGCTGCGGCTTGGCCGCCTCCGGCGCGAGGTCATACATGTCCTCTTGCGGCGCTGGAGCATCGGGACATCGCAACACCTGCCCGCAGGGACAACGCACATCGCGCCCCGCCAACTCGGGCTTCCAGCGGAATTGCCTGCCGCAGGCGCTGCATTGAAAATGGCCCGATTCGCCTTCCATAGTTCGCCCGTTCATCATCCGCTTCGCAAGGCGAACGCGCGATTATAAAGACTTCACGGCCTTCTAAGTTCATGAATCTGGAAATAGTACGCATCAATCGTTTTAGCCGGCCCGCTTGCGGGCCGCGTTTTGTGGCGGCTGATCGATTTCTCGTGAACGCGGTCCGCAAGCGGGCCGGCTAAAAGGGATTGCGTACCCGAATCATGCGCTACATCCGGCGGCATCGACAAAAAAAGAGAGAGGCGATCTCACAAAATGATCACCTCCCTCGTTCAAACACTGGCCGCCCAAATATCGTCTGACATCACCCGCCGGCGGGTAAAAAGCCCGCCACTCCTCCTACACCGGAGGAGTGAACGGGCGGGGTCACGCAATGGCTCGGTAACAGGAAATTCCGAATTAGTCTCCGAACCTCGAACGAATAACAAACCGTTCAGTGGAGAAGCGGATCGTCATACAACGCGAAACATACGGGGGGCAACCTTAATGGAACGTGAAGGAGAGGAATTCCCCGGCGTTTTTTCTTCGCCGCTTCACAGTTCTTTCCCGTCGTTGGAATTTGCCGGACTGGGCAGTAGGCTTGCGCCATGCAGATCGTGGCCATGGGTGGCGGCGGATTCTCGATGGAGCCCGATAACCCGCGGCTGGACGACTACATCCTTTCGCTGGCAAGGAAACCGCGCCCGCAGGTTTGCTTTGTTCCCACCGCCAGCGGCGATTCGGAAAACTACTGCCTTCGTTTTTATGACGCCTTTTCGCGGCGAAACTGCGTGCCGACCCACTTGCCGTTGTTTGTCCGCCGAACAACCGATCTGCGCGCGTTCGTGCTGGAACAAGACGTCATTTATGTGGGCGGAGGCAACACGGTGAATCTGCTCGCCGTCTGGCGCGCACATGGCCTGGACCAAATCTTTCACGATGCCTTGGCCCAGGGGATCGTGCTGTGCGGGATCAGCGCGGGATCCATTTGCTGGTTTGAGGCGGGAGTGACCGATTCGTTCGGCCCGGATTTGGCGAAGCTGACCGATGGACTGGGATTCCTCCCCGGGAGCAATTGCCCACACTATGATGGCCAGCCTCAGCGCCGTCCCGCGTATCAACGGTTCGTCGCCGAAGGTTTGCCCGCCGGCTACGCCGCCGACGACGGCTGCGCCCTGCATTTCCTCAACGGCCAGCTTAAGCGAATCGTCGGTTCACGACCGAACGCCCGGGCATATCGGGTCGATCTCGTCAACGCCAAGCCCGTAGAGACCGCACTGGAAGCTGAGTATCTGGGTTAGTGGCATAAGGCTGCATTGCATGAAAATCCGTTACGACATGGTCAGTTGTTACGTTACCCGCCCCGCCGCCGAGGGAACCGGGCACGAGTTTTTGCAGCTGCGCCGAAGCAAGGACGACTACATGGGCGGAACCTGGCAAGCGATTTACGGAACGAGCGAGCCTGGCGAATCGCCGGTGGCCGCGGCGCTTCGTGAGCTTCGCGAAGAGGCGGGGCTTATTCCGCAGGAGTTTTATCGCCTCGATCAGGTCAGCGTGTTTTATATCGCATCCGCGGACACGCTATGGCACTGCGTTCCGTTCTGCGCCATCGTGACGCGCGAGCAGTCGGTAATTCTGAATGACGAGCACGATGCGGCCCGATGGGTTCCCGCGGGCGATGCGGAACGAGCGTTCATGTGGAAGGACAACCGCGATGCAATTCGGGATATCGCCAGTCATCTCCTCGTTGAGAGCCTCGCCAAGCCGTATCTGCGGATTCCGCTGCCGGGCATCGGCGGGGATTGTTAAGAATTCCTAACGCAATTCACGGACCTGTCTGTGTTCCGCGTGCTTGATGGTATATTCGCGGCCCATGACCGTTGCCGCCGGCACATCGCGATTGGCGTCGAAATCCGACAGCCGGGAATCGCTGCGCCTGGCGGCCATCGACGTGGGATCCAACAGCATCCACATGATCGTTGCCCAGGCGGATGCGGATGGCGGCATCACCACGCTGTGGCGGCTGAAGGAGGCGGTGGGGTTGGGACGGCTGAGCTTTCCATCACGACGGCTCTCGGCCGATGCGATGAATCGGGCGATCGCCGTGCTGGAACGATTCCAGCAGGCGGCGCATCAGCGGCAAGCGGAAAAAATCGTCGCCGCCGCCACCAGCGCTATCCGCGAAGCGGAAAACGGCGGTGATCTGATCGAACGCGTGCGTCGGCAACTCGGACTTTACATCCGCGTCGTCAGCGCGCGCGACGAGGCGAGGCTGATTTATCTGGCCGTCCGGCACGCGATTCCGCTGCGGTCGCAGCCGCATCTGATGATCGATATCGGCGGCGGGAGCGTGGAGTTCATCGTCGGCGACGACAAGCAGGCGAGCCTGCTCGAGAGCCGAAAGCTTGGCGCGGCGCGCATGACCGCACGGTTCGTCAAGTCCGATCCGATCAGCGAGGGCGATCACCGGCGGCTTCTGAAGCATTTTGACAAAGAGCTTTCGCCGGTGATCGAGCAGATCGAAGCGCTTCATCCGGTGACGGCGATCGGCACAAGCGGGACGCTGGAAAATCTGGCGACGATGTGCGGATCGGAGCCGTCGCACAATGGAAAACCGGCGGATCATCCGCAGGTCATCGAACGGCCGCGATTTGAAAAACTGCTGGCGCAGCTTTTGGAAAGCCGGGCCAAGGACCGGGCCAAAATACGCGGATTGGACGATCAGCGCAAGGACCAGATCGTGGCCGGCGCGGTTCTGGTCAACGAATTGTTCCGCCGGCTTCGGCTCAAACGCATCGAAATCTGCCCGTCGGCTTTGCGCGAGGGGATTTTGCTGGATTATCTTTCGCGGCATTTGCCGGATTTAGCGATTCGCCGGCAACTTCCCGATCCCCGGCGGCGCAGCGTCATCGACCTCGCCCGGCGCAGCGATTGGCACAAAACCCACAGCGAACAGGTCGCGAGAATCTGCATGAAACTGTTCGACGAACTGCGCCTTCTGCACGGCATGAGCGCGGCCGAGCGGGAGCTGATCGAATATGGCGCGCTGCTGCACGACATCGGCTGGCACATCGGTCGCAACAAGCATCACAAGCACAGCATGTACCTGATCCTGCACGGGGATTTGAAGAATTTCTCGGATGATGAGATTAAAGTGGTCGCCAACATCGCGCGCTATCACCGCAAGGCGACGCCGAGGGCCAGGCATGATACGTATGCGTCGCTGCCGGCCCGGATGCGGCGGATCGTGGATGTGGGAGCGGCATTTCTGAGGCTTTCGGACGGGCTGGATCGGAGCCACAGTTCGGTCATTCAGGATTTGCGTTGCAAGATTGAGAACGGCAAGGTGAAATGCACGCTGACCGCGAAATCGGATGCCGAATTTGAAATTTGGGGAGCCCGGCGGAAACGGGATTGGTTCGAAGAGGTTTTTGAAAGATCGATTTCGTTTGAGCTGGTGAGGAAGTAATCATTTATGGATTCGCTGCTGACGCCGCACCATTTTCCGGGAAAGCTGATCGTCGTGGAGGGGATCGACGGATCGGGCAAGAGCACGCAGTTGCAATTGGCGATGCGCTATTTGCAGGCGAAGGGACTTCGCCCGTTCTTCACGGAATGGAACAGCGCCGATCTGGTCAAGGCGATCACGAAACGGGGGAAGAAGAAAATGTCACTGACGCCGATGACCTTTTCGTTGCTGCACGCGACGGACTTTGCGCATCGGCTCGTGCACAATATTTTGCCGCCCCTGAAGGCGGGGATGATCGTGCTGGCCGACCGGTATGTTTACACCGCCTTCGCGCGGGATGTGGTTCGCGGATGCGAGCGGGACTGGGTGCGGCGCGTGTATCAATTCGCGCCGAGGCCGGACCGGGCGTTTTATTTCAACGTTCCGATCGATGTGAGCGCATCGCGGCTTTTGTCGGGACGGGCGAAGCTGAAGGATTACGAAGCGGGCATGGATTTGGGCCTTGCCGGCGACCTGATCAGCAGCTTCAAGCTTTTCCAGGGCCGAATTTTGGGCGAATATGCGAAGATCACGACCGAATATGGCCTGACCGAAGTCGACGCGACGCAAAGCATCGGCGAGCAGCAGCATACCGTCAGGAATCTCATTGACGAGACGCTGGCGGATTACAACGTCGCGGAACAACAGGTGATGTGAAATGTCTACCGATCTGCCAAAACTTCCATTTCGCTACATGGGCCATGCGATGCCGTATCTTCCGCGCGATGGATGCACGGGGAAGTTGATCGTCATCGAGGGAACCGACGGCTGCGGGCGAAGCACGCAGGCGATCATGCTCAAGGAATGGCTGGAAGTGCAGGGCTACGCCGTGATCGACACCGGCTGGACGCGCAGCAAACTCGTGGGCAAGGCGATCACGGATGCGAAGGAAGGCCATTCGCTGCATCGGCTAACGTATTGTCTGATGTACGCCACGGACCTGGCGGACCGGATGGAATATCAGATTATTCCGGCGCTTCGCAGCGGGTTTATCGTGCTGGCGGATCGGTATATCTATACCCTGCTGGCGCGCGGCATCGCGAGGAATGCGGACAAAAGTTGGCTGCGCGACCTGTTCGGATTTGCCGTGCAGCCGGATCTGGTTTTTTATCTTCAGCTTGGCGTGGAAGACCTCGTGCCGCGCGTGCTGGAGGCGGGGAAGATGAACTATTGGGAGAGCGGCCTGGACATGAATTACGGCGACGATTTGTACGCCAGTTTCGTCGCGTATCAAACCGAATTGATCCAGCAGTTCAACGTCATGTCGGAAGAATTCGGATTTCACTGCCTCGATGCGCAGCAGGATACGAGGGCGATTCAGCGTCAGCTTCGCCGTGAAATGACGGTGTTTTTGGAAAGCTGCGATTATCCGGCGCCGGGGTCGATCAGCGCGGGGAAGTGATGTTCAGGCGCGCATGATTTTAGCCGGTTCGCTTGCGATCCGTGGTTGAGTGTGCGAATCCTCGTCGTTGCGAACCGCGGCCCGCAAGCGGGCCGGCTAAAATGGAATAGCCCGCAATAAATGAGCCGGTTTCTGTTCATCTTCATTTTGGCAGTGGCGTCGGCTGGGCCCGTTGCAACTCCGCCGCCGCAGCCGGCGTCGGGGCCCGGGGGAATCGAGTATCCGTTCGCCGAAATGACGATGCACCGGTACGGTGATGGGGACAGCGAATATTGGATCTTCGAGCCGGCCGGCCCAACGCCCAAGTCAGAGCCTTTGATCATATTCAACCACGGCTGGGGCGTCATGACTCCCAACGCGTACGGCGCTTGGATCAGGCATCTGGTCCGGCGCGGAAATATTGTGATCTACCCGCGATACCAATCGTCCCTGCTGACAAAAATGACCGATTTCACGCCGAACGCCGTCGCGGCCGTGAAGGCGGCGCTGGCGGAATTGCAGGCCGGCGATCACGTCCGGCCGCAGCTCGATCGCGTGGCGATCGTGGGGCATTCCATGGGCGGAGCGATCACCGCGAACATGGCGGCCATGGCGCCGAGTGACGGACTGCCGATTCCCGAAGCGTTCTGTTGCGTTGAGCCGGCCAATAAATCCGTGTTCGCCCAATATTTCCAGATGCCGATGGAAAACCTGCACCAAGTCCCTGCCAGAACGCTGGCGCTTGTGATCACGGGCGATCGCGACGTCATCGCAGGGAACGAAACGGCGAAATGGATTTTCTGGAGCCTGAAGCAAATCCCCGCCGCGAATAAGGACTATGTGACGCTCGTATCTGATGACCATGGAACGCCGCCGCTGGTCGCCAATCACATGGCGCCGATCGCGGTAGAAATGCTCGATCATGGCTCGGTCACCGACCCAAGCCGCCAGCGGTTGGGGCACAAATCTCTGGACGCACTGGATTACTACGGCACGTGGAAACTTTTCGATGGCCTCATGGATGCCGCGTTTTACGGAAAGAACGTTCAATACGCTTTGGGCGACACGCCCGAACAGCGCTACATGGGCAAATGGAGCGACGGGACACCGGTGAAGGAATTAAGGGTGACCGAGCGGCCATAATAGATTGACGCGATGTCATCATAGAAGCCTCACGCTCACGCCGTGCCCGGCTAAAAACTGCTTCACCTGACCAATCGAATACGTTCCGAAATGGAAAATGCTGGCGGCCAGCGCTGCGTCGGCGTGGCCGGTGGTGAGAACATCGAGCATGTGCTGGGGACTGCCCGCCCCGCCACTGGCGACGACGGGGATTTTTACCGCATCGCTGACGGCCGCCGTCATTTCGATGTCATACCCCGCCGTGGTGCCGTCGGCGTTCATGACGTTCAGCACGATTTCGCCGGCGCCCAGAGCTTCGGCGCGCTTGATCCAGTCCATCACGCGAATTCCGGCGCCGACCCGGCCGCCATTGATGAAAACCTCCCACACCTCGCGGCCGTCTTTGGTCACGCGGTTGGCATCCAATCCCAACACCGTGGCGCAGCGGCCGAATTTGCGGGCGATTTGGGCGATCAGATCGGGGTTCTTCACGGCCGCCGAATTCACGCTGACCTTTTCCGCGCCCGCCTGGATGAGGCGTGTCGCATCGTCCAGCGTGCGGATTCCGCCGCCGACCGTCAGGGGCATGAAAATCTCATCCATCACCTTGGCGACGAGATCGGCCATGATCTGCCGGCCCTCATGGCTGGCGGAGATATCGTAAAACACCAATTCATCCGCGCCATCCTCCTGATATTTTCGAGCCTGGGCGACGGGATCGCCGGCATCGACGTGATCGAAGAATTTGACGCCCTTGACCACGCGGCCGCGATCAACGTCCAGACAGGGAATGATGCGCTTGGTCAACATCGGTTGATTCTAGGCACTATTTTACCGGCGTTACGGCGGGAGCCAAAGCGGGCTGCATATCCGGTCCGCGCCAGCCGAGCTTTTTTTGCACTGCTTTGGCCAATAGCTGTACAAGCAATGCCGTCACGCATCCGATCACAACCGCCACGAGGCGTTCGCGGCTCGTCGTGAGCACGTGCCCTTCGCTCCTGAGCATAATTACGGCCACGCTTACACATGCGGTACGCAGGCCCAGATCGAGTTTCAGCAAGTCGCAGATGAACACGACGAGAACCAGCGCCAACAGAAATTGCCACATGCCGTTGCCCAGGAAATACCCGACGAGGATGCCGCAAACGCCGCCGACGGTGTTGGCGGCGATCCGCACGGCGGATGCGGCGATGGACTGTTCCATCACCGGCTGCACGACCAGCGCGGCCGAAATGACCGCCCACAGCCCGGCGGGCGAGCGGTACAAGTGGTATCCTTCCATCAGCAGCGCCGACGCGAATACCACCTGCGCGGCATACAGGACCGCGGTTTGAAAACTTTCACGGTTATTGGGCCGATCCGCCTGAATGAGCCGCAGGATCGGAAGTCGTTCGTAGGATTCGAGCATGTGGCTGTTCCCGCGGTCGGCCGATCAGCCGCCCGGCTTCGTCGCGGAAGTAATGAACGCGGCGACGTTCTGCTTTAGTTGCCGCAATGCCGCCGGATCTTGATAGATCATGTGGCCGCTGTGATAGAACGTCTGAGTGACGTTGGACTGAAGGCGATCGGTCAGGTCCAGGTGGTCGAACGTATATTTCGTCGCGAGGAACGGCGTGGCCAAATCTTCGTATCCGCTGCAAACGAGCACTTTCAGATTCGGATTATCCAGCATCGCCGAGCGCAGATCGCCGGTGACGTCGAGATATCCGCCCGCGCCGCCGTCGCGGCCAAAATCCCACGGACCCACGGTGTCGCTCAGCACTTTGTAATCCAGATCGGAGTCATATTTCAGTTGTCGCCGGACATAATCATTGAATGCGCCGGCATAAACCGGCAAGTAGAGTGAGAAGCTTGGATCGTACTGCGGATAGCCGGCGGCAGGATTGGCGTCCAGGCCCGAAATGCGCCCGTCGTATCTGCCGATGATCAGACGCTGATCGATCAACAATTGCTTGCGGAACATGTTGGGGCCGATTCGCAGATTCGCCCTGTCAATCAGCTCAGGCGGCAAGCCGGTGTAGCGGGCCAGATGCGCCACGACGTCGTCGCGCGCGTCCTTGGTCAGCGCCCCCCCCCGGGCGAGTGCGTCGAGGTAATCGTGCAGGGCGTATTGCTGTACCTCGTTCAGCAGCAAATCTTCTTCGGCTGTCTCCAATTTGTGGTGATACAGGGCGATCGCGGTATACGACGGAAGGTACAGCGCATAGGGCAGGTCATTTCCATCCGCCGGGTCGAGGGTTTGAAAATTCAGGACTGTCGAAAGCAGAATGATGCCGTTCAGATCGATTCCGTCATGATCCAGAAGATAGGAGGAAAGGGCGGCGGCACGGGTGGTTCCGTAGCTTTCGCCGGCGAGGAATTTGGGGCTGTCCCATCGCTCGTATCGGGTGAGATAGAGCCGGATGAATTCGCTGATGGATTCCAAATCCGGCTGGACGCCGTAGAAATCGGAAGCTTTCTGACCCGCGGCCGGCCGGCTGTAGCCGGTGCCGACGGGGTCGATGAAGACCAGATCGCTGACATCGAGCCAGGTTTGGTCGTTATCGATCAATCCATGCGGCGGCGGGCCGGGAATTCCATCGTGCTCCAGGGCAATTCGCTTGGGTCCGGCGGCCCCGAGATGCAGCCAGACGGCGGCGGCGCCAGGGCCGCCGTTGAAGACAAACGTGATCGGCCGATCTTCCGGCCGCGCCGCCGGCTCTTTCGTATATGAGACAAAAAAGAAATTGGCGCGCGGCTTGCCGAATTCGTCCTTCATCATCATCGTGCCGGCGGCGGCCTCGTAATTGATTCTGATTCCGTTCACTTTCACGAAATGATGCGTCACGGAAATTTTGTCTTCGCCCGTTGTCGGACTTGATACAACGGGACGTTGGGCGGGATGCTCCGCGTGAGTTTCCGGCCTGGTCGCGGGCTGTGTCGGGGCGGGCTGCGTCCGGACGGGTTGCGTCCGGACGGGCTGCGTCGGGGCCGCCTGCCCGCGCGCCGCCGCCATCGACAAAACAATGATCGTGATCGCCATCCACCGCATGCTTTTGACTCCTTTAAATTTTCAAATCCGGCGCCATGATAGCCGCAACCCGGCCCGGCGTGGTACATTCGCACCGAAATCATGATCGTCACCCAATCCATTTCCGAAACCCGCGCCGAACGGGAAAAGCTCGGCCCGCTGGCGCTGGTGCCGACGATGGGCGCCCTGCACGCGGGGCACCTGTCCCTCATCGAGACGGCGCGAAAACATGCACCCAGGGTCGCGGTGAGCATATTCGTCAACCCGACGCAATTCGGGCCCCGCGAGGATTTCAAAAAATACCCCCGCCCCGTCGAGGCGGACCTGGCCAAATGCCGCGATGCCGGCGTCGATCTGGTTTTCAATCCACCGCTCGAACAGATGTATCCGCCGCAGTTGTCCGCCGACGTTCACCTGGACCTGCCCAGCCTCAGCAGCGTGCTGGAGGGCCGAATCCGTCCCAACCACTTCAAAGGCGTCTGCCAGGTGGTGGCCAAACTGTTCAACATCCTGCGGCCGGAGTTCGCGTGCTTTGGCCAAAAGGATTTTCAGCAGTTCCTGGTGATCCGCGCCATGGTTGAAGCGCTCAACTGGCCGATCGAAGTCATCCCGTGCCCGACGGTTCGCGAACCGGACGGACTGGCGATGAGCAGCCGGAACCAGTATCTCTCGCCCGCCGAGCGCGAGCGCGGCCTTTCGATCAGCCGGGCTTTGTTCGCCGCACGCGATGAATTCGCCAAGGGGATTCGCCAGACCAATCGCCTTCTTGCGACGGCTCAGAACATCCTGCTCGACCCCGGAAGCCAGGGCCGCACTCCGCTGTCAATCGATTACGTCGCGGCCGTGGATGCGCAGACGCTGAAGGACGTGCTGGTTGTTTCCAAGCCCACATTGCTCGCCGTCGCCGCACGCGTGGGAAAGACCCGGCTCATCGACAACGTGGTCCTGACTCCGTAAAAAAGATTTCGCCATGCTCCAGGAACTCTTTCGCATCCATCTTTTCGGCCGCGCTATTCCCATCTACGGCTACGGCCTGATGCTGGTCGTCGCCTTCCTGGCCTGCGTGAAAACTTCGCAATGGCTGGGAGTGCGCAAGGGGATCAGACCCGAACTGTTCGTGGATGCCACCCTGATCGCGATGGTTTCGGGCCTTATCGGCGCGCGGCTCTGCCATGTGCTGGAAAACATCCACGACTACACCCGTTCGGACCTGACCATCGCCCAGAATCTTTTCAATATCATCAACACGCGCAGCGGAGGATTGACCTTTTACGGCGGCCTTTTGCTGGCCACGCCCTGCTGCATCCTGTACGCGCGGTTTCGCAAGGTGCCGATCCTGTTGGGAATGGACATCGTGGCGCCGGTGCTGATGGTCGGCCTGGGATTCGGACGCATCGGTTGTTTCCTCAACGGCTGCTGCTACGGCGCGCAATGCACGATGCCGTGGGCCGTGCGGTTTCCCTATTTTTCGAACGCGTATGTCGAGCAGTATGATCAGGGAAAACTGATCGTGCCGCCGGAGCTGCAAAGTTCCGCCGGAATTCTGAACCCCCATGTTCCACCCGTCAGCACCGATGCCCATCTGCGTGCCGTCGCCGCGACGGCTTCGGCCCTGCCGGTTCAGCCAACGCAGCTTTACAGCTCTTTCACCGCGTTCCTGCTGGCAGTGCTATTGATCTCGTATCTGGGATTGCCCCATACCGACGGACGGGTTTTCGCGCTGATGTTGATGCTGGAAGGATTCGCGCGCTACGTGCTGGAATTGATCCGCGTCGAGCCGAGCGTCGCCACGCTGCGCATCGGCGGCCA
The DNA here is from genome assembly GCA_036267155.1 of Tepidisphaeraceae bacterium. GTDB lineage: Bacteria > Planctomycetota > Phycisphaerae > Tepidisphaerales > Tepidisphaeraceae > PALSA-1353. The sequence goes on from DATAWP010000081.1 coordinate 37,800, forward strand.
ATCCTACGGCATGAGCATCAGCATGATCCTCGGCCCGGCGATCGCCGTGGCCGGAATCATCATGTGGTACGTAATCGGCCGCGGAGAGCGGGCGACTCGACCTGCCAATGAATTAGTCAGTGGTCCTTCCCGATAATACGTGGACCCTATTAGGATCGAGCGCGCGTGGAATTCAATACGACGGACGGGATCACGTTGCACGCTCATGGCGAAAAGATTCGCATCAATGGCCGCAATGGGAACGCCAAAGCGTGGCCCGAAGCTCGGTTGTTTGAAGGAATCGCCCGTCACCGTATCGGTTGGGTTCACGAAGCGGATAGACCCGGCAGCCCACAAATGGGCGAACAGGCAACGATTATCGAAGAAATTGTTTGGTGACGCTGGTTCAAATCTTGTCACACCAATTTGATGGGACAGCAATGATGTTTACGAAACACGCCGATTCATCTCATTGCTCAATCCGAATTAAGCGCGCCCCCGCACGTTCAATGAGGCATGTCAAAAACGCGGGTGAATCGGCCGTTTGCGGCGGACTAACGATTTGAACTTTTGCGGTATGATCGGCAACGCATTATACTTGGACACGAAAGAGGTGCCTGAATGGATCCGCTGGATGAGAACATGCGGCGCTGGTCAACGCGCCTGCGCGACGACCTTGGCGTGCTGCCGCCCGAGAGCAATACGCTCTTTTCGGTCATTGCGAAGGAAGTTGGCGCACTCGCCCCGGAGGCGAAAGAACGTGTCAAGAGCGCTTCGCCGATTTCCGTCGCGGCTAGACTACAGCAGTTGGGAACGTTCAACGAGTGGATGATCCTTTTCCATGGCTCCAGTTCGCCGTCGGCCGCCATGGCCCATGCCCAGGTCATCACAAATTTGTAGATTTCTTTCGTTTATCTCAGCGAAGCGTGCTTCAAGGTTCTCCTGAAAGAATTGCCAACTGGATCGACGTCGAAGAAGTGTTGCAAGTTTCTCACAGACAATCTCGTGCGCGCCCTTCGTAATGCAGTTGCCCATTCCAATTGGCATTACTTGCCAGATTTGTCCGGGTTTGAATTTTGGGCAAAGAAAGGTAGTGATCCCAAAGAACTTCCATCGAGATTCGAGGTGAGTCAGCACGACATATCGTTTTGGCAGAGCTTGGCGCTATGCAGTGGATACGCCAGCTATCACGCCCTATCAATTTGAATGATCCGCCGCACGGACGTTCTTCCAATGCCGCGCCGTCTGGCGATCTGGCTCTTTCTGATTCCCTCCGCAAACAACCTATTCGCCTCATCCGCAAGTGCGGTCACCGTCGGGCCTCCCATGCGGCTTGCCGTTCTTCCTGGCCTCGGCAATGCCCGCCTTGACGCGATCCCGCAAAATGTCCGCTCGTATTGGGCAAACACCGCCAGCATCCCTGCCATTGCCTAGCCGATAGCAGCCTGTAGCAGAAGTCGCGCGGCCGCTGCTTGTGTCCTTGCCCCCGGCCCTTCGTTGTCGAGACTCGCTCGTCCCGGCGCGCCGGGACCGCATCGTCTCGCCGCCTTGGTCCGGGTGCAATGCCGCGGTGCATTGACGCGCGGGACTTCTGCCACGGGCTGTCAGACATCGTGAAATCCAGCGAATCATTCGGCGACGCGAAAACTGACGGCGATTCGCGGAACGTACAATATCGGAATTGGGGGCAGGGAAATATCTGCGGCTCCTTCTTGATCCGGCGGAAACAATATTGACAAGTGACAAGCATCACTTTACATGATATAATTCATGATTAGGAGCTTCGGGCATCGAGGGCTCAAGAGGTTGTACGAACGCGGCGACCCACGAGGGATACGTCCTGACCTACGGGATACCGTTGAAGAAATCCTGACTGTGCTTAATGCGGCGGAATCACCGGAGGCACTCAATGTTCCTGGCTACCGTCTGCATCCGCTTAAGGGCGACCTCAAGGGTTTCTGGTCCGTGACGGTGCGGGCAAACTGGCGCATCATCTTTCGCTTTGAAGGAAAAGACGCCGTTGACGTTGAAATGATTGACTATCATTAGTAAAGGGATCGATATGCCAATGAAGAATCCGGCCCATCCAGGGCGAGTTGTACGAAGTGCCTGCCTTGAACCGCTGGGGTTGTCCGTCACCGACGGGGCCAAGCTGCTTGGCGTTACCCGGCAAGCGCTAAACAACGTCATCAATGGCAAGTCCGGCATCAGCCCTGAAATGGCGATTCGGCTCACGAAAGCATTTGGCAGCACACCCGAGACGTGGCTAAAGATGCAGCTTGCCTATGATCTGGCGGAGGCCAGAAAGAACCAACACCGAATCAAGATCAGCCGTTATCGGGCTGAGAAAGTTCACGCGCTTCAGTAACGCGGCTTTTAGGCCGTCTGTCATTGAGAAATCGGCCTCTGGAATTGCGGTTGTGCCGTCGTAGCGTGATCGTCTGGCTTGAAGGATTCACCAGCAACGGATACGATGAACGAATTAAGGGCGATTGGCGCAGTTGGCTAGCGCACCAGCATGACACGCTGGGGGTCACAGGTTCGAGCCCTGTATCGCCCATTTCCACTTCTTCGCACTGCGTCGCATCATCTCGCACAGAATCGCAAGCTCCGGCAGATGGGGCGTTTGCGAATTCTGAGCGGGAACATGGTGCGACATCCTGCGATGCCTTGCGAGCAGACGCTGCGCCGGATTCTGCACCGCCTGTCGCAGACGCTGCCTTCACAAAATGCTCAGCTCCAGAAATATCCGGAATGCCAAATACCCAACGGTGCGCGGAGCGAGCTTTTAGGGAATTTTCCTCAAAAAGTTTAGAAACCGTAGCCGTTTTGAAACGCTTGCTATTCGATGAACCGCTCCTCATCCCGAATCTGTTCAGTTGCAGCGAGAGACTCAGAGTGGGCAACCTCCTGTTCTGCCCACCGCCTGACGCACCGATTTGGGTGAGATAGAAAATGCCGCGCTGACGCGGCCTTTGCTCGAAAATGGTCACCTCCATTTCCCATCCATGAATCCCCGCGGAACGAACCACGGACGAAGCCGGTGCACACTTCCTCGTCACCTCCGAATTCCTCTAATAATGCCAGGCTCACGGCGGGCACAATGGCGCTGCCTTCTTTATCCACGAACGGGAGGGGCAATTCCCGGGCCAATTCCCGCATTGCCTCGATGCCGCTCTTACGAATCCAGTCAACCATTACGACCACTGGAAGCATGCGAAGAATATGGGTTATCGCGTGAGCAACGCGTAGCTTCCCATTCCGCGTATTGCTCATCATTGCAGTTCCAATTTGCTCCATTACTTCCTTTGGATGGGCACGGGCCAGCTCAATAAGCGCGCGGAATGAATAGTCATGCGTATCCACGTAATTTTGCGCAAGGAGCGAATCGAGTAGGAGTCCTATTGCCCGATTTGGATCGAATCTTGCGAGTTTTTGGATTAACTGGGGCCGATCGTAACCGCTTCGCCTTGACTCGACATCGTGAGCATATTCCGCAATCGTCCACGCCAAATGCCGCACGTCCTCATCTTCAATTAGCGGATGTGCATTCGACCCCGCTCCCCCGTGCCACAATATCGACAAGTACTGAAGGGCAGCGTTGTTCGATTCGTCAGTCTGGCCGCCTCGGACGTTCACGAAGCGAGATAATATATTCTTGACCTGCGATGGTGGCGGGTTTCCCCAGCCAAACCGCGACAATAAGGTTACCGGGATTTTTCCTTCGTCAACCGCTTTAAGGGCGAAGTCCATTGCTCCGAGCCTGTCACCGCCAATGGCTCGAAGCTCAAACTCCGCTTTGACGTCCAACGTCCCAATCCGCGACACGGCCGCTTCAACCTTTTTGCTCACATCGCCATTATCGCGCAACCTTCCCAACAGGTAGCCATGTGGCAGGCCCATTGCGCTACCAGCCTTTACGGCATCAAAGATTAGCTGAAGCACCACTTCCCCATGGTCGGCGAGACCTAGGGCTTCGCCAAAGACCACTGCACTTTTCGCGTCCGCGGATAACAAAAATGGAATGGCTTCGCGAAGTAATCCGAGATCGGACAAAGCCTCTAGCGCTAATTCTGCCACTCGCGCATTCGGTTGGCCGTCGGCGGGCCGGATTAGCCTATCCCATGTCGATCTCGAGAAAAGGATGCGAATTTTTCCCGCGAAGGACGTCGGGCTGATATCCGCCAGCCACGAGTGAATATCGCGAAAATATTTGATGCTCTCCGAACTTGCGTTCGCCTCCGGTTCGCCGTCCTCTTCCTCCCAGTCCAAAAAATTTTCGATTTCCTCGATACATTTTGCGAGTACATCGGGATTATTCTTAGCAGGCGCAAGGATTTGCCTTACCTCCTCCAGAAATCCAGCGCGCAGGATTGTATGGAAATGTTCAAAAGCAATATCGATCGCGCGCGACGATTTGGTGTGATTTTGATCAGAAGCAAGCTCTTGCAGCAGCCGAAGGGCAGAAATCCAGCACTGTCTCTCCTCCCCCTGGGTTCTGGGGTGCCAATCCTCTGGGCGAAGCCGTCCACCGACAGTCGCAGGCGCACCCATTCGCGTAACGTGCGTATTGAAAATTCCACCAAGCGCCTTCGCGCACAATAAAAAAGCCTCGCCATTGGCCCCAGTAGTTCGCTTGCGCAGTGGTTCGAACCTTTCCGCGAATGGAACAGATGAGCCCGAGAGGTATACCCTCTGGAGCTGGCACCAAATGCCAGTGCTGTTGTTTCCGATCTTCGGTTCGGATTCGTTCACAGCCAACCGGTACAATATCGCCTCGCACTGGAAGTAATATGCCGGGAATGCCGCCAACCGTTCACACAGCCACACGAGCTGCCTTCGCGGACTTGAGCCCCATTCCCTTCCCATACGCAGGACCTCGTCAGGTGTGCTGTCAACGAGCTCCCGGAGTCTGCCGATGTACGTATCTGGGTCTGTTTCGACTAAGATTGCCAGCCTGGCGACAATTCCCTCATTGTTCAGATCCTGGGGTTGCAGGCTCGCGATCCAATGCCGAAACGTGTCGGCCGCCGCGGCCTTCACCTCCTCTGACGCCGAATCACGAACACGGTTCAGAAAGGTGGGAACAAGGTCTGGATGCAAACTCTCGATGAAGGCCTTGGGGTCATCGCTCACCCAGCGCTTCCACGCACCTTCAAATGCGACCCGCGCGACGATCGCGGGTTTAACCGAGAGGTAACGCCCCGCGATGGTAACGTAACCCGGGGCATCTTTGAGGCGTGCTGCAACCTCATTCACCCGATCGGGGACCATCCCAGTTAGATCACAAGCGGATTTTAGCTCCAAGGCGACATCCGCCTTCGCTCCAACGCTGCTGAAAAGCGATAACAATTGCAGCACCTTTTGGCCCTCTTCGTCGGGGACTCGCACTTTAATGAAGTCCTCTGTCCTCTGCATGATGGGACGCAGGTCGCCCGCACGGTTGAGCGCATTGTCCATGCACATGTCCGCCGCTATCTGTATAAAACCGCCTGAAAGATCGATGTAGGCAGCTAAACGCTCTTGGGGAACGTCGGGAAAATTCTCTTTCAGTATCCGTTCCACGGCCGCTCTCGGCATTTCTTCAAGCCATATTTCGCGTGCCCCCGATATGCCCCTCTGTCCGGTATTTGACAGGCAGATATACCGTACTCGGCGGCGGCACCCCGCAAGATTTTTGTTTATAGCTATTCGCGTTTCGAGGGAGCATTCATCTGCGACCACTATCATATTCGGGCCGTTGGGATTGTTTGCGAGCTGCTCACTCAATGTGCGTGCACGCTGCTCGTCCGACGTGTACGCCAGCAGCGCCTGACACTGCGGGAGACTGGCAAGACTCTCGAAAACCAACCGAGTTTTCCCAACCCCCGCCTCCCCCTGCACCCACAAACAGGCGTCTCTCACCTCCGCATCTGTGATGTGGGCGGCGATCGTTTCGGAAAAACCCTTCCAGGGCTCGAAGGGAACATACTGGGGCGTGTCAGCTCTAACCTTTTCTTTCAGGCGGTCGAAGCTAAATAATTCGGCTGCAATTGAGGGATAAAAAAATGCGACCGCGAAGGGAAACCTTTGGGTCCAGGCGATTAATTTATCTGCAGAAACCACGCGCGACGGCGGGGCTGTCGCATTTATTTTCACACCTATCGCGGCGAGATGGTTCTCCCACTCGCTGACTTCACCCGGTGGAAGATCGCCCAAAAGGCAGAAACGAAATCCAAAACCCAGAGCTATAAGCTGCCGCACTAAGGGTTTTTGTATTTCGACAGTGAGGAAATGATAGGGGTCGCCGCGGGCAGTTCTTTTTTTGAGATCCGCCGCATCCTCTGCCTTAAATTGCCAACATGTGGGCACCCCGAGATGGCCGCTTTGGTCGCCCGGCACAGCGCGGTTGACTCGTGTATCAACCCCGCCGTCCGCTATGTTGCCCCTCACCTGGGTGTCGACCTCCGATTGCGGCAATCCCCCAGCGTGGGCTTCGCCCCGGATTAACTGATTGACAAAACGGGCGAACCTTTCGCCACCGTCTCCTTTCAGAAGAAGAAGTTCGCGCCCTTCAAGCATGATCGATTATTGGATCATCATCTTCATTTTGCTGAATGACAAGGCCATCGGCTGGCTTACGCATAAGAATTTCGAACAATCGCCAGAATGCCCGCTTGGACCACAGCCGAAAGCCGCGACCACCGGCGATGATTTCCATCAGCGCCGGGGACCGCGATGCTGGGCCAGACGGCGAAACTGCACCGGATTCCGCACCGCTTTGGTTCCGGCCTAGTAGTTTTTCAGGTGTTTTTACGTCATTTTCGAGCCCTGTATCGCCCATTGTTGGAACTCCGGCCGGCGGGTTGAGGAAAACACCTGGGTGTAGCGGATAGGGTTGCTGCCTCGTTATACGCCCGCTCCTAATTAAACTGGACTCACGTCGGGACGCGGAATAAATCCCGTTTCAGGCTTTGTGCAGAAATCCGACCGTGGACTGCAAAATCCGATGCCGCAGCGGGCCGGCGTTTTGTTGGGATTGCTGCTGAAGATCTTCCAGATTCGCCCGGCAGAATGAGCAGCCGACGCGATTGAGGTGGAAATCGACGTATCGCCGCCATGGCTCGTCGAGCGTGCCCAGGACGTAGCCGCCGACGGTGCTGCGCTTGGGGCAGCTTGGCCGCTGGTCCTCCCAGATTTCGGTGAGCAGCGAGTCCATCGCGTCGGGGGAATCCCAGGGAAGGGAAGACCGCCTCGTGGATTGTTCCATGCACTCGCGAAGCTGCTTGATCCAGCGATGCTTCAGCAATGCAACATGATTGGCCTCGACGCCCATTTCGGCGGCGATTTGTCGATTGGGGAGTTGAGCGTAAAAAACCATTTCCAGAATCTGAAGGTCTTGCAGATCCGTCCGCTCCTTCATTCGGTGAACCAAATCTCCCAGCGCCGCGCCGAGCGCGGCTTGGGCGGCTTGGCGCTGTTCATCGCGGCGCGCGTACCAACTGGCGGTCGGGTCCGGCGCAGGCAAATTGGCGGCGCCACCGCTGTTTTCCTCTCCTTGCGGCAATTCACAGGCGTGGATGCGTTTGCCCCGATGCACTTCCGCCAGGCGATGGCGCAGAATCAGAAACAGAAATGTCTCGACGCTGGCCTGCTCGCGAAACTGATCCAGTTTTCGCAGAAACTGCACAAATGTGTCCTGCACGAGGTCCTCGGCATCCAGGTTCCTGGCGCGGCGGCGGGCGAAGGCGATCAGGCGGCCCTGATAGCGCTCCACCAATTGCGACCACGCTTCGTCGCTTCCGCGGCGAATCTGGTCCATCATGTAACGCTCTGCTTCGGTCCATTGCGTCATGGCCCACCGAGCAAGACCAACAGTGCAGCGACCGTTATCGTCCCGGCGATCAGCCGAAGCCGCCAAGTGAAATATCCTCGGCTCATCATGTCGAGCAAAAGATACGCGATCCAGGCTGATATCGTGAGCACCCCAGCGCCGAATTCGACCGCCCTTATTCGGGCGCGGCGTGTGCGGAGCTCACTCCGATAACCGTCAACGAGCCCGTCCAATCGCGCCGGTGACGCATCCAGCAATACCGTTTCGGCCCAGACGGTTCCGTATGGCCGATCAAACCGCTCGGCCAGAGCGTCGTTCGCAAGCGCGCCCGATCGCACATCCGCCAGCACGCGGCGGGCCAGCCATTGTTCATCGCCGCCGCCTGGCCCGATCTGGTCACGTGCGATGGCATAGACGGCCCGCGCCGCATCGCTCCGTGCGGATTGCTCGGCTTCCGGTTGCGACAGACACGGCCGCGCGCAGCGGCCCACGATCCATCGGCCGGGATGACTGGCGGAAAATCCGGCGAAATCATCGATCCACGGTTTGGAGGGCCGGGCAACCCCGGACAGAGACCGCAGCGCCGCCGCCGCATCCGGCGTCGGACCGGCGGGCGGGGAAAACGCCGCAGCTCGATCGGTGAATTGCTGGTGCAGCACCGCCGCGATTCCGAAAACCAAAGTGAGAATGAGCAATGTGCGGAAGACCATCGTGTGTCCTATCGGTCAGTGCCCGGCGTCGTTGTTGGCTGCGGCGTAGGGTGCCTGCTGATTCGTCAGCGCGGGACGATATCGCCGGGCCGGCCACCCCAGCAGGAATGCGCCCAACAGGAATATGAACGACGCTTTAACCACCGCGGGAAATTGCACCTGCTGAAAGTAGAGATCAATCGTGTCGCCGGGCGTCGCGGCCGGAGTCACATACGCCAAATCCGGCAGCGCCCGGCCCAGCATGATCGCCGCCCCCAGCAGCACCAGAACGCCCAGCAACGTGCGAACCATGTGTGCGCCCCCGCCATATCGGCGGGCTATGAGCAACAACACCATCGACACCACCGACGTAACCAGGCAAACCGCCGTGGCGGATTCCGTCATCAGCCGCGGCCATTGCGGCGTGCCAAACGCCATCGCCAAATCGTGCGGCAGGCGAGGGTTCAGCACGCCGGATGCAAAAAGTCCCGGTACGTTTACCGACACGGACAGCGCCAGCAGAATCGACACCGTCAAAAGGATGGACCCTATGAGACCCAGAACGCCTCGCGCGACCGATGAAGCGAATCCTCCCAGCGATGAGCGTTCCAACATCGCCTGGTCCGCCGTGGAAGCACCAACATTGGACATAAAGCCTCCGCGATTCTTTTTGAGAACATGAATGGTCAGGAACAGAGCCCAGACCAGCAGAAAAAACGCTTCCGGTTTTCTTCCGTGGCTGATGGCAACAAAACACAGACACCAAAGAATGAGCGAACCAAGCTTGCACATCATGTCTCCGAAACTTACGAACCTACGGATCCGTAGCCGGCCGGGCGGCGGAGAGATATGTGGAATCGACGAAGCGCCCAAGGGCGGCGCGGCGGTTGGTGTTGCCGGCGGCAGGGGCGATGCGGCGGGCGCCGGACGTGCCATGCGCGGCAGCGCGCCGGGAAAACGCCGCCAAACGCTGCTCAGGCTCACCGCGGCCGACGCCCCCACCACCGCGGCGATCGCCGTTACCGGCTGATTGTTATCCAGAATCCCTCCCAGGATGACAGCGCAGATTCCCGCCGTGAACAGATGACCCACGGACAGCCGCTCTTTGCGGGCGGGGGACAGGCGCTGTTCCCATTCGATCAGCAGCATCGCGCCGAAGCAGGCCTGCAGAGTCGATGCAAGGCTATGGTGCCCCGCCCAAAAGGGTAAGCTTAGAATGGCCGCCCCAAACGCGGCCGGCGCGCCCAGGGCGAACCGCTGCACCCATTTGGATTCCGCGCGAAGATTCGATCCGATGAACTTCCATGCCACGTTGACGCCGATCACCGAGCCGGCAATCGCGAAAAAAACAAAGAACGCATCGAGCGGGCCATTCCGGCCATTGGCGCCGATGTCGGCAACAAGCGCCGCCAGGCACGCGGCCAGGAGTACCAGCACAACCCTTGCAGTAAGTGTCAGAGGAACGGCCCCCATCGCGCCCGCGGCCGCAGGATTGGCGGCCCATCCCCTGGCGGCGATTCGATCGCCGGCGTCTTTGATGCGATCACCCATTCGCTCCATGTTTTCGCTGAAACGATCCGCCATGCGTTGCCATTTGTCGTTCGGCGTTGCTCCACGCCCCGGCGGATTGAACGGCCCCGGCGCGGCGCCAATATTTTTTGCCGCCCGTCCCGCGACCTGGCTCAGGCTTTCCGGCGAGAACTGCGACACGCTATTGCGGACCTGCTCGGAGCCGAAAACCGCTTCGACCATTTCCTGCACGCTTTGAAATCGGTCGGCCGGATTTTTCGCCATCGCCTTGCGGATAACGGATTGGAACGGCTCTTCGATGCCGTCCAGGCATACCTCGCTGGTCAGATGCTTCATCAACACCTCTGCCACGCTGGAGCCGAAGAACGGAACCCGCCCGGTCACCATTTCAAACAGCAATGCGCCCAGGGCGTAGATGTCGATGGTGCGGTCGTAGCGGCCTTCGCCGATCTCCGGGGCCATATAATGCAATGTTCCGACGGCCACGGTCTGCCCGCTGTGCCGGGTCATGCTCATGGACTTGCTCAGACCATAATCGCCGATTTTGACGTATCCGTTTTCGTAGAAGATGTTGCCGGGCTTCAGATCGCGATGAACGATGCCGCAATCGTGCAGGTAGCTCAGTCCCTTGCCGATCTCGCGAAGGAAGAATGCCGACTTGGCGATTCCCATGCCGGAGGGGGCGGAATCCAGCAACTCGCGCAGCGACGGCCCCGCGACGTATTCCATGATGACCCACGGCCTTCCATCCGTACCGTATTTCACATCAAAAATCGTCACGAGCTGCGGGCTCTTGAGGTTCATGCACTGGCTGATGCCGCGCAATTCGATCTGCTCGTAGGTCATGACCAGCTTGAGCGCCACTTCCCGGCCGCCGTCGCTGATCGCGTAATAAACTTCGCCGAATCCGCCTCGTCCGGCGGCGCGCTGGATGGTGTATCCCTCCAGCGGCCGATCGCCGTGCTTGTATTGATAACCCCGGGCCGCCACTTCTTCATCGATTGTCATGCCCTCTGCTCCCTGGAAATGACGAAACGAAGTGAGCCAATGGAAATATGCGCGCCCAGCGGCAAATCCGCCGCATTGCCCGCGGGCCGTCCTTCGATCAGTATCTCCGCCGCGCTTCGACAAGCCAATCCCTCGCCGCTGCGCACCAGCACCACCGGCGCCGGCAATTCGTCGGCTCGAATGTGAGCGCCCGCGCCGGGGCCGATGACGATCTCTCGATCAAACAGAATGACCTGGCGAATTCCCGCCGACGGCAGACGCGCTCCGGTGATGTCCAGCACCGCCGTGCCGCTGGCGGCGCTGGGACGCCGAAAGGTCAGTCGGCAGCGCGTTCCCAGTCCGAGGCGGTCTCCGCTGTTCAGCAGCCTAGTGACGCAGGGAACTTCGTTGACCATTGCCGGCCGATCAGCGCCCAGGAAATAATCGCCATCCGAGCGCGACAGAGTGATCGTCGGCGCGGCCGCGTCGATCATCAGCGGCAAATCGAGCGCTCGCGTCGAGCTGAGTGGCCCGATGGAGACCTTCGGTCCCGGCAAGACCCCAAAGCTGCCCACGCCGTCGACGTGCAGAACCAGAGATTGCATCCGTGCCATCGCCACTGGCGGAAGAGGCGATGGCGCTTTCGCCGGCGCCCGCTGCGCCGTCAGCGTCAGCAGCGAAAGCGGACTCGCTCGGATCGCCGTTTGAACCTCTGCCCATTGCCGAGCTTGTTCAGCCAGTTGGCCAATCCAGCCGGCTTGAGGCCACATGATTTGCAATCGGCGCAGGACTTCCTCGGCTTCCTGATGCTGCCCGGCCGCAATGGCGTTGGACGCCGCGCGGCATTGATCCAACGTCGCGCGAAGATGCCGCGTGGCGGTCGTGTCGGCCGGCAGGCCGTCGAGCCTGCCCATCAACGCCGCCGCGGCGTCCAGCCGTCCCGATTCCACTTGCGGTGCAGCCTCGGCGGCGACATGGTCGGCGATCCGGTCGGCCAGCCGCCGCAGCGCCGCATCCTGTGCACTGTTCTTGCCCGCCATGGCAATGTGATCGATCGCCGCCTCCCAATCGCCGACGTCGAAGGCTTCGGTTGCTTTCTTCAGGCAGGATTCCAGCCCCGCACGGCGGGCGGCCAAATCCTGCTTCAAACAATCCAATCGTGGATCGGTCACGGGCGCTTCGGCAAGAACCTGCTGTCCGACGGTAAGCTGACCTTGATCGGCGTGCCGCCGGGCCAGTGCCATCGCTTGTGCAGCTTGCTGATTGACATTTTGAACGCCGCGCTCGGCATTGCGAACGGCCTCCCGCAATTGCGCGGCGTCGGGAAGATTTCCGCCAAGCTGGATCGCCTTGTCGGCATCGGCCGCGGCGGCGGGCAAGCGTCCCTGCGCCAAATGCCGGCGGCCGCGATCAATCAGCGCTTTCACCAGTTCACCGATCAAATCCTGCCCCTGGCGATGCGCCCGGACATCGGACTGACGGGCCAGATCGAACGCTTCGTCCAGCCGACCGTCGCCCAGCGCCCGTTCGCATTGTTTGAGTCGCAGGATCAGCACGGCTTCATTCCTTGGCCGGGTTTACCGTTGCTCCGGAATCGATGGATCGATCTCGCCGCGCGGAAAGAAAAGAGATGCGTCTTCTCTCGCGCGGGTAGGCAAGCTCGGCGCGGAGAAACGACTCCAATTCCTGCACCATTTCCCGGCCGCGCCGCTCGTATTCTACCTCGCCAGGGGCCCGTTCGGTAGACGCATCATCGCCGTCCGTGTGCGTTGTCATGGTTGCTGCTCCTGAGGTTCACTTGCTATTGGCCGCTTCCGTGACCACGACCGCCGGCGAAGCGGACAACTGCGCATCCACCTGCGTGAGCAAGTCCTTTTCGTCAATCGCATCGGGCGGCATCGCGTGGGCGAACTTGGCTTCTTCGGCCAGCATGTGTTCGGAAATCGCCAGTTGCCGGCGCACGTCGCCGACCACTTTTTCCGCCTGGGCGAGCTTGGTGTTATCCACCTGCACGTCCGTTCCCACCGCCGTTGCCTGAACCAGCCGATAGCGCGCCTCCAGCGCATCGATCTCCGACTGCAATCCGGCTCGCTGATCGCTGGCGATCTGCATCGCCTGATTGGCCGCGGCCAGAGCGCTCTGGCGGTTTTCCAGCAACTGCTGTTTCTGATGCAAGGAGACTTGGGCCTCCTTGTAGTTCGCAAATCGCTCAGCCAGTTCCTGCGTCAGCTGCGGACGCGTGTAGGAGAAATCGCCGACCGTGAAAACGGATTGACTGCTCGCCAGGTCGTCGCGAAGCGCTTTGACCCGGACTTTCTCCGCATCCAGCGATGGATTGGCCTGAGTGATATCTCCGCGCAGGGTGGCGATATCCACTTCCTCCTCGGCGATCAGGCGGATGTTCTTCTGCATCTCCGGCCCCGTCTCGTCGAGCAGATCGCGCGCCCGGCGAATCTGGAATTCGACGGGAATGCTCTCCTTCACCGCCAGAGAAACGGAATGGAAGGAACTGTGGACATAACTGAGCAGATCGGCGCCGAACAGCCCAACCCCCAAAATGGCCGCTCCCGCAGTGCTCAGCACGCCTAACTTGATTGCTTTCCACAACATACGCATCTCCTTTCATTGGCAATTGCCGGGGCGACAATCGTCCCGATAGGTGGGTAGATGCGCGGGTTGGGGATTTATTTCGTGAGCGCTATCTGAACCCCATCTTTTTTCTTGGCGAGCGGTGCTTTTTTCCCAGCGGGTCGCAAAACACCCTCCGCGACCCGCCGAGCGCGGTCCCCTCAAAAAATCTTTTCACCTTTTCACACCTGCGGGCATTTGTATCTGTCCGGAATGGGCCAGAAGTGCTGAAGGCATTTTAGATCAGGTGAAAAAGTCGTGCCAAATGCTCACCGCAAACTCACCCTGACGCTGTGCGTTCCGCTGGCAACCTTTGTTTATCCTCACCAACTTCGGGCCGATGGCGTGATGAAAGGCAGCTGTTGGGATGTGAACATCCGCCGAGGCTGCAATGGGAGGCCGATCATCGGCGCAGAGCACGAGAGTTCGACCGGACGCATAGTATGATGGGAGGTCAAACCGTGGAAACCGCGATCACCAAAACCGATGGCCAGTTACTCCGCGAATACGTCCAATCAAAGTCGGCCGACGCCTTTGGAGAATTGGCGGCGCGACATGCCCACTGGGTCTACTCCTGCGCCCTGCGCCGGGTGCGCGATCCGCATCTAGCCGAAGATGTCGCGCAGGCTGTATTCATCATCCTGGCTCAAAAGGCTCCAAAACTCCAGGCAGATGTGGTGCTCAACGCCTGGCTGTTTCAGGTCACACGATATGCCTCAGGCCATGCTCTTCGAGCCAATGCCCGGCGAAAACATCAGGAAAGGATGGCTGCAACCATGGTTGCCGAAATATCTAACCCGAACGAGGAAACGATCTGGCAACAAATGCAACCCTGGCTGGATGAGGTGGTGGGCCTCTTGCGCCACGACGATCGACAGGCGATCCTGCTACGCTTTTATGAGCAAAAAAGCATGGCGGACGTGGGAGCGGCGCTGAATGTCTCCGAGGCGGCCGCCAAAAAGCGGGTAGCCAAAGCGCTGGATAAGTTGCGAAAAAAGCTTCAGCATAAAGGGGTACGCATGCCGTTGGCTGGTTTGGGAATCGCGATGGCCGTCGGCACCACGCAATCGGCGCCGGCGACGGTCGTCGCTGCCTGCGCGGCAGCAACATCGCCGCCCGCCTCGCCCGCCGCGCGGCTTATCGCAAAGAGAACAATCGCTGCAATGGTTGCGGCGAAGATCAAGCTCACGGCAGCGGTGCTGCTTCTGGCATTGCTGGTCCCAGTGGCCGCCGTCGGAACTTTCCTTGTCTACCAACAACCCAGTTTGCAATGGAAACAAGCCGGCACAACTCCGGCGACCGTCGCTTCCACCAAAGAAAATCTCGAAGCAGACCCAGCCCTGGTAGCCCTTCGGGGGACTTGGAATCCCACCTCTATAACAATCAACGGCGCTGAAGCCGGACCCAGATTTCAAGGAGGCAAACTGATCATCGCGGGCAACGACTTCACTTATTTCAACTCATACTGGAAGGACATCGCAACCATCACCGTCAATACCTCGACCAGTCCCGCGCACATCGATATCCTAGAAAAAGGCAAAGTCGCTCGCGGACTCTATCTGATCGATCATGACCATCTTAAAATGTGTTGGGGGCCGTTCGGCGGCCAGCGTCCGGAAGAATTTTCCACGTATCCCGGCGACGATCGCCGTCTTGTTGAATTCAAGCGTATGACGAGTGCCGCGTCTGTTCCGTGAACCCAGCTCTGACCTAGCCCGCATTTTGCACCGATTTTTATTGCCGGCGCTATGGCGCGACGGCCCTGCCTCTTGTAGATTCGGGACTTACCACAGTTCCAACTCAACACAAGGAGGCCGGGCCGTGCGAACAGACTGTAATTCATCTTCAAT
>DATAWP010000082.1:0-148937 GCA_036267155.1 Tepidisphaeraceae bacterium
GCTGTAACCCTGCTCGCTCACCAGCTTGCACGCCTCCAGCCGAAACTGCTCGGAATGTGAACCTTTTCGTCCCATGACGCTCCATCCTTCCGCCGGGAATACTACCCGGCTTTGAGCGCCAACGAATCGTGGGTAAGACCAACTCTATATAACTGTCCGGCGGGTGAAAGTTTTGCAGCTATTTTTGATATTAATCTCGGAAAACAAAAGAATTTTTCGCGCCGGGAACGCACTCGTCGTCATCGCCCCGTCGTGGAGCAGCCCTCGATGACGAACATATTGGTCAGCGACTGAACAGAGGCCGCGCCGGCATCGGATACGGTGCAGAAATTCCACGCGGGATTGTTCCACAGCTCAACGGAAAAGCCCTGGATCTGATAGTTGAGTTGAACGGCGGCGGCGCCGGGGCTGGGGGGCCATTCAAATACGTTGATGACGTGTCCATCGCCGCGGTAAACCAGGGCCGCGACTTCCCGCCCGTCGAGAATGTCCACCCGCGCGCCCAGCAGGAGATATCCAGCCGGCGGCTGGTCCGGCACCCAGGGCGCGAAACCCAGCTTCCCGCTGAGCCAACCCGAAACCTTTTTCGGATCGGACGAAGCGACATCCACCAGATGATCGGCCAGCAGCGAGCGTTTGTGGTCCCAGACCGCGTCGGTAGCCAGCCGTTTTTGCTTCAACGGCGTCATCAGCGAATAAGCGCCGATTCCGATGCCGATGAGAACCACCGTGGCGATCACGCCGGCGGCCCATCTCCACTGTCGCGTGTGAGGAGGTGCGGCGGTTGGTTCGTTCGCCGCTTCGTCGACCATCTGAAGAATGGCGCTGTGCAGGGAGTCCGGAGTTCGATGGAACAGCGATTCCTGCCCCACCGCCGCTTTCAGTGCCGAGAGATTTTCCAGGGCCCGCGCGCAATTTGGGCAGGTGCGCAGGTGCTGTTCCGCGTCGGCGCGCCGGCGTGGGTCAAGCTCGCCGTCGGCGTAAGCGGAAATGAGTTGCAGGACCTCCATGCATTTCATGGGGCTCACGTTGCCCCTTTCTCGGCGCATAGCCGTTCGGCCAGCCTGCGGCGGCCTCGTGCCAGCCGCGACATCACGGTCCCGATCGGCACCGCGACGATTTTGGCGATCTCCCGGTAGGACATTCCCTGAAGATCCTTTAAGACGATGACTTCGCGAAACTCCACCGGCAGGTCCTCCACTGCCGCGCGAAGCTGCTCGCTTTGTAGGTTGCGCGACAAAACTGAAAATGGATCGGCACTGGCCGATTCCACCGTGTCAACATCGGTATCGACATCCACGGCAGTGTCACGAGTGCGCTGACGCTTGAGCCATGTGTAGCAGGTGTTTCGCACAATCGTCAGGAGCCAGGCCCGCGCATCGTCCCCCCTGAAATTGCCGAATCCCCGCAGAGCCCGCAAACACGCTTCCTGGACAATGTCCTCGGCATCATGGCGGTCGCGTGTCAGCCAACGCGCCAGATTGTACGCCTCGTCGAGATGAGTCAGTACCTTCTGCCGAAAACGGTTCACAAGCTCCTGGTCCACAAATATTGCTCTACCTGAATGAATGGACTTGCAGGCAAAGGGGTATATTCCGCAAATACATGCCGCGTGGCCAGCAGGCTGGAAACGGCAAATAGTCGGTCCGGTGAATCTTTTACTCAGCGGCGCTTGGCCGCGTAATTCGCAATAACCGTTTCCTTCCCTATAATTGCTCCGTCGCGGCCAAAGCGGCGATCGCGTCCCGATTCGTCGGGATGAGGAAAGTCCGAACTGCGGGAACAATGCATCGAAAGGTGCGTTTTCCGGGCCCGGTGCTTGATAACGTCAAGGCGGAGCAATCCGACGGAAAGTGCAACAGAAAGCAGACCGCCGGGAGAAATCCCGGTAAGGGTGAAATGGTGCGGTAAGAGCGCACCGCGTCCGGGGTGACTCGGACGGCATGGCAAACCCCACCGGCAGCAAGGCCAAATAAGCGGAGAGTCCTCTGGCCCAGGGGCACGCCGGCGCAAGCCGGCACATCCGCGGGTAGGCTGCTTGAGCCGGCTGGCAACAGCCGGCCCAGAGAAATGATCGCCTCCCTGAGCTTGTCGAAGGGAAACAGAATTCGGCTTACGTCAAGACCGCGATAAATTAGTGGTTAGTGGTTAGTGGTTAGTGGTTAGTGATCTCCTCACTAACCACCAGCCACCAGCCACTTTTCTTTCCCCCCTCTTGACGCCGCCCGCTTGTTAGGGTAATGTACTCCATACACTCTCCAAACACCGGAGAAAAGTTCAGGAAACACTGGGAAAGGCGGCGTCAATGAATCTCACCCCGCGGCAGCTCGATGTCATCGTGGCCATCCGAAATTATCGCCATATCCACGGATTCGCCCCGACCATGCAGGAACTGGCCGATCAGCTCGGCACAAGCAAAGTGACCATTTTCGAGCACGTCGGCGCGCTGGAGCGCAAGCGGGTTCTTCGCCGGGACAAGCACAAGGCCCGCTCACTGGAAATTATTTCCGAAGAAAAACTGCCGGATGAAAATCGCTCGACCAAGCTGCCGTTGCTGGGTAACATCGCCGCCGGCTCGCCCATCGAAGCCATTGAAAACCGCGAAGAATTGGACCTGGAGCAACTGTTTCATTCCCGCAACGGCGTGTACGTTTTGCGCGTACGCGGCGAGTCGATGATCGAAGACCACCTTTGCGACGGAGATTACGTCGTGATCGAACGTCGAGAAAATGCGCGCAATGGGGAGCAAGTCGTTGCGCTGCTGGACACGGGCGAGGCCACACTTAAGAGGTTCTATCGCGAGGGGAGTAAAATTCGTCTTCAGCCGGCCAACAGTACGATGGAGCCGCGCGTGGTTGATGCCGACCGCTGTCGTATTCAGGGCGTTGTCATTGGCGTCTTGCGCAGCTATAATTGACCTGTGAGCAACGGCTTGTAGTTGCCGAATTCATACATCGCCCGATCTCGATATTTGTAACTTTTGGCCGTTAACTCCGTGTTATTGGCAAAGGAGACCGTTTGGCCACATCCACTCACAGTGCCGGTCCGTTGCGTGGTAAGACTCCGGCTCGTCCTTCGCCCCGTCCACCGGTGGTTCGGCGGAGCGTCAAGGCGGCTGCAACCCATTCCGGAGCGCCCCATTCTGCGGCGCCGGCGGGAAATGGCCCAGCCAACGGCAGTGCCCCGGCCAACGGAAAGGCCCCGGCCAACGGAAAGGCCCCGGCCAACGGAAAGCCCGAGCCGAAGGTTCTGTTCCAGAAATACTTCAAATCCGTCGGCCCCCGCACCTACGCGGCACAGGTCAAGGAACTGTCCAACGGGAATCACCTGCTGGTCCTCACGGAAGGCAAGCGTGACGAACAGACCGGCGAGGTGCGCAAGACCAGGCTGTTTGTTTACGGCGAAGATTTTTCCGCTTTTTTCCGTCTCCTTCACGAGACGGCCACGTTCATTCGGGCCAATCCTCTTTCCGAAGAGATTCGTAAGCACCGGGAAAGATTCTGGGCCAAGAAAGCGCGCGAGGCGCGAAACGGCGGCCCGTCCTCGGCGAAATGACATTTTCAACAACGATCAAATGGGACGGCAAAGAGCGCGAAGAAAATACATTTTTGCCACAGATCAAAATCAGATGCACACAGATAGAAGGCTTAACTCGACGCTGATTTTGTCGGCGTGCATCTGATTTAAATCTGTGGCTAAAATCTTCGCGTCTGTCTTGGCGCTCTTCGTGTCGTGGTTTCATTTTTTATTTCATTGAGGATCGATGCCTAAGCTTCATCTGCTTTCTCCGCGCGGGTTCAAGGCCGGCGCTGCCCGGGCCGGGATTAAATCCACGCGGGCGTTGGACGTGGCGATTTTGGTGTGCGAAGTGCCGGCGTCTGTGGCGGCGGTTTTTACGACCAACAAGGTCGTCTCCGCCGCGGTGACGATTGGGCGCGGGCACATCGCCGGCGGGAAACTGCGCGGCGTGGTTGTGAACGCGGGAAACGCCAACGCCTGCACCGGACGCCGGGGCGAACTCGACGCACGCCGCATGTGCGACCTTGCCGCCAGCGCCGTCGGGTGCGAGGGAAACGAAATGCTGCCCTCCTCCACGGGCATCATCGGCCATCATCTGCCGATGGACAAAATTCAATCGGGCATCACGCAAGCCGCGAAAAACCTGGGCGATTCGCTTGCCCACGCCCGCCAATATTCAGACGCCATTTTGACGACCGACACGCGCCGCAAGATGACGGCCACGCGGTTTCGCGCGGGGCGCGAATGGATCACGATCGCCGGCGTTTGCAAAGGTTCGGGAATGATCGGCCCGCGACTCGCCCCGCACGCGACGATGCTGGCGTATCTGACGACGGATGCGAAGATTTCGCCGCCGCTGCTGCGGAGAATCCTGGCTGAGACGGCGGATGTGAGCTTCAATGCGGTCACGGTGGACGACCAAACCAGCACGAACGACACGGCGGCGGTTTTGGCATCGGGGCTCGGCGCGACGATCGCGTCGCGGGGACTGATCAAGTCCTTCACGGCGGCGATGAAAGAGGTGTGTCAAACGCTGGCCTACAAAATCGCCGAGGACGGCGAAGGAGCCACGAAGGTTGTGGAGATCACCGTTCGCGGGGCCGGGGGGCAAGCGGATGCGAATCTGATGGCGCGGGCGATCGCCAATTCGCCGCTGGTGAAATGCGCGATGAACGGCAACGATCCGAACTGGGGCCGGATCCTCGTGGCGGCGGGGTTGTGCGGCGCGGCGTTCGACGCGGGCAGAGCAGAACTATCGTTGCAGAACACGGTTGTTTTCAAATCGGGCCGGCCGATGCCGTTCCACGCACCGGCCGTCAGTCGATCGCTGGCGGCGAAAAAAGTCGTTGTGGACCTGAACTGCCGGCTGGGCAAATCATCCGCGACGGTCTGGACGTGCGACCTGTCGAAAGACTATGTGACGATCAACGCGGATTATCACACGTGAGTCGGAACCCGCGGTGCTTTCCTCGACACGCTCGGAGCAGGTCGCACCGCCGCTAACTAAAGCGCGGGTGTATCCGAATCACGGTTGGCCGTTCAGGTCGTTCAGGACTTGATCGACGGCAGCATCGAGTTTTGTGCCGTCGGCGTCGTAGGCGCCGTTTTGAATCTGCCCGCGGATCGCGGCGATTTTATCCGTCCGGACATCCGTGTTGGCCTTCAGTACTTGCAGAAAATGGCTCGCGCCGGACAACTCCAGCTTGTCGCTGGGACTGGGGGACTGCGGCGCGTCGGCCGGCAATTGCTTCTGGATTGGATTGGCCGCGATATTCTGAACCGGCGGGTTCTGAGAAATGTTGTTGATCTGACTCATAGCGCTCTCCAGCATCTGGCTGACCCATTCCCCCCCGGCAAACTGGCGACTCCATCGCCATCACCTGCCGTAAGGATCAGTCTCTGAAATGGGTATCGACGCTGGTCATTCCGATTCTTGAAATGGTCGGGCGACCATTAAAACGTTACAAGTTGTTATCAAATAGCAGTTTATGGATTTACCTGCGGGAAGGGCGCAAAAATTTCCGATTTCGACGTTTTTTTCTGCGGGAGATTAAACTATCCAATCTACTTATTTTACGCATATTAACGGTCCGATCAGTCGATTAGGAAATTTATCGGCAGTTTTACCGGACGGGTGGATTACTGGACCAGGCTGATTTACGGACGCGAGAAGGCTCGAAAAAATCGACGGGCGGAGGCGATTGCCATACGGCCTGGACCCAGCTAATTATCACGTCATGTCCGAATGGCCGCTTGCCTTGCTCCTGGATTTTGACGGTGTCATCGTCAACAGCGAGCCGCTGCACTTCTACGCGTTCCACAAGATTCTCGCGGAAGAAAAGATCGAGCTTTCGGAACAGGAGTATTACCGCGAGATGATTGGATTTGATGATCGCGGCGTGTTTCGTCACCTGTTCGCCAATCGTAACTTGCCGCTGGAGCCAAAAGACCTTCTGCGCCTGATGGCGCGCAAGAGCGAGGTCATGATGGAACTGATCGAGGAGCGCAACTACCAAGCTCTTCCCGGCGTGGAGGAATTCGTTCGCGGGTTGTGGCGGCATTATCCGCTTGGCATTTGCTCCGGGGCGCTGCGGGAGGAAATTGAGGCGATGCTGGATGGGGTCTCGCTGCGAGATTGTTTCAGCGTCATCGTCGCGGCAGAGGATGTCACGGTCGGCAAGCCGGACCCGCAGGGGTATTTGCTCTGTATGAAATTGATGTCGGAGAAATTCAAGGTTCCGCTGAAGCCGTCGGATTGTCTGGTCGTGGAGGATGCGCCCAGCGTCATCGAGAGGGCCAAGGCGGCGGGGTTTCCGACGCTCGGCGTGGCTACGACGCATTCTCTGGAACAACTTGCGGCCGCGGATTGGAAGGTGAAAACGCTGCGGCCGGAGGAAGTGAAAAAAAAGGTTCCGGGACTGAAGCTGGGGGTGTGAGCGGCGCGGACGTTTTGGCCAATCGAAAACCGCGGGATGGCAATCCCGCGGCTTTTGAGAGAATCGGAAATATTACATAATAACGAACGAAAACGATCTAATCGCGGGGGGCCGGCAGATCCTGCGACGGGCCGTTCGTGCTGGATGCGGGGGTGGAAATGCCCGGATCGCTGGGTGAATCGGGCAGCACAGGGCGGGCCGTCTGCTGCCGCTGGGCCAACAGGCTGGGGCCCGGCTCCATGCCGATTCGACGCAATGCACTGTTGACTATTTCATCGTTCTGATTCAATCGGTAGGCATCGCGCAGCACCTGGCCGGCTTCCTGGTTCTGGCTCAACTGCTCGAGATAAACACCCAACTCGCGCTGGGCGACGAAATTGCTGGGATCGATCTGGACGGCGCGGCGATAGTTGTCCAGACCGCTGTCGGCGTCGCCGCGATAACGGAAAATCCGGCCCAAAAGACGATATTCCTCGCTGGCGTCGGTCTGCTTGGCTGTTTGCAAGACCAGATCGGTTTCCGTCCCGGTGGCATCGTTCCGCGCGATGATCCGAGCGAGGCGATCGAATGCGCTGTCGTGCATGGCGACGCTGTAATGCACCGTGCCGGGGGGCGGCATCAGGCTCAGGCAGGTCTTGAAGGCATCAATTGCCTCGTGGTACGACTGGGTCTGCTCGTAGCAGAGGCCGAGCCAGTACTCACTTTCCGGATCGAGGGGAACTTGCCGGATGGCGTTGCGGAAAGCGCCGGCGGCTTCGGCATAACGGCCATCGTTGTAATCCTGGATTCCTTCCTGCTGGGCATCCTTGGACCAGGTGAGCAGGTCGTCGCTGCAACCGGTCAGGTAAACCAGCGCGGAACCAGCGATTCCGACCGCCACGATCACGCCGAAAATTCGATTGACTGTGAGATTCATTGGCTACCTCCTTGTAGCGCTTCGAGTGAGGATTCCTGAAATAAGAATATCCAATAACTATGAAGATGCAAGAGGTGCGCGTGGAAGAAAGCGGGAACAACTGCGCGATCCCACGGAGCAAGCTCCGTGGGCTTTTGTGGGACTGGGTGCGAATTTTGGGGTTCTAAAATGAGGTGCCGTTCAAGACCGGCGGTTCAACGGGCAGGAGGCGCGGGACATAGTTGCCGGTGGACAGAATCACCTTGAACGCTTCTTCCGTGGTCATTTGAATGAATTGGCAGCGATCGGCACGGATGAAATAGAGCCGGCCGGTGATCGGATTAGGGGAGGAAGGGATAAATACACAGTAGCACGGCTCGTTGGCCTCGATCAGCCGGCCGCTGCTGAAGCCCATCAGCTTCATCGTTCCGGACTCGTCGGGAATGAGAACGACGCGGGAAAATGTGCCTTCGGTTCCGCCCGGCGTCAGGGCAATCTGCTTCCAAGCCTGATAGAGCAGGCGAATACCGGGCACACGCATGATGACGGTATCAACAATGCGCAGAAAGTATCTGCCGATCAGGCTGTTGATGACCATGCCGATCGCATAGATGACGGCGAGCGTGAGCAGGACGCCGATGAATGGAATGGGGCGGTGAAACAGCCAGGAGGTGAAGACGCGGGATTTGTCGTACACCCACCAGAGAAGGAACGCCGTCACCGCCATCGGCAGAAACGCGAAGAGGCCCGCGATGAAGGTGCGCCGAATGGATGCCCGGCTCCAGATTTTCTCGGAATTTTTCATGGCCAAAGAGAAGTATCATGCGCTGGCCGGGCTGGAATTGCGACCTCGCGGATTCATTTGGACGAATCGCGGGTGGTGGCCGGCGCCGCCAATTGGTCGCGAAGCTCGGCGATGGAAGCGAGCCGGGCGGCGGTTGGTTGGTCAATGTCGAAACGCACCTGCTTGCCGAGAAGGCGATCCAGGTGCTTCAGCGTGGCGGCGCGCAGATCGGGATCGTCGCTGGAGAGACAATCCAGAAGAAAATTCACGTCGCCCGATAGGGCCTTGGCTTGATCGGGCGCGAGGGGAAAAAACTCGGCAAGGAGCTTGTCCGTGCGGGCCTTTTGTTCGGGCGTCCAGCTTCGCCGATCGGCCGAGCGGAGAAACAGGGCCGCCGGCTCGCCGATCTGCCGCAGGGCGATCTGAGCGCGCTCGCGCTGGGCATATTGGTCGGCGTTGAGCTGCGCGATCAGGGGTTCGAGGCGCGATGGCACGCCGGGCGGTGGTTGCCAGTCGTCGGCCATGACTTGCCAGGCGACTTTATCCTCCACCTCAAATACGGCCTGATCCTGGTGAAACTCATGCAAAAGCGGTCGAAAATATTTTTCGAATTCGCTCGGGTGTTGAGCTGCCAGACCGGTCAGCGTCGGAGCGGATAGAGCCAGGTTGACCATTTGTTTGCCGTCCCTCAGCATCTGGACCCGCAGGGTGATGGGCTCGCTGTCGGTGTGATCCAGCGTTTCGATGAGTGAAATCGTCGAATCCGTCTCGACCGTGTCGATGGTGACGGTATCCAAAGCAAGTTGCAGGCGCTGGGGTGAGTTCAGCACCTGGAGATGCCGCAGAATGGGGCCGGACTGGGACAGGTCGTAGTACTCGAAGGTTGAGTAAATCAGGCCGCGTTGCCGGGGGCTCCAACGGCACTGGACGATGGAATCGCCGGGCAGATCGGTCAGGGGCACGCGGCCGGCGACGGGGCCGGAATCCGCGATCGGCCAATCGTCAACCAGCATTCCGTCGATTTCACTGAAATGAACGACCTGCGCAATGGGGCGCTTGGGTAAAAGCGGATATTGGCGGCGCCATTGACCGACGACCGTTCTCGCATCGCCGAACAGGGCGTCGTCGAGGGCCTTGGAAGGATTCGGAGCGGCACCGTTTGGCTGGGTCGTCGGGACATCCGCCCCGCCGCAGGCGCAGGCCAAGCCGATCAGGACAATGATGGTTAGATGGGTCTGCTGATGGAATGGGTACATTAGCCGATCATTATATAGTGTCAGCGGGCGGCGGCGCGAGTATGGCGGACGCAACTTTGGGGTTTTGGATTCGTCTAAGGGTAGATCGCGGCGGCGGCCATTGGCAGCCGCGTTAGCCGCTTTTATCTTGTCGCGACCCTTGGTCGGCGTACAATGAATTGGAGATCACCATGAGCCGGCTGGACCATCACATTTTGGCTGTCCGAAACAAGCTGACGCTGGGAATTTTTCTGGAAGCCTGGGCGTGGACCGGGCTGCTGCTGGGGGTGCTGGTGCTCGTGGCGGTCATCGGCCAGCGGGTGCTGGATCGCGCAATCGCCCATCCGGCGGAGTTGTTCTGGATCGGCGCCGGCGCCACGGTCCTGGGGGCATGGATTTACTGCGTCGTTCGGCGGCCTTCGGCTGAGCTGGCGGCGGTCAAGATCGACGAAGTGATGGGGCTCAAGGAAAAGTTCAGCACCGCGCTGTATGCGCGTGAGCTGAGCGATCCGTTCGCACAGGCGGCGGTGCGCGACGCGGAGGGGGCGGCAAATCGGGTGTCGCTGAATAACCGTTTTCCGCTGAAGTTCCCGCGGCAGGCGATCACGACGGCAGCGGTGTTTCTGCTGGCATTTTTGGTCGCCGAGTTCATGCCGCCGCTTCATTTGTTCGCCAGGCAACCGCAGCAGCGGAATAAGGAATCGCAGACCGCGGCGCAGGGGCATCATGATGACTATGTGAAGCAGGCGATGCCGACGATCCTGGCCCCCGCCGCCCTGCCGAATGCCAGCGACAAGATTCGCCGGGCCGCGGATGATTTGAACAAGGCCGTTCACACGGATGAGGGGGATGAGCTTCGCAATCATCGCAGCGTTTTGTCGGCTCTTCAGGATTACGACAAGACGATGGTCGAGGAGATGAAGACCAACGAAAAGTTCCAGACCGCGATGGAAGAACGGGAGCAGTTGTCGGCGATTTCAAACGCGAAGGACGATTCCACGCCGATCGGCAAGGCGCAGAATGAATTGAAGGGCGGGAACCTGGATGCGGCGGTGAACGACATCTCCAAGGCGGTGAATCAGTTCGACAAGACGAGCGCGGCCGAGCAGCAGAAAATGGTGAATCAGGCGGCCAACTTGGCGCAGGAATTGTCCAAGGCGGCGAACGATCCGAAGGTGGGTCAGCGGGTTGCGCAGCAATTGATGCAGATGGGCGCGACGCAGCCCCAGGCGCAGCGGATGTCGGCGGCGATGCAGCAGGCGGCACAGGGAAATAAGCAGGCCCAGCAGCAAATGCAACAGATGGCGCGGCAAATGGCCAAGCAGATGAATAACGGGCAGGGGCCGACGCAACAGCAGCAACAGCAGATTCAGTCGATGATGGCCAAGGCGCAGGCGATGGTGAACAGCCAGGTGCAGGCGCAGGCGCTGTCGAGCGCGGCGCAGCAGTTGAGCGTGGCGATGGCGCAGGCGAAGTCGGCGCAGCAACAGCAACAATCTTCGCGGGGACAGCAGAGTCGGCCGGGGCAGGGTCAGGGGAATCAGCCTGGCGGAGGGCAGGGGATGGCCGCGGCCCAGCAGAACATGCAGCAGCAGTTGCAGCAGATGCAGGCGAATGCGAAGGACGCGCAGGCGATGCAGGCTGCCGCCAGCGCAGCGGCGCAGGCAGCGGCCGATGCGGCGTCGGGTCTGAGCGGCTCCAGCAGCGGCGATGCTGACGGCCAAAGCGCCGATAGCGGTAATAACGGGCAGAATCCGAATATGAGCGGCCGACCCGGCGGGAACAATGCGGGCTGGACCCCCAAGGCAGGCAAGGGCGGCGCGAGAATGGGCATCGCGCTGGCGCCGGCGACGTTCAAGCAGGAGTACGATCCCTCGAAGGAAAACGACCAGGGCAAAATTCTCGCGAGCCGATACGTCAAGGCGGGGATCGATCTGGGCAAATCGACGGCGGGTTTGAAGGACGTAGCCGCGTCAGCGGAAAAAGACGCACCGGACGACATCGACCAGGATCACATCCCCCGCGACGCCCAGCAGGCCGAAAAGGATTATTTCAGTGCCATGCAGGATCAAAGCGGGCAATAGCGGTCAAAGTGCAACCGCCGGGATACCGAGACATGGAGAAATGCATTTTTAGCCACCGATGAAAATCAGATGCACACAGATCAATCAAACCCCCGCGAAGCGGGGGGCTAACGGACGAGCCCCATTAGCCCCCCACTTCGCGGGGGTTTTGCTTTGTCTTGGGCAGGCCGGCCTCCAAGCGGCATTTGGAAACTTTGAATGAACTGCTCCGCCCTCACGCTTGCCTATTTCTCGTTGCGGCTGGATCAGTTCTCGCCGTGGGTGGCGCTGGGTCTGTTCGCCGGGCTCGGCGGCATCATCATTCTGCTGGGAATGCGTTCCCTGGCCGGACTGGGGCCGGTGCGGAAATGGGTGGCCATCGGCCTGCGGCTGGCGGTTCTGTTGCTGATTATTCTGATCCTGGGCGACATCAAACTGGTGCGCAAGAACACGGATGTCGAGCTGATGATCGTGCGCGACATCAGCCGATCGACTGAACTGGTTACGGACTTCCCGGGGAAATTTCTTCAATCGTCCGTCGACGACTACCTGCTGACGGCAACGACAAGGGAGAACAGCCCGTCGCGGCGGGATGGCGACCGGGTGGGGGAAATCAGCTTCAACGAACATGCTTACATCGACGCGATCCCCAGCCCGAGGTTGTCGCTGGAGGCCCGCGCGATCCGCGACCGCGGAACCGGAACGGACGCGGCCGGGGCGATCCAGCTTGGCCTGGCGTCGATGGGAAATAATTCGATGCACCGGATGCTGCTGATCTGGGACGGAAACGCGACGGCGGGCGATCTGAGCGCCGCGCTGGCGGCCGCATCCAGCCAGCACGTGCCCATCGACGTGATGCCGCTGCATTACAACGTTGAGCATGAAGTCATGATGGACAAGTTCATCGCCCCGTCCCGCCGGCAGGAGGGACAACCGTTCAGCATCGACGTTTACATCGACAACAAAAACCAGCAGAACGTGGAGGGCGACTTGTCCGTGACCGACAACGGCAAGCTGATCCCGCTGCGCGATGGCAACACGACGACACAGGTGACGCTCAAGCCCGGACCCAACGTCGAGCGCATTGGGCTTCCCGCGCAGAGCGTCGGCGTCCACCAATTCCATGCGACGATCGCCAACATCAACGGCGTAACGGCCTCGGTCGGGAATGAGGTGACGCCGGTGGCAACACAACTCGACAATAAATCCGCGGACAGTTTTACCTATGTCCAGGGCGAGGGACGCGTGCTGCTGGTGGACAACACCGATCCGAGCCATACCGTGGATTCGGCCAGGTTTCTGCGGCAGGCGTTGAGAGATGAGAAGATCAACATCGTGTCGATCATGCCGGATCAGTTTCCGAGCAACCCGATCGAGTTGCAGGGATACGACGCGGTGATCCTGGCGAACGTGCCGCGGGGCGAGGGGGGCCTGAGCGATCTTCAGGAGACGATGGTCGCCCAGTACGTTCACGACACCGGCGGCGGACTGGTGATGATCGGGGGGCCGCAGACTTTCGGGGCCGGCGGGTGGGAAGGATCGCGTCTGGAGAAGGAGTTGCCGGTGACGATGGAGGTTCCCGCCCAACGCCAGATTCCCAAAGGCGCGCTGGTGCTGATCATGGACCCGGCCGAGGCGCCGGACGGCAATTATTGGGGCGAGCAATGTGCCATCAAGGCGATGGAAGCGCTGTCGTCGCAGGATGAGGTGGGCGTCATTACCTACGCATTTTCGAACGGCCCTGGCTGCAGGTGGGATGCGCCGCTTGAAGCCAAGGGGGACGGAAGCAAAGTGCTGGCCGCGATCAAGAACTGGGAATTGGGCGACATGCCCAGCTTTGAAGATTCGATCAGCCTGGCGCTGGACGGCGCAAACGGCCAGCCCGGCCTGATCGCGTCCAATGCCCGGGCGAAGCATATCGTGCTGATCACCGATGACGATCCGCTAATGCCGGATAACGCGCTGATCCAACGGCTGATCGACCACAAAATCAGCGTTTCGGCAATCACGATTTATCCCCATCAGGCGGGCAATATCGCTCCGGGGGTTCGCGAATTGGTGCAGAGGACCGGCGGAAAATCATACGGGCCGCTCGAGGGAAACCTGACGCCCCTGCCGCAGATTTTCATCAAGGAAGCGACCGTGGTGAAGCGCAGCATCATTCAGGAAGATGCGCATGGTTTCCCCTTGCGTCTGGCGGCCACGAGCAGCGATTTGGTAAAGGGCATCACGCCCGGCCCCCTGCCGCCGCTGTATGGGTACGATCTGACCGGCCGAAAGGACAATCCGCTGATCGAAGTTCCGATCACCGCCGGGGCGAAGCACGATCCGGTGCTGGCGAGCTGGCAGGCCGGGCTGGGCAAGGTGGCGGTCTATACGGGCGATGCGTTCAACCGCTGGGACGCCAATTGGATCGACACCGGGCTGTACGAGAAATTCTGGTCGCAGGTGGTGCGCGGCGTGTCGCGCTCGCCGTTCTCGTCGGATTTCGAAACGGAAATGACCACCGATGGAGACAAGGGCCACATCGTCGTTCGTGCGGAGAAAGAGGGCAACGCGTTCAACAACTTTCTGAACATCGCCGGCACGGTCGCCGGCGGGGCCGACCTGACGCCGCATCCGATCCGTCTGCTGCAGACTGGGCCGGGAACGTACGAGGCCGATTTCGACGCCAGCGCGCAGGGCAGTTACCTCTGCTATCTGACGTACGCCGGACAGGACGGCAAGACCGGATCGCTCCTGGCGGGGACGACCGTCAACAGCTCGCCGGAGATGCGCGACCTGCAAAGCAACGATGCGCTGCTGAAGCAAATCGCCGACCGCACCGGCGGCCGGCTGCTCAAGCCGTTCGATGTATCCTCGGCGGACCTGTTCACGCGCGATGGCCTGACGATCACCGATTCGCCGCAATCGATTTGGGATTTGCTCGTACCGTGGCTGCTGGCGCTGATCATCCTGGACGTTGCGGTGCGGCGGATTGCGTGGGATTGGCCGGCAATCAAGCGGATGGCCCTGGCCGTGGCGGATTATGTGCGTCAGTTCACGATCACGTATCGCAGAGTGGAAAGCCCGCAGATGCTGGACAGCCTCAAGCGTGTGCGCGAGGAAGTCGTTGAGCAAAAGTTCAAAAGTGCCGCCGATATCCAGGGCGCGCCGGGACCGGCGTCGATGCAGGCGCGGCCCGATCCGCGCGCCAAGTTCGAGGCCGGCGCGGGCGTCGCGGGAGATATCACCGCGATTGTCGGCGGCGCGGTCGATAAGCCGATCCCCGCCGCCCAAAAGAACGTCGAGCCCAAAGGCGCGGTCGGCCTTGGCGAGCACACCGGCGGGTTGCTCGAAGCCAAGCGCCGGGCGCAGCAAAAGATTAAGCAGAAACAAGAACAATGAAAAATCCGAAGTTCGAAACTCGAAATTCGATTCAAATTCGAATGACTGAAATTCGAAACGAGGGCTGCTTCGTCATTCGAATTTCGAATTTCGAGGTTCGAATTTCAACTTCTCCTGCGTTTTCACAAAGGACCTGATATGTCATCCCCTTCCGTCCCCGGCGTTGATCCGCAAATCCAGGCTGCTTGCGAACAGTTTCGCCAGGACTACCGGGCCGTTCAGGCTGAGATAGCCAAGGTCATCGTCGGGCACGAGCCGATCATCGAAGGCGTGCTCACGTGCCTGTTCGTCGGCGGTCACGCGCTGCTCGAAGGCGTGCCGGGGTTGGGTAAAACGGCTCTTATCCGCGCGCTCGCGAGCGCGCTCGATCTGAAATTCAGCCGAATCCAGTTTACGCCTGACCTGATGCCCGCGGACGTGATCGGGACCAATGTCATCATGGAGGACGAGCACGGCCATCGGGCGTTCCAATTCATGTCGGGGCCGATTTTCTCGCAGATCGTTCTTGCCGACGAGATCAATCGCGCGACGCCGAAGACGCAATCGGCGCTGCTGGAAGCGATGCAGGAAAAGCAGGTGACGGCCGGCGGGCAGCTTCGAAAGCTTGAAGAGCCGTTCCTGGTCATGGCCACGCAAAACCCGCTGGAGCAGGAAGGCACGTATCCGCTGCCCGAGGCGCAGCTCGATCGGTTTTTCTTCAAACTTCTGGTGCAATACAGCGGCCGCGATGAGCTGCGCGAGATTCTGAATCGCACGACCACCGCCCACCAAGCGGATATCAAGCCCGTGCTGAACACGCCGAGAATTCTGCAGCATCAACAACTCGTCAAGCGGGTGATCCTGGCCCCGCACGTGCAGGATTACGCCATCCGCATCGTGCTGGCGACGCATCCGCAGGGAATTTTTGCGGTTCCGATGACGAACCAGTTTTTGCGCGTGGGAGCCAGCCCGCGGGCGGCGCAGGCCATCGCCCTGGCGAGCAAGGTGCGGGCTTTGCTCGATGGCCGATTCCACGTGAGCTTCAAGGATGTGAAGGATGTCGCCATCCCCGCAATGCGTCATCGCCTGATCCTGAATTTCGAGGGCGAAGCTGAGGGGATTACCACGGATATGGTGCTGGAAAAAGTCGTTGCCGAGACGCCGAATACGATTGAGGAGGAATTGGCGAGCGGCGTCGGAAGGAAATAGGAGCTGCCGAAGTCGGCGGGTCGCTCAGGCGCGGGTGTATAATCATGTAGTTTCCGATCGACCCAGACCTGAGGAGGTGGAACGATGCCCGTTATTGCGCGGCCTTGGCTGAGACTTCCTGTTGTTTCCGGCGGTGCGGAACCGCTTGTCATGGGCTATTTAATGAGGCGAAACATTCTGACTTACCGGGCTCCGCCCAACAATGAGGGATACGATTTGATCTGCGTTCATCCCGATCCAAGACATCGCCCGTCGCGCGGACAACGGCCGCAGGTGCTCGTGCAGGTCAAGAGCCGTTACGCAACGGACTGCGACCGGGGCTTTCCGGTTCGGGAGGACACGTTGACGGCTTTCGATTTTCTGACCGTGGCATTCCTCAACATCGGCCGATTCGCCGGGCGGCACAACGGTTCGACCGGAGAGACCGATCCCGAGTTCTACACGCTGCCCCGCTCGTTTGTGCGGGCGCATCACGTGGCCGATCCGACCTGGCAAAAAGTCCGCCTGACCGGGTTGGAACGGAAAATAGCGAGATACAAAAACCAGGCGGGGTTCGAACAGATCGCCAGGTTGCTGGGAATACCGAGGCCGATCAAGACGATGGAAATCGAATTGGTTGGTGGGAGGAGATGATTCACCGCGGTGAAAAACTCTGAATTGAAAAGACTTATGTCCACGATAGTTGCTGAAGCGAATAAGCGCCTCCTCGATCCGTCCTTCATGGCCCGGCTGGATCAGCTCGACATTATTTCACGCAAGCTTTTGGCGGGGAAACTCAAGGGCGAGCGGCGTTCCAAACGCCGGGGACAATCCGTGGAGTTCGCCGATTACCGCGACTACGCGATCGGCGACGATCTGCGCTTTATCGATTGGAACATCTACGCCCGGCTCGATCGGCTGTTCCTCAAGCTTTTTTTGGAGGAGGAAGACCTTTCGTTGTTCATCCTGGTCGATGTGAGCAAAAGCTGCGATTACGGCACGCCGAACAAGGCGTTTTATATCAAGCAGGTCGCGGCGGCGTTGGGATACGTGGGGCTGGTGAATTACAACCGCGTTCACATCGCGGCCATATCGTCCGGGATCGTCGCCGAGACCGGAGCGTTGCGCGGGCGTCGGCGCGTGGGGCAAATGATCGACTTCGTCAACAACCTCAAACCGGCGGGCTCGAGCCATTTCGCGGAGGCCTGCCGGAGATTCGCGCTGACGCATCGCCAGAAAGGCGTGTGCGTCGTTCTCTCCGATTTCTTCGTCAAGGAAGGATTTGAGCAGGGACTGCGCTACGTGGCCGGTGGGAAATACGATTTATTTTGCGTGCAGGTGCTTTCGCCGCAAGAGATCGAGCCGGACCTGACCGGGGATTTGAAGCTCAAGGATGTCGAGGACCAGGACATGGCCGAGGTGTCGATCACCCAGCCGCTGCTGGCGCAGTACAAGAAGAATTTGAACGCGTATTGCCTGAGCCTGAAGGACTATCTCCGGCGGCGCGGCGGGACGTACTTGTTCACCAGCACGGCGGTGCCGTTTGATACGCTGGTGCTGAATTATCTGCGGGAGCGCGGGCTGCTGGGATAGAGCGGAAATTCGAAATCCGAAATTCGAATGACGAATCAAATTCGAAATCCGAAGATAGAGACCTTCGATCTTGAAGAGCGCACCGCTTTGTTCGGGGAGATGGTGGTCAAGCTTGCAAAGAAAATATCGGTCAACGTAGTGACGGTCCCACTCATCAACCAACTAGTTCGAGCGGGAACGAGCATCGGAGCAAATTATTGCGAGGCCAACGATGCCGAGTCACCCAAAGATTTTCGTCACAAGATCGGGTTGTGCAGGAAAGAGTCGCACGAAACGAAATACTGGCTTCGCATGATCGCGGTCGCGGAACCCGGCGCCAAGGACGAAGCACGGAAGTTGTGGAAAGAAGCCAAGGAGTTAAACCTGATCTTCGGCGCAATTCGCCGGAGGAGTTCCACGTGATTTTATTTAACATTCGAATTTCGAATTTGATTCGTCATTCGAATTTCGAATTTCGAATTTAACCCATGGCCTGGTTTCCGCATTTTCTGAACGGATGGGCGGCGGCGGCAGCGGCGGCTATCTTTATTCCAGCCCTGCTCGCGCTGTATTTTCTCAAGCTTCGCCGCCGCGAGATGCCGGTCCCCTCCACGCTGCTGTGGCGAAAGGCGGTTCAGGATTTGCAGGTGAACGCGCCGTTTCAGCGACTGCGGAAAAATCTGCTGCTGCTGCTTCAACTGTTGCTATTGGCCGCCCTGCTGCTGGCGTTGGCGCGTCCGATTTTGAATTACACGCCGGGGGCCGGGCCGCGGACGATTATCCTGATCGACCGCTCGGCGTCGATGTCTGCCGACGATATGCCCGGCGGCAAGACGCGGCTGGATGTGGCCAAGCGGCGGGCGGACGACCTTGTCGGGACGCTGGGCCGCAATGGCGCTGCCATGGTCATCGCGTTTGACGACTCGGCGGAGACGCTCGCGCCGTTTACGACCGACGTCAGGCTGCTGCGAAATGTGATCGATTCGATCCAGCCCACCGATCGCCGGACAAAACTGGAAGCGGCGTATCAGCTTGCCGACGCGCAGGCGGCGTTTACGGCCGGCGATTCGCAGGCATATCGCCGGGCGCCGGATGTTTATCTTTTTTCCGATGGACGAATCCTGGACGGCGACAAGGTCAGCGTGCAGGGAAACCTGCACTACGAGCAGGTCGGCACCGCGACGGCGGGGAACATCGCTATTGTCGCGCTGAACGCTCGGCGCGATTACCAGGAGCCGACGCAAGTGCAGGTTTTCGCCCGCCTGGCGAATTTCGGCCCCGATCCGGTGACGGATGTGCAGGTTCAGCTTCGGGTCGATGGCCGGGTGCGCAGCAGCGGCAAGGTCAACCTCCTGCCGGAACGATTCACCGACGATCAGCGCAGACAGGCGATCGCCGACGGATTCCAACAGCGCGACGGCATTGAATTTCCGATGCTGGAACTCACGACCTCGGCCGTTGTGACCGTCGAGCAGATGAACCGGGATAACGATCACCTGGCGGCGGATGATTCGGCCAGCGTCGTCGTCCCGCCGCCGAAAATCCTTTCGGTTCTCCTGGTCACCGATGGCAACTGGTTCCTCGAACAGGGCCTGCGAAGCCAGCGGCTGCAGGTCTTCGACAAAATGTTTCCGCAGCAATATCACGAACTCGCGCAGGCCGAGGGCGGCGGGAAAAAGCTGCCCAAGCCGTACGACGTGATCGTGTTTGATCGCGACGACGACCTGCGTCCCGACGAGGTCCCCAAAAGCGGCGCGGCGATTTATTTCGGATGTGTCCCGCCGGGGTTGGAAATCAAGCCGGCGCTGGATTCGGCCGGGCGGCGCGTGATCATGGATGACAACTGGGTTCTGGATTGGGATCGGGATCATCCGATCCTGCGGCATCTGAATCTCGGCAAGCTGTATGCCGCCCACGCGTTCAAGGTTTTGCCGACGCTCAATTCGCAGGTTTTGGTGGAGGGCACGAATTGTCCGCTGGTTGTTTTGCATCGGGAAAACCGGGCGTTTCACCTGATCGTGCCGTTCGACATCATCAACAGCAGTTGGCCGTTGCAGCCGACGTTCCCGGTGTTTTTGTATCAGACGCTGCAATTCATGGCGTTGGGAACGGATATGGAGATGCGTCCATCGTACGAGCCCGGCGTGACGCTGCGGATTCCGCGATTCAATTTGCAGAAGCTCAGCCCCGTGCCGGACAGCGTGACGATTACCGGCCCGATGGGACCGATGAAAGCGACCGTGCCGCCGGCCGGGGATTTTGTGTTGCCGGCGCTGAACAAGGTTGGGCTATATCAGACGAACCCGCCGATTCCGCAGTATGAGAATATCGCGGTGAGCCTGTTGGACCCGACCGAGAGCAATCTGTTGCCGGCGAGCGTCGCCCCCGGCTCCGGCGGCCACGCGACGGCGGCAGCATCGGCCAAAACACGGATGGAGGTGTGGTGGTGGCTGGTGGCGGCGGCGATTCCGCTGCTGATGATCGAGTGGTGGGTGTATACGCGGCGGGTGCATTTGTAGATCCGAAAATCGACTGACAAACAATTGGCCCCCGGTGAATCACCGGGGGCTAAATGGGTTGGTTGGGACCTTCGGATTTCAAATGTTGCCTCATTCCACCGTGGCGTCGATGCTGTGATTCTGCAGCGTTTTGCGGATTTCGGCAATGTGATCGGCGTCGCGCGTTTCCAGGGAGCAGACAACCACGACTCGGGCAACGTCGGCGGGACCGACGTGGCGGTCGTGGGAGACTTCCTGAATGTTGGCGCCGGTGGAGGCGAGGACCGCGGCCAGGTTGGCCAGGGCGCCGGGCCGATCGAGGAGGCGGGCGAATACGCGGCAAAAACGGCCGTCGGCGGCGAGGCCACGATCGATGACGCGGGCGATCGTGGTCACATCAATGTTGCCGCCGCAGAGGGCCAGGACCACGTTCTTGCCGGCCAGGCCCATGGATTTGTCCATCGCCGCCGCGAGGGGTACGGCGCCGGCGCCTTCGACGACGGTCTTTTCCAATTCCAAAAGGCGAAGGACCGACAGGGCGATCTGGCCCTCATCCACCAGCATCACGCGATCGACCAATTTTTGAATGATCTGGAAGCAAAGCTTCCCGCCCTCGGCGACGGCCAGTCCGTCGGCCAGCGTCGGCTGAGTGTCGATGCGGACGAGTTGGCCGCGACGAAGGGATTCGTGCATTGTCGGAGCGTAGGCGGGCTCAACGCCGATGACGCGCACATCGGGCTTGAGCGATTTGACGGCAACGGCAATGCCGGAAATGACCCCCCCGCCGCCGATGGGGACGATCACCGCGTCAACGTCGGGGACATCCTGCAGGATTTCCAGGCCCATGGTTCCCTGGCCGGCGATGATGTCGCGATCGTCAAAGCCGGGGATGTACGTCAGCTTTCTTTCCTCTGCAAGGTGTTGGGCCAGGGTCTTTGCGTCTTCATAACATTCGCCGTGGAGAACGACGGTAGCACCGAATCCCCGGCAATTGGAGACCTTGACCAAGGGGGCCCATTTCGGCATGACCATGGTGGCGGGAATCTCAAGCAGTTGCGCGTGATAGGCGAGGCCGAGGGCGTGATTTCCGGCCGACGCGGCCACGACGCCGAGTTTGCGCTGCTCGGCATTGAGGAGCATCAGCTTGTTGCGGGCGCCGCGTTCCTTGAAGCTGCCGGTGATTTGAAGGTGATCGAGTTTACAGAAAACTCGGCAGCCGCAGAGTCGGCTCAATTGAAGGGAATACGGGCAGGGACTGCGGTAGATCGCATCCTTGATGCGCTCGTGGGCGGCGAGGATGTCTTTGAGGGTGACGGGTAAGTCGAGCGGTGAGGCCATGGGAATTGTTTCAATGCGATCCATAGGACCTGCCGACTGAAGTCGGCAGGCCGCGTTACTAAGGCGCGCTTACTTCGCGCGGCAATCGCTCGATCAGATCGAGTTGGGGCAATTCCTTGTCGGTGCGTGCGCCCAACTCGGCCATTTTGCGGGATGTCGGCATCACGCGGGATTCCAGGGAGCCGAGAACCGAATTGTAATTCGTCACCGCCATGTTCAGACTTCCGCCGAGCTTGGCGATGTGCGTCAGGACCGTACCGATGCGTTCGTACAGGTCGATGCCGAGGGCGCGGATTTGCTCGGCGTTTTCGGCGATCTGCTCTTGCCGCCAGCCGAATTCGATGGTCTTGAGCAGCGCGATCAGCGTCGTGGGCGTGGCGATGAGGACGTGATTCTTGATGCAATCTTCGACGAGCGATCCATCCTGATCGACGGCGGCGTATAAAAATGCTTCGCCGGGAAGAAACATGATGACATACTCCGGCGAGCGAGAAAACTGGGACCAATAGCTCTTGGCGGACAACTCGCGAGCGCGGCTGCGGACCTGCTGGGCGTGGCGCTGAAGGTGCGTTTTGCGCGTGTCTTCATCGACGGCGGCGGCCGCGTCGAGGAATGCGTCGAGGCAGGTCTTGCAATCGATCACCACGTCACGATCACGGGGAAGGTGGACGACCATGTCCGGCCGGAGCCGGCCCTGCTCTGCGTCGATGATTTCCTGCTCGACGAAATCGCATTTGGCGGAAAGTCCGGCGAGTTCGACGAGCCGGCGGAGGGAGATTTCGCCCCATTGGCCGCGGACGGTCGGGCGCGACAGGGCCGTCACGAGTTGCGAGGTCTGGGTGTTGAGCGTTCGCTGAGCTTCGGCAAGGGTGCCGAGCTGCTCGCGCAACATGCTGTAGGATTCGACGCGGGATTTTTCGATCTCGCCGACGCGAAGTTGGTACTGGTCCATGAGTTCGCGCATGGGTTTGAGCAGAGCGTCGATTTGCTCCTTTCGCTGGTCGAGCGAACCGGCCGCCTCGGCGGAGAGCGTCGCGAAACGCTCCTTGGCTAATTGAAGAAACGTTTCGTTGTTGCGGGCGAGCACTTCGGCGGATGCGCTGGCGAAGGCGTGGCGCAATTGCACCTGAGCTTGGCCGAGAAGATCGCGCTGTTCGAGAAGATTCTGCTGAGCGGCGGCGAACTGAGTGCGGGCAGCGGCGAGGTCACGCTCGCTTTGGGCGAGGGAGTCGCGAAGTGATTGGGTTTGGGATTTCTCGGCTGACAATTGCTGGGTCAGGTCGGATAGACGCTGTTCGGCAAGGGCCAAGGCCACTTGGGAGCGACGGGACGCCAGTGAAAGGGCTAGCGGGACGCCAACGGCGATTCCAATCACCAAGCCAACGATAACGGCCACCGAGAGCATGCGACTCCGTTCTTGTGCGACCTGAACGGTAACCTAACACCAAGCGGGCGGCGGGGAAAGGCCCCACGGCGGCGCCCCCACGGCGGCGACTTGGGCTTTAGGCGACCGCGGCGACGGGTTTGGGGCTTTGCAAAATCCATTTGCGAATCGCCGTGGTCTGGGACTCCCAAGCCGTGGAACAGCGGCGCTTTAGAAATGCCGCGAAGAGGGAATCAATTCCCTTCCATAGGTCGCGCATCAGGGCCACGCGCTCCTCGAACAACGTGCGCGGGGTGTCGGCTTCCTCTACGTTCGGCAATTTCGCGGAAGTGACCGAAAAACTCTCGGCGTTGAACGTGAAATTGAATTGCTGATTCGAAAAATCGAGAATCAGTCCCGCTTTTCTGGGCAATTTGCCGGTTCGGAGGGCATCCCTGGCTTCGGGCATGCGCGATGCGCCGTCGCCATGCAGGCTGTCGCGGCCGGTGATGCCGTAGGCGCAGTCTAAA
Source organism: Tepidisphaeraceae bacterium (assembly GCA_036267155.1). GTDB lineage: Bacteria > Planctomycetota > Phycisphaerae > Tepidisphaerales > Tepidisphaeraceae > PALSA-1353. Next base: position 23,288 of record DATAWP010000082.1, read on the forward strand.
TCCAGCAGCTTGTCGATGAAGATGGCAGCGTCGCCGGAGTCGGTTTCGATCGTTCCGTCGCGTTGGTCGGCTTCGTGCCAGAGCCAAAGCAGGAATTCGTTGCCGAGGAAATCTTTCGGCTGGGGGCCCTTGGCGGTCCAGGGATATTCGGGATATTGGCCTTCACCGCCGTCGCCGAGGACGAAACGGGTGGGACGTAAATCCTCGTAATCCCGGCGATGGGCGCGGGATTCCAGTTTTTTCAGCCCGATGGAGCCGGCGGACAGCGGGTGCAATTCCAGACCGACGGACCGCTGGAAAAGCTCCATCAATTTCTCGGCGGTCGGGCCTGAAGCGGGGGAATAGATGGTGGCGGTGGGAAAATCCCAGAGAATGGGCGTTAATCGGCTGCGGCGGAATTTGCCGCTGCGCAATTCGCCGTCGAGCTTGCGGGCGAGTGTTTCCTTTACCGCGGATTTTTGTTTGCGGCTGATGAATCCGGAGGGATTCGATGCGGCGACCGCGTCTTCTTCCATCATTTTGTAAGCTTGCCGCAATTCGGCGGGAACCCGGCTGGTATCCACCCGCAAGGCAAACGAAACCGCGTCGTTGAAGACGTTACGCTCGAAATCGAAGCGGTTGTCGAGAATATGCCGGCCACCGCACCAGCCGTATTCGACCTCGGGTGGGACGCCGTCGTCGGTGGGAACCAGGGCGTACTCGGACAAAGTGTCCAGGAGAGATTGTTCGATGGACTTTGGCTGATCGCCGACGACGGCAAAACGACGCATGGAAATAGAGCCGGATGAGAATCCCATGGTTGGTGAATTTAGCGGCGAACAAGAAATCTGCCGCGCCGGGGTTGCGGCATCGACAGGCTTCGCGCATGTTATCCACACCCTGTTGATGAATTACATGGTTTTAAGAATGATCGCCTGCGTAAGTGTGCTGCTGATGGCGGGCTGCCAGGCGGAACCCTATCCAATGGCAACGCCGCGGCGCGTGGAAGCGGTCACGGCGGCGATTTCCCCCGCCGTCGTCCGCGTGGATGTCGCCCAGGCGATCTACAAGGATGGGAGGCAGAGCCTGATCCGGGGCAACGGGTCGGGTGTGATCATCGACCAGCAAGGAAGGATTCTGACGAATTATCACGTTGCCGGCCGGGCGATCGAAATCTACGTCACCCTGGCGAATAAGGAGCGCGTGCCGGCCAGGCTGATCGGCGACGACCATTGGACGGACTTGGCGGTCATTCAGATGGATATGGATGAGGTGCGGCGGCAGAAGATCGGGTTCAGTTCCGCGCAACTGGGCGACAGCGCGAAATTGGTGGTGGGACAGGATGTGATGGCGTTCGGCACGCCATTCGGGCTGGCGCGGACAGTCACGCGCGGCAGCGTCTCCAACACCGACCGAACGTTTTACGACGTTCAACAGCGGATGGACATCGAGGGGTACGAAACCGGCGATTTCTCCAACTGGATTCAGATGGATGTGCCGATCAACCCCGGCAACAGCGGGGGTCCGCTGGTGGATATCAACGCGAAGGTGGTCGGCATCAACACGCGCGGGGGCGGTCAGAACCTGAATTTTGCGATTCCGATCGACACGGCCAAACCGGTGATCGCGGCGATTTTACGGACCGCGGCTCCCGGCGTGAAGGGCCACATGGATCGCAGCGACCTGGGTTTCGATCTGATGCCGATGCACCAGTTGGAATCGTTTTACGACATCGACATCAATAAGGGCGTGCTGATCAACAGCGTGGACCGGATCGGTCCCTACGCCGATGCGGGGGGAAAGGCGCAGGATATTTTACTGGCGGTCAACGGCGAGCCGACGAACGTGCGGTTTCCAGAAGAATTGGCGGCGGTGCGGCGACGGCTGGCAGCGCTGCCGATCGGCAGCGACGTGCAATTGACCATCAAGCGGGGCAAAAATAATCTGACGCTCACGGCCAAGACAACGCTGCTGGAAGGATACCTCGGCGAAGAGCGCGGGTTCACGCAATGGGGCGCTTCGCTGCGCGAGGTCACGCGCCCCTATGCGATCGCCAATCAGCTCGACCAGGTGGCGGGCGTGTGGATCACGAGCATGTCCGACGGCGAGCCGGTGGAACGGGCGCATCTTCAGCCCGGCGATGTGATTCTTTCGGTGAATAATACCCCGGTGAAGGGCATGGCCCAGTTCCAGGCGTTGTACGACAAGACCCTGGCGCAGAAGCTGGATCGGGTGGAGCTGGAAGTGGAACGGGATCGGGAAGTTTTTACGTCGATTTTGAAAGTCAAGGAGTACGCGCCGGCCAGCGAGCCGAGCGATTAGGAGCCGCATGAAAAGAATCAATCGACTGATCGGATGGGTTGCGATTTTGCTGTCGCTATCGAGCGCGGCGGCGATGGGGGACGACGCGGCGACGATTCGGCATATGTGCGAACTCGTCAAGCCATCGCTGGTTGCCGTCAAATATACCTGGGCCAGCGAACTGGGCTCGCAGGAATTGTCGGCAGCGGGAGTGATCATCAACGGCGACGGGTTGGTGGTGATCCCCATCGGCATTGTGACGCCGGCGATCGTGCCGGACGATCAGATGCACCGATTCAAGATCGTCGTGCCCAGCGAGACCGGAGACGATACGGAGGTTGATGCGACGCTGCAGGGCCGCGACGAGCGGTCGAGTCTGGCGTTCGTCCGGGCGGATTCGCCGCAGAAATGGAAGGCGATTCAATTCGTGGATGCGTCGCCGCAAATTGGCGATCCGCTCTATTCCGTGGGAATTTTGCCCAAGGGAGCGGGGTATAAAGCGCTGGTGACGACGGCGTTCATGTCCACGCGCTTGCGCGGGCCGGTTCCGCAGATGCTGGTGGGTGGCCAATTGGCGGGAGTGGGGGCGATCGTGCTGAACGCCAAGGGGCAGGCGATCGGATACGTCCACGCGCGCAGCCTGGCGGAGTCTTTGCTGGACAATCCTGAAAATCCGGACGATCTCCCGATGGTGAATGCCGCGCCGCGGTTGTTCATACCGGCAAGTGATTTTCTACCGAGCATTCAAAACCCGCCGTCGCCGGACAAGCCAATCGTGCTTCCATGGATTGGCTGCGAGATGAAAGGTCTGGAGAAGGAAGATGCGGAATATTTCGGATTGGAAAACGTGCCGGCGGTGCAGGTGGGCGACGTGGTGCCGGATTCGCCCGCGTCCAAGGCCGGGCTGAATAAGCTGGATGTGATTACGCAGATCAACGGCAAGCCGATCGAGCGGGGTGATTTGCCGGACGAGTTGCCGGAGATCGTGACGCGGCAGATTCAGCGAATGAACGTAGGAGACAAGGTGACGTTTTCGGTGATTCGGGCCAAGGGAGACGTTCCCAAGCAGGTGGTGCTGACGCTGGAAGCGCGTCCGAAGGAGCCGCACGAGGCCAAGCGTTTTTATGCGAAAGACCTGGGATTTGTGGCCCGCGAAGTAACGTTCGTTGACACGTATCGCCGCAAGATCAGCATGGGAACCGGCGGCGTGGTGGTGGCGCTGCTGCGTCCGCAGGCGGCGGCGCAGGCGGCCCGGCTGGAAATAAACGATCTGATCACCCAGATGAACGGCAAGGCGGTGAATAATCTCGACGAGTTCAAGAAGGATTACCTTGAGTTCCGCAAGGAACGGCCGAACGATCCCGTCGTGCTGGAAGTGACGGAATTGGACGGCCAGCAGCGGACGATCAACATCGAGCCGCCCCAGACGGATGTGCAGCCGGGGATGTGAAAAGAAAATCCGAAATCAGAAATCTGACTGACGAATCACGCCCCAAACCAGAAATTCAAAGCAAGGCCGGTTCGTCATTGAGCCATTCGGATTTGATGATTTGATCCGTCATTCGGATTTCTGGTTTCGGATTTCTCATCAATCCCGCTTCACTTTTTCCACGTCAATCCGGTACACGCTCTGCACGTGTCCTTCGCCGGAGCGAACGCCGACGTGGAGCGTGCCGATCACGTCGACGAGATCGCTGGAATATTCGACGATGCGACCGGGGAGAACCGTCGCCTGAATGAAGTGCTGCACCTTCGGAGGGCCGTTGAAGCAGCAATTCGTGATGGAATAAACGAGCGTGAAATTGTGGATTTTGCCGTTGGCGACGTAGGGCTCGTACATCTGGCCGGTCAGGAGAACACGCTTTCCGTTGAGCTGGCGATATCGCTGGGGGATGTCATCGTTCGTACCGGCATCCTGGTCCATTTCGAAGCCGCTCATGGCCTGCAGATCGACCTTGAGCAGGTCGCCCTGGCGCGTGATTCCGCCGGTGATGAGGTTCCACGTATAGACATAGGTCGGATAAGCGAAGAGAAAAACCGCGGTGGCGACGAGCATAAGGCCGCGCCAGGTGACCCGGCGCCACCACGGTTTCTTCCAGCGATTTTGAGCCAGCGTGCGTGTCATCAGGTGGCGACGAGATTGGTCGCGACCGAGGTGCGATACGCCTTCATGGCCGGGACAAGCCCGGCGATGATCGCCAGCACGATCACGGCAATCACGTACAATCCTTCATACAGCAGTTCCGATGCGCCATAAGTAATGTTCTCGCCGAAATTATGGAGCATGTACCACGCGCCGAGCGCGTTGACGCCGTGGCCAAGCGCCACGCCCAGAATCGATCCGAACAGGGCAATGAGTCCGGCTTCGATGCAGATCAGGGTCAGGACGGTTTTTCGGGTCGCGCCCAAAGCTCGCAGGATGGCGATTTCCTTCAGCCGGGCCGAGACGGAATTGTAGATGCTGACCAGGATGCCCACGGCGGCGACGATCGTCACCAGCGAGCAGATCAGCAACAACAGCATTCGCGTCGGGCTCAAGAACGTGTTGAAGAAATCCCGCATGACGGAGGCGGGATTGACGGCCATGACGTCGGTGCTGTTGTTCAGGTCGTATGCCAACGCCTGTTGGGTCACGCCGCCGCGGGATTGGACCAGAATGGCTGAGACGGCCCAAATTTCGGGGGACAGTTTGAGCTTGATGGTGCCGTCCTTGGTATTGAAATCGTAGTTGCTGAAATGCTCGATGCCGTTGGCGTCGGGTAGATGGGGATGATCCGAGTCGGCGTCCGGATCAATGGTATCGGGGGCTTGGCCTTCGCGCAGCTTGGCCTGGGCGACCAGGCCGGCCCCGTGCTCGGCAATGGTGTAAAAGCTGCGAAGGGGAATGAAGACGCACCGATCGATGGCCGTGTGCGTCGGGGCAAGGACGCCGACGACCGTCCAATGCTGCATGTGGATATCCGGCGGCCTGCCCGGCACCGCCAGGCCATGCGTGGCCTGGAAGTCGGAACCGATGGTCTTACCTGTCAGCCGGGGAATATCGCTTCCGACGATCGATTCAAATTTGTTGAAGGCAAAGACGTGCCCCTCGGCCATGTGCAGCTTCTCTCCCGGCCGATAGTCCATGACATCATCGGGCGGCAACGGATTGCCATGGTCGTCGTATCCAAAAAAACTCGGGTTCATACCGACGATCCGGTACAGCCCGTTGAGCGTATCGCCGACGACCATCGGCTCGGCGATCTTCACGTACTTGTAATAGTTATCGGGAAGCACCGGCACGCCCGCCGGCGGCTTGAGCAGACTGATATATTCTGAGTATGGAATGTTGCCGGGGCTGACATCCAGATGGTAGATGGTGTTCAACACCAGTTGCAGCTTCGAGCCTTTCTTTCCGATGATGCAGTCGTAACCGTAGTCGTTCTGGCCGAAGAGCGATTCGCTCTCGCGGCCGAGGACCATAATCGCGACAGCAAGGCCGACGCCGAGCATGACCGAAAGCGTTGTGAGCCAGGTGGACAACGCCCGCTGGCGCATTTGTTTGAAGACGAGTTGAAAGTAATTCATGGTGGTTGCCCCTAAACTCCCACGGCGGCGCCGTGTACTTGGGTGTGATTGATCTCTGAAAGCGTGAGCACCCGCGGTAATTGGCGGGCGATGTCCAGGTCGTGACTCACCAGCAGAAGCGATGAGCCGATCTCGGAACAAAGCCTTCGGATCAGTTCCAGAACCTGCTGGGCATTGGCGGTATCGAGCGCTCCGGTGGGCTCATCCGCCAATACCAGCTTCGGACGATTCGCCAAAGCACGGGCGACGGCGACGCGCTGCTGCTGGCCGACCGACAATTTTGCCGGCCGGTAATTCAGGCGATCGCCCAGCCCCACCTGCACCAGAAGATGCTCGCCCCATTTGCGGTCGTGGGCTCGGCCGGTGAAGCTCATCCCCAGCAGCACGTTTTCCAGCGCGGTGAATCCGGGCAGAAGGTGGTGTGTCTGGAAGATGTACCCAATGTTCCGACCGCGGAATTCATCGCGCTGCGGCTCGGAAAGCAACATCAAATCGACCGAGCCGTCGGCATCGGGTTTGTTCGGATCAAAACCAAACACGACGTTGCCGCTGTCGGCGACAAGAATTCCGGCGATCATGTGCAGCAGAGTTGTCTTGCCCGAGCCGCTGGTGCCGATGAGGGCGACCTGCTCGCCGTCGGCGAGATACAGCTCGGGAATGTCGATCACCGGAACGCTGCTGCCGTCCGGACCGACGTAGGTTTTCTTCAGCTTGTGAATAAGCAGTCCCATACAAAGCTCCTGAATGCCGCGATGCCCGGTCAAACCGGTGCGCGGCGGTAAATAATGAATGAAAGAAACTCAGGAAGGCTCAAACCGCCGGAGGACCGCGGCATTGTTCGGCGGCGATGTAAATGAAGTGGAATTCGTTAGGCGATTCGATCGGCAAGGATCCGAGACGCGCCGTCGGACCCAGTGCTATCGGCGGCACTTGCTGCATCGCCACGGGAGCGTGCAGGATCGCGCAGATCACGCAGGTGGATGGATCATGAACTGGAGGCCGAACCGGCAGCCGCTTCAGCGGGGAATGCGATCCAGCGATCATCGCCGCTTCGGCGCGACTCCACGACTGGTTGGCCTCGGCCAGATGCAGGCGCTCGAAGGGCGCCGGACCCAGGGTGAAGAATACGCCGATCAAAAAAATGGCGGGATATCGCAACACGGACAAGGTATTTTCTGCCTGTTTTGGCGCGTGGTCAAGTTGGAGCGTGGAGGGAGCGGACTGAGCGTTTGGCCACGCATTTAGTCCGTTGTCACAAAACGGGTCCGAAAATAGGATTGAGTTCGTCAGAAATCTTCTGAACGCTTGAGGCAAGGACGCGGCTAATGGCTTGTGTCCTTGTTTGTTAAATGAGCCTCGTTAAGTACCGTAAAAAGCGGAACTTCAGTCAAACCCCCGAGCCACTCGGCCGGGCCGACCGGAAGACCGGCCCGGCGCTGCGCTACGCTGTCCAGAAGCACGATGCCTCTCGGCTGCATTACGATTTTCGATTGGAGTTTGACGGAGTATTGAAGAGCTGGGCGGTGCCGAAGGGCCCATCGCTTGACCCAGGGCGAAAGGTGCTGGCGGTGCAGGTGGAGGATCACCCGCTCGATTACGGAGGCTTCGAAGGCGTGATTCCCAAGGGACAGTACGGCGGCGGGACCGTGCTTCTGTGGGACGAGGGGACTTGGCGGCCGCTGCATGATCCGGCCCAGGGGCTTAAAGACGGGAAGCTACATTTTGTTCTGAATGGGAAGAAGCTGCACGGCGAATGGAGCCTGGTGCGTATGGGCGGAAAAGCGGGCGACGGCGGGAAGAACTGGCTGTTGATGAAGTTGAAGGACAAATATGCCCAGACCCGCGGCGACATCCTTGTTGATGCGCCTCAGAGCGTGAAGACAGCCCGATCACTCAAGCAGATCGGCGGCGCCCGCGATGACGTCTGGAACGGCGGTGCGAAAAAAAACGGCCAGATTGCCGGCGCGGTCAAATCGGCGTGGCCCGGAAAACTATCCCCGCAGTTGGCAGTGCTGGCCGAGGCTCCTCCAGAAGGAGAACAGTGGCTGCACGAAATCAAATTCGACGGATATCGCATTCTGGCACGCGTGAAATCCGGGCAGGTTCAACTCATCACGCGTAATGGAAACGATTGGACCGCCAAATTCACCGGCATTGCCAGGGTGTTGCAGCGGTTGAAGGTTGACTCCGCCATTCTCGACGGCGAAATCGTGGTGTTGGACAAACAGGGCCGAAGCGATTTTCAGGCGCTTCAGTCAATGCTCAAACATGAAACCCAGGCCCATCCGGTCTACTTCGCGTTCGATCTGATCTACTGCAACGGGTTTGATCTTCGGGGAATACCGCTCATCGATCGCAAAAAGCAATTGGAGGATCTTCTGCGGAAAAGCGGGCTCGAGCCGCACATCAACTATAGCGCCCACGTGCTGGGCAACGGAAGTGCGATGATAAAAAAAGCGTGCGGCATGGCGCTGGAAGGCGTGGTTTCCAAACGAAGCGATGCGCCGTATGTCTCGCGCCGTGATAAGACCTGGCTGAAGAGCAAGTGCAGCCAACGGCAGGAATTTGTGGTCATCGGCTACACCGAGCCGCGGGGAGCGCGCAGCGGATTCGGTTCGCTGTTGCTGGGATACCACGGAGCGAACAAGGAACTAATCTACGCCGGCCGGGTCGGCGCGGGATTCGATGAGCGAATGCTGATCCAAACGCTGGAGCAGCTTCGCAAGCTGAAGCAGAATGAGCCGCCGACCGCTTCGCCGCCGCCGGCGCGGGAGCGGCACAACGCCCATTGGGTGAAGCCAACGCTGGTGGCCGAGGTGAGATTCACCGGCTGGACGCGCGGCGGGTTGCTGCGGCATCCCGTCTTCGTTGCGTTTCGTTCTGATAAACCGGCGTCGCAAATCGTGCGCGAGTTGCCGGTGAAAGCGGAAAAGGTGCAGCTTATGCATGCCCCCAGTCGCCGCAAAATAACGCCGGGCCGTCGCCAGCAGGCAGGCCCTCATTCGAAAGCGGGCAACCAGTCAATCGCCGGCGTGATCCTGAGTCATCCCGATAAGATTTTTTATTCTGACGCCGGCATCACCAAGCATGATCTGGCACAATATTATTCCGACGTTCAGCGGTGGATGCTGCCTCATGTGATTGATCGGCCGCTGGCCCTGGCGCGATGCCCGGCGGGAGTTTCGTCCAAATGCTTCTTCCAGCGAAACTGGTCAAGCACTCTGCCGCCGGCCGTGGGCAAGGTGAATGTCGGCGAAGGAAAGACGAGGGATTTTCAAATCACGGTTCGGGATCTGGCCGGAATTATTTCATTGGTCCAGATCGGCGTGTTGGAGATTCACACGTGGAATTGCCGGAATGAAAACGTGGACCGGCCGGATCAGCTTGTCTTTGATCTCGATCCGGGCCCGGACGTTCCGTGGAGGCGCGTCGTGGAAGGCGCCGTTGTGCTCAATCGGACGCTGACTTCGCTAGGCCTGGCCACTTTCCTAAAGACCTCGGGCGGCAAAGGATTGCACGTGACCGTGCCCATCCAGCCAAACGTCGAGTGGGATTCCGCCAAGCAATTCTGCAAGACGATTGCCGAATCGCTGGCGCAGAAATCCGATCTATTCGTTGCAAACATGCGTAAGGACCTGCGCGGCGGGAAGATTTACATCGATTACAACCGCAACGGCCGCAGTGCCACGGCTGTTGCACCTTATTCAACCCGCGCGCGCCCCGGCGCCGCGATTGCCATGCCGATCTCATGGGAGGAGCTCGGGAAACTGAAGACGGCCGATCATTTCACGGTGGAAACGGCGAGCCGATATCTGGATCGGCGGCAGTTGGATCCGTGGCGGGATTTCCAGCGATCGCGCGTCGATCTTCGCAAGCTCGTCGCCCGAAAATCCGCCGCGTGAGGTAATCCAACATGCCCCGGCCCATCTGGCAAGGCTCGATTAATTTCGGCCTGGTGAATATCCCCGTACAACTTCAAAGCGCAGTTCGGGAAAAAACCGTGTCGTTCCATCTTCTGTCCAAGGACGGCTCCTGCCGCCTGCGGCGTAAGCTCTACTGCCCCGAAACCGGCGAAGAATTCGACTTCAACGACACCGTTCGCGGCATCGAAGTCGGCAAAAATGAATATGCGATCATGGACGACAAAGAGCTGGCATCCCTCAAGCCCGAAAAGGGCCGATCGATCGCGATCGAGCAATTCGTCAAGCTTCAGGAGATCGACCCGATCTATCTGGACCGCCCTTATTTCGTCTTGCCCGCCGATGGAAGCGAAAAGCCGTTTAAGCTTCTGTTCGAAGCGATCAAAGAGAGCAAACAGGTCGGGCTGGCCCGCTTTGTGATGCGCGGCCGGCAGTACCTGGCCGTGCTGCGCCCGATGGCCGGGGGCCTGGTTCTGCACACGATGCACTTTGCCGACGAGGTTCTCTCGCTCGATGATGTGCTGCCGCATTCGCTGGCCCGTGTGAAAACGTCGTCAAGAGAGTTGCAAGTGGCAACCCAATTGATCGACGCGATGACGGACCCATTGGATCTGGCGAAATTCAAGGACGAGTACCGGGAACAAGTCGAACATCTGATCGAACAAAAGAAGCGCGGCAAAAAAACGGTCGCGACGGCGGACGATCACGATGACGACCCGATTCCGGCGACGATTAATCTGATGGACGCCCTGCGGCGTTCCCTGTCGGCGAATAAATCGGGGCGGACCAACGGCCGTCATCCGCAGCGCAAAAGCGCGTAACCCGGAACGCGCAATCCCCCGGCGGGCCGGCAGCGCCGTAGTTCTATCGATTTACCGTTCTCATCCGCGCGGGGCCACGTTTCAATCGAACCGCGGCGGACGCCGGAAATATCAGGTTCCCATCTCCCCGTGATCCGGCTAAGCTCAAAAACCGATGAAGGCGATGTCACTCACTCAGCCAGCGCCCATCGAAAGTTCGCCGCTGGCGCTGATCGAATTGCCCGATCCGTCTCCCGGCCCCGGCGAAGTGCGATTGGCGGTGCGCTGCTGCGCGGTCTGCCGCACCGATCTGCATATCGTCGAAGGCGATATACATCCGCCGAGCCTGCCTATTGTTCCCGGTCATCAAATCGTGGGAATCGTTGACCGCCTCGGATCGGGATGCCAGCGCCTCAAGCTGGGGATGCGCGTCGGCGCCGCGTGGCTGCGGCATACGTGCGGCAGTTGCAGGTTCTGCCGGACCGAGCGCGAGAATCTCTGCCCGTATTCGCAATACACCGGCTTCCACGCCAACGGCGGATTTGCCGAATATGCAGTTGTCCCGGAGGACTTCGCGTATGAACTGCCGTCCGCCTATGACGACATCTCGGCGTCCCCCCTGCTCTGCGCCGGCATCATCGGATATCGCGCGTTGAAGCGATGCGATCTCCGTCCCGGCGGCAAGCTCGGCATTTTCGGATTCGGGTCATCGGCCACGATCGTTTTGCAGATTGCCCGTCATCGCGGGCATGAGGTGTATGTGATCTCACGCAGCCGGAATCATCAACAACTGGCCTCGTCCATGGGAGCAACGTGGTGCGGCTCGGACGCATCGAAATTGCCCACCCCGCTGGACGGCGTCATCCTTTTCGCCCCGGCCGGCCCGCTCGTTCTTCCCGCCCTGTCGGCGCTCGACAGCGGCGGCACGCTTGCCCTGGCGGGGATTCACATGACCCCGATTCCGTCCCTGGATTACGATCGATATCTGTACCGTGAACGCGACATTCACCCGGTAACCGCCAACACCCGAACCGACGGCCGTGAACTTCTGGCCGAGGCCGCGGCCGCGGGAGTTCGGGCGCACACGTCGGTCTATTCTCTGAAAGATGTCAACCGCGCCCTGCAGGACATGAAAGCCGATCGAATGAATGGAACGGGCGTCATCGCCGTCACGACGCCAGCGTGAATGCCGATCCAGAATCATTCAACGGGCAAATCCGAACAGATGGGTGCGCTCGCTCTCTTTGCCCAGGAACAAATCTCGAAGTATCTGCGCCGCCAGCAGGCTGAAGGTAATTCCATTTCCCCCGTAGCCCAACGCGAAATAGCAATGAGGATATTGCGGCAGCGTGCCGATGTACGGCAGGCCGTCCTTCGTCTGGGCGAACGTCCCGGCCCAGTGGCAAGCCGTTTCGATCGGAATGTCCGGGAACAATTCAGAGAATCTCTCGTGAAGATAATGGCTCTTCTTCTCCAAAAGCTCGTCCCTCTTGGCCGGATCAGCGATCTCCTCATCCCCCCCGCCGACGATGACACGATTATCTTCCGTGGTCCTCAGATACAAATACGGCCGAGCCGATTCCCATATCAAACACCGTCGGGGCCATTCCGTGAAACTCGCCAGCGGTTGGCTGGCCAGCGCGTAGGTGCTGCTCAGCCGGCATAGATCGGCGGGCAGTTCCTGCATCGTTTCGTAGCCGGTTGCGAAGATCACTTTCCTCGCGGAGACGCGCCCTCCACTCGACGCATCCAGAGTCACACCCTCAGCCCGCCGTGTGAGGTGCGTAATCTCAGTCTCGCCGAAGACCTCCAGACCCATTTCGGTCGCCCGGCGGATCAGCTGCAGCGTCAGGCGAAAAGGATCCACTTCGAATGCACGGCTCGACCGCAGCGCCCCGGGACGTGAAAGATTGAACGCGTCGCGCAGCGATTCTTTGTTCAGAAACTCGACGTCAATCTGCATCGATTGGCGCGCTTCGCACTCGGCGCGAAGTGGGTCAACATCTTTCTCCCTCGATGCGAGGTAAAGGCTTGAGCGCGCCACCAGCCCGCAGGAATCGCCGAGTTCCGCGACCAGCGGCTCAAACGCCAACAACGATTCCACGCTCGCACGATACGCCGCCACCGCCCGGTCCTTTCCAATCTTGCCGATCAATTCAATCAGCGGCGTATCGATTTCGTATTGAAGCAACCCGGTGCTCGCCGACGTGCTGCCGTGACCGACTTGGCGCCGATCAACCATGATGGTGTGAATTCCCTCGCGCATCAGATGATACCCCACCAGTGCGCCGGAGATTCCCCCGCCGATGATCGCGACATCGCATTGGATGTCGCGATCCAGCTTCGGAAACTGCTGCTCTGGGCCTTGGTAAATCTGCGGCCAGAAAATACAGCCCGATTTGAGTTTCATCTTTTCCTAACTGTTCCAGGTCACAAACAGTCCGATGGATGCGGCCAACATCGTCATCGTGGCGAGCCAACCCATCAGTCGAAGACTCTTGGAGATGTTGACGAACTGCCCCATCACTTTTCGGTTATGGCACATAAGCATCATCACGACCATGATCGGCACCGCCGCCACGCCGTTAATGACCGCCGACCAGAACAGCGCTTTGATCGGCGAGAGATGCGTCACCTTCTGCACCCCGGAGAAATTCAGGGCCAATCCCAACAGCGTTGCCACCGTGAGGACTCCGTAAAATCCCCTGGCGTCGAGCGGCTTGCGATCCAAACCCGTCGGCCATTTCAGCGCCTCGCCGACTGCATAGGCCGCCGATCCCGCCAACACCGGCACCGCCAGCAGACCCGTACCGATGATTCCCAGTGCGAACAGGAAAAAGGCGAATCGTCCGGCAATCGGGCGCAGGGCCTCGGCCGCCTGCGATGAGGTCTGCACATCGGTCACTCCATGCGCGTTCAGCGTGGCGGCGGCGGCGAGGATGATCGAATACGCAACCAGATTCGAAAAGGCCATGCCGATGTATGTGTCGATGCGGATTCGGCGAAACTGGTCCCGTGATTGCTCCGGCGAGACCTTCAATGCCTGATCGTCCGGCTTACTCCTGATCTCTTCCGTTTCCTGCGATGCCTGCCAGAAAAACAGATAGGGGCTGATGGTCGTCCCAAAAACGGCAATGATGGTTGCCCAATAATTCCCCGACGTACCGATGGACGGCAGAAATGTTCCTTTCATTGCTGATTTCCAGGGGATATGAATCACCATCACCGTGGCGACGTAACTGAACAGCGAAAGCGTCAGCCATTTGAACACCTTCGAACACTTCGGATAAGACGCGAAAATTTGCAGTAATACGCACAGCGCGGCGAAGACCGCCGCGTACACGAGCGCCGGGCCACCCACCAGAAGACGAACGGCGGCACCCATCGCACCGATGTCCGCGCCGAGATTGATCGTGTTCGCGCAGGCCAGCAGGAAGATCAACGGATAAAGCAGCCAAACCGAATAATACCGGCGCATGTTTCCGGCGATTCCCCGACCTGTGATCCGTCCGATTCGGCCGCTGATTTCCTGAATCGCCGCCATCAGCGGCAAGCAGAGGACCATCGTCCAGAGCAGCCCAAATCCAAACGCCGCGCCGGCCTGGGAATACGTGGCGATCCCGCTTGGATCATCGTCGGAAGCGCCAGCAATAAGTCCGGGGCCCAGCCGCCGCCAAAAACCCGTCTTGGCCTCGTCGCAGGTTCGATCAGCCTTTTCCGTCCGAATATTGTCGGGGTGGGCCCCTTCCGTTTGAGGACCTAACACCGACGCGTCGGTTGGTTCAGACATGAATCGAGGATACCGGCTCTGCCCGGTTGCCGTCAGGATCGAAAATCCGGCTGGGCAGGCCCTTGTCCTTTAATTTGTCGTGCAGTTCCACCAGCACGGGAAGATTCGGATTGCCCGGGCCGGCGTTGCGGAGAGGTGCTGGGGGCATGAAATTGATTCGCGCCGGTAATGCGCTTTTCATTTTTAAATTATGCATGACCCCCAAGGCACCTGATATACATCCGGCGCTACCAGCAGTGCAAAAGATGTCGCCGCGGCAGATCGGAGGGCTTCCTCAGGCTCTCACTTTGATCGCCCGCATTGCCAGAAACATCGGGATTTCCTGCCGGGCGGAATTCTCCGCGGCGGCTCGCGGGCCGCTGGTGCTCTGCTTGTGGCTCGGCCATTCTTCCAGGGCATCCACCATGAAGCCCGACTGGCGAAAGGTCTTCACGTATGTGCCGATCGGGCGGTGGAAGGCCCAGGTGTACTGGTCGGGGTTGGAACCCGGATGGGTGACGATTGGAGTTTTGCGGGGAATCAGATAGCGGTCGATGCGGCGATACTGAATCTTGGCCGATTCGTCCCAGCCCCAGCTTGTTTCCTTCGGGCCGCGAAAACAAGGGTGCATCATGACGATGACGAGCCGGGCGGTGGGCTTGAGGATTCGGGCGATGCTTCCAAAGACCGGGGGAAGCGGATGGATATTCTGGATGGCCAGCACGCAGGCTGCGGCGTCGAATTCCGCGGCGGGGAGATGGACGAGATTCCGCGCGTCGGCGATTTGGTAATGAATATCGGCCGGCCCACGCTGGCGAGCGACGCGGATCAATTCGGCGGCGGCGTCCACACCGGTGACGGCGACGCCGCGCGCTTGCAGCGCTCGGCAGAGGACGCCCTGCCCGCAAGCGACGTCGATCACGTTCTCGCCTGGGGCGGCGGCCAATAGCCGCAGCACGCCGGGGATGACGACTCGCTGATGGAATTCGCTGCCGGATTCGCCGACGAGTTGGTCGTACCAGTCGGCGACGTTGCTCCAATCGGTGCGGAGAGAATCGCGGCGAGCGGGTTTGCGCGGAAGGCTCTTGGGTCGATGCTTCATTTCTTGCGGCCGAGCATCTCGGCAGGAAGGAAGACAATACGTTCACCGGAACTCGGCTTGGGCGGCTCGTGGGCGCCGAAAAGCTGCACGCGCTGGCCAACAAGCCAGCCCTCGTCGGCGAGACGATAATACTCGGTTAGAACTGCTGTAGAAAGCGGACGTCGTTTTCAACGAAAAGACGAATGTTGTTGATACCGTACTTTCGCATGGCGATGCGCTCGATGCCGAAGCCAAACGCCCAGCCGGTGAATTGTTCGGGATCGAGGCCGACGGATTTGAAGACGTTGGGATGGACCATGCCGCAACCGCCGAATTCCACCCACCGGCTCTTGCCGCCGGGCAGGTCGAACCAGATGTCCACCTCCGCCGACGGCTCGGTGAACGGGAAAAAGCTGGGGCGAAAGCGCACCTTGGCATCTGATCCGAAATAGGCGCGCGTGAATTGAAGGATCGTGCTTTTCAGATCGACCATGGTGATATTCCGATCGACGACGAGCGCTTCGAGCTGGTGGAACATGGACAGATGCGTGTCGTCGTGCGTATCGGGCCGATAGACGCGGCCGGGAATGACCACGCGAATCGGGGGTTTTTGTTTTTCCATCACGCGAATCTGCACCGTGCTGGTCTGGGTGCGCAGGAGCATGAGATGCTGCTGCGGGCCGTGATCCAGCGCGGTGGATTGACCTTCGCCGGTTTCAGGGGCCAGGTAGAAATTGTCGAGCGGATCGCGCGCGGGGTGGCTGAGGGGAATATTGAGGGCGATGAAGTTGTGGAACTCATCTTCCACTTCGGGGCCGGACGCGAGGGAAAAACCCATTCGGCCGAAAAGCTCGGTCAGTTCGTTGGTGACCTTCATGAGGATATGCCGGTTGCCGATCCGGGGACGCAGGCCCGGCTCGGTAACATCTGCCGCGGTCTCGCCGCTATTGTCCGCCGCGAGGGCTGTTTTGCGCGACTCGAAGGCGGCAGTCACGCGGTCCTTGAGCGCGTTGATCTTCTGGCCAACCACCGGCTTCTGATCCTTCGGCGTCTGGCCCAGAAGACTCATGAGCCCCTTGATGTTGCCCTTGACGCCGAGGAATTTGATGCGGAATTGTTCGAGTTGGGCGGGGTTGGCAATGGCGGCCAATTCCTCATCGGCCTGGCGGGAAATGACCTCGATTTGTTCCAATACGTCCGCCATGAAATTCTCCGCCGCGAGATACGTCCTGCAGATAGATTGAACCTGCGGCTTGGGGTCTTTACATTGATTGCGCGCAGGGGTCAAGGCTGGCAGGCGTCGGAGCGATCGCATGGACCTTTCAAAGTTGCCAAAACTTTCCAAGACGCAAGAGAAGCAGCCGCCGCCGGAAGAGACCGGCGCGCCGTTTCCTGCCCGTCCGGCCGTCATCGTGCCGACCTTCGGGCTGGCCGAGGCGTGGGTCAGCATTGCGCTGGGTGTATTGCTTTTGTTTGTGTTCCCCAACACGATCCGATACCTGCATTCTTCGGCCGCGTTTGAGCAGAACAATCCGGTAACCGATGCGCAGGGCAATGCGATTCCCTACCTAAATAGCGTCTTTTTCTGGACGGACCTGGGCATTACCGTTTTTGCGGCAGCTTTGATTTTGGAAGGAATTGCGCTGGCGGCAGCGAGAAGAATTTTCCCGCTGCTGATCGCGTTCTGCGTGACGGCCGGCGCAGCGCTATTCAATGTGTTTGTGATTGTTCACGCATATTCCATCATTGGATTTCCATGGGTTTGCGGGATCGGAGTGATCGTGCTGGTATACATGGCGATAACGCAATGGCGGCTCATCGCGATATTGC
Organism: Tepidisphaeraceae bacterium; assembly: GCA_036267155.1. Classification (GTDB taxonomy): domain Bacteria; phylum Planctomycetota; class Phycisphaerae; order Tepidisphaerales; family Tepidisphaeraceae; genus PALSA-1353. The sequence continues at coordinate 40,535 of DATAWP010000082.1, forward strand.
GGCAATAAAAAAGCCCCGGACGCGGGGAGGTGCGACCGGGGCACAGGGGAGGGAAAGATTGCGTCGCACGCGCCCAAATGCGCGTTGCTCTAAATTAAGCATGCGCATGGTCGCAAAAAGTTAACCGAATTCAGGGAAAATTAAGGAGGGATGGCTGGGGGAGTTAGCCAAGCGTCCAGCGGACGGTCCATTGACGCCGGCCGAAGGGGTCGATTCTGCCGGCGGAGCCGTCCTTGATGGAACGGTCTATCTCATCGTAGCGGCCGGTGGTGGGCTCGATGGCGAAATGGCGATTGCCGGCCCAGCCGCCGGTGTTGACCCAAAGTCCCCAATAGGCGGGCAGGCCGTCATCCGATTCGTATTCCACGCGTAACGAGCGCTTTCGGGTGGGATATGAAACAAGAAATGCGGATTGAATCGGATCGACGGAAAAGCTCTTCCAGCTTCGCTTCGGCGGGAGCGACTCGAGCCGGGAAAGATTCTCGTCGGGAGCGACCACCGGCCAGGAGAAATCGGTATCGTAATGTTTGCCGGTGGCATCATGGCTCCATCGAAACGGCTTTTGCTCGACATTCAGCTCGGCCGGCTGGACCATCGACATCAGGCCATGCAGAGCCCAGACAAATCGGAATTCAAATGGGGCAAGGTTCGTCAGGTTGTACTCGGCAACGATGGATGAATCCTGAAGAAAGAGCTTGCGCGTGAGCCGGTATCCGAAGCGCAGGCCGTGCCAAACGGTTGTGATGCCGTCTTTTGTGGGGACGGCCGTGGTCGTGGGGATGCCCCACAATTCGCCGTGATCGGGCACGGCAATGCCGTTGTAGGGATGACGCGGATAGGTGCTGGGAGCGACCGCGGGAAAACATTCATCCCACCCGCTGTACCAGTGATCGCCATAAGGAGCATCGTAGTGGGGCGAATCCGGCAACTCGGCGGGATAACTGAAAAGCAACTCGTAATGATCGGTTTTGTCGATAATGCTGGAAACCTTTCCGCCGATTTGCGGCCAAATTTCCATAACAATGGCGTCGTTTTCAATGGTCACCGGATGCATAGGTGGTCCGTTGGTGCTGACACCTTACCCAGCACCGCGAATATTTGCACGAAGTTCAGGGCTGCGTGGAGGGCGATGGCTGAGTAGCGGGCGTGATGGATATTGCCGGCGCGGGGGCGCTCGCCGCCGTCGCCTGAACGACAATAACGGCATCCACCGGCTGGAGAATCTTGGAACCATCCGGCGACGCCGTGGAGTTGTTCACTTCGACGGGGCTGTTGGCCAAAACCGAAGAGTTCTTGTCCATTAACACGGCCGGTGAAAGTTGGCCGGGCGACGAATTCGACGGCGAAGTGGTGGGGACGGCTAGATCGGCGCTTGAATTGGCTGCTTCGGATGGCTCAGTGGCCGGGGGCGAAGCGGCGCCTGCACGAACGGCGCCGCTTTGGTCTTTATCCTGCGGTTGTGCGCTCGGCTGCGTCGTGGCCAGGACCTCCGCCGATTGCAGCGAGACCTGCACCTTGGCCAGGTTTTGCTGCACGGCCAGGGATTGCCGCAGAGCGTCGGCTTGCTGAGACGTGAAACCCGTGGCAATGTACACGTCGCTGGCCGGTTGCGTTGTCGGGACGGCGGATGCCGAAATTTCGCCGGCTTTGCGCGGGGCGATCGTAGATAACATCTGCTGATCCGAATTAACGCTCGGAAGCGTCGTGGGAATTGAATTTGCCTGGGTATCGGCCGGCACCCGCTTCCAGGAAATGCCGTTGCTGTTGCTGAGAAATTGAGTTACTTGCGCGTTGGTGGCCGGCGGATCGGTACTGTCGACGACCATCAGAACCGGCGGCGCTGCGTTGGCGGTGGCGTTCGCGATGTCGTAGCCGGAATTCTGAAGCCGCCGGCGAATGGCTTCAACATTATTCAGTTGGGCAAGCGTCACGATCTGCTGTTGAGCTTGAGATACGAGCGAGGGGTGTTGTTCAATGGCCAACGACCCGGGCGCGACCATCGGGGGCGGTGCGGCTACGGCCTTGCGATCGTCCAATCGCGCGCCGCCGGCAGTCACTGTTTCCTGCTTTGTCGGGATGGACGGCTGGGCCGCGGAATCGATGGGCGGTGTTGCAAAGGTTGGGGAGAGCTTCGGCGGCACGTTTTCGGTGAAGACCGGCGGCCGTAGCGTAGGCCCCAAAGCTCTGTAAAGAATCAGGCAAAGCGAAGCGCACAGGAGAAATATCGCGGCGACGGCGAATATCTGCGGCCACCGGCTGCCGCCGATGCGCTCCCGACCGGCTTCCGGCGAGTCATCCAGCAGAATGGAGCGTTCGACCTTGCCACGCAGCGATTCGCCGACATCCAGCGGAGCCTTGACGCGCGGCAATCCGCGCACGAGGTCGCGCATCGCGATCAATTCCTGGATCAGCTTTCGATGCTGAGGATTCTCCTGAAGGTGTTTTTCGATCTGGGCGCGGCCTGCGGTGTCCAGGTCCCCTTCAATGTAAGCACAGAGCATGGCTTCAATGTTTTCCATGATCTTATTTCGGCTTGACCTTGTCGGACAGATACGGCGCCAACTCATCCCGCAATGCCAGGCGGGCTCGAAAGAGCCGGCTCTTCAGCGTTCCCAGCGGAAGGGCCAGCACGTCGGCCATTTGCTGATAATCAAAACCTTCAACGTCCCGCATGATCAGAACCGCGCGATGTTCCCCGTCGAGCCGGCTCAGGGCGTCGAGCACCATCTGGTTCCGCTCGCGCCGCTCGGCAGCCTGCGCAGGCTGCTCACCTTTGGCCGATGCGACGCGATCCACCAAGGCCGAGGCCTGGTCGTCCCGATGGACCATTCCATTTCCGCCTCGCGAGGCGCCATCCAGGGAGAATACGCGGACCCGTTGGGAACGCCGCAGGCTGCTGATGGCGAGGTTCATGCCGATGCGGAAGAGCCAGGTGTAGGGTGACGATTCGCCGCGGAAGCTTTCTATTTTTTCGAGCCCGCGGGTAAAAGTTTCCTGGGTCAGTTCGCGGGCCTCTTCGGGTTCGCCCACCATTCTGAGCAGGGCATTGAAGAGACGATCCTGATAAAGGACGACGATTTGGCCATAAGCCGAGCGATCTCCGCCGCGGGCCTTGAGGAACAGGGCCACTTCCCGGTCGCGACTTCGGTCGCCGGCGGCGCCGGCAGCATCTCCGCTGGGCGGAACGCCTTTGGGTGGAAGCTCGGCCTCGTATTGCGCGCCGCTCAAGCTCGACATGGAATTGGATGCGGGAAGGTCCAAAAAGTTCCCTGAATTCCGGCCGGGAACCAGTCGCAGCCCCGGTCATCCATGACCGGATATTTCATTGGAACATCATGCCATTTGGCAGGGCTTGAGTCAACGGCGCGGAACGTCATGGATGCAAAACTCTGTGGGTTTAGCCGCCGCGGCGTCGGGGCGGTATCATTCCGGGAAATCCCGCCGCGAGGCCGCGGCGGCTAAACGTCAATGGTCATCGCCTACCACGCCATTTGGAGCGCCTACGGGTTTTGGCTACCCAACGATCCGCGCGGATCGTGGTCCACGGAAGTCTGGGCCTCGCATCTGCGGCCGTTCGGACCGGCGACAAAAACGACCGCCCGGCGGTCTCTTGCAAATCGGCCACACGATCCCGCGCTGCGATGGGAAATGCGTGAAGCGCTGAAATTCCCAACCGTCCGTTTTACACGACCACAAATTGATTGCGTCGCCCGCGGGTTTGCCGACGCCATTGAGCGATTCGGAATCGTCTTGTACGCCTGCGCGATCGTTTGGAACCACGTTCATATCGTATCGCAACGGCATAGAGAGCCGATCGAATTTGTCGCCCGCGTTCTCAAATCGGCCGCGACGAGGCGATTGACCGATGAAGGGCTGCATCCACTGGCGAGATTCGCTGGCGCCGACGGCCGCGCCCCGACGCCGTGGGCAGAGGGAGAATGGGAACGATATCTGAACGACGATGTTGGAATCATCGAGACGTCGCAGTACGTGAACGAGAATCCGCCGAAGCATGGTTTGCCGGCACAGAATTGGGATTTTGTGGCGCCGTTCGTTTAGCCGCCGCGACCTCGCGGCGGTTCATTTGTCTCACGGAATGATCCGCCTTACCCTTAATCGCCATGGCCGCCGAAACTCTTTCGGATTTCCTGAAACTGCTGGAGCGCGAGGGGGAGCTGGCGCGCATTTCCGCCGAGGTTGATCCGAAACTGGAAATCGCAGCGATCTGCGATCGGGTGTGCAAAATGCCCGCCCCTCACGGACATCGGGAACTGGATCGGTCCCCAGCAGCCAACCTGGGGGGAAAAGCGCTGCTGTTCGAAAACGTCCGCGGATCGGACATTCCCGTTGCCATCAACACATTCGGATCCTACTGGCGAGTGAATCAGGCATTGGGAACGGCGACCCTCGGCGACTTGGCGGAACGGGTGCAAGCGCTGGTGAAGCCGGAGATTCCGACGACCCTGATGGAGAAGATGAAGAAGTTGCCGGACTTGCTGAAGTTGGGCAGTTTCCCGCCGAAGTCGGTTCGCAGCGGGATATGTCAGCAAGTGGTGCTCGAAGGCGAGAATGCGGATTTAGATCGCTTGCCGATCATCCAATGCTGGCCGCTGGACGGCGATCTGGACAGCGGTCAGGCTTTGGATCCAGCGGCATGCGCGGCAGTCACCGAACGCGGAAGCGGACGATACATCACGCTCGGCGGAATCTTTACCCAGGACCCCGAAACCGGCGATCGCAACATCGGGATGTATCGCGTCCAGCAATTCGGCCCCCGAAAGTGCGCGATGCACTGGCACATGCACCACGACGGGGCGCGGCATTTTCGGATGTATCAGAAAAAGGGCGAGAAAATGCCGCTCGCCATTGTGCTGGGTGGGGAAAGCGTGCTGCCCTACGCGGCCACCGCCCCGCTGCCGCCGGGGATTGAGGAGTTGCTCTTCGCCGGTTTTTTAAATGACCGCGGCATTGAACTCGTGCCCTGCCGCACGATTCCGCTGGAAGTGCCGGCCAACGCGGAGATTGTTATCGAAGGTTACGTCGATCCGAAGGAAAAACTAGTCGAAGGCCCATTCGGCGATCACACCGGATTTTACAGCCTGGCGGATTGGTATCCGGCTTTTTACGTGACAGCGATCACTCATCGGAAAAATCCGGTGTATGCGACGACGATCGTCGGCAAGCCGCCGATGGAAGATTATTTTCTGGGAAAAGCGACGGAGCGAATTTTTCTTCCCTTGCTGCGAACCATCGTGCCGGACCTGTTGGATTACAGCCTGCCGATCAGCGGCGTTTTTCACAACTGTGCCTTCGTGAAGATTCGCAAGGAATATCCGTATCACGCCCGGCGAATCATGCACGCGATCTGGGGCGCGGGGCAAATGTCGTTCACCAAGTTCATCATCGTCGTGGACGAGCACGTGAACGTGCACGATGAGCAGGATGTGCTGTTCCATCTGTTTTCCAATTGCGATCCGCGGCGCGACAGCGAGATCGTGCAGGGGCCGGTGGACATTCTGGATCACGCCAGCCCCGAGCACGGAGCGGGAAGCAAGATCGGCTTCGACGCGACGGTCAAATGGCCCGGCGAGGGACAGGTGCGGACGTGGCCGAAGGAATTGGAGATGGATCAGAAGACGAAGGAGCTGATTGAGCGGAGATGGAAGGAGTATGGGGTGTAGTGTCGCGGGACACCTATAAGCTGGACGTTGCGAAGCACGGTGGCGCGCACGTTGATCGTTATCGACGCGGAAGCAATGTGGGACGATACCGTCTGGACGGCACGCCGATTCCCCATAATGGCGTGATTCCTGCGCCGATACCCGCTTCCGATCAGCAAAGGTTTCAGTCGGAAACGGCCAAGGCTAGGGGCTTGTTGGGTGGTCAAAATCGGCCATAGATCGTATGATTTCCGCAACGGTTAATTGCAGATGAAGGTTCCTCGGATCATTCCACCCAAGACGGTTGTTCGGCTCGGCCGATATGATGACTCCACGCCCCAATGGCGCCGTCAAATCGGCCGTGAATTTCGCGTCGGCTATTATTCACGGCACGATGGTCTGGAATGCATCTGGTTGGTAAACGATTCCGGAGATTATGAGCAAACGACTGATCGCGCCACGCTATTAATGTACTTTGATATTCTAAAATTATCGCACGAGGTAAACGTTTTTGGTGTGAATCGTTCGCCCCTGGGCGCGCGGCGGCGGCGGCGCACCGCAGCGGCATAAACTTGGGCCGAGAACAGCTTTCATGGGGAAACGTGCCGATCCAGATAATCTGTGAGTGCGGCAAGCGGTTCAGCGTCGGCGATCAATTTGCCGGCAAACGGGGACGCTGCAAAGCGTGCGGGCGAGTGGTGACGGTCCCGGCGGCGCAACCGGCCAAGCCGATGGTGAAGCCGGGTCCGTCGCCGGATGATCTTGTTGCCGCGCCAGCGCCGAAGAGGAACAACCCGTCCTTGTTCGCCGCGTATCCGCCCTTCAGCAAGCAGGATCGCGGCGGGGAAGGGAAGCCGGCACGCGTATCGATCCATGTCAATCCAGCACTCGTTTTGCTGGTGATTTTGGCGATCGGCATTCCGAGCGGGATTTACCTCGTTGAACAGGGCCCGATCAAGGCCAAGAACCAGTGGGAAAAGATCGAGCCGACGGCCGAGGGAAATATCACCTCGCAGATCACGCGCGCCATTCAGCATGAATACACGGCTTTCGTTGCCGACGATGAAGCGATATCACGGCGCAAGGCGTTGAACGTTGTATTTGCCGAGCCCGTGATCATGATTCGTTTACCGGAATCGGTGCAGATACAAGGTCGCACCACGGAGGGATTGTTCGTGGGCGAATTTTATCCGCACACCATGCGATTTGAGGCGAGCGTTCCCATCCTCGGCCAAATTCACAAGGTGGAGGGCAGCGTTTCCGATGAAGATCAATCGCTGAATCTCGACGGCCAAAAAATCAACTGACGGTATTCGCGTGGCTGGGGGCTATGCGGTCTCGCGCTGCACCTTTTCGCGCAATGCACGGACTAACTTCAGAGTGATGGGACCGCAACGGCCATCGCCGACGGAGCGGCCATTCCATTGGGCGACCCATGAAATCTCGCGCGTGGTGCTGGTGATGAATAGCTCGTCGGCGTGGCGGGCTTCCTCTTCGCTGAACGCGCGCTCATCAACTGAAACTTGCAGCTTTGGGGCCAATTCCAACAGGACCGCGCGCGTGATGCCTGGCAGAACTTTGCCGCCGACGGGATGGGTCACAAGCCGGCCGCCGATGACGGCGAAAATGTTGCTGGCGGAGCACTCGGTGACCAGATCGTTTTCGACAAAGACGGCTTCATCGGCTCCGGCGGCGAGCGCCTGATTTTTGGCCAGGACGTTCGGCAGGAGGCCGATGGATTTGATCCAGCAACGCTTCCAACGCTCATCGGGAACGGTGACCAGTTTTAGGCCGTCACTGGTCGCGGCATCGGCGACGGGCGGCAGGGCGCGAACGTAAAACAGAAGCGTGGCTTGGGTCTGCGAAAATGCGTGATTTCGCGGGGCGCAGCCGCGGGTCAACTGGAGGTAAATCATCCCGTCGGGAACCGCCGCTTGAGCCAGGAATTTCCCGATCTCGGCGGTGAGAGCGGGCGCGCCGATCGGAAGAGACAACTGGATTCCCGCGGCGGATTTTTCCAGGCGTTGGAGATGAAGATCCAGAGCGAAGGGTTTGCGTTTGTAGAGGCGAATCACCTCATAAACCCCATCGGCGAATTGGAAGCCCCGGTCTTCAACGCCGATTCGTGCATCGGCCAAGGGTTGGATTTCGCCGTTGATCCAAATCAATTCGCTCATTACACACCAGATTCAAAAACGGTAACGAGATGGCCCACCCACCGCAACCACTGCATGCAGGAAACATCGACGAGGGGCGCAGAGCCAAGCCGCAATAAGTTGCTGTGAGAAAATAAGTTAGACGATATTCATTCCGTCTTGATCGAATGATTGTATTATATTGACGGTGGTTAAACGGTTAGAATTGGGTTGGTCTTTATTTGGTGAGAACTTATGAAAGGACGTTTACGGGCGGGAATCATTGGCTACGGCCGGATGGGGCGCGGTTTCGTTGCCGCGATGCAGCAGAGCGACTTTTGGGAAGTGGCGGCGATATGTGATGTATCGGCGGATGCGCGCGACTTGGCCGGTAAGTCGGCTCCCGGCGCGAAAATCGTGTCGGATTCCGATGCGATTTTTTCGGACGGCGACATTGACGTGGTGGGACTTTTTACGTTGGCCGATGCCCGGCCGGCGCAAATCCGGCAGGCGTTGGAAGCGAAAAAACATGTGATCGCCGAGAAGCCGCTGGCGGCGGATGTGGCGACGGAATGGGAATTGGTCAGGGCAATCGAGGCGAGCGACCGCCTCGTCGCGGTGAATCTGTTCAACCGCAATGCGTGGTATCACAAGGATATTCAGGCGTTCATCGCCGAGGGTGAAATTGGTGATCTGGCGATCATCCGCATTGGCCACATGACTCCCGGTCACATGCCGACCGAGGGGCACGAGCCCGAAGGGCCGCCGTTTCACGACTGCGGCATGCATTACGTCGACGTCGCCCGCTGGTATGCGCACAGCGAATTCGAAAAATGGCACGCGCAGGGAATTCGGATGTGGGATTACAAGGATCCGTGGTGGGTTCAGGCGCACGGCCAATTCGCCAACGGAGTTGTTTTCGACATCACGCAGGGATTCGTCTACGGACATCTGGCCGTCGAGAAAACGCATAATTGTTACGTCGATGTCATCGGCACCAAGGGGGTGTGCCGAATGCGGCACAACTTCATCGACGCCACGATTGAGATGCACGGGGTCCATGCGACGGTGAAGAAGACGGGACTGTTCAACGACAAGAAGCTGGATGTGATGGTTGATGCGTTTGCGCGATCGGTGGCGGCGGGGAAGAACCTGGGAATGCCGTCGGCGCGTGACAGCGTTGTGGCGTCGGAAGTCGCCTGGGCGATGCTGCACGACGCGATTGCCAACGACCCGCCGGTGAAGGGAACCAAACGGGAAATGCAGCAGATTCTTCAGCATCGTCGGACATTGAGGACGGGCTTCGGCCTGCCCTCGCGGCCGCAAGGCTGTCCCGACGAGCCGATTCCGGCGGGCCAGCCGCCGCTGGCGTGCGGCGAGGAATTGTGCGGCCTTCAGGAAGCACAGGCACGCGCGACGGAGCAGGAATCTTCCGAGGCGGCTAAACGACGATAAACGTCTTGCCAATTCGCGATAAACTGCGTGGCCGAAAACCGCTCCCGCGACGCCGCTTGGGCGGCGCGAATCATTTTTGATCGCAATGCCTCATCCTGTGGTAGATCCAAAACGCGCTGGGCAAGCCTGCGGGGGTTGTCGCCCGGTTCCATCAAGGCGGTCACATTATCTTCCAGAAACTCAGCGGAAGCGGACGTCTTCACCGCGACGATGGGAAGCCCCGCGGCCATGCAATCGAACACGGGAAGCATCGGCGCGAAGGCGTGGGCGGCGACAATTGCGGCGTTAGCGGCAGGAATGATCTGCTCGAAATCGACCGTTTTTCCGAGCCGGTTTTCAGCGTGGACCAGCAGATTCTCTTTTCGAGTGGACCGAGTGAAATGGCTTAAAGATTCGGCGCATGTTCCGCGGCCCCAGATCAACATGCGGTAACGCGCGTCCAGAAAATTCAATATAGCCGTGGCCCAGATCGATTGCCGGTGAGCCGCCTCGCGGGATGATTCGCCAGGCGCGAGCAAGACCACATCGGAATCCGCGATACCCAAATCCGCGCGAAGCTGGGCGTCCGGCTCGCGCAATCGGTCGAAATCGACACCGGGAAAAATAACGTGGCATCGGTCGGCGGACGCGCCGCGATTGACGAAGGCATTTCGCAACGCCGATGTGGGACAGACGATTTCAACGCGGCGGCGATGCAGGACGAAATTGATCCAGGGAAGCCAGGCGCCACTCACGGGGGCCTGCGGACTGAAGATGATGCGGCCAAATCCCGACGCCGCCGCGGCGATCAACTCGGTCGCTCCCCACGCATGGGCGATGCCCGCGCGCGGCCGGCTGGATGAGCGCAGGGCGATGATCGCCTGGGGCATGTTGGTGAAGTCCCCACTGGGGCCGATGCTCCTGGCCGTAACCGACACGCCGTTCGTCTGATTTGTTGACAGCAGTTCGACGGAACGCATCGTCTGAAAGTCGCATCGGGCGGGGTACAGGTGCAGAATGCCGAGCATGATCGCGAGTTACGGTAGCGGAAACGTCCGGAGGTGCAACGACTCGTCGCATCTGGTCATTTCTCGCGGCTGTTCAGGACGAACGTGACGGGGCCGTCGTTGACCAGAGCGATTTGCATGTCGGCGCCGAACTGTCCGATCTCCGTGTTCACGCCCTGGCCGCGCACGGCGGCGACGAGTTGATCGAACGTTTCGCGGCCGGCGATTGGATCGGCCGCCGCGGACAACGACGGGCGACGGCCTTTGCGGGCGTCAGCAGCAACGGTGAAATTGCTCACCAGCAGAATCGATCCGCCGATTTGTTTGACATCCAGTTCGAAATTGCGCTGACCATCAGAAAAAATTCGCAGGGTTGCTAGTTTCTGCGCCGTCCAGGTCAGGTCTTGGGGTTCATCCGCGGAATGGACCGCGGCCAGGACGAGCATTCCCTGACCGATCTGGCCAACAATATTGCCAGCGACGGTCACGGCGGCCTGAGTCACGCGTTGAATGACGCAGATCATGCCGGGCAATGCTCCGCACGATTGGCCAGGATGGAAAGCAGCGTTCCGAAAGTTCGCGTCGGCGTGATGCGGTCGATTCGGACATCGACCAGATCGCCGGTTTGGGATGTGTCGCTGTCGAAATGTACGTCGAAGTACCGTTCGCAGCGGCCGTGGCGGATGTTGCCGTGCATGGCCCCTTCCGCTTCGCGCTCGACGAGCAACTGAACGCTTTGTCCGATGAACTTTGATCGAAAGGCGAGGCTGAATTCGTCGGCGCGGCGATGGAGCAGGTCAAGTCGATCGCCTACAACGGGACCCCGGACGAAATCGGGTTCCCAGCGGGCGGCGGCCGTTCCGGGCCGGGGCGAAAAGGGAAAAGCGTGGATGTGGACGAAGCGGGCGCGGTCGACGACATCGAGCGTTTGCTGAAAATCCGCGTCGGTTTCGCCGGGGAAACCGACGATGATGTCGGTTGTCAGGGCTGGGCGGTCGAATGCCAGATCAATTCGGTCGATCAGGCGAAGAAAATCATCACGGGTGTATTGGCGATTCATTTTCCGCAGGATGGCGTCGGAACCACTTTGCAGTGGTAAATGGAAATGCGGAACGACCTGCGGATGCGATCGAAGCACTCGAAGCAACTCGTCGTCCAGATCGCCCGGCTCAAGGCTGGAAAGGCGCAGACGACGAAGTCCCGGAACGCCCGTGCAAAGCGATTCAACAACTCGCGCCAGGGGGCGGCCGGCTTCGGCCGATTGCCGGCGGCGAAGCGCGGTTTTTTGGCCGTACGCGCTGAGGAAAATGCCGGTCAAGACCAACTCAAGATGACCGGCGGCGACGAGCTGACGAGCCTCTTTGAGCATCTCATCGGGCGGTTTGCTCCAAAGCGATGGCCGAAGGCGGGGGATGATGCAATAGGTGCAATGGGCATCGCAGCCATCCTGGATTTTGAGAAATGCCCGCTGATGTCGCGCTTGGCGTTGGCCCAGCAGCGGCAACGAGTGAGTGCCCGTTGAGCCGGGACGGACCGGTAAATCGCTGTGTATGGGGAAGTCGGACAGGAATTCTTTCAATCGCTCGGCGATATCGTCCTGGTGGGTCAGGACCAGATCGACGCCGGGCAGCCGGCTGGCGGCTTCCCGATCGCTCGTCGCCCAACAGCCCATGACGATCACGCGGGGTTTCGCACCCTCCGGCGTTGGATTGGCGGCGGCGGATTGACCCAGAACCGGCAATTTCACCGCCCGGCGAGCGGATTGGCGGCTTTTACTGGCAGCCTCAACGGTAACACTGCAGGTGTTGACGATTCTCAATTCCGCCGCGGCTGCGTCGGATTCAACCCATCCTCGCGACCGCAATAGCGAAGCGACTTGTTCGCTTTCGTATTGGTTTACCTTGCAGCCGAGGGTTTGGATGAAGAATGTCCGCATGACAATGGGGCCGAACCTGCTGGTCCAATGATGGCGGTAAACGGGGGAACTTCAAGGGGCGTTTGAACGTCTAATAAATAACCGATTTGTTCGGGAGATAGATGGTTGTTGAAGTCATTCGGCAAAGCGGTTACATCTTAGGGTTTGCCTGGCGGCGGGTGAGTGAAGCCCGCGAGGTTTCAGACAGAGCCTAAGGTCAAGCGGCGGGTCAAAAGACGGTCCGCCGCCCTTCCAGAACGATCAGTAGAGGAGCAGGTATGGCCAGCGCCCGTTTCGCCTGGGGCATCGATATCGGTAATCGTGCCCTGAAGGCAATCAAGCTCGTCCGTGGAGAGGGCGGCCTGCGGATTGATGACTTCGAGGTGATCGAGCACGAGAACGTCCTGTCCAACGCGGGGGACAACAAAGAAGCGCTGATCCAATCCGCGCTGGCTAATTTCGTGCAGAGGCATGCGATCAAAGGGGGTGTGGCGGCGATCAGCGTCAGCGGGGTTTCCAGCTTTGCCCGGTTCATCAAGCTGCCGCCGGTGGAACCCAAGAAGATTCCGGAAATCGTCCGTTTCGAAGCGATTCAGCAAATCCCCTTTCCACTGGACGATGTCGAGTGGAGCTACCAGCTTTTTCAGACGCCCGAATCGCCGGATGTGGAGGTCGGCATCTTCGCGATGCGGCGGGAGCTGGTGAACGCGCACATCAAGCACTTCACGGATGTGGATCTGAACGTGCAGGTCGTGCAGATGAATCCGCTGGCGGTCTACAATGCGATGTATCACGACAACCGCTTGCAGGGCACGACGATGATCATCGACCTGGGGGCGGAAAACACGGATCTGATCATCGCGGATGGGGAGACCATCTGGCTAAGGTCGATCCCCATCGGGGGGAATAATTTCACGGAAGTGCTGGTCAAGAGCTTCAAGTTGCCGTTTAACAAGGCGGAAGACCTGAAGCGGAACGCGAACACGAGCAAATATGCTCGCCAGATTTTCCAGGCGATGCGGCCGGTTTTTGCCGATCTGGTGGCCGAGATTCAGCGGAGCATCGGGTTTTATTCCTCGGTGCATCGCGAGTCACGAATCAAGAAAGTCCTGGCCCTCGGCGGCACATTCCGCCTGGCGGGACTGCAAAAATACCTTCAGCAGAACCTGCAACTGGATGTGGAGAAGCTCAATGAGCTGACCGCCGGCGCCCCGGCGGATGCCAAGCTGGCGGCCACGTTCAATCAGAACCTGCTGTCGCTGGTGAGCGCTTACGGCCTGGCGATCCAGGCGATGGGCGACAGCAAGATCACCAGCAGCCTGCTCCCGATGAAGATTCGCCGGGAGAAGATGTGGAGGGACAAGACCAAGTGGTTCGGCGCCGCCGCGGCAATATTCGTGCTGGGCACCGGCATGTCTCTGCTGGGTTATTATCTGCGCGATTTGGAATATAAGAGCGCCGCGGACATCCGTGAGAACCGCATTGACCCGATCCTGAGACAAGCGACGGACCTTAGCGATGCGTGGAGGGACAAAGTTGAAGGCAACGGCGCGACGGATCGAATGACGATTCAGAATGTGCGGTCCATGCTGGAGGGGCGCGGCTTATGGATCAATTTGCTGGGGGATGTCTTTGCTTCGCTGCCGCCGGTGCCGACCGGGTATCCCACTGCGGAATACCTTAAGACCCATCCGCGGCCGACCCGGAATATCATCCTCATCGATAAGATCGAATCGACATATTATCCCGATCTGCTCCAAGCGCTCACGGCTGCGCCGCCGGAACTTGCAATGGCGCCCGCCGTGGCCGGTCAGCCGCCGAGCGACCCGGCGATTCCCAGCGGGTCCCGCGGTTTTATCATCACTATCAGCATAACTACGCCGCATAAAGACGGCTTTTTGTTGGCCCTGACCAGCTTCATCCCGAATTTAAAGAAACATGATCGGGCGGCGATGGATGCGTGGAATACCGCCAACCCAAAGAACCCCAAGACCTATTACATTGCCAAGGTCTCGGCTCCGATGCAGCAGGTCCGGATCAGCGATGACCCGACCCGGATTCAGCAAATGCAGGCTTCGTACACAGACGCTCAGAATCTGTTGGGCGTGAAGCCGGGCGACCAGCAGCCGGCGGTCAACCCGACGGGCAGATCGCCATACGGCGGTTACGGCGGTCCGCCGGGATATGGCCGCTTCGGTGGTCTGCCCAGAGGATATATCCCGCAGCCCGCCAACCAGCCGGCGGGAAACGCACCCGGAATGGACAACGGCATGTACATTGATCGCCTGACTCAGGAGGACCGCCGTGACGATTGGGAGATGAAGGTAGAGTTGATCGTGGTCATCGATCCATCCCCGCAGGCGCCGGCCGCCCCGGCATCGCCGCAGTCGCCTTGAAAAGCGGAGACGCCAAATGGAAGTGCTAAAGAAAAATCTATTCAGCATCATCTTTGGGATCATTGCGATCCTGGCCGTCGTGGCGTTGTACTGGCCGATGGACGGGTTGTACGCCACGCTGCGCACTGAACTCGACAGCCGCGTTCAGGTGAGCAGTAGCCTGGACGCGTTGACGAACGCTTCGCGGTCGATGCCGCTGTTGTCGCCGGATGAGACCAATCCCGCTCCGCTTGAGGTTTTCCCAACGCAGCCGGTCATTGACGCCGGTATAGCGGCAACCCAGCAGGTCAGCCAACAGGCTCAAAAAATGCTCGATCGCGCGGTGAGCGCCAATCAGCATTTGCCGCTGTTGCCGGATGAATTGCCCAAGCCGACCGATTCCAACCGCTATCTGTTTGCCCAGCAATATGCACGGGCAACGACGGATTACTCGCGCTGGCAGCAGATTCTGGACTCCACGGCGCCTCCAACGCCCGAAGAAGTTCAGGCGGCGAAGGACAAGCTTCTCGAGGAAATCGACAAGGCGCGGCTGGTCACCGACGCGCAGGGCAATCCAACTCCTGATTCAACGGCCGAGGCGCAGGAGGAATATGGCCTGGAATCGGCATCGGTTCAGCCGCGCATGGAGTTGGAACGGGCGCAGCGGCACCAAATATATTTGTTGCCGAATTCGCTGCCGGTGGACACGAAAATCAAGGATGGAACGTTCCCCATGCCGGACGAGATTTGCGATGCCCAGCTTGTGATGTGGGTGTTGGATGACGTCACGCAGGCGATCGCAAAGGCGAACGAGCTTTATTCCGATCCGGCTTCACCGGGCGGGCCGCCTCAGCACGACATCCTCCATGCCGCGGTGAAGAGCATCGAGGGAATTGACGCTCCCGCGCCGGTTCTCGCTCAGACGGGAGTGGACGCGACGGCGGGCGTCAACAGCCCCGCGCCGATGGATCCGACGGTGTCCCCCACCGGCCGGGTCTGCAACGGGCTGTATGACGCGGTGCGATTCCGGGTCAGACTGGTAGTGGATGCGGCGAAGGTCGAAGAGGTGATGCGTCAACTGGAAGTGGGTCAGTTCATCACCGTGTTGAATGTGCAATTCAATGAAGTGGTCGACCCCGCCGCCGCAGCGTCGGCGACGACCGGCGGTTTTCGCTACGGCGATAAGCCGGTCGTGAGGGTGGAGTTCGACTGTGAGGAATTGCTGATGCGGAAGTGGACTGACAACATTCTTCCCGAATCGAGGAAGAACGGATTAGGCAAAGGCGCGTTGGGCAACTCGCCGGAGAATGGCGCCCAGCCGGAGTATGGGCAGCCCGGCGGTCCCCCCGGCGGCGCGCCCGGTTTTGGCGTACCCCCTAGATTTGGCGGGCCTCCCGGTGGCTTTGGTGGACCGCCGCGCCGTTAGTTTTCTGGCGGATTTGTTGTTCGGGTGATTTATGCAAAAGATTGTACGATTCCTCGAATCGAGCGTGGAGTGGGTGGTTTTGGGAATCGCCGTTCTCTTTTTGGGATGGGCGGCATTCTACTACCTGATCAGCGACCCCGTTTCCAAAACGCTGGAAGGAACCTCCGTCAACCCGGGCACCGTTGATCAATTCATTGCGGACCACGCGGCCAAGCGGTTGGGAGACAAGATTAGCGACGTGGAGGCGGTGCCGAGCTTCAACGTCGAGAATTTCACCCTCGCGCTGGATCAGAAGCTTTCATTGGACGACGACAAGCCAACGGAATTGGCGAGCGGCGATTTCGATTACTCGCCATTTGACATCGGCAATTTGCCAGGCCAGGCCAATACGCTGGGCGTTCCGGTGCAAGTGCTTCCGACCTTGCCGGCTGCGCAACCGCTGCTGATTGCCGCCGCGCTTGATACGCTTGCCCCGCCAAACGCAAACGGCGCCGCGCCCAATGCAGCGGCGCCGAACGGGGCGCAGCCGGCGATCGTGGGAAAAGACACGCGATTGGTGGTCGCGGCGTTTACGATTCCCTGGTCCAACCTTTACAATCAATGGAACAAATCGTTTGGACCGCCTCAGCCGAGCGGCCAACCGAGGCTCTCGCCGGCGGATTTCGAGATTCTGGCAATCACGGCCTATCGCGATGAGAAGATCGGTACCCAGTGGAGCAAGGGTACCGAGGTGAAGGCGTTCATTAGCGATCTGCCGAAGTATCCGAAAGCTGGTGATAAGCTCGCCGAGCAGAATTATTTGCAGGCCCTCGCAAAAGAATCGAACGCGGTGGTTGCGCCAACGATTCCAACACCACTGGCCGGCGTGGTGTGGAAAGATCCGCTGATGTATTTGCCGTCAACTTCCGGCCAAGCCGGCAACCCCAGCCCAGCGGAACAAAACGGCTCAGGCATGCTACCGGCAACTGAACAGCCGATGGTGATCAATACATCCGAATCGTTGGGAGGAACGCTGTTGGCCCAGTATCGGGGCGGTGTAGGCGGACCTCCGGCCGGATTTGGTGGTGGCCCCCGCTTTGGCGGCCCCCCGCGACCCCAGGCGCCGCCGCAGAACACCGAGCAGACGCCGCCACCCCCGCCGACGCCCATTGCGCCCGCGCCTGGAACGGTCGATCCCGTCGTCGTGCTTGCCAAGCCGAACGTGGCGCCCAATCCAATGCCTGTTGAGGCAGCGAAGCAGTTGAATATCGTTGCGATGCCCGCGAAAGGGCCGGATTTATGCGTGTACATCGTCGATGATACAGCCGACGCGGGTAAAACGTATCGGTATCGCATCGTTTACAAGGTGCTCAACCCGCTGTTCAACAAGGCGCCCGAACACGCATCCAAAGCCCAGTGGGTGAATCAATTCGATCTGGTCTCCCCCATGAGCGACTTCTCGCCGGAGATCACGGTTCCGGTGCAGACTTATTTCTTTTGCGGAAAACAGCAGGGCATCAGCAAAACTTCCGCCTGTCCATTCGACGTTTTCACCTGGTCCAATGGGAAGTGGCAGCAGAAGACGTTTAACGCCAACGTGGGCGATCCGATCGGCGGAATGGACGGCACGGTGGACTATTTCACCGGATATAGCTTCGTGGAAAAACAGTCCACGCGAAACAGCAAAACGCTGGTCACGCTGGTCGACCGCGACGGCATCGCCGATATTCGCGATGCATCGAAGGATTACGAAAGCGCGGATTACAAACAGAAAGCGCAATGGGTGGAGCAGGACAAGAACGGCGGCACACAAAATCTTGCACAGCCGCCCGGCGGAATGCCTGGTGGGTTCGGCAGACCACCTGGCTTCGGTGGCGGCCCCCCCGGCGGGCAACCAGGGTACGGCGGTCCGCCTGGCTATGGCGGTCCCCCTGGCTACGGCGGCGCAGCGGGGCGTGGGCGATAGAATATCGCGGACTCTCCAACGCGGCTGATTGTCAGAGTTCATCCAACTGTATCCCAATGCCGCCGCTTTCCCCCGCAAGCTGCGAGGCCGGATATGTCCGCAACCTTTGATTATTCTGCACGGGCCGTGCAATGTGCTCGGGCAATTCCACTCCCGCTTTCGTGGCACGACGCCGGGCGTTGCGCAGGCGTGACAGAACTGCTCGCCGACTGATGTGCAGCCAGGCGGCAATCTGATTGATGGATGCCTGACGCCCGTAACGAAGCCAAAGGGCCTCTTGTTGCTTTTCCGTCAGAGCCAGTGAATTCACGCATTTCCTCCTGCTCCTGCCCGGCCGATGAAAACGCTGCCGAATCGGGGGCGATCGTTCCGCAGACGAGCCCGTTCTTCGGCGAATTCCGGATCCTCCTCCGCTTCGACCTGGCAATCGAGGGAATAATTCGATTCCCGGACCGGCCGGGGATGGCGGCGATTGGGGAACAGCGTTCGACACGCGGGGCACGCGCATTGAAAATCCGGAGCGTACGCGGCGCTGCGGTAGAGACAGTCCTCCGCCCAGGTGGAGGAACAGGCGGTTTCTTCGATTTGGCGGCGGATGTGACGAAGCTGGCGAAGGAGCGTCGTTTCGGGTTCTGATCGGGTCTGACGATTCTGATGCCGCCGCCCCAACCTGCCTTCGGCCTCGCCTTCGCTATCCGCATCGACTACTATGTTTGGATTATTTACAACTATTTCCGCCATCGAAATATCCTCCACTGGTGCATCGGATTCAGATTGAGGGCGACGCCGCCCGTCGAGAGGTCAGTTCTCCCCTTCCAAACATTTCCCGCAGCGCCCGATCGCGGTAGCCGATCCACATCTTCCAAAGCAGCCGGCCAAGTAACTCGCTGGGCGGTGGATCCGCGGATGCCCTGGACAAACCGGCCGCATCCTGGACTTCCAGAAGGGCGTCGCGTAATCGATCCGCATGGAGATTGACAAAGCGAGCCGAGACGGACTCCTGCTGATTGGCATCGCAGGCGTTCCAGAGGCGGTTTCCGCTGGCGTCACCCAACTCATCCGCCGGTCCGTCGCAATCGGCCTGGCGGGTTTCCGCCGGCAAGCCTGGTTGCCAGGCGACGCTCAACCGCGGGAAACGCGCATAGTCCATTTGGGTTTTGCCCATCGATATTTCCCGAAAGAGACTTGACAATATTCCAATCATACTCCAAACTTTGGAGTAGTCAACGAAAAAGTTAGGTAAATGTTTGGATCATCAGGTTTCTCGGATATAAAGAAAGTCGGCCATGGCGCGTGTCACAAAAATCTTCGGCAAACAGCTGACGGAGGCCAGGGAGAAAAAGGCGATGACCCAAAGGGAACTTGGCGAGGCGATTGGCTGCTCCGATGAAACCATCAGCAGGGTCGAACGCCACGAGGTGGCGGGCATTTGGACCAAGCGTCTTCCGAAATTGGCGTCAGCGCTGGGTTTGAGCCTTGATGACTTCAAGGCGAGATTCTGCGCAGCGGAGAACTCGCCCGCGATCAATGAGGCGGGGCGGTTGGGAATGTCCGTTGGCTTGAATATGCGCCGAGCGCGCCCGGTGCGGGTGTTACCGGAGTTCCAGATCGGCATCGCCGCCAGCCGGCGCGTGGACAAATTCTCCGAGCATCCCGATGCGAACCGGCTGGTGGCTGCCGCCGACCGCCGCGCCTTCGCCGCGCCCGTGGATGGAGATTGCCAACACCCCAAGTGGAAACACGGCGAGATCGTTGTGTTCAGCTTTGATGCCGCCGAGCGAGAAGGAATCCTGCCGGGCAAATCGTACTACCTCGCTTTTACGGATGGTTCGACGACTTTTAAACGGGTTTTCAAGGATGAGAAGGATCCCGACGTTTTCGTTCTTCGTTGCTGGAACCGCCGAAAATATCCAGCCGACCAGAGAGTTCATCGCGACGAAGTCGTGCGGATCGCACGGGCCGTTTCCAAGCAGGTCGTCGTGGACGAGGATGAATGAATGGTCCGGCGATAGGCGCCGATGCAAAGGAAAGGCGGCGAAGCAGTGGGCGTACTCGAGTATCGTCGAGCCGCCACCCGCTTCGCCGCCGTAGTTTCAAGAAAAACAACGGTGACCCGCGCGGTTGCGAGAAACCAAATTACGCGGGACGGCGCTGTTTAAGCTTCCGTCCCAATCCAATCAAGGCCAGGCCACCGAGGCCAGCCAGACTTTGCCACGCGGCTGCCGGCAGCGGAACGACGTTGCCTGGGCCACCGGGGCCGGACGAAGACAATTCCTTGAAGGAAAAATCAGATCCGGCCGGTGCGTCAATCAGGAGATTGTCGCCGCTGGCACTTGGATCGCCATTGCCCCAGAAGGACGTCACGCCGTTGCCTTGGGTTCCCGTATATGCCAGAACCGTATTCCCGGGATTGAGGGATACCGTGCTGTAGTCATACCCCGGTCCGGTCGGCGGGATGAACGTCCTGCCGACGCTGTCGAAGGTGGCCAGGGTGCTCGTTGTGTTCAACAGAACAAACGAGAACCCGTTGAACGAAGAGCCGGTATTGTTCACGATCGTCTCATCCGGAATGACAAACTCCGTCGCAACCGTTCCGGTGTATCCGGCAATGGGCGCGAAGTTGATCTGATATCCCTGATTTGGCGCTGTGAACGTGGCTGTCTTTTCCAGATCGACCTGGTTGCCGTCCGCGGAATCCTGATTAATCGCCAGGCCGACGCCTGTGCTCCAGGATATATCCCAACCGTCGATTGCAACCGGGCTCGTATTCTGGATCTGGGCCGCCGGCGCTGACGTCGCACCGAGCATGCCCAATCCGGCGAGAACCGCACCCGCGGCTATCGCAACTTTTCTATATCTGCTACTCATGTGTACCTCCTTAAAATTAAAAACTTCGGCCGCTATCCAAGTGGCCAACGATCTTCGATACCACATCGTCAGAAGCACGGTCAAGACCGAAAAGCTTCTACAACAACCTATAACGAATACCCTGCCGCTTTCAAATTCGCGTAAAGATTGCTCAGAGCCGCCTGAATGTTGGTTACATCCGTTTTAAGGTTGTTGAGCATGGTTTGCTCGTTGATCGCGTAGGTCGAATTGGCGGTCTGGCTTGTTGTCAGGTTTTGCACGGGATGGACCAAGGTGGCAGACTGGGGAGGAAACCACGTATACATCTGATACCATATATTGGTGGCACTGGTATTGCCGGAAGTTATGATCGAATATTGCGGAAAGCCGACCACGAATCCCCACACATATGTGCCTTCCGCCAGCGAATTTCGGCTTGCCGCTCCGTATGTTTGCTCCCACTGATTGGTGATCCAGCAATTGTCCACGGTGGGCAAGAACGCCGGATTCAGGCTGCTGAGCGGAAATGCATACCCAAAATTGCTCCCGGTGGCGAATTGGCCCTCCACCGTTCGCCCGTAATACACGCCGCCATATGTGCTCTCATAAGTGCCGGTAATTTTTGCGATGACGGGAAAAAGCGGCGTGTTGTCGACGTAGACGATGGTTCGTGGATTGGTTTCAGACGTGAAACCCATGACTCGCCCCACCGCGTACATCATGAACGCCGTGTTGCCCCACAGGAGATGGGTGCCGTTTACATACGGCTCCATCAGATTGATGACCAAGGCGTTATTAACCAAACTCCCATCGCTATTGGTTTGGGGAGCCGGGCCGTCCGTCGCCGACTGGTTCGTTTGAGCTTGCAACTGAAAATTATTCGATGTGTTGCCGGTGCTGTTGCCGTAAAGAATGGAACCTTGATACCGCCCGCCTCCGGTTTCCGTGCCGATAATGGCGACCAATGCCAACTCCGCTGGAGTTGATCGCAGACCGATGGTTGTGCCGCTGCCCCCACCGGTCATAAACAGCGGCGGCATCACCGCCAGCCGATCCAGGCGTTCGATATCCTCCACCATTCGGTTGTACAAATCGGCGGAGAGCGTCACGCCGTCGCCTTCGCTGATGTTGGCGCGGGGATAGGGCTTCAAGAGAACTCCTTACTGCAAAAGCGGGCTGAGGTCGGCGGTCGGATAAATGGTGCTGCCGTCGGAGATGCGCGTAACCTGCTGCCATGTCCCAGCCGTGCCGGAACTTTTCGCCGTTGGCTGCAAGAGATTGTTCCACCCGGTAGGAAGGTAGAGGAATTTGTAGGTCATGTCCCAGTTCTCCGCCCCCAGCGTGGTCAATCGCCGGTCGGCGTGGGCGCCGTCAAAGAGCACCGTCCCCGCGGCTCCGCCCAGGAACGTTGAGGAATTGACGCAACCGGCCAATCCCTGAACGTTTGCCGTGGGCAGCGATGCCAGATTCTTTCGCGTCTGCACGATCGTGACGATCCCCACCCGAATCGGCGGGCTGTCCTGCGGCTGCAACGGAGTGCCGTCGGGAAACTGGTACGTCGGCGCGCTCTGCGGCAACGCAACAGTGTGCGTCGCATAGTCCAACGACATCGTCCCCGTCGTCACACCCTCGAAATAATCCAGGCTCTTGTACGTGATGCGAAGACGAGCGTATTTGTAACCGACCAACCCATTGGGTCCGACGTTCAGCCCGTCTTCGCCGGGCAGCCCTTCGACGTGAATCGAATCGAACGGAAGAAACGGCGCATCGGGATAGACCTGCGACGGCGTGTAATAATAATACGCGCCGATCTCCACCCCGCCGCCGCGAATCTGCTCGATGATCGTGACCCGGTCTTCCCATGCGCACAGCATCGTGCGCACCGCCGTGCTGTTGCCGGTGCGGACGAAATTCTCTTCGGTCCCCTCATCCCAGGCTTGCACGCCCAGAAAAGTGATCGCCGTGGTTGAATCGAGCGCCATGGTTTAATCCTTCAGGAGTACCAGGGTCTTGGCATTGGAAAAGACCTTGTCCAGTTTTGTGGCTGCATCACCGAGCTTTCGCAGCATGTCCGAAAGAATTGAAACATCGCCGCCACCCTGCGGAGCATTAAAATCGGAATTAGCCAATTGCGACGCGGCCGCCAGGCTCGGGGCTTGGGCATTCGTCAACGGCAACGTGTGCGGCATCTCCTGCGGCGCGGCATTGCGCTCGAATTTTCCCTCATCGGCCGCTGCATTCTGAAATTGGTCTTCCTTTTCCTGCACCGCCGGGATTCGGCCGTTCGATTCCCCTTCCCGGAACTTTGCCCGATGTGCCGCATCGGATTCGGAATTGGCCGGAACCTGGCTTTGAATCATCTTGAACCCCCGGACGCGCTCTTTATCAGGGAGGTCGATGGATTCTTCTTGGGAATGGGGCTTGTTTTCCAACTCCTGCCGCCGGGCGACTATGCCATGATTTAGGCCCTGAAGTTGAAGAGAATTGAGGTGGCTGCGATCGTCATCATGCTGATTGAGTAACGTTGTGTTCAGTTCCTGGGGACGCGACGAGCGGATCGCGCCCACGTTATTCTTAAGCCTCTGCACGTCCGAATCCGTCGCGTTGCCCCAATCATCTGTGCGTTGGTTGTCTTGGCCTTGTTCATCCATGGAATTTGTTCCTTTGACGTTTTCCAAGTTCGGTTAAACCTAGTTTCGACGCATACGCGGAAATGCGATGTACGCTATAAGGACCCGGCCGTATAACGTCGAAGGCCGCCTAATACCGATTCAACCGCCGGACTTCGCCCGTCCCCTTCCGCGCAGACCTGTACAACCAAATCCCCCGCCGGCATTCGCAGCAAATCGATCGGAAGACATCGCCTGCGATCGACGATGCGATCGAATATCTCATTTTGCCGGATTTTGATTTCTTCCGCACCGTCTGAATCGGCGACGACATTTAAATCAAACCCCATTGCATGCATGAGCTGCGGCCAAGTCAGCTCCGTCGCCTGGGCGTATGTCAATCCGAGCCCCTGCGGTCCGGGGCTGGTGAGGTGCGCGAAGATGCCCCGCCAGTCGATGGGGCGTTCGTCCCCGGCGCTATGGGGCCGCTCGCCGCCGGGGCTGCGGCTTTTTTTGCGGGCTTGTACCCCCACATCGACCATACCGTTCCCACTTTGGCCGCATATTCGCCATCGCACAAAAGCTGTGACGCCTCGGGCAACGTCAGCTTCGGATGCTTGATCCGCAGCAGAAGCCAGGTCAGAAACGGCGCCGCTGACATCGACAGCGCCCACTGGTCAAACGCGTGTGATCCGTAACTGAACGGATGGACGCGCAGATTATCCACGGCCCGCTGATGAATCGCATCGCGAACCGCCGCCGGCAACCCCGCCGCCGATTTCGCGATCCCGCGCAGATATTGGGCGGCGGCTTCCTCTTCCGCTTCGGCGAATTCGATCAGCCGCGGCGGTGACAGCGTATGTCCAGGAAATGCCGACGAATCGCCCAGGCCCACCAACTCCTTTAGTTCACTCATCGGTCACCTCAAGATACCGGGGTGTAGCTGCCATTTCCCTTGGCGGTGAAACGCGTGGTGATCTTGCCGTCCACCTTCAGGCTTTGCGGTGTCGAGTCAACCACGAGCGACGAAAACGTCCAGGCCAACCCATCAAGTTGACCTGCCGCACTTTGATTCAAACACAGCTTCACGTTGGTCAGGATCGTGCCCGGCTGGATGGAATAGGGCGTTTGGAACGGATTATTCCCAAAATCAAAGTCCACGTCGATGCTTACGCTGCAATCCTTGAACGTGGCTTCGCGCAGGACATATCCCCCGCTCCTGCTGTTTTTGAATTCGGTCAATTGAGCCGTCGGCTGCACGCTCCAACTAGTGACGGAAAGCTCGTTCGTGCCGAGCGCGGCGGTGCCGAACGATCCGGAATGAAAAACTGAGGCGGCCATGAAAGACTCCTGTGATGAATTGCTGGGATAAAGGTTATGACCGGCTTACGCCGATCGGCCGAGAATGGTGACCTTGCCCGGCACGTTCACGCCGGAGGCGGCGGAAATCTGCAGCGTGTCGCTGGTTCCAGCCACGACGGAATAGCCGGGATTGGGATTGATGACGAAGAACGTCCCGCCATTGGCCTGGGCCGTGCCCTGATCGGTTCCCAGCACCGGATGCGTTCCGCCGCCAACGGTAAAATCCTGTCCTGACGTCGTGCTGTCATTTTCGACCAATACGGATGTCACATGCACCATTGCCAGGACATTGCCCAGGGGATCGGTCGCCGATGGAAGCGTGATGGTCAGCGGCGTACCCGCGCTGACCGTAAACGGTTCGGAAAAACAGCCGTCCACATTCCCGGCGGAATTACCGGCGCCAAGCGTGACGACCGGCTGATGGTTCACCTGTGAGGAAACCACCGCCGGCGCCGCGCCGGCCGTGAGCTGGCATTTCAATTGGACGCTGGGCTGAGGATTGGAAAGAGTTGTGGCCATTGAGCGGTCTCCAAAGAATTCACGGGACGATTCAGCAAAGCGAAGCCAGCCGATCGCGCGCAATGTACATATTGACGCGAATCATCAGCACGCTGACCCATCGCTGTGTCCAGGCTACCGTCGCGAACAAATCTGACGGCGGCGCATCGGTGAGTGAAAATGCCGTGCGCGAGGCATGTGCCGAGAAGTTTTGAAAATAGACATCGGCGGCGGGAATCGTGTCGTCGGTCGAAGCAGTTGCACCGATCGCATTACACGCCGACGCAGAGCTAAGAGTGCCAGCCATGGCAAAAATGCAAAGGTCGGAAATCAGGTTCGCGCCCCCAAACGTCATCACCGCCCCGCTGCTGCTCGCGCCGGCGCCGCTGCTGGGGCGAGTGCTGCAAATGATCGTGCCGCCGGTCAATTCGATTTGGGCCGTGCCGGTCGCCGCGTCTCCGGCGACGAGGTTTAGCGCGTACGTTCCATTAATATCCGCGCCGCTGCTTTTCCAATAACTCGATGCGGTGAGCGATCCGAGGGTCTGGCTGAGAATCCAGTTGCCGCCGCCGTTGTTCCAGATATACCAATTTTGCTGAACGCCGAAAAGGTACGGGAACCCATTGTAGGTTGCGAACCCGCCGGCGGCTTGTGGCGTCATCGAAAATGCGTCTGGAACCGGCCCGGTGAAATTCCCGTCTGCGGCGGTGCCCGATCCAACGAGCGAGATATTGCCGTGGCAGTTGCCAGAGCCCTTGACGTTCACGCCGGAGGGGACGAAGAGATTTCCAGCGCCGAGATCGAAGCATCCAGCCGAGACCGATACGAGATCGCCGGGTTGAGCCACGGCCAGCGCCGCGCCGATCGTGGCGAAGGGATACATTCGCGAATAGGCTTTGGCCGTCGAATCATTTCCGCCGGTACAGACAAAAATCGTGTTGAATTCCGAAACGTCCGGCGGAATCACCGCTTGGGGGAAAACGCCGCCGCTTTGCAGGGCCGGCAGATCGCCGGCGGAATTTCCGACCGTCGCCGCCGCGGCCGAGCCCAGCCCCAAATTGGTCCGCGCCGTCGCGGCGTTGGCCAGGTCGGAGAGATTGTTGGTCTTCTGAAGGCCCTCCGCCGTGTATGATCCAAGCATAGGCGCGCAGCTTCCTTTCCGAACATGAGGGCAATTAAACGGTGCAAGGCGCGAGCAGTCTCTTCCCGGCTTCACCGCTTGTTATCTAGGAATTCCTTCGAGTCCCGTGTTCCACCCATCCGGCATGCCCACGATGCTAAAGTTTTTTGTAAATCTGTTTCCCGCAGCGCCGCGCACCACGGCTTGCGCCGGTGTAAACGTGGTCGCCCGCCAATCCCATTCGTTGCAGTGTGACGGCCGAGGATTCACGATGGCGAAATCATTGAACGTGTTGCCTGTAGCCTGATCGAGCCAGATTCCACAGACGTTGCGCATTTCCCATGATTCAAAGACGTTCCCACTTTGCTGGACGCCGGCTGATTCCAGCCAGATTCCCTCGCCGCCGTCCACATCGAAGCAGCGAAAGACGTTGTTGCCGCCCGGCGTGTACCAGAGTTCCAGGGCCGCCCCGCGTCCCCCGTGAATCTGGACATAAGTGAACAGGCAGTTTTGAACACCGATGCCTTTGGAGTCCTCGGCACTGATGACTTCGTTGGCATTGGTTCCCTGTATGACCCGATCGAAATCGAGCGAGTTGAAATAACTGTTGGTTGGACCTTGACGCATGACAATCCCGCGGCACGTCAGGTCCCAATTGCAGTTAATGACAGCGTTCTGATCTCCGCCGAGGATCAACTCGTTCATCGACCTCGCGGGTACGCCGTGCCACGACATGCCATGGAGCATGGTGTGGCCCGCTGCTAGTCGGCCGCCGCAGTGGATCGTTTCGGTATCCTCAAAAAGGGCGCCGATCGAATTGAGGCGCGCAATCTCCACGCTGATGAGCTTCAGCCGCAGAAAATTCGGATTCGTTTCCAGCGATTTATCGAGATAAAAAATGGCGCCCGGGCACGTCGTGCAATCCACCGTCAAATCGCTGATCGTCCCACCATATCCGCCTCGACCGACAAACAGAATTATGTCCGCGCCATCTTTGGCGTTACGGGTTCTTGTCAGCACCACGAGATTCCGGTTCACACCGCGTAAACTGGCCCCCGGCGGTCGGAAAACGCTGTGCCCGATCGTATAGCAGCCCGGCGAAAGAACGACATCCGATCCCGAATTCCACGCCGCCTGAATCTGCCCGCTGTCATCGCTGCCGCTCGGCGAAAGCACCGTCGTGCGGCGAGGCACCGGCGGAAGACGGACGCTCACGCGAGTCGCCGTCTTCTGATTACCGATGACCAACCAATAGTTCCCCGCGGGGATTGTCGTCGGCAGCGTCAAGCTGGCGCCATCGCGACTGTCCTCGACAATGCCCCAGTTGGATGCGTTCAGCGTCACCGAATTACCGGCGGAATCGACCAGCGCATAGCCTTTGGCCGGCAGATTCTCCCTGACACTCCAAATGTAATCCTCCCCTCCCGGCTCGACCCACTGCCTCCACATGCCGGGATAAACGGCCGCCGGCGGGACCTGGCCATCCGCACCACACGCGACAATTGAATTGACGGCGCACACTAAAAAAACCAAAAGCAGCCGCTTCATTATTTCACCTGAAATCCCGCTTGAATCCAGTTCACCACACCGGCCGCCGTGAGGCGGTCATCCCAGTTGCCAGGCCAATTGTTCTCCATTGCCGTCATTAGGCTCGGACCGTCGCTCACGCCGATGATCCCCAGTGTCTTGGCGTAGCTGCTGCAAGTGCGCGTATCGTCAACATACGCCGGCTCCGTCCCCGTCACGCCAGCGACGCCATTTACACCCGGCAACACGACCAGACCACTATAGGCAATCGCCGGCAGCGGCGGCGTGCTCTGAGAAAGGTTCACCGCATTCGACCCGCTGGCATCAAACCAATTGTGAACGATGACGTTCGGGCCGACAGTGGCGACCGTTGCCTCGGTGGGCATCCCCTCGGGATTCTTGCCCGAATCGGTGCAGTGAACGCCCACGGCGAATCCGCCGTTGTACTGAACGTCTCCGGCGTCGCTCTTGTTGATGACATACAGATTACTGATGGAGCCAGTTGTCGCACAGTCCAGATAAGCGCCCCAGCCACGGCCCGTGCCAGCGCCCGCGAGACTCAGCGCCGATCCCACCTGCCCTGAGCCTGTCGAAGGGTCGAATTCGCCGCCGCCGCCATCCACGACGCAGTTTTGGATCGTCGCCGGAAATCCACCGCCGCCGTAGAACGCGATCGGGTTCGCCAAGGACACACAATGGTCAAAGAATCCGCCATAGTTGCTCTCGCAGCCGTCCGCCGCGGCTTCGGCGAACAGGTCGTTGATAAACCGAACCTGGGCATCCGCAGGGTCGCCGGGGTTGGGATGGTTTGGATTGATATAAACGTCGTGGGCGGTTCCATTGTTGTTTTTCGCGCCGCAGTTGGCGAAGACGCTGCGCGTCACCAAAAAGTCCCGGATGCTCACGGCGAACAAACCCGCTTGCGTCGCTCCACCGTGGCAGTCGTGGATTGAGCAACCTTCAATGACAAATGCCGTACAGTCGTCGTTGGCGTCTGTCTCATCATCCTCAAGATCGAAGCCACCCTGGAACCCGCTGGCGGCACAATCGAATATGCCAACGTGATCACTGGACTCTCCGGCAGTCTGATCCACAAATCGAATAAACCATGATGTTGCCCCCGATCCGGCGGCACCATTCAGGCCATCAATGATGAGATAGTGCATCGGACCGCCCCAGGCATGAGTGCTAGTGGGCGACCCGGCGATTCCAAATCCACTCTGCAAGATCGGGCGCGGCTGGGAATGATCGAGAAAACCGTTAACACCGATGCGGCCGACGATGAAGGGATGCCCCGCCGTTCCCGTGGCTCCCTGAATGTTCTGGTTGACGGCGCTGGCGGGATAAACCCCGCCATCGCGGAACAGGACGCAAAGCGATCCGTTGTTGATCGCGGCATTCTGCGCCGAATTGAAATCGGCATAATCGCTCGCCTGGTGTCCCGGTGTCGTCGCCGTGCTGATGATGCAGGCGTTTGCGGGGATCAGCGGCGTCAAATCGAGATTGCCGTTGGCGTCATATTTGAACGAATCCAGCCACTGGGTTGTGCCGTAAGTTTCGCCGGCAACGCCGGGGAGGCTCGCTAGCCACACGGGAAGTCCGCTGGTCTGCCCTGAGCCTGTCGAAGGGGCCTGTCCTGAGCCAGCCGAGGGAGCCTGCCCTGAGCCCGTCGAACCCGATGACGCGGTTGGCTGTGTCGCCGGAGGCGTCGAGGAACCTGAGTTCCCCCCGCCGTTGGGATTGCCGCCGGTTTGGGTTGCTGTCACCGAAATCGAAAACTGCGTCGTGGCAGTTGCCACGATGTTTCCGCTGCCGTCGGTGACGCTGCTTCGAATGATATACGTTTGTGCCAATGCACGGGAAACGAAGCAAATCACAAGAATCGCCAGCAGATGCTTCGGTATTGAAACAGCGACTTTCATGCGGTCATCCCGTTCTAGCTTTTTTCTTCGCCCCGGCGAGCGTGCCAAATACGGCGGCGCGTGTCAATCTACGCTGAATTCGAACTTGGCCACTGTCACAATGTTGGTGTCAGCGTGTAAAGAACTGATAGGCGCAACCCCCGGCGACGGCGACAAAGATCGTGCGCCAGAGCCACCGCCAGGCCGTGGACGCCTCGACGAGTTTGCTGACTTGCCAGAGCATTCCACTCTGAGGACCCTTGTCGCCTCCGAAGACCTGGCGGTCGAGCTTTTCAACGGTCGTCGCCACACGTGCGACCTGGCTGGAAAGCTTTATCAACTCGCCCCTCAAGTCATCCAGCGCGATGCGAAGTTCATGGTTTTCCTCTGAGGTCATTTCATCCTCACGCTTGATCATTCAACCAGCGCGGTCCCGGCGCATCAGGGCCGCTTTTGGTGATCAAAATCGGGCCCGATTACCATCGCGATGAAGTCGAATGGTCCCGTCGCCTATGATGGCGCTTGCGGCGTTGCAGTCGCGGCGGAAGCGGCCTGGTGAATCTGGGTAGTTGGGATTGGCTGCTGACCTACCAGCGGCGCCAATGTGTTGAGCTGCGTCACGTCGTCGCTGTCAATGACGGCGCTTCCAACGGGAATCTGTGCCGGCTCGGCTTGGATGGCCGCGACAGCCGCTTGCGCGATAATGCCTACCTGTGTCATGTTAAATGCTCCTGTCAATCGAAATTCCAGAACAAGAACGGGAAAACCGCTGCTGCTCCTGCGAATGCCGTGTTTGTGAAGTTCACCGAGCCGCATCATCGGATAGCCCCGGCGCTAAGGGTTCAACTTGGTCCTCTGTCAAACATTTACCGCACGGAGCGTAGCCGGCAATCATCAACGAATCAGCCCGTGTGCTGGGACGTCGGCGATGCGGCGGTGCTGGGCGCAATGTTTGAATTGAGAGTCGTAGCAGCCGCCTGCAAACCCGTCGTCACCGCGTTCACGGTCTGCTGGGCGCTGGCGCTGGAAGTTGCACTATGTGCAACGATCCCCGCGATCACTCCAACCGCGCCAAGAATCCCCGCAACGATCGAGCCCCACGGCGCCGGAGCCGCCGCGGCCATTACTGGCGCCACCGCGCTCGTCACTGCGCTAACAGTGTCGAGCGCCTGAGTCGTCGGATTGTTCGGAGTCTGCAGAGATGCGCAAGCCGACGCCAGCGACAAAATGGCGACCGTGAATCCCATAATGCTCACAACAAAGATGCGGTTGGTCATAATGACTCCCAAAGCAAGGCGATCGACTCAAACAGCGGCAGGGCGGACGCGGTAAGGAGGTGGACCGCGACAACCGCCCCGCCGCCAAGCGGTGCGCTCAAATCTGCCGTTTTAGTGCGGTCCCTCTATTAGTGGGGCCAGGAGGTGAAAGTTTTGGACGTGTTTTTCAAAAAAATCGCCGGATTTACTTCAAAAATCTCCCGGGCGACGGCTTGGATGGCTTTAGTCTCAGGTAACGCTTCCCAAAAAAGTATCGGACTTAGATCGGCAGCCCGCTTCCCCCAACCCCGACGCACCGGATTTTGACCGCGCGCCCCGTTAAGCCTTGCCCATTTACTCATCGTCCTCGCCCCGAAACAAAATGCCAGGAACTTCACAGGTTGACACCGGCTCAGGACCGATCATAATCGCTGGTGTCTATATTGCCGACGTGGGCCGCCAAACCTACGGGCGGGAGAGACCAATCGGAATACGGAGAAAGGCGGTCTGAGCAATGGCCGGTCCCCAGTTCATTACTCCTAAATCAGTAGCCCCCTCTCGGTCCACCAAGCGATTCAAGCTGGCCGAGGCGAATCGGTCGCTCCCTCTGGTGCGCCGGATTGTGTCGGATATCGTAAAGACCCACGATCAGATCACCACGCTGCAAACATCCCTCGACGGCGCCAAGTCCAAGGAGCAGCCCGTCCTGCAAACCCAACTCGACCGGGCCGTCGAACATCTGCAAAACTACGTTGAAGAGCTGCACGATGTGGGCTGCGATCTGAAAGATTATCAGATGGGCCTGGTCGACTTCATCGGCCGACACCATGGACACGATGTTTGCCTCTGCTGGAAGCTGGGCGAAGAAACGATCTCCTATTGGCACGAAATCCAGACCGGCTTCGCCGGCCGCCAACCGGTGTCGGTCCTCGAAGAGGATTAGTCCCTCAAGTTCCTCGTCGGTTGCCATACAGTAGCACGTGCAATCTCGGGCAAAAGCGGAACGCTTCCTGCTTGCAAATGTCGCTGACCCACGCTGACCGCGCATCCAGTGTCGCCCGGTCCGTGCCCTCGGGCATCAATTGCACATCACTTGGCCGCCACCCCTTGAGCCGTTGCAGCAGATCGCGAATTTCCCTCAAATCCGCGGGCTGGCAAACGACAAATTTCAACTGAAAATCCGGCGACGTATCCATCAACTGCTGGATCACCTCGACGTTCAGCCGCTTTTCTTCATGCACGCGGGCAAACCGCCCACCCTCCCGCTCTGTTGGCGTCGAATTCGACAGCTTTGGCGACAGGCTTGCCAAATCCAGCTTCACCACTGCGAAAACCGTCGCCGCCGTTTCGACTGTGATGTGATAATTGCGGGCCTTTAGTGCATCACACAGTTCCGCTAGATCCGGCATGATCATCGGCTCGCCCCCCGTGATCACCACATGCCTGCCCGAAAACTTTTCGACCCGCTGCACGATCGCACCTACAGGCACATCTTCTCCCTCGGCCTGCCAGCTCGCGTACGGCGTATCGCACCAAACGCACCGCAAATTGCATCCGCTGGTCCGCACGAACGCCGAGGGAACGCCCATCAGCTTTCCCTCGCCTTGAATTGAAAAAAAGACTTCGGCCAACCGCACGGCCACCTCAATCCTTCAGATGTTCGTCAGCGCGATTTCTCGCGCTCTGCCAGGATCTTCGGCCCGGTCGGACAATCTTTGAAAACCGCACATTTCTCACACGCCGGCCGCCGCGCCATGCAGATCGCCCGGCCATGGTAAATCAACAGGTGCGACCAAAGCGTCCACTGCTCTTGCGGAATCACTTCCATCAAATCCCGCTCGATCTTTTCCGGAGCGGCGTGCTGGGTCAAATTCAACCGTTGGCTCAGTCGCGCGACATGGGTATCGACCACCACGCCGGCATTTTTGTTGAACACACTACCGAGAACGACGTTCGCCGTTTTGCGCCCCACTCCCGCCAGGTCCGTAAGGTCTTCCATCGTCTGCGGGACTCGCCCGCCGTGGCTTTTCAACAGTGAGGTAGCCATCGCGCGAATGCTTTTCGCCTTGTTGCGGTAGAACCCCGTTGATTGAATCTCCCGCTCCAATTCCCCCTCGGGCGATTTCGCAAAATCAGCCGCGGTCTTGTATTTCTGAAAGAGACTTTTGGTCACCAGGTTCACCCGCACATCCGTACACTGCGCCGACAGGATTGTCGCCACTAGCAATTGCAGGGGTGTTCGATAGTTCAGGCTGCATTTGGCATCCGGATATACCGACTGAAGAACGCGCAAGATTCTCGCCGCGCGCTGGCGAGATTGCCGCAGCGTTTTGTTTGCTTTCTTGGCCATGGGATGAGTCTCACCCGCCGCTGTGGAACGTGATGGTACGGCTGATGCCGCCGCTGAATAGGATCATCCCGAGCAGCAAAAACACCAATACCATTAGCAGCATTTCACTTTCCCGCTGAAGGCGATCCAGCCGTTCGCTGGCTGGGTTGGCCTTATCCGGATCGTCCGCGTTGTCGATGAACGTCTGTCGCGATTCCATTGCCCGCGGCCAGAGAAACCACCCGTCGTAAATGACGATCACCAGCGCTCCCAAAAAGAGCCCCGATCTCACGAACGCCGACGCCTTGTTCCACGGATCGGACAAATCAATCAGAAACCACTGTGAAGCCAGCGCCAAAAACAAAACCGCCGCACAGACGATTTCGATCCTCGCCAGCGCCGCGACGAGATTTCCCACGATCGTCCCTGCCAGCAGCGTCGAATGCTGGCCGTCCAGATTGACGCTCAAGACATGCGGTAGAACCGGATTATTCTCTTTGACGGAGCGATGAATCGCCTGCGCCGCCACCCCGATGAACATCGCACCGCCGAACCACATCGACAGTGCCAGCCAGTACACCGTCTGCACGAGCTGAAATAACATCCCCGAAGCGTAGAGGCGCGGACAAGAAAGTCAATCGTTGGCCATCTTTCATTTCGGCTTCGCGAAAAGAGCCTCCGGCTCGTGTCCAGACCGCGCTCGGGCAACGATCAACATTCGCCCGCCGGGGCGCAAACATTTGGCTATCTGTTCAGTCGCGCAAGTCCGAAGGGCCGGCGGCAACACCTGATGCGCGCACGCCTCGAAAATAAAATTAAACGCGTCCGGCCACCGAGCCGGATTCGCGCAGGCGTCGGCCAACTGATAATCCGCTGTACTTGCACGGAACCGCGCGCCGCGCTACGGCTGTCTGCCACGGCCTTCCGCCCAGGTCGAGCTTCGATCCGACCAAACTTCCTTCTTCCAGATCGTCGCCTGCTTCTTGAGATCGTCGATCAGAAATCTGCATGCCCCAAACGCCTCAGCTCGATGCGGCGTCGATACGGCGATCAACACCGATGGCTGTCCAACATCGACCAATCCGGTTCGGTGCAGCATTACAATTCGACTGATCGGCCAGCGCCTCCGCGCATCTTCCGCCATTTGCCGCATCTGCGTCTCCGCCATCTCTGCGTATGCCTCGTAATCCAGCGCGACTAGCTCGCGGCCTTGCGCGTTGACTTCTCCGCGCGTCGTTCCCAGGAATACAGCGATCGCTCCGCTGCCGTGATCGCCGACATCGCCGATCGCCGCGCCGATATCCAAAGCCGTCGATTGCAACGCGATGATGTCGTTTTTCCGATCCATCGCTCAACCTCCGCTGACGGGCGGGATCAGCGCCAATTCATCCCCATCGCGCAGAATCGTCGCCGGCTTGGCGTAGCACAGATTTACCGCGGCCGCGGTGCGCGGAAGCAACTCGACAATCCCCAAAAATCGCCGCCCCACTTCTTCCATCGCGGTCGCGACCGTCGCTCCATCGGCCAGCTCAATCTCCGTCTGGGAAATCCCGCTACGATCCCGCAGAACGGCGAACATCCGCAGCCGAATTTTCATCCCAACCTCGATGTTTAACGATCAAACTGTGCATCGAATGCGATGGCTGACGGCTCAAAATCAACCCGTTTCACAAACGCCGCCGCCTCGGTCGCGCCGTGTTCGCGGTCCATTCGACTGTCCTCCCACTCCACGCTGAGCGGGCCGCCATATCCAACGTCATTGAGCGCCACGATGATCTCCTCGAAATTGATGTCGCCATGCCCGAGGCTGCGGAAATCCCAATACCGCCGCGGATCGGCGAACGACGCGTGTCCGCCGAACACCCCCACCGTGCCGTCGCCGTGGCCCCACCAGACATCTTTCATGTGCACATGATAAATCCGCTTTGCAAACGTGCGGATGAATTTCACGTAATCCACTCCCTGATACCCCAGATGCGACGGATCGAAATTGAACCCGAACCGTTTGTGCCCCTTCACCGCCGCGATGGCTCGCTCGGCCGTGGCGATGTCGAACGCAATTTCCGTCGGATGCACCTCCAGCCCAAAATTCACGTCCGCCTTGTCGAACGCATCAAGAATCGGCATCCACCGCCTGGCGAAATCATCAAACCCCTTCCGCCAGTATTTCTGGTCCGTCGGCGGAAACGCATAGATGCTGTGCCAGATGCTCGATCCGGTAAACCCGTTCACCACGGCCGGAAATCCGGTGGGCTCGGGCGCAGCATCAATGAACTTTCGGCACGCCTTGGCCGTGTCGATCATTCGCCTGGCCGCGCGCTTTCGGACGCCTTCGGCCTCCCCGTCGCCCCAGACATCCGGAGGCAGGATCGACTTATGACGTTCATCAATGTTGTCGCACACAGCCTGCCCCACGAGGTGCGCGCTGATCGCAAACGCCCGAAGGCCACTCCCGCGAAGAATCTCCCATCGGTCTTTGCAATAATTCTTATCCGACAACGCCGCCTGCACGTCGAAATGATCGCCCCAGCAGGCCAGTTCCACCCCGTCGTAACCAAACTTTTTTGCCTTCTGGCAAACCTGTTGGAACTTCAGATCGGCCCACTGGCCAGTGAACAAGGTAACGGGTCGCGGCATCGCGTCTCCTTATCAAATGTCGTCCGCCCACATCTTCAGCCCAGCGAATGAGACAATTCCGGTCGACGCTTGTCAATTGCGGGTTCGTGATACAATAAACCCAATGAAAGCTGTTGGCGATTCTCTCCCCGATTCCTTCGGCCATTTCGGCGTTTACGGCGGCGTTTACGTCCCCGAGACCCTCGTCGGCGCCCTCACCCAACTCGAAGCCGAATACGCCAAGGCCAAATCTGACCCGGCTTTTCAACGCGATCTGGAATATTACCTGCGCGATTTCGTCGGCCGTCCGTCGCGGCTCTATTTTGCCCGCCGGCTCACCGAGCATTTCGGCGGGGCGAAAATTTATCTCAAGCGAGAAGACCTCAACCACACCGGCGCGCACAAGATCAACAACACCATCGGCCACGCACTGCTGACTCTGCGCATGGGGAAGAAGCGGGTCATCGCCGAGACCGGCGCGGGTCAGCATGGCGTGGCCACCGCGACGGCCGCGGCCGTGTTCAATCTCCAGTGCGATGTGTATATGGGATCGGAAGACATCCGTCGCCAAAGCCTCAACGTCTTCCGCATGCGCCTCATGGGCGCACGCGTCGTTGAAGTGACCAGCGGAAGCAAGACGCTGAAGGATGCCACCAACGAAGCGATGCGCGATTGGATGGGCTCCGTCCAGAATACGCATTACATCATCGGAAGCGTGGTCGGACCGCATCCGTTTCCCATGATGGTGCGGGACTTCCAATCGGTCATCGGCCGCGAAGCGCGGGAACAATGCCTGGAACTCGAAGGCCGGTTGCCGAATTATATCTTGGCCTGTGTCGGCGGCGGAAGCAACGCGGCCGGCATTTTCGCGGCCTTTGTTCCCGATACGTCTGTCAAACTCATCGGCGTGGAAGCCGGCGGCCGCGGATCGGCCCTCGGCCAGCACGCCGCCACGCTCTGCGCCGGCCAGCCCGGCGTTCTGCACGGATCGCTCTCCTACGTCCTGCAGGATGAAGATGGACAAACCGCCGACGTTCACAGCGTATCCGCCGGTCTGGATTATCCCGGCGTCGGACCCGAGCACGCATATTGGAAAGACTCCGGCCGAGTGCAGTACGCCAGCATCACCGACCAGCAGGCGCTGGATGCGTTCCAGAAGGTTTCGCAGCTTGAAGGTATCCTTCCCGCCTTGGAATCGGCTCATGCGTTCGCCTATCTCGAACAACTCGCGCCGTGCCTGCCCAAGGACCAAATCATCATCGTCAACCTCAGCGGCCGCGGCGATAAAGATTGCCAGGAAGTGGCGCGCCTGATCGGCAAATGATGATGCTCGATTATCTTCCGCAAAGGGCTTTCAAAAGCGCCCACCAGGCCTGTCCTGCGGGAATAGTCAGGAAGACCGCCCCGAGGATCGGGCAAACAATGACCATCGCGTCCCCATTGGCTCGCGCGTTCATCGCCGTTGCGATGGCCTCGACGATGAGCCCCGTGCAGAGAATCGCGGCCACGAGCGAGGGCAGCACCCGCATCAGGCGGGAATTGCCGCTGTGCCGTGTTTCCCGAATCTTGTCGTCGCTCACGAAGCCTTGCATCAATTGATCCGTGACGCGTATCATCGCCGACTCACCGGAAACAGCCAATGCCTGTAAAATCCCGATCCATTGCTCAATCCTTCGACGATCTCCGCGGCCGCATCGGCTTGGTGCCGTTTCTGCCCGCTGGCTTTCCCGATCTTGCGACCACTTCCGCCGCACTGACAGAGGTTGATGCCGCCGGCCCCGCCGCGATCGAAATCGGATTCCCCTTTTCCGATCCCATCGCCGATGGACCGACCATTCAGCAATCGTTCACAGCCGCGCTGAGCAAGAAACTCAAGGTCCGCGACATTTTCCAGATGGTTCGCGAAACTTCGCCGCGAATCTCATCGCCGCTGCTTGCGATGCTCAGCTACAGCATCATCTTCCGTTATGGCCCGAACCGATTCTTCGCCGATGCGCGATCGGCCGGTTTCGCCGGCATGATCGTTCCCGACCTTCCGCCCCCCGCGGCGCACAAAACGTGCGAGCAGATTCGCACCGCTGGCCTCGACACGATTCTCCTGATCGCGCCGACAACCACCGCTGAGCGCCGCCGGGAAATCGCCCAATTGTGCAGCGGCTTCGTCTATTACCTTTCCGTTTCCGGCATCACCGGCGCTCGCGATGAGCTGCCTTCCGATTTGGCCCAGAACGTGCGCCAGATCAAGGGCCTGACCGATCGGCCGGTCTGCGTCGGTTTTGGCATCTCCAAGCCGCAACATCTCGCCGCTCTGGCTAACATTGCTGACGGCGCCGTGGTCGGTAGCGCTATCGTCAAGCGAATGACCGATTCCGCGTCCGCCGGCCCAGCCGTCATCGCCGGCGTCATCGGCAATTACTGCCGCGAACTCATCTCCGCATCCCGCTGACCGCTTCCCGATCATCCGCAACGCCCTGTGCGGACACCCCTGCCGTTTATCGCGTTTATATGGCGAACGGACAGGTTGAATCTGTTGGAAAACCAAGGGTTTACGACAGATTCGCCCGCCAGTTTTAAACGAGGTGCGACGGTGACGATTCTAAACTTTCCAGTTTCCTCTAACCTCCCCACCGAAACGGTGTCCTCCTATGTGACGCCGCGCCCCGCCAGTGGCCATGCGGATCGTCAGGCCGCCGGATCGACCGACGGGAATCTGGTCCAAAGAACCCTGGCAGGATGCCGCCCGGCGTTCGACGATCTGATCCGACGATACCAGCGGCAAGCCGTCGCCGTTTCCTATCGGCTTCTGGGAAACGCTCACGACGCACTAGAGGTTTCGCAGAATGCCTTCCTCAAGGCCTTCGTCAACCTGGCATCGCTGCAGAAGCCGGAGGCGTTCGGCGGCTGGCTTATGCGAATCGTTTCGAATCTTTCGCTCAATTTCCGGCGAGCGCGAAAATCGCGCAGCCATCTGCACCTGGACGATCTGCTGGTGGCCAAGGACCAAATCTCCGCGGGCGGCGATTTGCCTTCGAATCATCCGGATCCGGTCCATCAACTGGCCAGCGCCGAGATGGGCGGACGTCTACGTCAGGCACTTCGGACATTGTCCAACAAACAACGCAGTGCCGTTATTCTTTTCACGATCGAGCAGTTGCCCCAAAAGCAGGTTGCCCAAACGTTGGGCTGCAGCGTTGAAGCCGTCAAATGGCACGTGTTCCAAGCTCGAAAGAAGCTCAAGGAGATTCTCAGGGATTACCTTTAGTTCGCTGCCAATGTGTTCGGATGAATTGGAACATCTCCTGACCGAGTATCTGGACGGCACGCTCTCGCCTGCGCGGCGGTCGGCGTTGCAAAAACATCTGGACCAGGATCCCAACGCGCAGGCGCGGCTGGAACTCTATCGCGCGCTGGATGAACTGCTCCGCGTGGCTCCGCCGCTGCCGCCGATGCGATGGGACGCGCTCGCGAAACAAATTTCCGCCGCCATCCCCCGCTCGCCGCCTAAGGGCTAATGCGTCACGGCCCCTAAGCACGCCGGCCCAACCAGCTTCGCATATTTGGCGAGCGCCCCGTGCGTATATTTTGGCTCCGGCTGCTTCCAGCGCGACTTCCTTTTGACCAGTTCTTCGTCGCTCAGCTCCACGTCGATCGTTCCCTTCTCCGCGTCGATGCTGATCATGTCGCCATTTTGCAGCAGCGCGATCGGACCGCCGACATACGCTTCCGGCCCGACGTGCCCGACCATCAGCCCACGCGTCGCCCCGCTGAATCGGCCGTCGGTAATCAGGCACACGTCATATCCCAATCCCTGCCCAACGATCGCCGCCGTCACGCCGAGCATCTCGCGCATCCCCGGGCCGCCCTTGGGGCCTTCATAGCGGATGATGATGCTGTCACCTTTCTTGATCTGCTGCGCCTGCACGGCCGCCATGCACTGCTCTTCACTCTCGAACACACGAGCCGGCCCGCGATGCTGAAGCTTCTTCACGCCGGCCGTCTTGATCACGCATCCCTCCGGAGCAAGATTCCCGCGCAGGATGTGCAACCCGCCCGTCTTCTCCAGCGCCCGTGAAACCGGCACGATCACGTTCTGGTCCTGCTTCAGCTTCACCCCGTCCAGATTTTCCGCCATCGTCCTGCCGGTGCAGGTAAGGCACCCGCCATGGATCAGCTTTTCGTCGAGCAGGACTTTCAGGATCGCCGGAATCCCGCCCGCCTTGAACACGTCGAAGGCCGTGTATCGTCCAAACGGCTTGAGATCCGCGATGATCGGCGTCCGCCGGCTGATGCGGTTGATATCGTCCAACGTCAGCGTCACGCCGCATTCGTGCGCAATCGCCGGCAAATGCAGAGCGCTGTTGGTCGATCCGCCGGTCGCCGCGGCAATCGTCACCGCATTCTCGAATGCCTCGCGGGTCATGACATCGTGGGCGCGGATATTTTTTTCCAGCAACCGCATCACCTGCCGCCCCGCTTCCACGGCGAACGCGTCGCGCTCCTCATCCACCGCCGGCGGCGAACCGCTGCCCGGCAGCGCCATCCCCAACGCCTCGGCCGCACACGCCATCGTATTGGCCGTGAATTGTCCCCCGCAACTTCCCGCCGATGGACAGGCGCTGCATTCCATCTCGTACAGATCGGCATCGTTCATCTTCCCCGCCGAATGCGCCCCCACCGCCTCGTAAACATCCTGAATCGTGACATCGCGGCCCTTGAATTTCCCCGGCATAATCGTTCCGCCGTAAAGAAACACGGCCGGAACATTCAGCCGCCCCATCGCCATCAGCATTCCCGGCAAACTCTTGTCGCATCCCGCCAATCCCACCAGCGCATCGTAGCCGTGCGCATTCATCATCAACTCGACGGAATCGGCAATCACTTCGCGCGAGACCAGCGACGCCTTCATCCCCTCGTGCCCCATGGCGATCCCATCCGACACAGCGATGGTGACGAATTCCCGCGGCGTTCCGCCCGCCGCCTCCACCCCGTGCTTGGCCGCCTTCGCCTGCCGATCCAAAGTCAAATTGCACGGCGTCGCCTCGTTCCACGTGCTGGCCACGCCCACCCACGGCCGGTGAATCTCTTCATCCGTCAAACCCATGGACCGGAAAAACGCCCGCTGAGGAGCGCGCTGATCCCCTTCTGTCACGATACTGCTGCGAGGCCGATTCATTGAAAATCTCCGTTGATTGAAGACGATAGATTACTTCCAGACGGGCCACGATGCCAACGGTGCGCTGATTGGCGATTGCGAATTGCCCATTTCCTATCCTTGATCTCCGCCTGCCGGGAACGCGCTTCTGAGATTCCGCTTCATCATGCTGTTCACCGTCTCGGCTTGCCATCGCTACGTGTAGCCACGGCGACGGCGGGATCGCCTAGTGGCCAGCAGCTTACGCATGTTCGCCATCAGCGGGAAATTCTAAGGGGTCGGGAGTCCCTGGAAATTCTGCCGACGGCCCTAAGAAGATTGGTCGAATCCGCGAATCATGCGGGCGCCAAGCGGAGGATCTCGCCGGCGCGGTGAAAGTATGCATCGTCAAAGCCAAGTAGTTGCTTCGCGGCGATGTCTCGCCGCAGCCAATTTCGGTCTGCCATGAGGCGGATGCTGGGGACGAGGCCGAGCAACGAGGCGGGCGGAATGGAGATGATGGGCCAGTCGCTGCCGTGGATTATTTTCTGGCGGACGACTGGGTCGGTGAGCAGGGGTTCGAAGGCATAGGAGCGGGTGGGAAAGCAGAGGGCGGCGGTATCGCCGAAAAAGCGTTCGTGGTCGCGGGCTAT
Organism: Tepidisphaeraceae bacterium; assembly: GCA_036267155.1. Taxonomy (GTDB): domain Bacteria; phylum Planctomycetota; class Phycisphaerae; order Tepidisphaerales; family Tepidisphaeraceae; genus PALSA-1353. The sequence goes on from DATAWP010000082.1 coordinate 82,281, forward strand.
GCGCATGAAGGTCGGGAGATAGTCGGTTTCGCCAGGGACGGAGCGGGTGCCGCAGTGGGCGGCAATGACGGTGACGCCGCGTTGCAGGGCCGGGAGCAGGAGGGCGGGGTCCATCACGTTCTTATTGAGATTGGGCAACGATTTCTCTCCGCCAGTGTGGCTCAGCAGTGGCAGCTTGAAATGAGCCAGGGCCTCGTAGACGGGAATGCAGCGCTCGTCGGCCGGGCTGAAGTTCTGAACGATCGGCAGCCATTTCAGCAGCACCGCCCCAGCCGCGGCGCAACGCTCGATTTCAGCCACGGCATCTTTGCGGTAGGGATGGACCGACGCGCCAAAGAGCATCTTCGGATGCCGCCGGCAAACCTCGATGGCATAATCGTTGGTGACATACAGATGCGTATTCTCGGCATCGAGTCGGCCCTCTTCGTCATAGACCGCATCAAACGCCAACACGACAGCGGCATCGATCGCATCCGTCTCGGCAATGGTTCGAGCGAGCGTCGCCTCGATCGCGCGCTCGGTGCTCTCATCCTCCCCGGAAATTCCCAACCGCCACCGCATGAACCGAAACGGCAAGCTGCGGAGCAGCCGCCGCGACATCGATCCGTGACCGTCGATGAGAGCCGAGATGTGAACGTGGCAATCGATGCGCATGCGTGCAGGCCATGCTACGACCGCAGCGCGGCTCGGCAAGCCATATTCGCGGGGAAATGCCAAGGGGGCATTCACAATTTGTCCGAGAGGGCCTTTGGCGTTCTTTTTTGCTGATTTGGATTAATTGCGTGCTGCGACGGCGGGACTTGAACGACCAGGCGTTTTTCGGCAGCCAGATTGATTTTATTGCCATCTTTTGTGGGCCGACTCGGACTTGACGTATCGTAACCGTTCGGTTACTATATTGGTAACCGATTAGTTACGGTTAGGAAGGCAAAGGCGGAATGGTTGTTGCACGACGCAAGCAGCACATGGCGGTATTCCGGGCGATCGCCGATCCGACGCGACGGGAGATTCTGGGCCTGTTGCGCGGTGGGCGGCGGACCGTCGGCGCGATTGCCGGGAACTTCCGCATGAGCCGTCCGGCGATTTCCCGACACCTTCGATTGCTGAGGTCTGCCGACTTAGTGGTGACGCGAAAGAGCGGTACGGCGAGGATTTGCGAACTCAACGCCAAGCCATTGCGGGCGGTGAATGAATGGCTCCGGGAATACGAAGCGTTCTGGGACGAAAATCTGCGCAATCTCAAACGATACGTCGAGGAGAACCCGTGAATTCAGCAGATGCCAACGATGCGATCATCAAGGAAATCATCATCAAGGCCCCGGCCCGGCGGATTTTCGAAGCGCTGGCCGATCCGCGCCAGCGCGTGGAGTGGTGGGGATCGAAGGGGCGATTCCAGGCGACGCACATGGAATCGGATCTGCGTGCGGGCGGAGCGTGGATGATGAGCGGCGCCGGCGTGGGCGGCAAGCCCTTCACCGTGCGCGGAGAGTATCGTTCCATCGAGCGGCCACGATTGCTCGAATTCACCTGGTTGGCCGACTGGGAGGAAAATGGCCGGCCAACAGTTGTTCGTTTCGATCTGGTTGAGAAAGACGGGGCCACCATCGTGCGCCTGACCCACTCGGGACTCACGACCGAGCGCTCTCGCGAAAGCTATCAGGGCTGGCCCTGGCTTCTGGCGATGTTGCAAAAATATGTCGAGGCCGCGGGCTCGGATCAAACGTCCTGAACGCTGCTTCGCCGTTTGGACTTCGCAGATGAAATGACTTTTACCTTCACAGAGGAGAACCATCGTGCAAGCACGTATGAAAAACATAGCAATGATCGTTCCCGATGCCGTGCAGGCCCTGTACGCCCTGAACGGGTCCGCGGAAAAAGGCGGCGTGGCCTCGAAGACGCTTGGCCTTGTTCAGTTGCGCGCGAGCCAGATCAACGGCTGCAGCGTCTGCGTCGACATTCACTGCCGCGTGCTCAAGAAGGCGGGCGAGACGGACGAGCGGCTCTTCGCGGTGGCGGCCTGGCGGGATGCGCCCTACTTCACCGACGCCGAACGCGCCGCGCTGGCGCGCGCCGAGACCGTCACCCGGCTCAGCGATCGGGCGGACCCGGTACCGGACGATATCTGGGAGAAGGCCGCCCAGCACTACGACGAGCGGGCGCTTGCGGCCCTGATCATCTCGATCGCCACGATCAACGTCTGGAACCGCTTCAACGTCGCCACCCGGCAGCTCGCGGGCGCGTGGAAGCCCTGAGCGGCATTAGGCCCTGATTCCTGCGAGAAAACAGAGGACCTCAATGAAAATACGGCATATTGCATATTGGGTAACGACCGGGCTCGTTGCATTTGTATTCCTGTCGGGCGGCGTGGGCGAACTCATCCGACCCGCCGCGCTCGTGAAAGGCATGACGCACCTTGGTTATCCCGTTTACTTTGTAAGCATCCTGGGCGTGTGGAAGGTGCTCGGGGGTGTCGCCGTCCTCGCTCCTCGATTGCCGAGGCTGAAGGAGTGGGCGTATGCCGGCATGCTCTTCGATCTCACCGGCGCAGCGGTGTCGCACGCCACGGTCGGAGACCCAGTGGGCAAAATCGCAACGCCACTCATCATCTTGGGCATTGTCATAGCTTCCTGGGCGCTTCGCCCCGAGAGCCGCAGGCTCCGTGACGGCTCCTCAACGCCGACGGGGGATGCTTTTGCCCACGCGGTCGGCGAAAAGGCGCATACCTCGGCTCCGTCGGCGTAGGGGACATTCCGGACCATTTTTATTTTGTGCGGCGAATGAGTCTTGCCAAATCCAACCGCGATCGCTATTATGCAACCTATAGGTTGCATATATGAGCCAGTCGAGCACCGACCGCATCGAAAAGAGGATCGAGTTGAACGCCCCGCCCGCGCGGGTCTGGCGGGCGCTGACCGATCATAGGGAATTTGGCGAATGGTTCAGGGTGAACCTGGAAGCGCCGTTCGCTGCCGGAAAATCGACGCGGGGGAGAATCACGTACCCCGGATACGAGCACCTGATCATGGAGGTCGCCGTTCAGAAGATGGAAACGGAGCGGCTGTTTTCGTTCCACTGGCATCCGTATGCCGTGGACCCGAAGGTGGATTATTCGAAGGAGCGGCCGACGCTGGTTGAGTTCAAGCTCGAAAAGACCGCGGGGGGGACGTTGCTGATCGTCACGGAGTCCGGTTTCGACTCGATCCCGGCGGCGCGGCGCGATGAGGCATTCCGGATGAACAGCGGCGGCTGGGCCGAGCAATTGAAGAACATCAAGACCTATGTCACCAATACGCCGTGAAAGTGCGGTTCGGAGCGTGCGCGGAAGCGCGCCGGTGTTCGCCGCGTTGGGAGACCAAACGCGGCTGACGCTGCTGACCAAACTCGGGGGAGGATCGCGATTCTCGATCGCGCGGATCACGAAGGGCTCGTCGCTCACACGCCAGGCAATCACCAAGCACCTTCGAGTCCTCCAGGGGGCTGGCCTGGTTCGGGGCGTTCGTCGGGGACGGGAAAACCTCTTTGAACTTCGGCCGAGGCGGGTTGATGAAGCGCGACGAGCGCTGGATCGCATCTCCCGGCAGTGGGATGAAGCGCTGGCGCGGCTGAAGTCGTTCGTGGAGGAATGACCCGTCCTTTTAGTCAGCACGGCAATGCAAAGCGGGCGTTGGGCAACTTTGTTTTTTTATGTGGGCTGTAGCAAGCCGGGGGCGACGCGCCATTGAATTCCTTCATCAGTGACAAGGGTGACGGATTTGCGATTGTGCCGGGTGATCACGCCGCGGACGATCTGTCCCGATGCATTGTTGAACTGGACTCGCTGGCCGAGGCGAAAGTTCATCATCTGGCCGTGGCTGCGAATCTGCTGCATAAGCCGAAGACGCTCGATTACCACGTGGTTGAGCTGGACCAGTTCTTCCTCGGTGAGGCGGTCGAGCACCGAAAGGACCCTTGGCAGGTTGACGCCGCTCGTTTCGCTCATGAGTTGGATGATCGTTTGCGAACGGCCGGCTGTCGAGAGGCAATTGAAGCCGGATATCCGTACTTTTGTTCCCCCTTGTGTAGCCGCCTACAATACGGGATAACCAAGCAGTCATTTTCGCCAGGGAACCATGAATCGACAGGCTGTTTCACGACGCCGCATTCCGCCGAGCGCCCGGTCTTCGCGGAGGCCGGATATCCGGCTGGTTGCGGTCGATCTGGATGGCACTCTGCTGAACGATTCCAAACAGGTCAGCGGCCAAACCGTCAAAGCCCTCGGCTGCGCGATCGATCGTGGAATCCGCGTGGTGATCGCGTCCGCTCGCCCGCCGCGCAGCGTTCGGCATATTTACAACAGCCTGAAGCTCGACACCTGGCAAATCAATTACAACGGCGCCCTCATCTGGGACGAGCCGAATAAAAAAGTCATCTTCCATCGCCCCATGCCGGGCGAGCGAGTCCGGCAAATCATCGACCGTGCACGATCGCGATTCGACTCGGTTTTGGTGAGCTGCGAAATCCTCGACCGATGGTATACCGATCGCTTCGATCAAACCTACACAACGGAAACCGGCCGATTGTTCAAGCCCGACGTCATCGCCCCTCTGGACGATTTCTGCAAACAGCCGATCACCAAGCTGCTGCTGCTCGGCGAACGAGGCGTGATCGACAAGCTTGAATCGGCGTTGACCGGCGCCAACAACGGCGACGTCACCATCGTCCGAACCGATCCGGAACTTTTGCAGATCATGGACAAATACGTCAGCAAAGCCGCGGCGTTGCAGGTGGTAGTGGAACACTACGGAATTCCCTTGCAAAACGTCATGGCTCTCGGCGACGCCCCCAACGACGTGGGCATTCTGAAGATCGCCGGCGTCGGCGTGGCGATGGACAACGCCAGCGACATCGTGAAAGAATGCGCCGACTGGATCGCCCCGTCCAACAACGATCACGGCGTTCACGCGGCGCTGGTAAAGTTCGGTTTGTGCGATTGACCCGTCACTTCCACCGACCCGCGCCGCGTAACCCAGATTATTCATCGCTCGCTTCGCTATAGGCGCAGAGAAGCTCATTGAGATTGGGTGGTAATTCACCGTCGTTCGCTGAACATTCAGTTTGGCAGAATGTGCGGCGCGATGTCCGGTGAAATTCTGTCTTGTCCGCAGCTCTAGCGCACTTGCGGGCGGTGAATCTTGAATTTTCCAGGCTATGCTGCGTCTTTGTCGTCGTCGTCATCCGCGGGGACTTCGGCTGCGACGGCCGAGTCCGCCGCGGCTTGGGCGAGGTCCGGCGGGAAGTCGCTTGGCTTGACGCCGCTGGCTTGGCATTTTGCGGTCAGCTTCTCTTTCACCTCCGCCAGCCATTTTGCGTTTGGCAATGCGTAGGGGCGGAACTTTTCCATCGAGCCTTGCTCTTCGCTGTAGGCCAGAGCGCGGTTGGCGCCGAGTTTGTTCGCGGCGGGGGAATCGATCAGGTTGCTGCTGTCGGTGGCGCTCATCTGAAACAGGATGCGGTTGTCCAATTCGCGCATCGAGCCGCGATCGACTGAACGTTCCAGGGCCGTGGCTGTGTCGATCCAGGCCATGAGGTGAATTCCGTTGGCCGGGCCTTCACGCATCAGGTCGGCAAATTCCTTGCCGGGATCAGCCGGCTTTTCTTCGCCTCCCGCGGAGAAGCCGAAGGCGTCATCCGATTTCCGCAACGTGCGATAGCGCTGAAGGCCGAAGATGAATACGAAAATCGACGGGGGATTGGATGCGTCGCTCGATTGGCGGCGCTCCAGTTCCTTGGCGAGTTCGTGAATGGCCTGCGGCACGGCGCGATAATCGACCACTTTGGTCCGATGCGGCAGCACGGCCGCCACGCTTGGGAGAAAGCCGTGGGTGGCGGCATCTACGGGAGTGCCGTCGAGCAGATAAAAGCTCGCCGAAGCAGGTGAAAGCTGGGCGGCCAGGCCGACCATCGCCAGGGCGGTGATGGCCATCGAGCTTTCTTCGTTCTGGCCAATGATCAGGACGTTGGCGCCGCTTTGGCGGCGGAATGGGATGGAGGTCGGCGCCTTGATCGCCACGGGATCGCCGAGCCACACGGTCGGCGCGGCGGTGGATGCCACGTATTTCTCCGGCGACAAATGGCGAAGCAACGCCGGATTCTGGCGAAAATCGGCTGGCTCGTTTCCTTCAAACACGATCGGCGGTTCAAGATTTTCGTGTTCCTGCGCGGCCTTGGCGCTGACGGCTTCCAGATATCGGTCGCGTTTTTCATCGGGCAGCCATGCAACCTGGAACGGGCTGTTGCCCTCGACCAATCCGCCGGCGTCGTTGTAGATCGCCTCGCCGGGGCGCGAGAGCAATCGGGCGGCGGAGTTGCCGTCGCCGAGGATCATCTGCGAATCGGCGTCGCTGGTTTGCAGGGCGATTCGCACGCCGATCTGGCCGATGGTGCTGCGCGACAGGCCGGAAGATCCACCGATGGTCTGTGATCCCAGCAGCAGATGTACGCCGAACGCTCGGCCCTGACGAACGATGCGGTCGAGCAGCAGGCCGGCATCCTGGGCCAATTTATCGTCTTCGGTGAAGAACTCCTGGAATTCGTCGATGATCAACAGGGTTCGCGGCATCTTCTTGCCGGAGGCCTCGCGATACATTTGAAGGTTCTGGGATTTGAACGGCCGGAACAAATCGGCGCGGCGACCCATTTCGGCGTCGATGCGCTGCAGCACGCTGAGACCAAATTCGCGGTCGCTTTCCACCGCGATCGCCCGAGCGTGCGGCAACTGGTGCATGGCGTAGGTCTTGAACTCGACGCCTTTTTTGAAGTCGATCAGATACAGCTCGACTTCTTCGGGCGAATACCACATCGCCAGATTGCTGATCAACGCGTGCAGCAGCGTCGATTTACCGGAGCCGGTCTTTCCGGCCACCAGCGCGTGCTGGGCCACGCCCTTGCCGAGGCGGAAGGTCTGCACCCGCGTGGCGCCGGACCGTCCGACGGCCACCGCGACGTCGCCATCGCTCTTGAGCGTCCAGAACTGCGCCGGCTTGGGCGCGATCACGTCGAACGACACCTCGACCCGCTTGGCCTCTCGCGCTCCCTTGCCGACGAGGTGGAGAATCTTGCTCAATTCCTCATCGCTCGGAGGCGCGTCCAGCGACAGCGGGAAGCGATTGAAGACCGGGTCGCGCCAGACGAATCGGTCTCCCTGGCGCTCGAGGTTGACGCTGTGGGCTTCGAGGTCGTCGAGATGGATCGAGCCGCTGGCGGTGCTGACGCGTGTGTCCCGCGTGACCAGGGTGTAGACCCCGCAGCGCGCCCCCGTGCTAGCGATGCTGCTCAGCCGCCGCAGGGCGTCGTCGCTGAAATTCACGGGGAAATCGGCAATCACCAGATATCGATACGGCTCGGCCAACTCGCCGGCCTGGGCGTTGTAATCGTCGATTGTCGCGTATTCGTTTCGCAGGTATTTCTGAATGACCGTTTCCATGTGCTCGGTCAGGTTCGCGAGTTTTTCATCGATCTGATCGGAATCGGTCCAGATGCGGCCGCCCACGAGGGCCTCGTCATAGTCGGCCAGGTGCATGAACCCCGCGAAGTTCTGCCCGAGGCCGACGGGATCGATCAGCGTGAAACGAACCCGGCCCGGCGGCAGAGCCGTGAGCAGGCGGGTCATTATCATCTGCATGCCGCGAATTGAATCCACGCGACCGGGCCGATCGGTGTGAATCAGGATCGACGCCTGCTTCGGGTACGCAAACAGCGCCGGAACGCTGAACGTATCCGGCAACGGCAGCGTGAAGGGCGCACCCTTGGCCACGTCCGCGATCATCGACTTCAGATCCACCTGAAGTTCGCCAAAGCGAATGGTGGCCGGGAATTTGGTCGGACCCTTCCAATGGTCCCAGATCGGATCGCTCCAGGCGGGATAAGATCCCCCCTCCTCCTGCATTGGCTCCTGAATGTTCTTCAGGCCTTCGCTCCACTTTTTTTCCAGTTCGGCGCGTTCCGCGGCATGCTGCTGCTGAATTTGCGCCTCCTGCGCCGTGGCGCGATCGCCAAGCTTGACGGTTTCAGAATCGAATAATTTCTTGACCTCTTCCAGCTTTCGGACGCGCCATTGCTCCAGTTCTGTCAGGGATTTCTTTTTCAGTGCCTCTTGCTGCGCCGTCTTGGCCTGGAAATCCACCTGCGCCGCCGCGACGGCGGCATCTCGCTTTTTCGTCGCCTTTTCCACCATCGGCGTCGCCCGGTCGCGCGCCGCCTGCACTTCGGTTTTTTGGACCTTCTTTGCAGTGGTGAGATCGGTATCGTGCTTCAGGGAAGCCTGGCTGATCATATTGTCGTTGGCGATGCGGGCCGCATCCAACGCTCGCCGCAGCGGCGTAAAAACGGCCACCACCTGCTTTCGCGCCAGCGAGCGCATGACCAGGAAAAATACGATCAGCGCGACGACCATCCCGCCGGCCCAGATGCCAATCTGCGGCCACTGCGGATTGAGCGTGCCGGCGATCACCTGCGGGATCGCCGCCGCGATCACCACGGCCAACAGCCCGATCAAAAACGGGGTGGCGCCGATGAAAAGCTTGGGAATCGAAAGGTCCGCCAGCGCTCGAATCTGCCGCTCGATCACTTCCTTGTGCTGGTTGAACGATTCAACCGGATTGAGTGACGCCTCGGCATCCTTGACCGCCGCTAGCGCTTCGCCCGGCGGCGGCCGCTGGTTGTACCGGGCCATCAGCGACGCCTGCTCCCCTTCCTTCATGTCCACGAATTCCGTTTGCGTGGCGTTCAGCTCCGTCGCATTCTTCAACTCCTGCGAGGCCTTCTGCTCTTGGGACTCCAGAACGCTTTCCGCAAGCCAGGTCGCCTGGTCATAATCCTTCTTGGCCTGTTGCTGCGCCTGGTCGTATTCCGCGCGAGCCCGATGGCGCAGGTTCTGATCGGTGGCCTTCAACGACGCGAGCGCGTGCTGATGATGAGAGCTGATCTGCGCCTGTTTTTCCTGGACTTTTGCGGCAACCTGATCTTGAAGACTCTTGTGCTTGCGCTCGGCGTCACTAAGTTTTCGATGTCCGGTTCCCTGCGCTTCGGAGGAGGAGCTTTGGAATTTCTGCTCGATCTCGGCCTCGTGCTGGGCGCACTGGGTCGTCAACTCGAGCAGGTCCTGCAGCGCTCCCCTCTGCAAGTCGCGGTGTGTCTTGGGTTCGTTGGAGGCCTCTTCGCCGTCGTCGCCTTCTCCATCCGAGGAATCTCCGGTGGGGGGCGGTTCCTCCGGCGGCTCAGAGGGAGGACTGGAATCAGAAAGAAAACTGAGCGGATCTTTTTCGTCAAAAAGCGGGTCCATCAACTGTGACCTCAAACGGAAGAACGAAATTGGCTATTGCCTATTTTCAAATTGGAAATTAGCAATAGGCAATTCTTCTCGGTTACCCTTCGCAGTCCTGCTTAATCTTCGCGAGAATCTGAGCCATGTGATCCATCGCCCCCACGGCCGTTTTCGCATCCTGTTCCAGCGGGGTCAGGTATTTGCTCTCGAACCCGCGGGCAGTGGCGTCGCTCCACTGCGATTTGGTCTCGTTCCAACGCATCATGAGTTCCTTTACGGATTTATTCACCTGAGCGCGGCCTTCGTGCATTCCCATTGGATTCTCCGCATTTTTTCAGTTCGGTTTCAAACCGCTGCGCTGCCATCCGGCTGGGCCGGATGGAGAATATTTTCGTTCTTCGCGTTGAAGACGGCCGACAGGCCGTGCGAGTCAACAATCGCCAGATATCCCACGGGCAATTTCAGCAAAGCAGCCAGATCGGGACGTCCAGCCCGCAGATCGCCTGCCGTTACGGTATTGTACACTCCCGAGTGCGGCCCTTCGACCTGGCCGAGGCACCAAACCCCGCCGGCAGTATCGAGCCGGAGCAAATAGACACTCGTCGAACCCGTCACGGCCTCCGAGATCACGATCTTCTGCTCATCCCCCGGAGGCGCGGCATTGGCGATGGCGGCGATGCCCGCCGCCTGCTGATCCCTTACCACCCCGCATGCCGAACTCACAGGCCCGGGTTCCGCGGATCTGGAGGCGAATATGGCCTGTATAGCCTCTGGCGAAGGCGCGCTCGCCCGCAGCGCCGCTGGTTCGACGCCTTCGGCCTCCGGCGCGGCGGGGGCTTCTTCGGCAGCCCGCTTCATCGATGCGCTGGCTTCCTCCCCCGCAATTCCACCGGCAGCCCCGGACTCGGTAGTGCCTGGGCCCGCCTGGGCCGCCGCGATTCCCAGATATTCGTCTATGTGATCCAGCGTGGTTCCCAGTTGCGCGACCGCCGCCGGCACGCCCGACGCCACCTGAATATTAAACCGCGACACTCCGCCCCGATACAGCACGACTTCCTTTTGCAATTGCCGATTCCATCGCTTCACATTCGCCAACTTCTCCTGCGCATCGGCCAACTTCTTTTTCGCGACCTGCACGGCCTTTTGCTCTTCCACCGCCGAGGGCATCGAGCCGCTGGCATCCTTGTACAAACGCTTGAATCGGAATGCCTCTTCCGCCTTGAGCAGCTCTTCCTGCCGTTTTCGGATCGTCGAGGTCCAATGATTCATGGCCTCCCCCTCCAGCCATCGGCTGATCCGATTGACATCCGAATCGGCGTCCCCCAGCGCGAGCGTTGCCTTCTCCTGAAACTTCGTCAGGTAAATCCGGAATTCCTTAATCGCGTCGGTGGATTCAACCCGTGCGGAATCGGACATGAACGGCTCCCATCTAACACATCACTCGGCTCATCGCTGCTTCAGATAATCCTCGATGGCCGTCGCCTTCTTCGCCAGGAACTTCACGTGTTCCTGCGAGTTTTCCAAAAACGTTCCGATCGCCTTGACCGTCTGATCGAACGCTTCGGTGAATTTCCGTTGCTCCTGGTCGCGCCAGGTCGCTTCAAGGCCGTGAAGCTTGGCATTCAACCCGGCCACCAGACCGTGCAACTCGTTGTTAAATCGATTCAAATCCTGGGCAAAACGCCGCAACTCGCCGGGATCGACATTAGCTTTGGCCATACTCGGTTCTCCAAAATCGCGATCCTCTTAATCATACGCGCCAAGCGGCTAAAGTCACCCGGTGGGGAAGTGGTTAGTGATGAGTGGTTGGTGTTTTTCTGAAATTCACTAACCACCAACCACTAACCACTTCCCAACCCCCTCTGCCGATTCGCCTCCGCCAGAACCACCGCCGCGGCGTGGGACAGGGATAACGATGCCGTTCCCGGTTTCGTGGGAATCGAGACGATCCCGTTGCACAACCGCCGCACCGCGCCGGATAACCCGCGCTTCTCTCCGCCGATCGCCAGGATCACGCCCTTCGCCAAATCCACGTCGCAAATAGTCCGCCTTGCCCCCGCGACACAACCCAACAGACGTATCCCACGCGATTGCAAATCTTCGATTATTTCCGTGCCCTCCACCTGCACCAGCGGCAGCCGTTCGAACGCCCCGGATGCCGGCCTGGCCACCTCGATCGGATCAAAATCCCACAGATGTTTTTTGATCAGCACGGCCACGGCCCCGAACGCTTCGGCGCTCCGCAGCGTGAACCCCAGATTCCTGGCATCCTCCACGCCCTCGATCAGCAACAGCAGGGGCGAAGTCTGCTTCTCCAGAATCTCCAATAAATCCGCTCCGGTGGTCCGGGGCTTGGCAGTGCACAAGGCCAGCACGCCGCCGTGGGTGGTCCCATGAGCCATGGAATCCAATTCGCGCCCGGCCACTTTTTTCACCGGCACCCCCGCAGCCAGCGCGGCTTCAAGCACATCCCGGATCTTCTCCGCGTGAGCGCCCTGATTCACGAGGATGACTTCAAACCTTCTCTGCCTCGCCGCCAGCGCGGCTAAAACGGATTGCCGTCCTTCTAAATGCTCCATGACTTTCACTTCTCCGCCCCACTGGTCCATAGCATATTCGCAGTACCGCAAATGAGCGACATGAATTATGTCCAGCGAGTCTGTGCGGAAAATCCTGACGAAACGGCACAATAAATGCAAAGAGTCTTGGCGACAGGTAGAAATCGGATGCACGCAGATCAATCAAATTCGGATTGTTTTACACCGGTGTGCTCCGATTTTTATTTGTGGCAAATGTATTTTCTTCGCGGCTTCGCGGATATTTTGCGAATCGCTATAATTGCCCCTGTGGCTCGAAATCCAATCCAGCAATTGCCGGCGGCTTTGGTCAACCGCATCGCCGCGGGTGAGGTCATCGAACGGCCCGGATCTGTCGTCAAGGAACTGGTCGAAAATTCCATCGACGCTGGCGCCACGCACATCGCCGTCGAGGTCGAGGACGGCGGCCGAGCGCTGATTCGCATCATCGACGACGGCTGCGGAATCCCGGTGCGAGAGTTGCCGCTGGCTTTCGCTTCCCACGCCACGAATAAACTGCAGAGCGATGATGATCTGTTCCGCATCGCCACCATGGGCTTTCGGGGTGAAGCGCTGGCGAGTATCGGCGCGGTTTCGCAGACTCGGCTGCTGAGCCGGACGGCCGATGACGCGGTGGCATACGAAATCAATAATCACGGCGGACAGATCGATCAGGCCCAGGCGGCCGCAGGCAATCTGGGGACCGTCACGGAGGTTCGGAATCTTTTTTTTAATACGCCGGCTCGGCGGAAATTCCTCAAAGGGGGCGCGACGGAATTCGGGCATATCAGCGACGCCGTGATTCGGCTGGCAATCCCGCATCCGGACGTTTCGTTTCAACTGGTTCACAATGGCCGGAACGCTTTGGAACTGCCCGCCGCCGAGCCGCGCTCACGCTGGCTTGCGGCGTGGCCCGAGGATTTTGCCGATCTGTATCTTCCGCTGGAGGGCCGCGATGCGGAAATCTCGCTTGTCGGGTTGATCGGCTTGCCGGAACTCGCCCGGCCAGTGGCGAAGCACCAATTCTTTTTTCTCAATGGGCGGCCGATCCGTGACCGGTTCATTCAACACGCCTTGCGCGAGGCTTATCGCGGCCTCACCGAGCCGGGCCGGCATCCCGCAGCTATTCTCCTGCTCTCTTTGCCGCCGCAGGATGTCGATGTAAATGTCCATCCGACCAAGAGCGAAGTTCGCTTCCGGGACAGCTCGCGCATTCACGGTTTGGTCCTTTCCGCTGTTCGCGAAAAACTGCTCGGAAGCGATCTGGTTCCATCCGCCGTTCCGGCTCGGCAGTTTTCTGCTCCCATGGATGATCCCAATCGAGAGGGTTTACGGCAAAAGCTGGCGGATTTCTTCAAGTCCGCGATGCCGGAAGCAGCGCCCGCTCCGTTGCCCGCGCAACCCGAGATGCCTCCGGAATTATCTCAACCCGCACTTTCATCGCCTGCGCAAACTTCCGATCGCCGCGCTCCGGCCATTCAGCTTCACAACAGTTATCTCGTGGCCGAAAGCGAAGACGGTCTGATCATCATCGACCAGCACGCGCTGCACGAGCGGATCATGTATGAGGATTTGCTGGCCCGAGTCTCGCGCGGCCCGCTGGAAAGTCAGCGACTTCTGATTCCCCTCACGCTCCCGGCCAATGAACGGCAGCAGGAATTGCTCGAGCAGATTCAGCCGTTGCTGAATCGGCTGGGAATCGAGGCGGCCGCGATGGGGCCCGGCGCGGTGGCCGTTCACGCTTTTCCCAGTTTTCTCCAGCGGCTCGATCCGGTGGAGTTTCTACATGAAGTTCTGGAGCGCGGGGAGCAGGAAGCTCTGGATCTGAACCATGAGGAACTCCTGCACGAGATACTTGACATGATGTCGTGCAAGGCGGCCGTCAAAGCCGGCGATCCGCTGTCGCCCGCGGAGATCGAAGCCCTGCTGGCCCGGCGTCATCTCATCGACCGCAGCAGCAACTGCCCGCATGGACGACCCACGACGCTGCGGCTGAGCCTTCGGGATTTGGAAAAGCAATTCAAGAGAACGGGGTTCTGACAACATGGCGGCTGAAGCCGCCAAGCCACGCGGATGGCGGGTCAGTCGTCCAGCAGAAAGCGGACGACCTTCGGGGGCAGGAGCGAGGGTTTTATCGGGACTACGAAATCGACGACGATCATCTTGTTGCCGCGGCGGAACTGGCCCCAGATTTTGTACAGGCCGGGCTTGGGAAAGATCGTGCCGAAAGGGATGTCGGGACCGGCGCGGGCGTCGGGCGTGGGGGAAAGCAGTTGTTCGGGATGGCAGTGCAGAAAGACCTGAGTGTCCTGGGAAATGACGACGCAATGAGCCATCGCGCCCATGAAGGGGCGAAGATCGTTCACGGGCCGGTCGTTCTGCATCAGCCGGAAAATAAAGTGCGTTTCGATTCCCGCCACTGGAGTGCGCGGCTGGAAGATCAATTGGGCGGTCATCGTCGGGTCGTCGGGAAGCGGCTTGGCCAGCGACGGGGACGGCTCAAGCGGATCGGAGCCCACCAAAAGCTCCGTTCGCGAATCGGCGGGGTGGACCGTCAGAGGCATGCGAAAAATCTGGGCGCGCTGGCCGACCGGGGTGACATCCGCGTAGAGCAAATAATCGCCGGGAGCGGCGAACGTGTACAGAAGCTGCAGCGAGCCATCCGGCTGGGGGAGGGGATGTACATGATTGTACGTGGACAAGTCGGCCGAGACGATAATCAGGTGCATCGGATGTTCGTGAACGACCAGCAAGTGGCGAAAGAGTTGGCCGTGGTAGAGCGGCGTTAAGCGAAGGAGCACGGGTTTGCCGGCGACGGCGTTTGTGGCGTCGAGCCGCATGCCGTAGTCGGGAAGATGAAGGTAACTGGGCGGAGTCCACCGGATGGGCATGAGCGTCATGCCGCAGATGGGACAAACACCGGGGTTGACGGAGATGATTCCGTCGTGCATGGGGCACTGATACCTGGCAAGTTCATTGGGCGGAACAGGGTTGATCAAATCGGAAACCCATGGATCGAAATATCCCATTTCCATGGATGAGCCGATGGGCAACGCGACGCGGGCGGAAAAAGCGGCGATATTTTTGAGGAAGGGCGCCACGGCGGAGAAATGCGAGGCAGGTTCGCGGCCGCCGTCGGATGTCATCGGGATGCCGATCTCGCTGTATCCGCGGGAGATCAGGAGGGTCAGCTTCGCCGTAGGCACTTTGACGGGCGTTTCGGCGTAGCGATCCTTCACGCAGATATCCAGGCGCTGGGTGGACGGATCGAAATTCAGTTGGGCACGGATGGGGCCAAAGGGCGCGATGGGGGCGTGAGGATCTCTCGTACCGTCGAGATGCACTCCCCAGCGGTTGTAGCTGCCGTAGCCGATGTACCAGGGCAGACCCTCGTTGTAGGTGATGAGCAGGACGGATTCGGTACACATCAGAACGGCGAAGAGTACGGCGAACGGCTTTTTGTAGCGCGGGACGGCATCCTGCAGGAGCCGGGCGGCGCCGATGCCCAGAGCGGTGACGCCCATGAAAATGTGGGCGATGTAGACGCCGGCCGCAACGTTGGCGTAGGGGGCGACGGTGTGAACGTGGGTGAAGAGCATTCCGCCACCGATGAGCGCCATCACGGCGATGACATTGGAAGGCGTGGCCATGCGCGAGGCGGTCGGGTTGTCCAGTTTGTGACGGCCGCGGATTCGCCAGAGTCCGATGGCCCCTACCGTGGCCAGGATGATCGCCAAAGTCTTGTGCAATTGGACTTCGCGGTCGCGAAGCTGGCGCGGATCGAACAGGCGATACAGATCGAGATCGGCGAAGAAAAAGAGACTGATTCCACCGACCAGGAGGAGCAAGGGACCGACCCATTTGAGCTTGTCGGCTTTTTTGGGGAAGAGCGCGTGGACGAACAGGGAACCAGAAAGCGCAAGCGTCAGCCAACCGGCGACGTGGTGCATCAGTTCGGAATATCGCAGGTTTTCGTCAGTTTGGCGGGTGGCCAGGGTGTTGAGATCGTGCAAGGACAGCACATCGTTGGCGCGGGCGCCTATGACGGCGGCACCGTAGTTGAACACGAGCTGTCCGCCGTAGTACCCGGTCATGACCAGAAAGCCATACCAGCCGAGCCCGATCAGGACGTAGACGGTGAGGGATTTGCGAGTGGTTTCGTTGAGGAAGAGGCGCCAAGCCATGAGAACGACGAAACCCCACGAGGCGATGTTAGCGAAGAGTTCGTGCCATTCGATGGGGTCTTCGGGGATTCCGGCGCGGGCTGCCCAGATTTCGGCGTAGATTCCGCAGATGAACGCGATCAAAAGAAAAAATGTTCCGGCGGCGGAGAGGGCCTTGCCGGATTTGTTGAACGCCGGGGAGCGGAAGACCAACCCGGCGAAATCGCATATCAGACCGGCAAGCAGCAGAACCAGCGGAAACTGAACAAGCTTGGGGTGAAGATCGCCGATGAATTGCCAGAATTGCATAGTTGTGGCGTCGAACCCGGCGACCTGCGATCGCCCGCTAAATAGTATCAATCATAATCGTCCGGGATGGAATCGAGATCGCGAACATTGCCCGGCCGGAAAACCGGCTGCGGAGCGATCGGCTCGTCATTGACCAGATGACGATCGGCTGATCCGGTTTTGGTGAGCGTCGGCGCTTCGCTTGCCCTGGGACTCTCGTGGTGTGACGACGAGGTGCTGGGCTGCGCGGGCGGCTGGCGCGTCTCGCTGGCCGGGCCGCGGCCACGGCGACCCCTGCCGCCACGACGACCACGACGACGATGTCCGGTGGGTTTGGGCTTCTGATCCGAATCTGGCTGCGCCGGCTCATGAGGCAGCGGTTCGGGCTCATCGAGCGGCAGTTGACTACCGTCGGGTTGATCCTGGAGAGGCGGTGGCTGGTTCAGCGGGCCGCGATCATTGCCGCGATTTCTTCCGCCACGGCCACGGCGTCCGCGCCGACGGCGACGGGGACGGTTGCCACCCGGTTCGTCGGCGTCAAATCCAGCGCTGGATGGCTGAGGTTCGGACGACTCGATCGGGGATTCGCCTTCGAGATTCGCCAACGGGGCCTCGGGGAATTCATCTGGGCCGGATTCCATGTTCGGAGCCGGGCGCTGCTCCGGTCGCGCATCCGAATCGGTGATTGCTTCGTCGCGGCGGTCCAACTCATCATCCACGTTGTCCATGTCGAACTGATCCTCGCCGTGCTCGGCCTGGGCCGAGCGAGGCGGCGGACGATCGGGGCGCTGCTGTTGGCCGCGGCGCTGGGAATCGTCGCGCGGTCCGCGACCGGAACGGATCCGACCGTCGTGGCGGCCTTGCCGGGCCGGCGGGTGCACGGCGCCCGGTGGAATCATTCCCAGCTCTGCCAGATAGACGTGCGAATCGCGCGCGTCGAACAGATCGAATCGAGCCTCGTCGAGGGCGACGGTGGCATCGGAGCGAATCACCACGCGCTTACCGAATTGCTCTTCGAGGTGGACGATCTGAGCTCGCTTGTTATTCTGCAGATAAAAGTTGACGTCGGGCCAAACGGTTATCTCGACGCGCGCGACCTTCAGATCGTTCATGGCGATGGCGAGGCGGCGCATCACGTCCAGGCCCATGCTCTCGGGAGTTTTGACGAGGCCGGCGCCTTTGCAGTGGGGACAATCGAAATAGATGGATCGCTTGAGGCTGGGGCGCATGCGCTGGCGGGTCAACTCGATGATGCCGAACTGGCTCATGCGCAGGACCTTGGTCTTGGCGCGGTCTTTTTGGAAATTGGCGTGGAGGCGGGCCTCCAGTTCGCGGCGATGTCGCTCGTAGCGCAGGTCGATAAAATCGCAAATGATCACGCCGCCCAGATCGCGGAGGCGAAGCTGGCGAGGAATTTCATCCGCCGCTTCCATGTCGGTTTTGAACGCGGTGGTCTCGGCGTCGGCGTGCTCGCGGAACTTGCCGCTGTTGACGTCGATCGCGACGATCGCTTCGGTGCTGTCGATCACGAGCGACCCCCCGGATGGAAGCGGAACGTGGCGGCTGTACATCAGCTCGATCTGCTGCTCGATGCCGTATTTATGGAACAGGGGCAACGGGTCTTCGTGAAGCTCCACGCGATTTTTGGTGCGGGGGTTGGCAAGCTTGACGACTTCCTTGACGCGCTTGGCGACTTCCTTGTCATCGACGATGATTCGGTCGATGTCGCTGGTGAAGACATCGCGGACGCTGCGGGTGACGAGATCGCCCTCGGTGTAGAGTTCCATCGGGCCGGGGCCGCTGTCGCGCTTCTTGACGAAATTCATCCAGAGGCGGGTCAGATAGGTGAGGTCACGCTGGATTTCGGTTTTGCTTTTGCCCACGCCGGCCGTGCGGATGATGAAGCCGACGTCCTTGGGCGGCTTGAGGGAATCGAGGATTCGTCGCAGCCGGCGTCGTTCTTCTTCGTCTTCGATTTTTCGGGAGACGCCCATCTGGGCCATTCCGGGCATCATGACCAGAATTCGGCCGGGGACGGAGAGATAGGTGGTGAGCGTAGGGCCCTTGGTGCCGATTCCCTCCTTGATGATCTGAACGATGATCTCGTCGCCGCGGCGGAGACAGCGTTGGATGGGCGGGCGATCGCGGCGGGCCATTTTGCGGCCGACGGATTCCTGCACGTCCGTGGCGTTCTGGCCGAAATAGGCCGGCAGCAGGTCGGAGATGTGAAGGAAGCCGTTGCGGCCCAGGCCGAAATCAACGAACGCCGCCTGGATGGACGGCTCAACGTTGGTGACCCGGCCCTTGTAAATGTTGCCGACGTGACTGGTGGAGCTGGTTCGCTCCATGTAAAGCTCTTCGAGCTTTCCGTCGTCAACCAGTGCAATTCGGCATTCCTCGCCCTGGGAGACGTTGATCAGCATTTCTTTTGGCACGATAGATTTTTCCTTCGGCTGGTCGAACCCGCGGTACTTTGCACCGCCGCTAAATATATTGGGGGATTCTGTGCGCGGGCACGAACCGCCATTTAGAACGCCTCCGGATCGATTTTCCGGGTTTCGTCGCGCAGGTAGTGCATGACCTGGCGCTCGCTGTCGAAGCTCATCACCCTACGGGCCACCTGCCTGGCATGCTCCATGGTGGTGGATCGAATCAATTTTTTCACTTCCGGGATGTCCGGAGCGTTCATACTGAACGTCGTAAGACCCAGTCCCAGAAGCAGTAGAGTGTACAGGGG
The DNA here is from genome assembly GCA_036267155.1 of Tepidisphaeraceae bacterium. Lineage (GTDB taxonomy): Bacteria > Planctomycetota > Phycisphaerae > Tepidisphaerales > Tepidisphaeraceae > PALSA-1353. The sequence continues at coordinate 101,346 of DATAWP010000082.1, forward strand.
TTCGCCCGCCATTTCACCACACAGGCTCACGCTGATGGTGCGGGAGCCCTTGCGGATCACGTCGCGAACCAGCCCCAGCACGGCGGGATGACCGGGACAAAACAGCCCGGCGACCTTCTCGTTGGTCCGGTCCACGGCCAGGGTGTACTGAATCAGATCATTAGTGCCGATGGAAAAGAAATTCACTTCCTTGGCGAATTTCTCGGCCATCAGGGCGGCAGAGGGGACTTCGATCATGATTCCGACGGGAATGTCGCGGTTGTAGGAGACGCCTTCGTCTTCCAATTCCTCCATCACGTCGTTGAGAAGCATCTTGGCTTGGCGCAGCTCCATCAGGGTGGTGATCATCGGAAACATGATGCGGACATCGCCCAGAACGCTGGCCCGCATGATGGCGCGAAGCTGTCGCTTGAACATGGGAATGTCGTGAAGGCACATGCGGATGGATCGGTCGCCGAGGAATGGATTTCGCTCGGGGTTGAGGGCCTTGGCCTGCGTGTATTTATCGGCGCCCAGGTCAAGAGTACGAATGACCAGGGGGCGTTTTTTTAATCGCAGCAGCGCGTCGGCGTAGGCGCCGTAGTGCTCTTCCTCGCTGGGCTCGTGATCGCTGGCGAGGTAGAGGAATTCGGTGCGGTAGAGTCCGACGCCTTCGGCGCCGCGGCGAAGGGCCTCGTCAACCTCGGCGGGAAATTCGATGTTGGCCATCAGGCTGATGAGGTGGCCGTCCAGCGTTTGGGCGGGCAATTCCTGAAGCGTGGCGCGATCGGTTTCCACGACAAGCCGGCGCTGCTCCGCCTCGCGATTTTCGGCCACGACCTGCTCGTCGGGGTTGATGATGACGACGCCGTGGTTGCCGTCGATGATCACGGTGTCACCGGCGGAAACCTCGGAGGTGATGTCGCCGAGGCCGACGATGGCGGGAATGCCCATGGCGCGCGCGACGATGGCGGTGTGGCTGGTGCGGCCGCCGGCGTCGGTGGCGAAACCCTTCACGTGTTGCCGGTCGAGCGAGGCCGTCTGACTCGGCAGCAGATCGTGAGCGATGATGACGACATCGCTGCTGAGATGCGAAAGGTCCAGATGATGCTGACCCGTCAGGCGAATCAGCAGTTGCCGTTCGATGTCATGCACGTCCTTGACGCGCTCGGAGAGGTATTTGTCGGACATCTTTGAGAACACGTCGGCATATTTGCGCATCACGGTGCTGACGGCGTACTCGGCGGTGCTGAGGTGAACGCGAATCTCGGCGGCGATTTGATCGGTAAGCGATGTGTCCTTGAGCACGCCGATGTGGAAATCGAGGATGCCGGCGATTTCCTTGCGCTGGTGGAGGAGCAGATCGTCGCGCTGCTGGGTGATGGCGGCAATGGTTTCGCGCAAGGCGTTGTTGAAGCGGACGATTTCGGCGTCGGCGTTGGCGGCGAGGACCTGGCGGCGGGGAATGGCGAGATTCTCAGCATCAAGCACGATGGCCGTGCTGATGGCAACCCCTGGAGAAACGCCGATGCCCTTCTTGATTTCCATTGGGTCATTCTTCCCCGAATTTGTCCTCGAAAAGGCGGGCCAGCTTTTCAACGGCAAGCTCGGCATCGTCGCCGTCGGCGAAAATCTTCAGCGGCGTGCCCTGCGTTGCGGCGAGGATGATCATCTGCATGACGCTCTTTCCATCGGCCTCGTACGGCTCATCGCCGCCCTTGCTGACCGTCACCTTGGAGTGGAACTGGTTGGCCAGATCAACGAATTGCATCGCCGGCCTCGCGTGCAGGCCAAGGGAGTTACTCACAATAATGTCTCGCGAAGCTGTAGGCATGAACGATTGCAATCTATTCCCGAAGACTCACGGGCGCTGGTCCGCTTCGTCCAGCAGGTCAACAATGGCCTCGCGCGTGGCACTCTGCTTCAGGAATCTGCGGAAGATGTCCTTCTGAAGATTACTGAAGACGATGTTCATTGCCTGAAGGTGCTGCTGGGGCTGGTTTTCCGGGGAGAGCAACAAAAAGATGGTGAAGACCGGCTGATGATCCAAGGCGGCGAAGTCGATGCCCGCGACGCTCCGGCCGATGGTACTGGCGATACGCTTGACCTTCGGATGCTTGACGTGGGGGACGGCGACGCCCTTGCCGAAGCCGGTCGAGCCGTTCTGCTCGCGCTTGATGAGTGCGGCGACGATCTCGTCCACGGCGCCGTCGGGCAGGGCGCCGGCCTTTGCCAGAGCCGCCGTCAACTCGCGCAGCGCCGCGTCGCGTTCGGTCGCATCTAATTGCGGAATGACCGCCTCGGAAACGATGAAATCTTTCAACTTCATTGGAAACGCAGCCCTTTCACTCCCGTGGTTTTTTGGAATTTGCCTTTTGGCCGGTCGTCTTAGCGGTCACTGCCCGCGCCGCAGGGGAACGCATTTCATGCTTGTCTTCCCCGGTCGAGTGCTTGCGATTGCGGAATTTCTTTTTGTATTCGGAAAGTTGCCGCTCAAGCTTGGCGGTGCAGCCGTCGACGCAGGCGTAGGCGTCGCCCTCGGCATGGTGCGCGATGAACATCTTGCGGTGCTCAGCGTTGACGATCATCTCGACCCGCATCGCCTCGGAGGCGTTGTCAAAGATCACCTCGATCTCCTGAATGCGATCGTAATAGCGCGTCAACTTCGCGGTTTTCTGCTCCGCGAACGACTTGAGCGCCGGCGTGACTTCCATGTGACGCGATGAAATGGTGACCAACACACAGACCTCCTTAACCTCCGGGGCATTGTACAGCAAACCCACCAGATAAATGAATGTCCGCAATTATGCGGATGGATAAACGCACGCACGCCGCTCGGAGCCGCGCCTAAGCGCGGCGACAATTGTCCTGTCAATCATGGGCTACCCCGTCTTTTCCAGATGCCGCGGCGGTTCGAGCGGCTGGACCTGAATCCGCACCGGAGGAGGGCCGGCCAAAACATCGGCGGCGGCCGGTTCCCGGCCAGCGGTTTTCCCTTCGCCGGGCATGATGACGCCACCGGTGACCAGAAGCCGCATCGCCTCTTCCACCGTCATGGGCAATTCAACGACCTTGCTCCGGGGCACGACCAGGACATAGCCGCTGAAGGAGGTTGGAGTCGAAGGAACGAAAACCGTCATCATTTCTTCGGGTCCGCTGTCGCCCATGGTCCATTGGCGGGCGCTGGTAACCAGGCCGATGGACCAGATATTCTGCTCGTGAGGCTGAACGGCAACGACGCGGCTGCCCTGGAACTGATGGGCATGGTCGGCGAGGACGAAATCGGTCACCTGTTTGACGGCGGGATAAATCGCGCGGACCAGGGGTATGCGCAACAAGGCGCGTTCGGCGACGCGCCAGAAAGCGCGGCCGATCAGATTTCCGACCAAAACGCCGACGAAATAGACCAGCACCACCGAGAGTCCGACGCCAAGCAGCCGGGTCGCAAAGTCGCCTTTGTACAGGGCCCAGTCGTAGATGTAATGGGGGGATTGCGCCTCCACCCACTGTTTGCTGCCCGCGTAGTACCAGAAGTAGCTGATGAGATTAATGAGATATTGCCCGATGTTCTGCCATAGGAAATTCCATGCCCAGACGAGAAGCCAGAGCGTGACGAGGGTGGGCAGAATCGTGGCCAGCCCGCGAAGGAAGAAGCGTTTGAAATCCTCAGCGAATCCGAGGCGTCGCGGCCCGGAGCGAGGTGGTGGAATGTTCTGAACCGTCACGAGCTGTTCCTTGGCGCTATTCCTTGGCATTGTCGACGGGCGATATCGGCGTCGCGGCGCTGTCGCTGGGCTGGGTCGCGGCCACCTGTTGCAGGGATTGCGATAAGGCGACGGCATATTCGCGCACGATCGGGCTGTCATCCGAGGAAAGCTGATCGGCCAGTGGAATTGCCTTGGTTCCGAGCGATTGGCGCGCGGCTTCCAGCGCCAGCAGGCGCATTTGCCAGTTGGGGTCCTTGGCCATGGTGCCGAGGGCATTCAGTTCATCATCCCCGGCCAACAAAGCGAGCAGCATTCGGTGCCAGGACTGGACGCAAACACTTTCGTTCGGCTCAACTCTGCGGAGCTTGGAAACAAACGCCTTCATGGCACTGGCGGCGGCCGGATCCTGGTCGGCGTGAAGGATGCGGATGTAGACGCTCATCACCTGCATGAGCCGGATTTTGTCGCCGCCGTCACCCTGGTCCAAACCTGCGAAAAGCTGGGCTCGCTGAGCTTCGGTCTCGATGGGAAGGGGCTCGCGAGCGATGAGGTCCGAAGCCGGGACGACATATCCGCCAACTCCGGGGGTTGCCTGGCCCGGTTGGTTGGCGCCCGCGCCTTTTTGAACTTGCTTGGGATTCATGACGAGGTTGAGTTGCACCATCAGATCGAGATTTGGATTGTTATTGAAATAAGGATAAAGCGCATCCTGGTCGATGCGAACGACGGTGCTGACAAGATCGCCCGGAGCGAGGACCAACCGCTGGTCGAGCCGGCCAATGGCGGCGCCGGGGACCGATTTATTCATCATTCCGCGCATAAAGGCGTCGAACCAAAGCTGGGGATGTATGGCCGAGTCATCGCCAATGGCCAAGTCCACATCACTGACGTTCTGAAGCGAAACGCGAACAAGGACGGGCTCACCGAAGCTGTAGGCCGCCTTCAGAGGGGTGACCTGGACCGCGTAATAGCCCTTGGGCTGGGTGATCAATTGGAGGAACTCGTCAGGAACGTTGTTGACGAGCGTGGCGACGGAGTCGGAATTGGGCGAAGGATCGATCTTCACGTGGAACTGGTCTAATTCAGCCCAGAGGACTGCGCCAATCACACCGGACGGATGCTCGTCCATCAATTTTTGCGCATCCACGGCGCACCGATCTTTTTTTGACGGTGTGGCGGAATCGACGAGGATCGCGCCCATCGCGGCAAGGGGATCGTCCTTGGCAAGGGCGCGGAGCTTGGGTCCGGCGCCGGCGGCATCGCCGCCGATGTATTGCCGCCAAGCCTGCAACCGCTGAAGCGTGACATCCTTGGGGGCCAGGAATTGGGTGAGCGTTGAGATGGGCGGATCGGCCCCAGCGGCGTCGTGGCTGTAGTACAAGTCCAGCCACGCCAGCGAAGTGAGCGATGCGATGTATGGGTCGATCAACTGCGAATTCCGGGGCGTTTTGAGCATCGCGGCATCGCCGGAGAGATCCGGAAGCGGCGTCGGGGTGTCGGAATCTATCGGCCGGGTGGTGGCGGTGGTGTCACCGCCCAGATTACGGATCTTCTGGAGCCGATTGGTGATGGCGATGGACGCTTTTTTGATCTCCCCGGCAAACAGGGCCTGAGCCTGCGGGTCGCTCGGATTCAGATCCAACTGGATTTTGGCGATCGAGAGCCAGACAAACCAGCCATCGGCGTCGTCCGGCAGAACCTCGAGGTATTTTGACGCGAGGACCGTGGCCTCGTCGGGGTGATTTCCCATCAGCAATTCGGAAGTCGCGCCGAGCACGAAGGCCGGGTCGGGATGCTCGCCCGTGGCGGCATAGAGCCTGTTGGCCAGGCCGTACCAGTTAATGGCCTGTTCGACCAATCCCAACTGAGCGAGCTGCTCGGCCATGCGGGAGGCAACAACCGGATCGGAGGGGTTGGCCTGCATGATTCCCAGAAGCTGCTGAATGCGGTCAACGGGCAAGGCGTCGGCCTGGGTCATCACGTAGTGCATCCGCAAGGCGCGTAGGTTCACCGGATTGAGATTCCTGGCAGTGTCGAGCATGCGGATGGCCTGATCGGTCTGGGACCGCTCGAGGTAAAGTCGGGCGCAGCGGAACGCCATTTCGCTTCGGACCGGGCCGGGAATCTGCTGAATCTGGAGTTTCGCGCGCAGATAATTGAGCCGTTGATCCACGGACTGCATCTGAGGGGAAGCGAGGTAGAGATCGAGTTGCTGAACGAAGGCGGTTTGATCCCCCGGTTCGAGATTGAGATAGGCCTGCAGCGCTTTGATCGCTCGGTCGTTGTCTTTCAACTCGAAGCAGATATCCGCCAGTGCGCGGGGGAATCGCGACTCTTTGGGATTGAGTGCCATGGCGCCTTCGTACAGGGCGGCGCTCAGATTGAGCGCTTTGGCGGGCATGTGATCTTCGCGGAGGATCAGATGCGCAAAGGTGCCCAGGCGTTCCGCCAAGGCGATCGAGCCGTCCGGATCACCGGTGGGGTTGGCCTGGTCGTCCGCCAGAACGGGGATGGCGGCCATCGCGAGAACCACCATCATCATGCCGAGCACCAATCGATTCCTCATCGCTCTCCTTCAAATGCAGTTGACAATCATTTTCGTGGGGCGGTCGGGCACGGGCAAGTGGCCGACGGCCGGGATTATTGTCGAAATACTTCTTCAAGTATCGGCCGATCTGAGGCTATATCCTTGGGTTCAGCCAGCAATTGTGCCCGTTTTCGAAGCCAGCTTGCCAAGTCCAGACGGCCCGACTTGTGGGCCGCGAGCGATAAAAACGCCTGCGATCTCGCTGCGTTCAGGGTCGGCATAAGTTCGGCCATCTGAACCTTCCCACCAACGCCTTGTAACATGGATTCCCAAGCGCCAATGCGCGAACCGTAATCAAGTTGCAACATTTGCAGCGTCAGGGCCTCGCCGAGGCTCAGGCGATAGCGGTATATCCGGTTCATGGCGTCGAAAGCCCCCTTGAGGTCGCCCAATTGAAGCATGGAGTCGGCCAGAAGCAAGAGCGTGGTTCGAGCCAAGCCATTCAGATTTCCCAACTTTTGGGATAGCACGGCCTGGGAAAGGAGGGCCGATTCACGCCAGCGGCGTTGGGCGTGACGCAGGAGGGCCAGGTGATGAAGGCTCAGGAGCTTGGCGGTACGAAACAGGGAGAAGCTGCGCAGGGCGGTGTCGATATGGTTTTCGGCCCGTTCGAATTCGCCTGCGGCGATGAGGGAAGGAGAATCGGCGGCAATGCGCGTCCCCTGCATGCTGCGATAGCTGAGCAGCATCCAGACTGCGCCAACGAACACGAGCACGAACATGCCGTCGTGCCCGAAGACCGGCCCGGCAACGCAGCATCCAATCGCCGCGGCCACGAGCAATGCCCTCAGCACAGCTGCGATGGTGAGATCGCGTCGGAAACGGGTGATGGCCACATCCACCGGAAGCATGTTCATGCGACCTCCGCCGGCGCGGGGGCTGGCACATACGTTTTGCTCAGCGGTTCAACTTCCGGATAGCGGCGGACTATCTCCGCCAGTGGCGTCAGCAGCGTCGCATTCTCGAAGGCGGCCCGGGCGTCTGTGGTGCGGCCGAGCAAATCGTACGCACGCGCGGCCAGCGCCCAGACATCGGCCGCGCGATGGCCGAGTTGCTTGCGCATCACTTGGAGGCGACTCTCGAACATTTCGACGGCTTCGGCGGGATGTCCGGTTTTTACGTCGCGATAAATCTCGACCAACGCCAGCCCAGCGGATTCCATGCCGCGGCTGGCACGCCGTAATTCCGAAATGGCACGGTCGGCATCCAAAAGATTGTCCTCGCGCAACAGGGACATGGCGCGGGCCAGGCGCACGGCATGCTCGGTTGCGTCATCAAGCGGGATTTCATGCAAAACGTAATCGTGGACGGTTACCGAATCCTCGAAGCGATGATATCTCGCGAGCACCATCGATAGATAAAGCAGTAACTGTGCGCGGGAGAACGGGGAACGGGCCGGGCGCGAGAGCATCGTTTGCAAAAGCAATCCCGCTTCGGGCCAGCGGCGAAGCTGGATCAACTCTTCCACGGCCCCCACCGCGGCGTACTCAGCACGGGCGCGGCGGACGCCGACAAATCCGGCGAAAGCGACGCTTCCGACGAAAAACGCCAACCCGATGCCGATCAGCGTTGAGATGGCTTGCTGCATTTGCGGAGGCTGGGAGGTTCGGCCGACAAACCACGAAAGAAAGATCGCCAGCACAAATCCGGCAATCATAAATTGCGTCCAGGAAACCCGTGGGCGAGGCTGGCTGGCCTCCAGGAGAGTGTGAACGTCCAAAAATAACGGAACGGACTCCATTTAGGGGATTCTAGGCGAAGCGGTGGGGATTGGAAGCGTCTATTGCGTGCGAAGGCCCGTCGGATGGCGATTCCGCGGCTTTTTTTTCAGGCCATGGCCACAATTGGGCGGGTGAGGTCTTCCGCGGCGGCCGCGACTGTGTCGGCGATATCCTCGTGAATCTGCGCCTTCAGCGGCTCGATGCCGTTGTAGGCACGCTGTTCGCGCAGCCAATTGAGGAGTTCCACCGCCAGGGTGACGCCGTACAGATCGCCTTCGAAGCCGATCAGATGCGCTTCGATCTGGCGAGCATTTTCGCCGAAGGTCGGCATCGTGCCGATGCTGACGGCGGCGGGATATGTTTTGCCCTCCACCGTGCAGCGGCCGGCATAAACGGCGTCGGCGGGAATCAGTTGATCGTCACAGCGAAGATTGGCGGTGGGGAATCCCAGGGATTTCCCGCGCGAAAGCCCTTTGCAGACGACACCGCTTAATGCGTACGGCCGGCCCAGGCAGATTGAAGCGTCCCGCACACGGCCATAGGCCAGCAGAAATCGAATCACCGAACTACTGACCGGCGTGATTTGCAAATCCAAAAGCGGGACTTGAACTGACTCGACCACGTGAAGCAATACCTGCGACTTTGCGCACCAATCCCGAAGTTTGGCGATGGTGCCTTGCGCTGCCTTGCCGAAGCGAAAGCTGGCGCCCTCGACCAGGTCGGCGGCCCCAACGCGATCGCGAAGGATCATCCAGAAATCCTCGGCGGTGAGATGAAGCACCTGTTTTTCGGGAGGCAGAACGACGAGCCAATCAGCACCAGCCGCTTCGAGCAGCGGCTGTTTGATGGCCGGCGGCGTGAGCCGCGGCGGAGCCGCCCCGGGACGGAGAACGGTCAGGGGATGCGGCTCAAAAGTAACCAACGCCAGCGGCGAGCCTTTGGCGACGGCTAATTCATGCGCCGTTTCGAGAATCCGGCGATGGCCGAGATGAATGCCGTCGAAGTTTCCAATGGAGATGACCGACCGCTTGGGGATTTTGAGCAGGCCATCGATGCCCTGGACGATTTGCATGGTGCGGGCAGTATATCGAACTAACCCGCGGTCCTCTGCACCGCCGCCAAATGACGCTGGAAATTATCGTACCGCGCCGGCCAGGGGGTAGGGGCGGAACAGACGCTGCAGGGCGGAGGCCACGCTGAGATGCTTCTCGTTGGGCGCCTTGGAAATATCCAATATCAAGGCGAAGAGCCAGAGAATCAGGATTGAGAAAATGGCGTACGAAATCTGCCAGGCGCCCATCCACGGCATGGCCACGGCCAAGGCTCCCATGGCTTCAACCACCCAGAGATGGAAGACGTAAACGGGCAGGCTCTTTCGGCCCAGTGTCTGAACGAACGCCGAGAACGACGATTTGCCGATCAGTGGCCACAACAGGTCGGTCGTGGTGATGATTCCGAGAATAATGATCAGGTATCGCACGGCTTCAGCGGTAGAAAGAGGAACCTTCGTGAAGGCGGGGTAGAAGCTGTATTGCCGGAAACCCCATTGATAACTGTATTCCAGGAAAAAGAGGACGCCGGTGGCGAACCAGGCGACGGAGGCGATGACCCCCTTCCATTTGGCGGCCAGCGCGTTGTAACGAGGCCACGCATAGCCCAGGAGTAAGCCGGGGATGAAGATTCCCTGCCACAGGATGGGAGGGAAATTCTGGTGCTGGGCGGGAGCCAGGGCCCAAGGATGCCATAAGCCCCAGATGAATGTCGCGATGCTCACTACGAAAAGATAAAGCCATCCCCGCCGCAGGCGCAGAACCTGGAGCATGATCGGGGCGAGGGCGATCATCATGACGTAAAACGGAAGGAGGTCGCCGCCCTCACGCAGCAGGAAGATATTGCACAGAACAGTCCAGGGATCGACGAAATTCCCGCGGAGGCCGCGGTAAATGTCCATCATCAACAGAACCATCGCGCAAAGGTAATGGACGGCGAGGATGTAAACCGAGCGGCGCCAGAGGCCACGATACGTTTTTCCTCTTTTTTGGTCATCGAATGCGCGGGGCAGGAAAATAACGCCAATGCTCAAACCGCAGACGAAGATGAAACCGCCCGCGGCGAAGCGAGTGTATTCGCCCAGCAACTTTCCAAGAAAATTGCCGAATTGAACGTTTTGGTAGTACAGGTGAACCAGCAGCATGTCTACGAGGCACAGCCCTCGCCAGAAATCGAGGCGTTGGTCGCGAACCGAGGATTGGCCAGAGGATGGCATCGATGGAATAATAGGCGGGGACAAGCAGCCCAGACCCTTACCGCGGTGATCGGTAAGCATATTAAGCGGCACAGGTCGTGTTATCAAGTTCAAGCCCATGGAGGAGTAATGTTACGTTCGACAAATGCTCTTTTTTTTCTCCTTTTCCTGGCTCCCATCTACTCTTATGGTGACATTGTGAAAACTCCAATTCAATATCGGCAAGGGGATGCAATTCTTGAAGGATTGCTGGTGTACGACGGCGGCGCCGCGACGCGGCGACCGGGAGTGTTGGTTTTTCCGGAATGGTGGGGCCTGAACGCTTATCCCAAGGGGCGGGCGGAGCAGCTTGCCAATTTGGGCTATGTCGCGTTCGCCGCCGACATGTATGGCAAGGATGTAACCACCGACAACCCCGCTGAAGCCGGCAAACTGAGTGGTAACGTCAAGGGCGATTTGGACCTGATGCGCGGGAGGGCGCGGGCGGCGCTGGCGGTGCTGGCCAAGGACCCACATGTCGATCCCAAACGCATTGCGGCCATCGGTTATTGTTTTGGCGGAACGGTGGCGCTGGAATTGGCCCGCAGCGGAGCGGATATCGCGGGCGTGGTGTCGTTTCATGGGGGTTTGGATACAGCGCGGCCCGAGGATGCCAAGAATATCAAGGGTAAAGTGCTGGTATGCACGGGCGGGGAGGACGCGTTCGTGCCACCGGCCCAAGTGGCAGCTTTCGAGGATGAGATGCGTCAAGGAAACGTGAATTGGCAGGTGATCGTGTACGGGGGGGCCCATCATGCGTTCACCAACCCGGCGGCGGATTCGCACCATATCCCGAACATCGCCTATAACGCGGAAGCGGACCGCCGGTCGTGGGGGGCGATGCGGGCGTTTTTTGACGAAATATTCGGCCCCGCACCCCGTCCTTAGTGGACAACGGGTATAATTGGACCAAACGCGCCAGCGGAGTTTTTTCATGCCGACTTATGCATACGAAGCGATGAACTCTTCCGGTCAGGAAGTGAAGGACGAGGTCGAGGCCGCGACATCGGAAGAGGCGATCGCCAAGATCCGAGGCAAGGGGTTTTTCCCGACCAAGGTCCGTGAGAAAGCGGCCAAAAAGGCGGCCAAGAAGAAGACTTCCGCCGGAGATACCGCGCCGCTGCAAAAGAAGCGGAAGATGCCGATCTCGATCGGCGGGGTGCCGCGCAAACAGTTGGTGATGTTCACCCGGCAGCTCTCGACGCTCCAGGATGCGGGCCTGCCGATTTTGCGAAGCCTTCAGATTCTTGAACAACAACAGAGGCCGGGATTGCTGAAAGCGATCATCGGCGGAGTGGCGGATGAAGTGGAGGGCGGCGGCACGCTGTCGGATGCGATGGCCAAATTTCCCAAGGGATTCGACAAGTTGTACGTGAACATGATCAACGCCGGCGAAGCGGGCGGTGTGCTGGACCTGATCCTGGCGCGTCTTGCCGAGTTCATGGAAAAAGCCGCCAAGCTGAAAAAGAAAGTCATCGGCGCGATGATTTATCCGTGCGTGGTCATCAGCATCGCCGTCGGCGTGGTGTCGCTGATCATGGTCGTCGTGATCCCCAAGTTCCAGGGAATCTTCCACGACTTCCATACGGAACTGCCGCCGGTCACACAGTTGCTGCTCACCATCAGCTATTGGTTCGCGTCGGAATATGGATGGGCGTATGTTCTGGTCAGCCCGATTGCGATCGTGCTGCTGATCAAGCTGATCCGCCTCAGCGAGGGGGGAAAATATCTTATTGATGCCGTCAAGCTGAAAATCCCGATTCTGGGCGGCATTCTGGGCAAGACGGCGATCGCACGCTTCACGCGGACGCTGGGAACGCTCATCAGCGCCGGCGTGCCGATCCTCGACGCCATCAACATCACCAAGGAAACCTGCGGAAATGAAGTCTACACACGCGCTCTGTCCAAGGTGCACGACGCCATCCGCGAAGGTGAATCAATGGCCGATCCGCTGCGCGCCACCAAGGTCTGCGATGCCCTCGTCGTCAACATGATCGACGTAGGCGAGGAAACCGGCGATCTGGACAAGATGCTGATCAAGGTGGCGGACAATTACGACAGCGACGTGGACGTGTTGGTCAGCTCGCTGATCAGCGTTCTGGAGCCGGTGATGGTCGTCGTCCTGGGCGTCATCGTCGGGTTCATCGTCGTGGCCTTGTTCATGCCGATGGTCAGCCTGATTGAGACGATTTCTTCCCCGAAGCATTGACCGGTCTGGAATGGGCCACAATTCCGAACGATCCAACGGCCGAAGAGAGCCCCGGATATCCATCCGGGGCTGCGGCTTTACCCTTGTCGAAACACTGACGACGATCGCGCTGCTGGTGATTGTTCTGGGCCTGATGGTGAGCCTGTCGCGTCACGTGCGCGAGGCGTCCGCGGATGAGTTGACGAAAGATATTCTGCGCCGCCTCGATGCTGTGATGGATGTTTATGTCCACCAGAACGGCACGATTCCGGCCGTGACGCTGTTTGTCAGCGGGCAGCAGATTCCTCCCGAAGCGCAATTACGCCCCAGGGCCGAGCGGAATGATGAGTCGTTCGTCCGGGCGCTCAAGTCGGCCGGGCTTCTTACCGGGCGATTCGATGATCTTTCCATCGCCTACTACGACGAAGCTCGCGTGCGCGACGCATGGGGCAGCCCAATCGTCTTCATGTCGCACATGCATCCGGCAATCGGGATGAATCCCAAGGGGTGGTTTTTCTTCAGCGCGGGGCCGGATCGGCAATACCTGACGAGAGATGACAATCTGTACAGCTACGATCAGCCGGTCGTGCAGCCATAGCAACGCGGCGGTGTTATCAACTATTGAACATGGGATTTTTCGGCGGGTGGTTTGGGGATAGGGGAAGCATAGCGCGGGGCGGTCACACCGGGGATCATTCGCACGTGATGCTGGAAAAGCCAGGGGAAGTCATTGTGCCCGCTGCGGTAGCAAAGACCCAGAACCCAGGCGAAATAGTGCATGAGGTAGATGCCGAGGATCAGCAGGCCGTAGGCAATCAGGCCGGCTTTGAACCAGGCCATCGACACGCCGCCGAAGAAGAATGCGGTAAAATTCTCCACCGTGCCGGCCAGGCCCTTGTAGTACACCAGGATGGCCGCGGCGTAGATGATCGCCAGCAGAATGTAACGGGGCCCGATACGTACGATCGTGCCCAGGATCCGGTCGGGCCGGAGATTTGACATCGTGCCGCTGGTTATTGTGGTCAACGCAATCGCGGGGAAGAAAATCAGGCCGACGAGGTTCAGGACCAATCGGACGACGGAAACTCTGTTCACGGGCCACGCGTTCACTGTTCCAACGGCCCAGACCGCTATTCCGGGACCGAAACAGATCATCCACGCCAGGAACACGTGAATGAACGGAAGCCAGATATCATCGGCGAGACTGAAATGCCGCAGAAAGCGGGGAAGCTCGTCGCGCTCCTCGATGGCGACTTCCTCGACGACGTTGGAGTAATGAGCGACCAGGCCAGCGCCCACGACGAGGATGGCAAAGACGGCCAGGAACATGGAAAACATCGCCAGGACCAGAAAAATATGCGCGGCCAGCACGAAAAACATGGCGGCGAGATTGATCGGCATCAGAAGCTGAAGGAGCGGGGAAATGAACGAGACGCTGGGATTCATGTCGGCCGACGCGTAGTTCAGAGCGGTTTGGGCAAGTGGAATCGCCGAAGGATGTGGAGGGCGGTTGAGGGCATCTTCGCGCATGTCCAGAGGGCGAATCAGCTCTCCGGTTTCCGGATCGTATTTCGGGGCGAAAGGAACGGCCTCGTAGCCTTCGGACGGCTCATCCGTTCCGGCGGCGGCAAGTTGCTCGGGCGTCTGGCGGAGATCGAACTCCACGCCCTGCTCATCCACTTTTTCCCTGGAATAGGTCCGCTTCAACTCCGCAAAGCGTTGTGGCTCAGTAGCAACCGGACCCTCGATGCGGAACGTTCCGTCTTCGGCCAATTGGGCCATTTCATCCTGCGTCGGCACGTCGACCAGCAACATGCAGGCGGGGCACTGGACCTGCCGCCCCGCCATCTCCTCGGGGAGTTCAAAGGCATGTTTGCAGCGACAGGAAAATTTGATCATGGCCACCGCCGGCAACTCATTATATACAGGCTCTTCGACCACTCGCGGTGGTCTGCTAAAATGGCGTCACGTATAAGACGAGGCCGCGGGAGGGGTCTTTCGTAGAAAAGGGAACTACCATGCGATGGGTTATTGGATGTTTGGCGGTGCTGATGGTTGCGGCGACGGCCATGGCACAGGATGTCAAACCGGATGAACTGAAAAAGATGCTCAACGACACCAAGGCGCAGCTGAAGGCCGCCCAGGACCGCAAGGCGGAACTGGCAGCGGAAAACGACAAGCTCGCCGCCCACGTCACCGAACTGGAAAAACAACTTCAAGCTCAGAATGCGCAGCTTGACGACTTGAAGCGGCAGTCGGCGGGGTTCGCGCAAAGAACATTTTTCCTGCGAAGCCAATATTCGGCGTGGAAGCAGTTCCTGACCGCCAGCCCCGCGATCAGAACCCAGTGGGAATTTTTTATGCGAAGCGTGGAAGCGATCGGCGCGGAACAGCCGGCGATTTTCATGGACCCGCAGTGGCCGTTATCCGTGATGGAATAGCCCCCCGCCGCTCACTATTGGCCGACTTCGATGCGGACGTATTTCTCCAGCGTGGCGCCCTTGCTCTTCAAATAGTTCGCAACGGAGCCCTTGAAGACTTCGGCGTTGATATATTCCTGATCCAACAAAACTCGTTCCGCGTAAAAGCTGTTCAGTTTTCCCTCGGCAATTTTTTCCGCGATGTTTTGCGGCTTGCCGGTCGCCTTGGCCTGCTCAACGGCGATCTCTTTTTCCTTCGCGACGATCTCGGCGGAAACATCCTGGCGAGTCTGTGCGATCGGCCGGGCCGCGACGATGTGCATGCCGATGTTGCGGATCAGATCGTCATCAACCTTTCCGGCCAACGCGACCAGCACGGCGCTTTTGCCTTTTCCGGCAACGCTGTAGAGATAACTGCCGACCACGCCGGCCTCGCTGGCGAGCGACGCGGAGCGGCCAAGCTGAACGTTCTCGCCGGTTTGCTGGGAGACGGTCACCAGGTCAGCCTTAATGGAGGCGTCATCGGCCAGCTTGACGCTGGGATGGGCCAGAAGCTTGGCGGCAGCGGCGGCGGCGATTTTGCCGACGGGCTCGCTCTTGGCGGTGAAGTCGGTGTTGCAGTTGAGTTCGACGATCACGCCGCGCTTGCGGTCGGGCGATACGGCCGCGGCCACGCGGCCTTCGGTGGCGGCACGCTCGGTGATGGAGGTCTTCACCCCCTTCTTACGGAAGTAATCGATCGCCTTCTCGACGTCGCCGCCCGTTTCCGTGAGGGCCTTCTTGCACTCCATCATTCCCAGGCCGGTCTTACCGCGAAGCTCATTGACCATTTTGGCGGTGATTTCTGCCATGGCTTCTCCAAATTCATTCTTTGCCAAGGATACAAATCAGATGCAGGCAGATGAAAATGCAAATGCATTTATGATCTGTGTGCATCTGATTTTCATCTGTGGCAAATTTTTTCTTACGCTGATTGAGCCTCGGGAACAACTTCGGTGGGCGGAGATGCGGGTTCGGCCGCGGGGGCATCCTCGCCGGGTCGCGGATCCTCGGCCCGGAAGGCGGTGCGGGTGCTGCGGCGCCGGGGTTGCTGCGGCTCCTCGCCCTTGGTCTCGCCGCGCCCGGTCTTGCCGTCGATCACCGCATCGGCAAGTTCCTTGAGAATCATCTCGATGGCCCGCATCGCGTCGTCGTTGCCGGGGATCGGAAGGTCGATCAAATCCGGATCGCTGTCGGTGTCGATCAGGGCCATGGTCTTCACGCCCAGCTTGCGCGCTTCCTTGACGGCGATGTGCTCGCGGCGCGTATCGATAATGAACATTGCGCCGGGAATGCGATCCATTTTACGGATGCCTTCGAGATTGGCCTTGATCTTGTCCCGCTCGCGGGCAAGGGTGGATTTCATTTTCTTGGAATAAGTTTCGATGGCGGCTTTGCCGGTAGCGCCGGGTTCCCAGAGCTTTTCCAATTCTTCGAGGCGATTGAGGCGTGCGCGAATGGTGCGGAAATTGGTCAGCGTTCCACCGAGCCAGCGCTCCGAGACGTAATGCATTCCGCATCGCGTGGCTTCTTCCTGGATCGCATGGCGGGCCTGGCGCTTGGTTCCGACGAACAGGACATCGCGGCCGCTGGCAACGGTTTGCTGGATAAGTCTCCTGGCGCGGAGCAGTCCTTTGAGTGTTTCCTTCACATCAATGATGTGAATCATGTTCCGCTTGCCGTGAATGTACGGCGCCATCTTCGGATTCCATCGCGAGACGCGATGTCCGAAATGAACGCCGGCGTCCACCAGCGCTTTGACCAGATCAGCCTGCGATTGAGCCATAAACGAACTCCAAAATCATCGGCCAGACGAAGGGATTGGCCGGCAGCCCGTGCCGCGAAGGGATGACCAAGACATCCGCCGCCGCCCTGGGGCTTGGGTTAACAAAGAAGCTTGTAAAACAGGACCCGCGAGCGGAAATACCCGACGTGGGAATCCGCCGTGGAAGGCCCTTGGCGAGCCAAGCCTTGCACCTTAGCCCAGTTGGCGTTTGTTTGCAAGGTGCGCCTGGCATTTTCGCAGCGTTTGCCAAGATGTCAATTCGGCGGGGAGGGGTTAGGATGACGCCCTGCCCTAAGGCGGATTGGATTAGTCAGCGGCGGCGCAAAGAACCCTGGATTCGGGTGACCACCAGAAATCCACGGTGCTGCGCACCGCCGCCAAATCTGCCGGATAAATCGCGTTTGGAGCTGCCCGATGGAACACCAAGATAACGAATTGTCGGATGTTGTGGTCGTGCTGGTCGATGAGCCGGGAATGACCACCAAGGCGGCGGCGGAGAAACTCAAGCCGCTGGGCCTGGCGGTTTCGGATGTCGATGAGGACAACGGGGTCGTCGAGGGGACGATCGAAACGGCCAAAGCGAGATCGCTGGAAAAGCTTGAATTCGTGAAATACGTCCGGACCGTGTTCAACTACATCGCAGACTACCCGGCCGGCGACCCGAGAAACCTCGACCCGGACGGGGATGAGCTTGGCCCGGAAGCGGACGACGCCGGCGCTTGATCAGCCGTTGTTGAAAAAACGCCGGCCCCGGCGTCACGGAATCCTTCTCGAACGGGCTTAACCCCAGTGTCCGCGGACAAACACGTAGCCGTGCGGCCCGCGATTCCAACGATCGCGAACCCAGTGGTGATATCCGTAGGGCGGCCGGCCCCAATATCCGCGACGCCAGACGTACCGTCCGCCGACCCAATTATAATATCCGCCGACCCAGATGTACCCCGGCCCGGGAATGACAGGGTGGACCTCAACGACATCGGCGGGCGGGTCGGGCTGAACGGTAACCGCCGCGACCGGCGGAGCCACGCGAACAACGCAGCCGCTCAATCCGCCCACCGTCAGTGCGGCCAAAAGCGATGGAGCCAAAATACTTTTCAATCCACGTTCCACAAAAACCTCCCTTTCGTTGGTTTTGTTGTGCAGTCAATGAATCGCTGGCTGTCGGCTATTTTCGGCCTGCATTTCAAAAAGTAAAACGTCCAACCACTGCGACTATTGCACAGCGATCATGCCGGACAGTTATTCGGACGTAAGCAATCCCAGCAACACAACATTCAAATAAATAAGGGCTTACATCGGCTCGTGCTTGACCGTTTCGTCGAAGACGTTCAGAAGCTTGGCTTTGTCGAAGATCATTTCCTGACGAGTCAAACCAACGATGTCGTAGACATGGCTGAGTTCAATGGCGTCGACCGGGCAGGCCTCTTCACACATTCCGCAGTAAATGCAGCGGAGTTCGTCGATGTCAAACTTGGCGGGATATTTCTCGCGGTCGGGCCAGGGGCTTTCGGCGGCCTCGATGTGAATGCAACGGGCCGGGCAAGCCGTGGAACACATGAAGCAGGCGACGCATTTGACGCGGCCTTCTTCGTCCTTGTTCAGGCGATGCACGCCACGGTAGGTCTTGAGCAGCATGCCGCCCTTTTCGACGGGCAGGTCTTCGCGTTTTTCTTCGGGATATTGAACCACGCGATCCTGGCCGCGCACCACGACGTTGAACATGTGGCGCATCGTGGTCCCCAGCCCGATCAGAACCTGCGGCAGATAAAACTGATCCGCTCGGGACAGCTTGGGTTCTTCCAAAACGATGACGTCTGAATCTTTCATTTTTTAGTTGGATAAGCTGGGACTCGCGGCGGGAAGCGGAGTCTTGTTAAATCGGCTGCCGAGAACGGTCAATCGGCGATTGGTCGCCGGCGCCGGTGGAATCATCGTGCTGACGATCAGGACCAAAGCGGCCACGACGGCGTTGGCGATGAGAAGCGTCAGGGCCATCGACCCACCGAGCAGTTCGTAGCTGTTGCCGTGATACACGTAGACGATGACGGTGGTCATCATCAGCAGGGCCAGTGAAACCGGGATCAGCGCCCGCCAGGCAAGCATCATGATCTGATCGAATCGGAATCGAGGAAGAGTCCAGCGGACCCACATGAAGACGAAGATGATGATCAGAGTCTTGATGTAGAAAACGACGGCCCGAAGAATGCAGATGATCAGGCTGGTGCTGAGGGCGGGGTGTCCAACCGGGCCGCGCAGACCGGGGAAGTCCCATCCGCCGAAGAACAGGGCGACGCAGACGGCGCTGGTGGTGATCATTCCAGCGTATTCGCCGAGGAAAAACAGGGCGAACCGCATCGCGCTGTATTCAGTGTGATATCCGCCGACGAGTTCCTGCTCCGCTTCGGCGACATCGAAAGGCGCTCGATTGGCCTCGGCGTGAATGCAAATCAGGAACATGATGAACGCCAGCGGTTGCGTAAAAACGTTCCAGGCGGGAATGAATCTGACCCAATCGTGGCACTGCTTTTCCACCAGAAGATTCAGATCGAGCGTTCCGTACATCACGACGATGCAGAGAACGGCCAGGCCCAGGGGGATTTCGTAGGAAATCATGTTGGCGGTGGCGCGCAATCCGCCGAGAAAGGAATATTTATTGTTGCTCGCCCAGCCGCCGATGACCACGCCGTAGACGGACAACGAGAGGACGGCCAGGATGAACAGAACGCCGATGTTCAGGCTTGCGATCTGGAAGGGATATTCGTAAGTGACCTGGTATTGGTCGGTGTGGCCGATACGAACCGGATTGCCGACGATCTGGTCCCCCTGAGCAAGTTGGTTCTGGACGGCCTCGGTGACGAATTGTGTATGAGCGGGAACAGTCACAACGCGCTGAGTCTGGCGTATTCCGCCCCAGGGCAAAACGGCGATGCTGACGACGATCACCAGGATCATCAGGCCCGGCGCGACGGTAAAGAGAATTTTGTCCACGCCCGCCGGCCGGTAATCCTCCTTGACGATGAATTTCAGTCCATCGGCCAGCGGCTGGCCCAGGCCGTTCATTTTCCAATTCTTGATGATGGGGATAATTCCGAATCCGAGCCCGACGCGATTGGGGCCGAGGCGGTCCTGCACCCAACTCGCGACTTTGCGCTCCAGAAGAATCAGGTATGCGACGGTCAACATCACCACGCCGTGGGCGATCAGGGCGATGAGCACCCAGGGGGGAATATTTACCGTCCACCATTCGATGACGCGAGAAATCATGTTGGTCCTAAAGCTCCGCGAATTCCATTGCCGGGGCCTGCTCGTATTCGCTCGGCAGCGTCACCGAAGCGAACGGCTGGCCCATTTGCTGGCGAATCGAATGGGCATTGTATAAGCCGGCTTGACCGAGCAGGGAGAGATAAATGTCACCCTCGCGGGTGACGCTTTCGGGCGGCGGAACGGCCGCGACAAAAGGTTGAATCTTGCCGGCGTAATTTTCCCAGCAGCCGTCCTTTTCCGCCCAGGGCGCGGCGGGCAAGACGATGTCCGCCGATTCACTCAGCTTCGTGGGAAGCAGGTCCTGCACGACGCGGAATCCGCCGGCCAGCGGTGCGGGCAGATCGCCTTTGATCCAGTTCGACAGATATCCGCCGACGATCCAGCCGCCTTTGAGATTTCGCAGATCCGCACGTTCGGCCCGCGCGAATTCGTCATACGTCGCGCTGGGTCCGCCGAAGGTGGCGATCACCCGGCGAACGCCGGCGGCGTTGGGAACTTTCTCGGCCTTGATGACGAAGGTCTGATGACCCGTCAGCGAATGACGGAAAATTTCGTCCTGGCCGGTGCTGGGAACCGGGCCGAGGACCAGCACCGCCTGCGGATCGATCGCGCGGATCGCCTTTGCGAGCAGATAGGCTTCTTCGCAGGCCATCATGGGAGAGAGCATCGCGTAAAGGCTTCCGGGCTGGGCCGCGAGGGATTTCAGGTTCTTGGCGGCGATATCGAGCGCTTCACGCGATGATGTCGCGGTGGGCGATCCGTGTTCTTTTTTGTACGCCGACTTGAGGCGGCCTTCGTGCCGGATGATTTTGTAGGAATAGCGCGTGTCGTCGCTGATCCACCAGGTATTCACCTCGGCGTTATATCGCGGCTTGATGCGATAGACGACGCCTTCGTTGTGTTCGAGACAGATGTTTTCCCCGCCGCTGTCCACGGGGGAAATGGACGGCGTCTGCTTGAGCAGCCAGACGCGCTGCTTGAAGAGGAAATCCTTGTCGAGCAGCGCTCCGACGGGGCAAAGATCGACGACGTTGCCGGCGAGTTTGTTATTGCACGGTTTGCCGGGGAAAATGTCGATTTCCTGGCGATAGCCCCGGCCATCGACGTACAACTCGCTCGTTCCCGACACTTCGCGCGTGAAGCGCACGCAGCGCGAGCACATGATGCAGCGATCGGCATAGAGATAGATGTTTTCGCCCACGTCCTTCTTGGGCTGTTTCGCCTTGTCTTCCTCGAACCGCGACTCGCTGCGGCCGTATTCGTAGGAATAATCCTGCAGAAAGCATTCGCCGGCCTGATCGCACACGGGGCAATCCAGCGGATGATTGATGAGCAGGTATTCCATCACCTGTTTTTGATTCATCACGGCCTTGGGGGATCGGGAGTGCACGACCATTCCATCGCGGATGGGCGTTTGACAGGATGGGACGAGCTTGGGAATCCCCTCGACCTCGACGAGACAAATGCGACACGACGCGGGAATTGAAAGTCCGGGATGATAGCAGTAATGCGGCAGCGGATGCCCCGCGTCGAGGCACGCCTGCAACACCATCTGGTGATCCTTGCATTCGATGAGCTTGCCGTCCACCGTGATCTTGGGCATAAGACGGGCGATGGTACACGAGATTGTGAGGAATTTCACCAGGGGGCAGCGGGATGGATTTATACGCTTTCCATTTTCAAAAGGCCCGTCACGCCGAAGCTCCGGATGTACATCCGGAGCTGCGAGCGGCGCAAACAAATATTGCGATCGGCAATCCGTCGGCGGCGATGCGCGTTGCGATGCCCCACAATGTCCCAAATATCCCATTCCTGCGCTATTTCATTTGGGGCATTTGTCGGAATCAAGCGATGAGAATGCGAAGTCGGCGGCCATGAGAAGTCATCGGGTGGCACCACGGCATCGGGTCGAACAACATAAAAAACATCCCCCTCTATTATTGGGGCCGGCGGGTGAAAGATTTGGACGTGTTTTTTAATAAAAATCTGGAAAACGCCCAAATAAAATCAAATTGCACCCGTACCAAGATTTATCCATGCGGATGGGAATGCGGCGATTTACCCGCCTCGCGAACACCCACTGAAAGAAAATCGAAAACCACGCCCACGCGATTGCGCTCTACTTCGTGCACTACAACTTCTGCAAGATTCGCACCACGACTCGCATCACGCCCGCGTCGGTGATGCCACTGTTGCCGCCGGCGTAGAGCGTGGTCAGGTTCTTCAGGTCCTCAGGTTTGCGTTTCATTTGCTTGCAAATGATCTGAACCTGTTGATCTGTCTCTTGTAGGGTCTCCGTCATGATTCCATGCCTTTCTCGAACTTGCCCAATCAGTCCCGATGCCGTGCCCGGAAACGTCGCGATGATCCGGATAAACGGACCAAAAACCCGCTGCCTTCGCCAATCCGTCGATTTTCAAGGCAGCATCGGCCCTGAAAAGCGTTAAAAGCTTCAAGCGACCGAAACGGCGTTGCGATTATTATCTTTGTTTTTCAGGCGCAGAGACCGTCGCAATTCACATGCTTCCATGATGAGGTTTTCGGCGCACTCCGTCGCGTTCCGACCGGCGCCAAAGTCCTGTTCCTCTTTGACCCGGCTAATGACTAGAGGGTTTTTAATCTGGATAGATGTAACGCTCATATCAATCTCAAATCTATATCAAAATAGTCTCATGTCAAGCAAAAACTATCAAAACACTCTCATTGCTTCGCCATTTGAATATCAGCGGAGTAAAGACGAAATCCAAATGCAGTCCGATTCCCCAGTTGCGAGAGTGATAGTCAGGCTAATGGAGGAAAATAAAATCCGGCCGATTGATATAATTCGTGGCACCGGTTTGAGCCCGGCTACGGTTTTTCGGCATTTGAAAGGCAAACCAGAGGCAAGTATCGACAAGCGGGAAAGGTATGCAAAGGTCTTTGGACTTTCGCCCGAACAGTTCGAGGAGCTTTGGAAGGCAGAATCTCGTTGCCACAAGGATGAAGGGGAAACCCCGAAGGGCCAATAGTCGGCGCGGGGCGTCCTCAAAGCATCATGATCGATTTCGTTTGCCCAAAATGCAACGCTTCGCTTAGGGCGCCGGATTCCGAGGCTGCCAAGCGTGGCCGCTGCGGCGGCTGTGGCACTGAATTCTCGGTGCCTGATCCGAAGAAGGCTGTCGCCGCGGTGCTGATCGCTTCATTGACTCCTGCGCATCCCCCCCCTCGGAAAATTTGATTCTCTGCGCAGTATGTGGAAAAGCCATCTCGCGATTTGCTCCGATGTGCCCCGGTTGCGGCCATCCGATGGACCACGATTATTCCCGCGTCGAAGTCCCCCTCCCTATTCCTAAACCCAGATCAAAGCCGGCCGCCAACGCATTGGGGATAACCTCCTTTGTCCTTGGCGCGGTGGGGTTCCCGATGACGCTTATGTTTGTCTGGAGCGGCTTGGGTGACGCGATGTGTAGCGCCGCGGCCTGCGTTGGCGCAGTCGCATTTATCTGGGGACTCGCCCGACACGGGTTTCGAGCGCCAATCGGTTTTGCATTCATGGGATTTTCGCTTGGCATATCGCCCAGCATCGTGCAAAGGGCAGAATCTTCCGTCGCCCATCAAACGGTCCAGTCAAACGAGGATGACCAACTTGGAGAGTTGCACAGGAGAGACTTGCAGCAGATGGCGCAGAATCCCGTCGCTCCCGATCAGGACGAATGGGAAAAGCAATACTGGGCCAATCGAAATGCGGGCTTGTCTCCCGCTGATGCCTTTCGGAAAACGAACGAGCAAACAGGCCGATGAGTATCCGCAGCAGACCATTCACCTCTGGCGCCGCTGGTGATTTTTGTCGGTTTGACCTGGGTTATCTTCGCGAAAGTCGGGGCTTGGTGGGGGCACGGGTGAAGGGCGTCACGTCGGCGGCGCGAATCATCGGCGCCTTCTGAGTACTTCCAGGGCGAGCGCGGCTTCATGATGATTCTTGAGTTCAGCGTGCCTTCTCCCGATCCTTTGTATGGCTCGTAGCATGCGCCTGATGCCCCTCCAATCGGGAATCTGTCCGGTGATCTGCTTGTTCGAAATTCGCATCGCCCCATTATACCCTGATCATCACGTCGGCGTCGCGCTGACCTCCGAGCTGATCGCGCTCTCGCCCCCGCCGTCCGACGCGGTCAGCACGTAATAGTAAGTCGTTCCGCTCGTCAGCCCAGTGTCCATATAGCTCGTCGCCGCCCCGCCGCCGACCGGCGATCCCAGCGCCGCGCAATAATCCTCGCGCCGGCGCGATGAGGGTGCCGCGGGTTCGTCTATCTCCGCATTTCATTGACAAGCTGCGGATGCGCCGCGGGACCGGCCATCAAATACGGCACCTTCGCGCCGCGGTAGTCGGTGAGATCGAACGGGAAAATCTCGCGGCCGCGGGGATCAGTGACGATTCCGCCGGCCTCGATCACCACCGCCGCGGGGGCGGCGATGTCCCAGAGCTTTCCATTGAGCGTCACCGCGCCGTGGGCCACTCCCAACGCGACCTGCATCGCTTCCATCGAAGCCGAACCCAGCATCCGGATTTTCCAGTTCGTTTGATCGAGCCAGCGGCGGGCATACGCGGGGGCTTTGCCGTCGGGGCCGAGGAGATTGCTGGTGAGCATGAGCATGGTGTTGTCGCCGAGGGGGGTTTTGCTGACGCCGAGGCGCTGAGCGCCCAGCCACGCTCCCAGCCCGGCGGCGGCGGCGAAAAGCTGATCGCGGGTGACATCGTACACCACGCCCAGCACGGGCCGGCCGGCGTCCAGCAATCCGATGCAGACGCCGAAGATTCCCAGGCCGGCAAGGAAATTGTTGGTACCGTCGATCGGGTCGATCACCCAGTTTCGTCCGGCGGGATTAGGGACATCGAAGGTGATGGCATCGCCGGTGTCGTTTTCCTCGCCGACAATTCCGTCCCCGGCGAATCGGCGGCGCAGGCCGGCGACGATCAACCGCTGGCTGGCGCGGTCGGCGTCGGTGACGGCCTCGTTGTTCCGTTTCAGAAGGCGACCGACTTTTCCGTACTGTTCGATGACCAGTGCACCGGCGGCGCGGGCGAGTTCGGTTGCGTACTGAAGTTCCTCACTGAGATTCATGCCCGCCGAGATTAACCGCACGGTTGGCTGCGTCAAACCAGGGTGCGCCAAATCGGCCTCGGCCCCACAGAAGCGCCGTCCCCAGCGCCACGGGAGTCAGGGCGGGATTTTTTAAGGCGGCTTCCAACGCCTGCGGGCTTGGTTCGATTGCCACGCAGGCCTCGTGCTCCGCGGCATCGAGCATTTGCTCGATCCGCGAACGCGGGCGAGTGCTGCGCACATGAAAGACGAGTTCCGGCTGGCGAATGGAAACGTCCTCGACCATTCCAATACAGACAACGCGAGCGATATCGGGTGGCGAGAATGCCAATTCCTCGGCCAATTCCCGCTCGACATCGGCAAATACATCCACGCGCTCGGCGGGCTCCAGCGAACCGGCGAAGGGGTGAATTCTCAGTGGATAATACGCGACGGAAGCACTTCGCCGGCCAAGCATCAAATAGCCATCGGAGCTCTCCAGGGCGCAGCTCAAACCAATGGGATTGGCGAGGATGTCCGGGCCGTATTTGTCACCCAGCGCGGGATTGGTCAGATTGGTTCCCCAGAAAATTTTGTAGGACGTG
This sequence comes from Tepidisphaeraceae bacterium, assembly GCA_036267155.1. Classification (GTDB taxonomy): domain Bacteria; phylum Planctomycetota; class Phycisphaerae; order Tepidisphaerales; family Tepidisphaeraceae; genus PALSA-1353. Next base: position 126,983 of record DATAWP010000082.1, read on the forward strand.
CGCGTCAGCTCCAGTTCGAGTTTTTCGCGGGCGTGAAAGCGCTCGAGTCGGCACATGGGGCCATCGAACAATTTGATGCCGGGCCGGGACTGCGCCTGACGCCATGCCTGTTCGATCTGCTTCTCGATGTCGATGCGGGGAACGGGCTGATCCACCCATCGCGCGACCACGTCCGAGCGGTTGAATTCTCCGATAGCGTGAAATGCCACGATCATTCAATCACGCACGATGCGGGCAACGTGAAGGAGAAAGTGCTTCCCTTGCCGATCTGGCTGACCACTTCCAGCCTGCCGCCCATGATTCCAACGAGTCGTTTGGAAATGGATAATCCGAGCCCCGGCCCGGTGCTTTTGGCGCGGTCGGGGTTTTTCAGTTGCGCGAATTCGTCGAAAATAGCGGAGAGATTTTCCGGAGCGATGCCGATGCCGGTATCGCTGACGCTGACCCGTATGCATCCATCCGGCAGCCGTTCGGCCGAGACACACACTCGGCCGCGTTCCGTGTATTTGATCGCATTTCCCATCAGGTTGGTCAGCACGCGCGACAGCTTGATCCGATCGGCGTGTAGGCGGACGGCGGTGGGGAATGGATTGCAGACGAATTCCAGATTTTTTTCCCCCGCCAGCGGCTGAAGCTGATGGAATGCATCCGAGAGACATTGATTGAATTCAAAATCGGACTCGTGCAGTTCGAACCGGCCCAAATCCAGCCGCGTGAGGTCCAGCACGTCGCTGACGAAATTGACCAGGCTGGCGGAACAGCGCTCAAGCTCGTGGGCGATTTCGGGAATCTCGCCGGTTTGAGCAGGGTCCTGGGCGGAGCGGCGGATCAGCTCCGCCAAAAGGCTGATGGCATTGGCCGGGGTGCGGATGTCGTGGCTGACGGCGGCGAGGAAACGGCTCTTGCTGAGCGACGCATCTTCCGCTTCCTTTCGCTCTTTTTCGATCCGCCCCAGAAGGCTGGCGGCGGTGATGCTGACCGACGCCTGGGCGGCGAGGGATTCGACGAGTGAAATGTCGGCTTCGGTCCAGAACCGCGACTGTGTGCCGTAGACGACCAGAGCGCCGACGACTTCGCCCGACAATTTGAGGGGCGCGCCCAGCATGGCCTGCAACGTTTCGCCTTTGCCGTTCCGCACGGGCGGCAATTCGGGACGCAGCGCCGCGTTGACGACCGCCGCCGACTTTTGGGATTGGATGACCAGTCGGGCGAATCCGCTGCGGTGATGGGCGCCGGAGACTTCCGGACCGCCGGGCCCGAATCCATCGTGGCCGAGGGCAGCGACTTCCTCACCACGAAGCTCCCACAGGGCAACGGCAATCGAATCGCCCAGGAGGCGATGAACCGTGTCGGCGATGGCGGTGAAAGCCTCGTGATTCAAACCGGCGTCCAATGACCTGGACAACTTGAGGAGGGCGTCGGTCATCTCCTGGCGTTCGAGCAGGCCCTGGTTGCTGATCCGCAGTTCCTGCCCCTTGCGATACAGTTCCTGCCGGCCCCGATCCAGCGCCAAGCCGCGGCGAAGGACCATGTCCACAATCGCGGCAACGATCAAAAGATCCCCCATCAGCATCGCCAAGCCGGCGATTTCGTGATGCAGCGGCAAAGGACTGGCGTAGAAATTCATCCAAAACTTAAAGCTGGCCATCGCGACAAAAATAGCGCACATGCCCCAAACCAACGAGCGGCGGCGGGTCCAGGCGACCAAAACGATCGGCAGGCTGTACCCGATTCCGACCGCGGCATGGCCATATATTCCCAGGCGCAGCCACGCCACCAGCGCGGCCAGCACCGCGCAGAACAGCAAAGAGGCCCCCCATGACGGCTTGGGCGGGGCTGACCGTGCGAAAATGTCAGTCATGGTTCGCGCTCGCCGACATCAGAAGGGACCGGCAGATTAAGGACGTACGGAAGTGGCCGCTTGTTCGCCGTTTCGCCAGCATCGAGCCTTACGCATCAAAATACTTTGCTTGCGGATGATGCACAACCAGAGCATCCGTGGACTGTTCGGGAATCAACATGAAATTTTCGCTCAGTTGGACGCCGATCTCGTCCGGATGAAGCAATTCCACAATTTTAGCCCGATCTTCGAGATTCGGACATGCCGGATATCCAAAACTATATCGGCTGCCTCGATAGCCCTGATGGAAAAGTTCCTCGATCCCGGCGGCGTCTTCGCTGCCGAAGCCCAGTTCCTGCCGCATGTATTTGTGCCAGTATTCCGCCAGGCCCTCGGCCGATTCAACGCCGAAGCCGTGAAGATAGAGATAGTCCTGATACCGATTGGCCAGCCGGAGTTTTTCGGATGCCTCGGTGGCGCGATCGCCGACCGTCACCAACTGCACGCCGAGGACGTCGAATTCGCCGGATGATTTGGATCGGAAGAAATCGGCGATACACATCCGCCGCCGGCTGGATTGCCGCGGAAAGGAAAAACGCAGCCATTGGCGCGGCGCAGCTTTGGGGGTTCGCGACCCGGTGGGAAATTCCTCGACGTGGTAGACGATCAGATCTTCTGCCTCCGATTGGACGGGAAAATATCCGTAAGCCACCTTGGGATCGAGCAGCTTTTGGTCCAGGGCCTGACGCTTGAGGGATTCGAATGCAGGCTCGGCCTTGTCGGCGATGACGCGGCGATATTCCTCGGGAGAAGTGCCTTTTTGCTTGAATCCCCATTGGCCGGTGAAGAGCGCGATCTTGTTGATGAACGTGAAGGCGTGGCGCGGGGAGATTCCGGTGACGATACGCCGACCCCAGAACGGCGGCGCGGGGACGGGGTTGTCCTGGGCGATCGGGACGCCGGGTTTTTCGGCTGAGATAATGTGCCCGAATTTCTTTTCGCTTTCGGACCGGAGGGTGCGGCGGCGCTCGGCGCGCTGGCGCTGATGCTCGATGGCCGATGCGATCGTGCCGCCGGAAATCCGGTCCATCATGTGCAGGCCTTCGAACGCGTCTTTGCAATAGAGCAGCGGGCCGCGGTAAAGCTCGGCGAGGGTTTCCTCCGCGTAATCCCGAGTGAGCGCCGCCCCGCCGAGCAGCACCGGGAGGTTCACGCCCTGGGCGTTCAATTCTTCCAGATTCTCTTTCATCACGGCCACGGATTTGACGAGCAAACCGCTCATGCCGATGGCGTGAGCGCTTTTTTCACGCGCCGCGCGCAGGATGTCGTTCACCGGCTGCTTGATTCCCAGGTTGAAAACCGTGTAGCCGTTGTTGGTCAGAATGATGTCCACCAGGTTCTTGCCGATGTCATGCACATCCCCTTTCACGGTCGCCAGCACGATTCGGCCTTTGCTCTGGCTGTCGGCTTTTTCCATGAACGGCTCGAGATGGGCCACGGCCGCTTTCATGGTCTCGGCGCTTTGCAGGACGAACGGCAACTGCATCTGCCCGCTGCCGAACAGGTCCCCCACCACTTTCATTCCCTCGAGCAGGATGTTGTTGATGATGTCCAGCGGCGGATATTTCTGCATCGCTTCATTGAGATGATCGGCGAGCTGGCGCTTCTCGCCGTCGATGATGTGGCGCTTGAGCTTCTCCTCGACGGGGAGATTGTCCTGAACCGCCTCCTTCGGCACGTCGGAGGATTCGGGGAAGAGGGAAATGAAATGCGTGAGGGGATCGAATCCCTCGCGGCGGCGATCGTAAATCAGATCCATCGCCGCGTTCCATTTCTCATCGTCGATTTTGTTGCGCGGAAGAATCTTGCTGGCGTGAACGATGGCGGCCGTCAGACCCGCCTCCATCAGCTCGTGCAGAAACGCGCTGTTGAGAACGACACGGGCGGCGGGCTTCAGGCCAAAACTCACGTTGCTCAATCCCACGACGGTATGGCAGTCGGGCAATTGTGCGGAAATCCGGCGCGTTCCTTCGATCGTCTCCAGGGCGTTGCGGCGGTCTTCCTCAATGCCGGTGCTGATCGGCAACACGAGGGGATCGAAGAAAATATCCTGGTCCTTGAGGCCGTAATTTTCGACGGCGAGATCGCGAATGCGCCGCGCGATGGAGAGCTTGCGGTCGGCGGTGCGCGCCATGGCATTTTGCTTGTCCTCGTCGATGGTTCCGGCCACGACGGCAGCGCCGTATTTCTTGGCCAGCGCGCAGATGTGGGCAACGCGCTCTTCGCCGTCTTCGAGGTTCATGGAATTGAGCACGCATCGGCCGCCGGCCAGTTTCAGGCCAGCTTCCATCACCGCGGGGTTGGTGCTGTCGAGCATGAGTGGGCCGGGCAGTGCGTTGACGTAGCGCGAGACGAGGCGGCGCATGTCGGCGACGCCATCGCGGCCGACGAAATCCACGCAGACATCCAGCACGTGCGAGCCATCCCGCAACTCGTCGCGGGCCATACCGACGAGCCCATCCCAACCATCTTCCTGCAACAGCCGTTTGAATTGCCGGCTGCCGTTGGTGTTGGTGCGCTCGGCAACGATGAGATAGCTGTTGTCCTGCCGGATATCCACGGCGCTGATGAGACTCGATATTTGCGGCTTGACGGTCGGTTGACGTTTTTTGGAGGGGCGGAATCCGACCGCTTCGCAGAGCAGCTTCAAATGCTCGGTGGTGGTCCCGCAGCAACCGCCGACAATGTTGACGCCGAATTCCTCGACGAAGCGCATCACTCCCTTGACGTAATCCCCGGGGTTCATCGGGAAGTGGGCCTTGCCTTCGACGAACACGGGCAGGCCGGCGTTGGGCTGGACGCTGACCCAACGCGGCCAGTTTTCGCAGATGAAGCGGATGGTTTCGCTGAGTTCGTACGGGCCGAAGGCGCAGTTCAGACCCAGCACGTCCACCTCATTGAATGGGGCGATGGCGGCGACGAGGGCGGTGGGATCGGAACCGGTCAGCATCTCCCGGCCGTTCTGCTGATCCATGGATGCCTGAACCATGATCGGCACACGACGGCCGCTCTCGGCGAAGGCGCGATTGGCGGCGGCGATGGCGCATTTGATGGCCAGCAAATCCTGCTGCGTTTCGATCAGCAGGACATCGACGCCCCCTTCCAGCAGGCCGGAAATCTGTTGGAAAAAGCTTTCCTCCATGACATCCCAGGTGGTCTGTCCGAGGGTGATGATCTTGGTGCCGGGTCCGACCGACCCGACGACGTAACGCGGGCGATCCGGGGTTTCGAACCGATCGCAGGCTTTGCGTGCGATCTGCGCACCGATGCGATTGACCTCGACGGTCCGGTCGGCCAGGCCGGCTTCGGTCAGGACGATTTTGCTTCCGCCGAAAGTGTTGCTTTCGACAGCGTCGCAGCCGACCGCCAGGAAGTTTTCATGAATTTCCTGAATGAGATCGGGCCGGGTGAGGTTCAGGATTTCGGAGATGTTTTCCTGATTCTGCCAATCGCGATGGAGATCGAGGGGATAAGTGTGCAGAGTGGTTCCCATGGCCCCGTCGAGAACGACGACGCGTTTACGCACAAGATCCAGAAACGGCTGCCGGGACATCGCAAATCACTCCAACGCCAGTATTTAGCCGGGAAAGTATAGGGCGCTGCGGGAGGGAGACAAGATAAGGCTTACATCGTCATTTGGGCATCGGGGCGAAGCCCCGCATGTACATGCGGGGCTATAGAAGCAAGAAATCGGCGATTATTTCACCTCGGCACCGGTCCCATTCCGCGGTCGCGGCACAATTCGCCGGGGGGATTCAGGGCATCGACGGCTTTCATTTCGTCAGCGGAAAGCGCGACTTTTAGCGCGGCCATGTTGTCCTGCAATTGATCGACGGTTCGCGGGCCGATGATCGGGCAGGTGACGCCGGGGACTTGCAGACACCAAGCGATGGAGAATTGGCTGGAGGAAATGCCATGGGCGTCGGCGAGTTTGTCCACGCCTTCCATCAGGGGCCATTGGCTGGCTGGGAAATCGCTCTTTCCCTGGGCTTTGTACCAGGTGCCGTCGGGGATTTTGCGGCCGCCGCGCGTATAGGCGCCGGTGAGCCGGCCGCGGGCCAGGGGAGCCCAGGTGATCGTGGCGATTTCATACTCGCGGCAGAACGGCAGCACCTCCGCCTCGATCCGGCGATCAATGATGTTGAATGGCGGCTGCTCGATGTCAAAACGCGCGGTTCCCAATTCGCGGGCGATGAAATGCGCTTCGGCCAACTGCCAGGCGGCGAAAACGCTGCTGGCCAGGTAGAGCACCTTGCCTTGATGGACCAGATCATCCAGCGCTCGCAACGTCTGATCGATGGGAGTATCCGGATCGGGACGGTGGATGTGGTAAACGTCGATCCGTTCGGTTTTAAGCCGCTTCAGGGAATTTTCGATTTCGCGGACGATGTGCCAGCGGTGGTTTCCGGCGTCGTTGATGTGATCGGAGCGCCGGCCGTGGACTTTGGTGGAAAGAACGATGCGGTCGCGCGTGCCGCGCTGTTTCATCCAATCGCCGATGACTTCTTCGGATTTACCGTCGTTGTAGACGTTGGCGGTGTCGATAAAATTGCCGCCGAGTTCGAGATATTGGTCGAGAATTTTATGCGATTCCGCGGGCGCGGTTCGGCCGCCGAAGTTCATGGTTCCCAGACACAGGGGCGAAACCTTCACGCCGGTGCGGCCAAGGATGCGGTGTTGCATGGCAGGATATTAACACAAAGTCGGCTTTATTTTGAAAGGGTGGGTCAAAAGGTGCGGCCGTCCCAAACGCCAATCTTTGCCGACAGCGTAAATCCGCCATCAAGGGAAATCCGGGCACGACCGCCACGGTTGGCTTGCGTCGGACAAGCATCAACCTTTTGGACCTGAGATCGTGAAGCACCTCACTGATTTTGTGTCCACCTTCCATTTGATCGAGCCGATGGTTCGGTCGGAGGTTCGAAAATGCGAGTTACCAGAAATCAGTTGCGTTCTGGTCATGCGTTGTTTGCGGCATTGTGTGAGGTTCTGGAAAGACGATTTCTGTTCGCGACGGCGCTGCCGGATATGCCGGCGGTTGTGATGCCGGCGAGCGATCCCGCATTGCCGGCAGGGTTTGACACGTTCACTCCGCCGGTGACGGCGACGGCTCCGCTCGCCAGCGCGCCGGAGATCGCCGTCTGGACCGAATCGGCGAATCCGGGCCAGAGCCTCTCCATCAGTGCGGCGCAGCTTTCGGCGCTACCAGCCTCGGATCAGAGTTCCGACACCCAATTCATCTCGTATGGCCAAACCAATTCCACCAACGGCGAGTTGGTCGAGGACACCATCCAACAACTGAGCCCCAACATCGCCACCGTCACGCTCAATCCGGCCAACACGGATAATTCGATGTATTTCTTATGGGCCGAAAATGCCAGCGGATATAGCGCCCCCGTGGCGATCAACAAAACGGATGCGATGTGGATCGGCCCCAACCAGGCCAGCCCCGGCGAAACGGTTTCGGTGTACGGTCAGAATCTGACCTACAGCGCGTCCGATCCTCGCTCGTGGGTTTATCTCACCCAGGCGGGCAGCGGCACGGGCCAATGGCTGAGCGTGACCAGCGCCAATCCTTATCAGGTGAATTTCGTGCTTCCCGAGAATCTGGCCAGTGGAACGTACCAGGTCTGGGTGCATAACGGCCATGGCGGGGACTACGGCTGGAGCAGCCCGATGACGCTGACGGTGGCCAGCCCTTACCTGTACAACGGTCCGGTATTCAACGTGATGAACTATGGCGCCAAGGGAGACGGGGTTACGGACGACACCGCCGCTTTTGAAGCGGCGATCGCCGCCGCGAGCAAATACGTCGGCGCCACCGTCTACGCTCCGGCCGGCACGTACATGGTGAGCCAGTTGAATGTCGGAGCCGAACAGCTTTTGGGGGATGGCCAGGGCAAGACGGTTCTTCTGGAAACCCCGTCGTCCGATCCCCCTTACGCCATGCTATGGGTGACGTCCGATGCGCAGGTGAAGGATTTGACGTTGGACTCGAATAATGTGGCCCTGTCGGATTTGATGTATGGCCGTTTCCAAACCAATCTTCATTTCACGAACGTCACGTTCGATGCTCATCAGACCCCGTATTTCGACATTCACGCCGATGATCTGGTCTTCTTTGAAGACTGCAACATGATCGGCTCCGGATCATTTCTGGGGACGGCATCCCAACTGTTCATCGACGGTTGCAATTTCTACGGCACGAATGATGCCAACACGCTGCTGTATTCATGGGGCGGCAATGGAATCAGCGTCACCAACTGCACGGCGCAGGATTATGACAATTCCGACCCCGATTCCGGAGCGGGTTGGGCAAAGGGGAGGTTCTTCGTCGCGAGTCCGGAATGGGGAACGGAAACCAACGTATATATTGCGGACAACACAACCATCGACCTGGGCGTGCGGCCAACCTATCCCGACCAGAACGTCGGCGAACAGATCTCCTTTGAAGGTCAAGAACTCTCTGATTATCCCCCCTGCGGCTTCCTCGCCGCTACCGAGGATACAGTGACGGTATCCGGCTTACCGTCCGATTTTAGCGGCGTCAGCTACGAAGTGATCATCGTCGCCGGAGACGGCGTCGGCGAACACGTCCCCATCGCCGGCTATGATCCCACGACAGGCACGATCACCCTGGTTCATCCCTGGACCGTCCTCCCCGACGCCACCAGCACGATTCTCGTCGGCGAAATTGTTGACGGCGTTGTCATCTACCACAACAACCTGAGCGGCAAAGGCGTGCTTCCCACCGCCTCTGCGGGCGTCGAATTCTGGGGCGGTGGTGAAAACCTGATTGTGGACTCCAACACCATCACGAACGTTCGCAACGGCATCTATATCGCCAGCCTCGATGATGGTGGCAGCGTCGAGCCTGCTTACTTTAACTTGATTCAGAACAATATAATCACCAACGTTCAGTACGGGGTCATTCTGGGCAACGACGGCACCGGCGGGGAAATCGGGGCAGTCGGAGAAATCGAGCGAGATAATCACGTCGCCGCCGCATCATCCGATGCATTTGCCATTTATGACAACTATGATCAGAGCTCGCGAAACTTTTATGCAATCATTGAAGACAGCACCAGCATCAACTCTCCAACTGCGGTGTTGGTCACCACCAACAGCACGGGCGTGACAAACCTCGTGCTGGAGAACAATTCATTCGACTTAGGCTCGGCATCACCCGGCGAAGTAGCGGCGATTGACGTGAATCAAGACACCGTGTTGACGCAGCAAGGCAACACATTCGCAAATTTCCCGCAAACGTACGCCGGGCTGGAGAGGGTCACCGTCGCCGAGCCTCTGGTGATTGCTTCGGCGAATAATTTGCTGGCCCTATCGGCGATACCGGCGCCCGCGGTGGCCGTCGCGCGCATGTCCGATTCAATTTCGCCGTCGCCGCAAATCCCCGCGACGAATTCCTCGAACCTTTCGATTGTTTCCACATCGGTGACTTTGGCCGGCAACGCAGACAGTCCGTCCCGGCCAAACTTAAAGCCCCGGGCCGCGCCGGCGATGCACTGGCAATTGCTATATATAGACGATTCCATTTCGGCCGCGCCAACTCCCCCTGAAACGAATCCGAATTGGATCGACGAGCTCCTGAGCGGAGATCCTTCCGCGGCGGCCTCGTAAGCAAGACTCGGATCATTTATCCAGGTGCGGCGAAATTGGTGTATAAATCCGGGCCGAGAACATGAACCTCGCCCTGGTCATCTTCCGGGCCGATCCGCAGCACGGTGGAGCCGAACGATATACGGCCGACATTGCCGCGGCGCTGGCGAAGCGCGGGCATCGGGTGGACCTCGTCTCCAACCGGTTTGGACCGGCAATCCCCGGAGTCAATTTCGTCGCGCTTGCCGCGAATGGCTCGACTCGGGCGGCGAGATATGCGGCGTTTCTCGATCATCTTGACGCGCATCTGGCCGGGAAAAAGTACGATCTGATCCACGCGATGCTGCCGGTTCGGCGATGCGATCTGTATCACCCGCACGCAGGCATGGCCAAAGCGGCCCTGCGGTCGCACCTGTCGCGGACATCGACAGCCCGGCGGACGTTGGCACGAATCGGAAACCACCTCAACCGCAAGCGGCGGCTCTTTGCGGAAATCGAAGATGCGATGATCCACGGGCCGGATAAGCCGGTGGTGCTCTGCCTATCCGATTACGTGAAGGGAATGATCCTGGACCACTATCCGCACATTTCCGGTCAATTGGTGAAGCTGTTCAATGGAATCGATCTGGATGCGTTCGATCCGGCCAAGCACTCGGCGGCGCGAGGGGCGGTTCGCGAGCGGTTTGGTGTTTCGCCGTCGACCAACGTCGCGCTGATGATCGCGCAGCGGTTTGAGCGAAAAGGATTGGCTGAAGTCATCGCGGCAACGGCGAAATTGCAACAATCCACAAACGCGGCCCCGACGGTTTTGGTCGTGGGCAAGGACGATCCCAGCCGGAGCCGGCAACTGGCAAAGCAGTTGGGCGTGGAGCAGAAGATCATCTTCTGCGGACAGACGGATCGGGCGGCGGACTTTTACGCGGCGGCGGATTTTTTCGTTTTGCCGACGCGACACGATTCGTGCAGCCTGGTCGTGTTGGAAGCGCTGGTCATGGGCTTGCCGGTGATCAGCACGGTGTTTAACGGGGCGTGCGAGATCATGAACGACGGGCGTCACGGTTTTGTGCTGGCGGACCCGGCGGATGTGCCAGCGCTAACGGCTGCGATGCGGCAACTGCTTGACCCGGCGACGCGGGCGAAGATGAGCCAGGCGTGTCTGGAACTGCGGCCCAGCCTGTCGCTGGATGCGCACATGGATCGGCTGGAAGAAATTTATCGCGCGCGATTCAAATCAGCCGGTCACGTCTAAATTCGTTCCCGGTGGGAAGCTGTTGAATGCCGTGCCGGGGTTGATCGATCCGCCCTGCGCTTCCCGGACGGCGGATAGGAAGTCGCTCTGAAATTGCCGAGGGCTGATCCCCGCGGATTGAAGCAGGCTTTGAAACGATTGCTGAGCAGAGGTGGCGGAATCGACCCCACCGGACGCGTCGGTGTCGCTATCCGAGTCGCCCGTGGAATTCGTGCCTTCCGCGGCCGAGTTGGACCCAACTCCCATATTCTTCAAAAGGCTGGTGATGGCATCTTCGACGACACCGTTGGGGTCGGAAGTCCCGTTGGATTGGGCCGATTGCAACGCGCTCGTGACCGTCTGCTGGATTTGGCTGAAGAAGTTACCGCCGCTGCTCCCACCGCCGTGATGATGATGGCCATGATGAACGCCCTGGCTTGCCGTGGAGGCCGTCGACCCGGCCGCGCCACATGTTGATGCAGCGGCAGCCGTCTGAACTGCCTGGGTGCTTTGCTGTTGCGCGATCTGCTGCAACCATTGGGTCATGCCCGAGCCACTCAAACCGGATATGGCCGACATAGCATCTCCTTCTTCACGCCCCGGGCAATCCACGGCAACTGCGAGCGAGCCTCAGTTGCGCCCGGCCGTGTTCGCATCTATCGGACTTGGGACGCAATAAGAACCAATAAAAACCTGCCGTCGTGATCCTGGGCTTCGGCCGGGAGGGTTGGGGCTGGAGGAATGCCGCTTTGCGCGGGGAAGGTTACGGTGTTATAATCCGCGCCATGACACTGCGATGCTGGTATTGCGTTGGGGTTGCTCTGTTGTTCCCGCTGGTTGCGGGGTGCTCCCAATATGTTGGGGATTTTTCGTATGTTCCGCGGCCGGCGTTGGCGGATGTGCCGCCCAATCCGCCGCAGACGGCTCCGCCCGTCTCGGCCGAGGCGTCGATCATCGGCGTGCGATACGACGATCCCAAGGACGCGATTCCGCCATCGGTGGAGATTCGGCTTCGGCTGGACAACAACGGGCCGCAGGAGGTTGATTTCGACCCAACCACATTGGAATTGAGCACTGGAGAATTGGTCCGGTTCCCGCCGCCGATGATCCGTCCGCCGACGCCGATCACGCTGGAAGCGGGGCAGAGCGCGTATGTCACGGCCTATTTCCCATTCCCGCCGCCGCATTCTTACGACGATATGGACCTCGGTCAGTTGCAACTTCGATGGCGTGTGATGATCGCCGGCAAAGTGGCGGCCCAGGGGGCTTATTTCCACCGAATTTATCCGTATTATCAAGGCCCGGATTGGGGCTATTGGGGTCCACCGCCGCCGCCATTCGGGTTCTACGGCGGCGTGGTGATCGTGCATCGGCGTTAGTTTCCGCTGCCCAGTATCCTGGCCCAGGCGTCAACGGCACGGGTGATCGAGAAATGTTCCTCGACCCGTTTTCGGCCGGCCGCGCCCATGGCTTGGCGTTTGGACGGGTCGCCGGCAAGCGTCGCGACGGCATCGGACCATTCGGCCGGGTCTTCGGGCAAAAAACCTGTTTCGCCGGGCGAGACGATTTCGCTGTTGGCCCCGACGGGACTGGCGATCACCGGCAATCCCGCGGCCATGTACTGAACGATTTTGAAACCGCATTTGCCGAGCGTCCAACGATCCCGCGGCGTAGGGGCGATGCCGATGTCGCCGCGGCAAAGCGCCGCGGATTCGGTTTGCTCTGACCAGGGCAAATGTTCGGCAGGCAGCAGAGGTTGAGCGAGCGGCTGATCCGCTATCGTGATGAGCCGTAAACCGGGAACGCGCTTTTTCGCCTCGGCCAACGCCGAGGAAAATTGGCGGAGATAGGGGAGGGTCGATTTGCTGCCGATCCAAACCAGGGCCGGAGCATCACACGCCGCGTGCGATTTCACCTGATAATGAGCCGGATCGACGACCGTGGGCAGCATGGTTGCCTTGCCGCCGTGGCGGCGAAACAGGTCAGCGAGATACTCGTTTCCCGCCACGATGAGATCCGCGTAGCGGGCGACGGCAAGAAATCGCCGCCAGGTATGCCAGCGCTTCAGCGGGCCGACAGACCGGCTGTGGTACATCACGGCGTCATCGACGTCGAAAAAAAGCTTGCGAGCTCTTTTTCGCAACAGACGGGTATCGAGGGGATCGAGCATCTTCCGCTGCAAAAGCACGGCATCGTAATCCGCGGCGGATTTGAGCAGTCGCCGCCGGGCCAACACTTCGCGCGGGCGGACGTGTACGTCGAGGCTTACGCCCCGCTGTTGCAACCCGTCGCTCAGGGCCTGGATGCGCAGGCGAAATGAAGCCTGCTGAAGGTTGTTGGTGATCACCAGAACCCGGCTCACGCTGCGGATTGTCGCGTGATCGAGGGGAGAACGCTAGTTATCCGGCAGCGCCGGGACGTGCCTTCGTGAACAGGCGTGGGTTTTTGTCGGTTACCGTTTTCGTGATGGCCGGCACGAAAACGGTGACCAATCAAAATCTTTCGTCTCAACTCTCGCCCATGGCATCACGCGCTCGGGCAACTCTGTAAAGATTGCAAGAACGCTCTGGTTTGAGTATCTCCCCCGCCGTGAGTGTTGATGGCAATCCCTTTTCCCGGCGGGAAGACGACTTGTTTTTTCGTTTCCTCAAAGCTTGCGCGGGAAGTTTTTCGCGGGTCTATCACCAGACATCGGTGCCTCAGCCCTGCCGACTGCCGCGAAAGGGGCCGGCCATTCTCGTATGCAACCACATGAGCAGCATCGATCCGCTGCTGTTGCAGGCGTTTTGTCCGCGGCTGGTGCGATGGATGATGGCCAAGGAATATTACAAGTACAAGTCGATGCGCTGGCTCTACAACACCGTCGGAGTGATCCTGGTCGAGCGCAGCGGCCGGGACATGGCCGCGGCGCGGGCGGCCATGCGGGCGCTCGCGGCGGGACACGTGCTCGGCGTATTTCCCGAGGGAAGAATTGAAACGTCCAATGATTTGATCCCCTTCCAGAGCGGGATTGGGCTGCTGGCCCTCAAGACGCGCGCTCCGGTTTATCCGGCGTATCTGAACGGGACGCAGCGGAATCGGGAAATGGTGGAAGCGTTCCTGCGGCCCAGCACCGGCTCGATCGCGTTCGGGCCAGCGTTGGATTTAAGCGATCTGGAAGATTCCAAAACGGGGATTCGCGAAGCGACCCACCGAATCCAAAACGCGGTGGAAGAATTGAAGAATCGAATCGTTATTGCTGATTCGCGCTAAGGCTAGCTCTCGCCGGAGGTTAGTTGTGGTGTGCGGCACGCGGTTTTTGAAATGGAGGATTTAACGTCGATTGCTGAATGATCGAAGCGGTAGAATGTGCGGCGTGAAGCACCGATCGTTCAACTCCTGGCCGGAATCTCGCTGATCCTGTTCCTGGGCTTGTCCGCAATATGGGCACGCAGCTACAGCAAGGCTGAAGACCTCGTGTATTACGGCCGATCGGTTAGCGGCGCCGTACATGACGCGAAAGGCCGGCTCGCGTTCGTCTTCACCAACGCGATGTGGAGCAATCCGCACTTCGAGTATTCCTCCTCGGCCCCCGCACCTGGACTCGATTATGCCAACCCCCCTCACGGATCACACACGTCGTGGAACCGGTTGGGCTTCTACTTCTCGCGAAGCGCCAGGCTGCGGGGCAGCACTCCACAAGACAACATGCTTCCACCCGGCATGAGTTTGCCGCCGGTGGTTCGCTTCACAGAATTCGTCGTTCCGTTCTGGGCTCTGCTTCTGCTCTTGGCGTTGCCGCCCTTCTGGAATTACGTGCTGCCATTGGTTCGTGGCGCCCGTCGCCCGCCGGGCGAAGATCACCGGTCCGATCTCACGAGGAATGTGGTCGGCGGAATGCTTGCCCGCGCGGTATCGCCCCCCAACCAATAGGGGTGGCCATCATCTGAGATTTAAAAATTCCCGCATGTGCTGATCGAAGATTTTCTGAGCCTGCGGATCGGACAGCGGAAGGCGCAATTCGTTGATGACCTTCGTGCCCATGTGAATCCATTCGCGCCAGCAATCGGCGCAGACCTTCTCGTGAATTTCCTTTCCCTGGGCGTTGCTGAACGGCGGGCTGGGCATCTTGCGTCCGATGCGGCCGCAGCGATTGCACAGGACCTGGCCTTCGCCGGCCGTTTGCTGCGGGGCGGAGGCGACGGACTGCGGAACGGCGGCGCCGAGGTCCTTGAGCATTTGAACCATCTCGTTTTTCGGCATGAGGTCGCCGCGCGCGGCGGCAATCTCCACACCGTGCGTCAGGCGGTCGACGGCTTCGGGTTTTCGGTTCTCCTTCAACAGGGCCGTGGCGAGCATCTGATAAACCTTGGCGATGTTGGGATTCAACTCAAGAACGCGCTGGAAAGATTGGATGGCCGGCGCGGTCTGGCCCGCGTCGAGATAGGCTTTGCCGAGTGAAAAATGGCCAAGTTCGTTTTCCGGATCGGCTTCGGCCATTTTCCGGAATTGTTCGATGCGTGGATTGGAATCAGACATCAGTGTTCCTTTGGTACGAATATCCTAGGTCATCGGAGTGCCGCAGGGGCAGATAAAAGAGGCGGCTTTTTTTTCACGCGGCGGAATTATCACCTCGATCTGTGAGCCGCAGGCGGGGCAGGAGAGCCGCGGTGATCCGCCGGCGCTCGCGGGAACGTCGGGCACGTCATCCACGTCATCGACATCGCTCTTGCGATCCATGGCGAGATTGGCGAGGCGGTCGGCAAGCGAATTGTGATGGCGAAGATTGTGCTCGAAGCTGACGGACTTGAAGCCAGCCACAAGAGCCTGGGCTTGACCGTACAAGTCCTTGAGGGCGGGATTTTTGACGCGGTATTCGCCGCGCATCTGCTTGATGACCAATTCGCTGTCGCCGCGGACGATGAGCTTGCGGGCGCCGAGCTTGGCGGCCTCGCGCAGGCCGACGATCAGCGCCATATATTCGGCGGCGTTGTTGGTGGCTGAACCGATATATTTGCCAAGCGTCACCAGCGGAGTGGAATCATCCGCGGCAAGGACGATGCCGATGCCCGCGAGTCCGGGATTCCCCCGGCTGCCGCCGTCGAAGTTGAGCGTGATCGTCGCATCCACCGCGGCATTTTAGAGGCGCGGGGAAATCAAATGCAAATGAGCGGGGGAAATTCGGAGCCAGAAGTTGCAAGTACAAGTTGCAAGTACAAGTTGGATAATTCACTTGCCGCTTGCACTTGCAACTTGCACTGGCCACTTGCACTTTGTCCGGACGACTTTGATGTGACCAACGCGCGGTCTATCATTGATGGACATGAGCGTTGTCCTGATCGGCTATCGAGGAAGCGGAAAGACGACGGTGGGCCGGCTGCTGGCTCAGCAGTTGGGCAGGCTGTTCGTGGATGCGGATGACCTCATCGTGAAGAAAGCCGGAAAATCGATTCGGGAAATTTTTCTAACCGGCGGGGAAGAGGAATTTCGCAACCTGGAAATGCGGGTCATCGCGAGATTGTGCGAAATGAAGGATTGCGTGATCGCGTTGGGAGGCGGAGCGGTCCTGCGGAAGGAGAATCAGCAGGCATTGGCGCAAGCCGGGCATCGGATCGTTTACCTTCGATGCGAGGCGGGAGAACTGCTGCGGCGAATTCAGGGGGATCCGGCAACTTCCGATAATCGGCCGAATCTGACGAACCTTGGAGGCGGCATTGAAGAAATCGAAGCGATCCTGAAGCAGCGCGAGCCGATCTATAGGTCTGTGATGTCGGCCGAGTTGGACGTGACGGGTCTCACGCCGCGGCAGGCGGCGGAGCGATTGGCGAAAATGATCGTTCAGGATTGAAAGCTATCCGCGCATGCCGCACCTGCTCTACATTCCATTTTTGTTTGCGTTGGGCGCGTGCGTGGGAAGCTTTTTGAATGTGGTGGTGTACCGGCTGCCGAGGGGAATCTCATTGGTGACGCCGGCGTCGCGATGCCCCCGATGCGAGACCCCGCTGGCGTGGTATGACAACATTCCCGTGTTCGGATGGATTTTTCTGCGGGGCAAATGCCGGTATTGCAAGCAGCCGATCTCGCCGGAATATCCGATCGTCGAGGCGATCACCGGGCTGCTGTTCGTCTTCTACTATGTGATGTTCTTCATGGCCCACGTCGGGCCGGAGGGAACGACGAATCTCGCCGACCAATGGCCGATTTATGGATTGTACATGGCGCTCGTGGCCGGGCTATTGGCGGCGAGCCTGATCGATGCGGAACTGTTCATCATTCCGGCGGGGATTCCCTGGTGGCTGGCGGGCATCGGGATCGTGGTGCATGGAGTGGTCGATCGGCCGGGATCGGCGGGGGCGCTGATCGATCCGCCATTTGCGCTGGCGCTGTGCGCCGGTGCGGGAGTGGGATTGATCGCCAGCATCGTGCTGCTGCTGATGAAGATCCTGCCGATGAGTTTCCCAGTTGGGGATTTGCTGGAGGCGGAGCGAGCGGAGTTGGAACAACAGGCGAAGGAAGCGGCGGAGAAGGGGCGGGAAACGCCCGATATTCCCGAGGAATTCGCACCGGCACAGGTGCGGGCGGAGATTCGAAAGGAGATGCTGTTTTTGATGCCGCCGTTGGTGCTGGGCGCGGCATCGGTAGCCTTGCACACGCACGCGCCGGCGGTGCGGCATCTGTGGTATGCGGCAGCCCAAATCGATTGGCTGAACGCGGGGATGGGGGCACTGCTGGGTGGACTCATTGGAGGGTTCGTCGTGTGGCTCACGCGAATTCTGGGCTCGTACGCGTTCGGAAAAGAGGCGATGGGATTGGGAGACGTGCATCTCATGTTCGGCGTCGGAGCGGTGCTGGGAGCGGGGCCGGCGACGGTGACGTTCTTCATCGCCCCGTTCATCGGAATCCTGGCGGGGGTTTATCTGCTGATCGCGCATTCGCGGCGGCAGCTTCCGTACGGGCCATATTTGAGTTTGGCCGCGGGATTTGTCATGCTGTTTTATTCGCCGATCGCCGCCTATCTGCAGCCGGGGCTGCAGGGATTGATGTGGTTCATTCGCCAGGGATTGGCGGCGCTGTGAACTCGCCGCTGGACGCAAGAGGAAGTCATGCAAAACCTTTGGCTGAAAATTAAAATTTGGACGAAGATCACGATATTTTCCGTGCTGGTGATCTATCTGTTGATCTTTGTCTTTCAGAACGCCAACAAAGAATTGGTCATCTGGTGGTGGTTTGGGAAGAACCTCAATACCTCGGCGTTGGAATTGATCCCGGCCATGCTGCTCGCCGGCGTATTGGGGACACTGGTGGTGCGGATGGCGTTCAGGGCCGTTAAACAAATCCGTGACCTTCGACGCCGAAGCGCGGATGCGCAGTTGCACAAAGATATGGCGGAGATCAAGGCGAAAGCGGCGATGCTGCAAACGAAGCCGGAGGGGACCGGAGATCAGGGGAACCCGGTGTAAGGGAAGCCGCGTCCTTCGCACCGCTGTTACATCGCGGCTATAGTTGGGGGTAATGTCCATTGCGATTGTCGATTATGGGATGGCTAATCTGCGCTCGGTGCAGAAGGCGTTTGCGCGGGTTGGCGCAGAGGCGGCGATTATTTCACGGCCGGAGGAAATCGACCGCGCCGATCGGCTCGTCCTGCCGGGCGTCGGGGCATTCAAGGACGCCATTGCCACGGTGCGCGAAATGAATTTTGCAGAAGCGATTCTTGGCCACATCCGCAAGGGGAAATTATTCCTGGGGATTTGCCTGGGACTGCAAATGCTGGTCGATGTCGGATTCGAAGATGGCGAGCATCGCGGATTGGGGGTCATTCCCGGCAAATGCGTGCGGCTTGATGTGGATGAGACTCTTGGGCTGAAAGTGCCGCACATGGGATGGAATCAGCTCATCGTGCGAACGCCCTCGCCCCTGGTGAAGGACTTGCCGGCCGGGTGCGGAGTCTATTTCGTGCACGGTTATCACGTGGTTCCAACCGACCCATCCGTTATCGCAACGGAGACGGAATATGGCCGGCCATTCGTCAGCAGCATTTGGCGAGATAATGTCATGGCCACGCAATTTCACCCGGAAAAGAGCCAGAAAGCGGGATTGCAAATCCTGGCGAACTTCGCGGCGATGTGAAGTCCATCGCGGCGGTGGACGGCCGATACGTATCGGATTATACTGGCAATACGTATTTGGAGATTTGATGAAAAAGCTGACCCTTACCGCGGAGCCGGAGGTGATCGACATGGCCAAGAAACTGGCCGAGGCCCGCGGCACGAGCGTGTCGGCGATGTTTAGCCAGCTCATTCGCGCCATGGCCGATAAGCGACTTGGGCGATCGGACCGGACAGGCCCCATTACTCGCCGCCTCACCGGAATCGCAAAGCCGTCACGCGGTAAATCCGACCGGCAAATCATCGAAGACGCTCTGCTCAGGCGATACGCATCATGAGCGACGTTGTTTTTTTTGACACGAATGTGCTGTTGGACGTGCTTTTGGCGCGTAAGCCGTTCGTCCGGGACGCGCAGCGGCTCTGGTCGCTCGCCGAGGAAGGACAAATTCAGGCGGTCGTTTCGGCGGTCAGTTTTCTCAACGTTTACTACGTGGTGCGGCGCCTGGCGTCCCGGCGCGAGGCCGACCGTGCCGTACGGGGAATGCAGGCCGTATTTCAGGTGGCGCCGGTCACCCGGGAGGTGATTGATCAAGCGATCGAAGCTGACGCGGCGGATTTTGAAGACGCCGTTCAGCACGCGTGCGCGGTCCGGGCCGCGGCACTGTGCATCGTCACACGCGACGGGCGCCATTTTGCCCGTTCCGCGCTGCCGATCCTCGCCCCTGACGCCTTCCTGGCGAACCTCGGCTCGGAATAGAAAATGTTCAATTCCGTTCAATCGCCATTCGCTACGGCCGTCACGTTGCCAGCGGGGAATGGTACAGCAGAAAATAAATCACCACGCCCGTGACCGACACGTACAGCCAAATCCAGAACGTCGGAACGGCGATCCGGCGATGGTTGATCCAATCGCGGCGATAGGCGCGCAGCAGGGTCACGTAAATCATCGGAAGCATCGCGATCGCCAACACCAGATGCGGAAAAAGGATCACGAGATAAAGATATCGCAGCCAATGCGGAGCGTGCGTCGCGCGGGTGGAGCGCTCGCCATACATGTAGTGGTACGTGAGATAGCAGGTGAGAAACGCGACGGAAACGACGGTGGCGCTGATCATGCAACAGGCGTGGGCGCGCCAGCGGCCCGTCTTGATGAAAATAAATCCCGTGCAGAGAAGGATGCAGCAAACGGTATTCAGCGTGGCATCGACGGCCGGCAGGCTGGTCATCCGCTAGCCTCCGTTGCCCTGGGCGCTGAGCATGCGGGCGTCGTGGACGAGCTGCTGAAGGCGCTGGGGAACGAGGGCGTCATAGTAGCCGCGAATGCGGCCCTGGGAATCCACCAGAATAAAATGCTCATCATGCTGGATGGGATTGCCGCCCTGGGCGGGTACGAAGCCGAGCTTCATGCCGCGGATCACCTGTTCCTGGGTCTTTTCATCGCTGGTGAGGAATATCCATCGGCCATTCTGAGCATGGTAGCGATCCGCATATTGCTTGAGGGCCGCGGGATTGTCGTGCCCGGGATCGACGGAAAAAGAAACGAGTTTTACATCGTCGGGAAGCTGGTTCTGCAATTCGGCCATGTGGGCGGACATCGTCGGGCAAAGCGTGGCACAGGTCGTGAAGATGAAATCCGCCACCCACGGATGGCCGAGGAGCTGGACGTTGGTGGCCGGCTGGGCGTCCTGATCGATCAGGCGGAAGGACGGAGCGCTGTACATCACGGGCGGCGGCGCATCGGGGGGATCGGCCGACGCCGTGATGACCTGTCCGGGGATTTGGACGGGCTGGGTCGATGGCGGAGAATTTGGCGGAAGCGTTTTCATCGCCAGGACGCCGAGCATCACCGAGACGGCAACCACCCAGAGAACGATCGTGATGATTTTCTGAGGCTTGCTCATAACAATGCAGTCATTGGAGATCGGCGGCGACGCGCCGGCCGGCCATCATGCTCGAAGCGGCAAACATGGCGGCAGCGAAGACCAGGCTGACGCCAATACAAACAGACCACGGCGGAAGGCGAAGGTTTGCCGAACTGGTCCAATAGAGCGCCTGCCGCAGTGCGGAAACGCCGTAGGTCAGGGGATTCACACTCATGAGGCCGCGCATGATGCCCTTGGCCCCCTCGGCCGGGAACATAGCGCCGGAGAGGAACCACATCGGGATCAGAAAAAGATTCATGATGACGTGAAATCCCTGCGTGGAACTCATTCGCCAGGCGATGCAAAAGCCCAGGCCCGACAGAGCGAAGCTGACGATGAACGTCACCAAGACAGCGGCCAGGAAAGAACTCACGCCCAGCTTGATTCCGACCAGGGGAGCCAGCAGCAGAAAGAGAATTCCCTGCGCCGACGCCAGCAGCGTCCCGCCGAGGACCTTGCCGAGCACGATGGCCATCCGCGAAACCGGCGCGACCAGGACGGATTGCAGAAATCCCTCACGGCGATCTTCGATAATCGAAATTTCAGAAAAGATCGCGGTGAAGAGCAGGATCATCACCAGTGTGCCGGGGAAGAAATATTCGATGAAGTTATTCCCGCCCGGCATCTCGGACCGGAAGCTGTGGCCCATCCCGGCGCCGATGACGATCCAGAAAAGAATCGGCGTGGCCAACGCGCCGATGATCCGGCTGCGCTGGCGGACGAAACGGATCAGTTCTCGCCAGCAAAGGGAGACCGCCGGTAGCAAAAGCCGAGAGGAGATGGAGTTGGGCACTTCGGGCATGGGCGTCGGAGGGGTCATTCTATAGGCAATGAGGCATTGGAACCAAGGGGTAAAGAGTTTTGGCGAATGTTGAAGGCGTTTTGCCATCGGGGTGTAAAGCTTGTGTGCGGCTGGCGTTGCCAGTCCGCGCAACATAAGCCATACGGCCCGCGCCAAAATGCCGCTGCCTCAAAATGTCTCATTTTCGCGATATTTTTTGTTGGGACATTTGTCAGAGTAGAGCGATTGGAATCATCCGTGGCAAACGGGCCGAAACGATCACCCTCTGGTCCTACCCATTTTTCGTTGGCGCTGGATTTTGAAAAACGCGATGGGCAGCCTCGAACTGTTCGGGACTCTTGTAGCCCAACGCACTGTGTAATCTCTTTCGGTTGTAGAAGACCTCGATAAATTCAAAGATGG
>DATAWP010000083.1:0-7208 GCA_036267155.1 Tepidisphaeraceae bacterium
TTGACCCAATCCTACAATGTCACCGTCGCCGACGCGCAAAATCCGGCGGATAACGTCAGCCAGACCGTTTCGGTGACTGTCGGCGGAGCCGGCAACGACAGTTTCGTATTCGCCCCTGGCATCGGCGCCGATACTATCACCGACTTCAATCCGCAGCAGGACACCCTCGAGCTCAACAATTTCGCCAATGTGCAAACAGCACAGGAATTACAAGCCCTCATCACTACCGACGCGCATGGTGACGCGGTGATCGATCTCGGCCACAACGACAGCATTACGGTGGCCGGCGTCACCGACGCTCAATTGCAGCAGGTCATCCAGGCCGGCCACGTTCTGCTGCATTAGGTCCGCCAGCGTCGTTTTGCAGGTTGAATTTTCGCCGATCTGGGCGAAGTTCCGCGGAGCAACGGACCATTGGCTGACGATCCAGCTCGGCCAAATCTCCGGTCAATATAAGCCCATGGAACATGTGCCAATACTTCGCGTTGAATCACGTCCTCATGATTTTGCGGCTCCGGCAAAACAGTGCGGTTCCTGGAACCTGAACTGGGGTCCCTGTAAACCCTATCGGTCGGGCTTCGTCATTGGGGGTTTGTTATGGAATTGATCCTTATTATTGTGGTGCTCGTGCTGCTTTTTGGTGGGGATGGCTACTGGGGTCGCAGGCGGGCTCATTGGTGACTCTTCGGTTTCCAAGGCAATTAGCCTCCAAGGAAATTAGCATGAATGAAAAAATGCCCTCGCCATGCGCGCGTTGCCACGGCACGGGCTTGTGCAACGGAAGCGCGTGCAGCGATTGCGGCGGGAAGGGCTATCGTTTGCTCGTCAATGGAAATCCGATGCCCGTTCGGCAGGAACGCCCGCGGCGCTGGCAATGCCGTCCCCAAACGCAGAGCCCTCAACGTTTCCGCTGAGCTTAGTAACAAGCGGGTGACGCCGTCACCGTGCTCGCGGTTCGAATGCGTGGCTGTCTCATGACAAGTGAAGGCCCTCGTCCGGCCGCCCTGGGCGATTGAACCGGCCGCGCGTGAAATGGAACGCCTGAACCCTGCTAGTCTAGTGCCCGGAAGGTTCCGGCGCGATGATGTTTGGCGTCGGGCTTACGTCAGATCGCAGGACGCAATCGCCTTTTGGTCTAGTATCAAGTGGGTCGCAGAGATGTGTCGCTGACCCACGGCGATCAGCGAAAGGGGGCGCCTCCACCTTGCAAGATAAACCCGAACTCCCCCCACCCCAAAAGGAACAGCAAAAGCCAAAGAAACAGACCGTTGCCGATCCAGCCGTAATTGCCGATGAAATTTGGAGAACGCCACCATACGAGACCAAATACGAGCCAAAGTATCATCAACGCCCAGAAAAGAATTCCGATAGGCATCGCACATCTCCTCTCATAAATGAATGGGACGCGAGCAGACGCATCGCCGTCAACGCGCGGTTGGGCTTTTTGTTCAAGGAATTATGACGCTAATGCGCCTTCGTGGCACATTGAGCCCCGAAGCCGCTGATACTCATCTGCGATGAGGAGCATAGGCGTGACGCTGCCGAGCTGCTCACCAAAGAAGGCGAAGACAAGGGGTAATGTCGGGTGTGCCGGGCCAGCAGACCCCACGTGATACCAGCTGAAATGAGCGGTGTGCGGCGTGACGTTCAGGAAGCGGCACGCTGCGAAGAAAGTCCCCTGCCGCGTGCTAGTGGCCCGATCCCCTCACGTCCCCCGTCACGCGAGCCGGGGCCACGGCTGAACAATAAAAAAGGGGGCACGGCCTTACATCCAGGCTCGTGCTCCCACCCCGCTCCCTTCGAACTGAAAAATTCCCCTTCTACGCAGCGTCCGGTCTATCAGACGACGCTTGCCCCTTCTCAGCAATGTAACTGTCATTCAGGCGATAAGCTCTCTCGACAGCCACCCGATCGCTGGCAAGATTCACTGCCTTTGAAACATCGAGCGAATCGTCGGCGCCGAAACGCGATTGATCAAACTCAGGCATGATACGGACCCCTTGCGATAACCATCACGGAAGACATTGCACGCCCATCACGGATCGAAAATAATTGGATGAGGTCAAAGAAAGAGCGGCGAGGGCGGCGGCTACCGGCCTGTCCTGAGCTCTTTTAAGTCATCGAAAGTGGGCGACGATTTGCGACATCATGCCGGCCGCAGCAGCGAACAGCAGACCGTTAAGCCAGATCACGTCGACCGCATAAAGCACGGCTATGCAAACGAGCGCGGCAACCAGCAATCTCATTTTTGTCTCCCAAATGTCGGCGACAAAAACATCAACTGATTTTCGTTCATAGGTTTCTTAAGCCCGGATGTCATGCGAGGCAAGCGTCTCGGCGTTGCTAAGGCCCTACCGCCTCGCAGAGCGGGAACAAAGTAGCTATGATCGCGCAATGAACGATCATGCCCCGCAATTGCGAGTTCATATTAGGCGCGGAGCAAAACTGCCGGCGCCCTTTGTTTGGGAAATCCATCGAGAGGGCGAGGTGAGGTGCTTGCTGCGGGCCAGTGGGTCCTATCCAACACGTGGTTCGGCCGGCAAGGCCGCGCTGCAGCGTCTGATGGCGCGGGGCGGGGAGCAGTCTTAGCGGCTCCGAGGTTACGTATTTGAACGTCGGCGGCGGCGCCAAGTGATAAAGACCGCATGGCGCCCGCATCAACTCTGACCGGCGTTAAGGGACTGGCGCAGCTATTGTATTCGTTGCCGATGTTGTGTGTTCGGAGCGCGCTTCGGCCTGCAGCAGTGCCTTTTTCCAAGAAATAATAATAGCCAGACGGGCGTTTGACCAGCTTGCGCCGCCGCCAATCATTGATGATATGGCTGATACTCTCGCGTGCGATACCGGCCATGTGGATTGACCGGGATGCATCGCGGCCAATATCGCCATGCTGCGGGGAGTCCTTCCGAAGAGCTAAAGGCCGGATGCAGGTCAAAGCCGCCTGCATTTGCGTGGCGCGCGACCGGCCTCTTCGGCGTGCGTGTGCCCCAATTTCCGGGCCGAAAGCGGCGTGCGCTGATGCCGTGCGCCGATTCGTATCAAGCTCAAAGGACCGAATACCAAACGGTTCTGCAACCTTAATTATCTCCACCTGATCTATCGGCTTCTGGTGTCCTGGTGTGGCCGCCCCAGCCCTCGCCGGAGTCGCTATTAGTAGAACAACTGTAAACCACAGTCGACAACATCAGAAAAAGAAAAGCAATTCTCGCCCATTTGGCGGAGCTCAGCGTCAGCGCGACACCCATTTTCAGCCTCCTGAACTCACAAACGGTTCTGGGCATACCAATCTTCGCCACGACTCTATAACAGGTTCTGCGTGCGTCGCCGTGCCGGCACTGCGAATTCCGTTCTGAACTTGACGGCTCTCAGCAGGTGCGAGCGGTGGTTAGACGGTATAAGGTTATTAGCAACGATGCATGCCGAGAACCGAGTCAGTCTCATCGCGAAAGCTGAAAACCTCCCGGTGAATCTCTATAGCATAGAGGTGGTAGAGTTCGGGTGACTTCGTCATGATGTGACTGCACAATTTCACCGATTTTGGCGTTATTTGGCCCTCATATCGCCCGCTTGTCTTTGGAGCTTCGCGAGTGGGGGCACATCATGGATTTCACAGAGGATTGCAGGCATTCGTCTGCCCGGCTTGCTCCTTGTTTATCTCGACGCCTATCGTCCTCGTCGAGGAGCAATGGCCGAAATATTCAGATTTTTGCTATTGTTGCGGTGATATCCGCCGGCCTCTCGGCCTGTGCCCCGTCGTCCTTTGTGAATGAGAAATCGGAATTAGTTGCACCTAGCCGTTATGCATCACTGCGAAATCAATCTGAGAAGCGTCTCACCAAGAAAACCCGGACGACCAAGCTTACGGCATCCGGCGTAGCGAGCTTTTATACGGAAGGCACTCAGACCGCGAGCGGCGAGCGGTTCGATCCACGAGCATTGACTGCTGCGCATCCGACATTGCCATTCGGCACCCGCCTGCGCGTGACGGATGTTGCGACCGGTCGCTCGGTCATCGTGCGCGTCAACGATCGCGGTCCACATGTGCCGGGACGTATTGTGGATGTCTCCTATTCCGCGGCTCAAATGCTTGGGATTGTTCGTCGGGGTACCGCAAACGTGACTATTCAGGTCGTACAGTAAACGCCGGAGTCACCGACCAAGCACGGGCCCTCGGCATTACGCGTTACGGCGCTGACCCAGTCAGCGTGAGGATGTCCGCACCAGATGCACATGGCTGCGCATCGATCTTGCGGCATGCGTCGTTCCAAAGAGCGGGCCGATCGCGTGCACCGGCCCGCAGACGGTCCCATTGGGGTGGCGCAGATCCCGGCACCAGCTGGGGACCCGATGACCTTGCCACTCGGTAACGATTCGCGGCGTTTGCTCGAGCTGGGCCACGATGCTGCGACAGTCCGCCGGCCCGATATTCTCTGGGATATCGTCGGTCTTTGCTGGTTCGGAACCTTGTTTTTTGACCAGGAGCGCCCATTCCTCGACTGGCCGCCCCGTAATCGCTAACACGTAGTTGCGGGTCTGCTGCGGCAGGTCGTGTACGCCGGCCAGGAAATCATGCACCCGTTGCGGTCCGGCATTGTAGCCGGCGGCGGCCAGCCCGAGATTGCCGAATTCGTCCCGCAATTCGGCCAGGAATGCCGCCGACTCCGGCAGCGCCTTAACGGGATTGAATGGTTCGGACAGCTCGCGCTCGCTGGCGGTTGCCGGCATAAACTGGGCGATGCCTTCGGCGCGCTGGCCGCCGCTGGTCAACGGTCCGATGACGTTTGGCTGGAACCGGCTCTCCTGCCAGATGACGCGGACAAAGAACCCTACCGGCAATGCATTCGCCTGCGCCGCCGCTTCGATCGTCTGGCAGATAGGGTCGTTTGGATCGACCGCCTGATGACCTGGAACGCTACCTTGCGCCGACGCGCGCTGTGAAGCCCCTAGCGCGAACGGCGTGAGGCCCAGGACAACACAAAATCCTAAGACGCGGCTGCCGCATATCATGTGCGCTTCCCAAGGGTCGGCAACGTCACTTTATAGCATCCCTGGATGATCGACACTCCTGCCGGGAACGAGGCGGGCAGCGGGGTTAATGGTCAAAACTGGGTAGGCCGCGAGCAGCGCCCCAGCGAGGCTAAATATAGATGCCCTGGCACCGTTCGACTTGGTCCCGCTGCACGAGCTGTCGCTTGCCGCAATAAGGGCACTTCCAGCTAAACGCGGCCGGCGTCCGGCTGGCGAAGTCGTCGGCCGCGGCGACTTCGCCCAACACCGTGCCGCGCCTGCAT
This sequence comes from Tepidisphaeraceae bacterium, assembly GCA_036267155.1. GTDB lineage: Bacteria > Planctomycetota > Phycisphaerae > Tepidisphaerales > Tepidisphaeraceae > PALSA-1353. Next base: position 5,292 of record DATAWP010000083.1, read on the forward strand.
TGTTTGCAGTCGATGACCAAATACCATTTGTCCCGCTCGACGAAGGTCACGGCCCATCCCAATCGTCCCCAGCATCCGGAGGCGGTCCCAGGGACGATTATAGCAAATTTTCCGGCGCTGTGGTGCAGCGAATTGTCGAGGCGCGTCGTCGAGGTCCAGCGCGTCGTCGCCGGTCGTAGCGCTGGACTGCGGCGACGGCGTGATTTTGCTGCGCTCGTTTGAGGATTGCTCGGCGGCCGGGATTTTGGCTTGTCCCTAGGATTGCCATTTGCCCCCTGGGGTGTAGCGAGCGAGGTAGTCGTCGCCATGCCTCATTTTTTGCTCCCTTTCGATGTGCGCTTGCGAAGGCGCACCCCGGGGCCTCCCCCGTTCTCATCGATGAATTCAACGCCGCCCGATTCTAGCGCTCGGCGAAGTTGATTTCGTGCTGCGTCCGAAACGCGAGCATGACTACCGGTTTCCACCCGCTTCACCGTCGGCAAAGAGAGACCTGCGCGGCCCGCAAGCTCTGACTGAGACCAACCAAGTAGCCCACGGGCCGCGCGCAATTGCTCGACAGTTAACATCAGAAATCTCTTGACCCAAAATGGATCATTGATCTATGATCCATTTTGGATCAGGGGAGTGGACCTCGATGAGCTCGAAAATAGCGGAATTCGTTGGAAACAAGATACCCGAGACAACCAAAAACACACAGATACTTCAAGGCGTTGGAAATCGCCGCCATTTCATTGGCGGCTCCGACGCCCGCATCATCATGGGTGAGGATGAGGGCGCCCTAGTGCGGCTGTGGCGGGAGAAGCGGGGTGAGGCGGAGCCCGCGGATCTATCGGGCAATCTCATCGTCCAGTTGGGGTTGGCGACCGAGGAGCTGAACCGGCACTGGTATGAGGCCAATACCGGACAGGTCATTACCGATATCCAGAAGCGGGTGTTTCACCCGGCGCTGAAGTGGATGGCCGCCACCTTGGATGGCCGGGTGGTGGGTTCCGATGCGGTGTTCGAAGCCAAGTTCATGCTGCCGTGGTCGTTCTCGGAAGAAGGGGCGTTGGTCAAGTATAGCCCGCAGCTGCAGCACAACATGTGGGTGGTGGCAGCCAGAACGGCGGTGCTTTCGGTTATCACGGGAGGAGGGAAGTGGGTCGAGATCGTCGCCCATGCCGACCCGCTCTACCAGCACCTGATTGTCACGGCAGAACGGAAGTTCTGGCGCTGTGTCGAGAACGGCGAGGAACCCAAGCTGTTCGGGGTAGAGCCGCCAAAGCCCCGGATCGAAGCCATCCGCATTGTCGATATGTCCACCTCCAATGCCTGGGCGGAGTTTGCCGGGGCCTTTGCTCGCACCCGACAGGCCTATCTCGACCACGAACAGGCCAAGACCGAGCTGAAGGGGCTGATGCCCGAGGATGCCAAGGAGGCGATCGGCCATGGCGTGCGCGCCAAGCGGTCGAAATCAGGCGCCGTCAGTTTCGATCTCATCGGCACCAACCCCAATACCGGTGGCAATAGCAGTGGGGAGCGCAGCCATGCAGTGGTCTAGTGAGTCTATCGCCGCCCTGGCGGCGGCGCTGGCCAAGGCGCAATGCCAGCTCGCCAACCCAGAAAAGTCCCTTGTGGGATCGATCAAGACAGGACCAGGGTCGGGTTCTGGATCGGGGCAGAACGCGGAACGTCTGTTCCGCTATGCCTCGCTGGCCAGCGGTCTCGATATTGTGCGCAAGACCCTGGGCCAGCAAGAAATCGCCACGGTCCAGACCACGGCCATCGATCAGGCGTCCGGCACCGTCAATCTCACGACTGTCCTGGCGCATGCCTCCGGGGAATGGATTGCCTCGGACTGGCCGGTCTGCGCCATCGCGGATTCAGAACAGCCCCATCGCATGGGGGCGGCGCTGACCTACGCCCGCCGCTATGCCC
>DATAWP010000084.1:0-9575 GCA_036267155.1 Tepidisphaeraceae bacterium
GAAATCGCACAAATCCTCGGGGTGATGGTTTTCGAGAAAACCCCGATAAATCAGGTGTTTTCAGAGCTCCAGCAGAAAAACGCCGAGGAGCAGAATCGTAACCAATTGACACTATTCGAGTTCTAACCGGACAGTAGTGAAGCGCTATTGCGAATTTCTAGAGACGCCAAGGCTAAGGATTTCGCGGTGCGCGCGCTGAAAGGACTTGCGGGCTTTGCGAAAGCGTTAAAACTCAAATATCAAGACATAGAGGTAGGTTTCGATTTCGAACCGGAGCCAGGACTGGCTGACAATGGTGATCTGCAGCATGATTTGCAGGCTTTGTTTGAAGCGGTTGGCGCGGCTGCGCGAGAGGCGGGCACTTCCGTTGTAATGTTCATTGATGAACTGCAATATGTGAAGGAAGAAGAATTGGCTGTGCTCATTATGGCCTTGCACCGCGCTACGCAACGTCGTCTACCAGTGGTTTTGGTAGGCGCCGGTTTACCTCAACTCAGAGGCCGCATGGGCAATGCAAAGTCCTACGCCGAGCGGCTTTTCGACTTTCCCGAAATCGGCGCTCTCTCACCGAGCGCTGCTAGAACCGCGATCGTCAAGCCGGCTGAAGACAATGGCGTGGAAGTGAACGAAGATGCATTGGCAAGGATCCTACAACAGACCCATGCATATCCTTATTTCCTCCAGGAGTGGGGAAAACACACATGGGACACGGCAGCCGCGTCACCTATCACGCTGTCGGATGTTGAACAAGCGTCGCCTGCGGCAGTTGCGGCCCTTGACGAGAGTTTCTTCCGCGTAAGATTCGATAGAACCACCCCCGCGGAGAAAAAATACCTGCGAGCGATGGCAGAACTAGGTCCTGGTCCGCATCGTTCCGGCGACATTGCAGCAAACCTTGATCGTGAAGTGACTGCTTTGGGCCCGACACGGAATCAATTGATTTCCAAAGGCATGGTATGGAGTCCGAACCACGGTGACACAGCCTTCACTGTCCCTTTGTTCAATGAGTTCATGCGCCGGATCATGCCAGGAGAGGATTGGCGCAATAGTTAACGGGCTTGGGCCAATTAAGTTTTTGCGAATGAATATCTTTTGCTCAGGCCGCAAACTTCTATTCGGTTTTTTGCACTGTTCTATTCATCTCAAGCCGCGGTCGCGTGGACTTCCATCGCCTGCTGGGTTGCCCGCAGACGATTCAGGCCGTCCAGGGCGGCGACTTTGTAGCACTCGGCCAGCGTCGGATAGTTGAAGACCGAATCCACGAAATAATCGATGGCCATGCCGGCGGCCATGACGGTCTGGCCGATGTGGACTAGTTCGGTGGCGCCGGTGCCGATGGCGTGAACGCCCAGGAGACGGTGGCTCTCGGCGTGGAAGAGGAGCTTCAGCAGGCCGTTGGGATCGGAGATCAGTTGGCCGCGGGCGATCTCGCGGTATCGGGCCAGGCCGACTTCGTAGGGAATATTCTGGTGCGTGAGCTGCTGCTCGCTTTGGCCGACCATGCTGATTTCGGGAATCGTGTAAATACCGTAGGGAAACAGAGAACTGGTCGAGTTGGCGATCTGGTGGAACATGTGGCAGGAGGCGAGGCGGCCCTGCTCCATGCTCGTGGCGGCCAGGGCGGGGAAGCCGATGACATCGCCGGCGGCATAAATGTGCGGGACGGAAGTCTGGAAGAACTCGTTTACCTTGAGCCGGCCGCGGTTGTCGGCACTCAGGCCAGCGGCGGGAAGGTTCAGGGATTCGGTGGCGCCTTGGCGGCCGATCGCGTACATCAGCGAATCGGCCCAGACCTTTTTGCTGCTGGCCAGCGTGGCCTGGACGTGGTTGTCCACGACTTCGATGGCCGCGACCGATTCGCCAAGGCGCAGGCGCATGCCCATGTCGCGGAGGCGGAACTGGAGATTTTCGGCCAGTTCGTCATCGACGAATTCCAGAAGCCGGGGGCGGCTCTCGATGAGGGTGATGCGCACGCCGACGGCGGCCAACATGCAGGCGTATTCGGTGCCGATGACGCCGCCGCCGACGATGATCATGCTGTGCGGCAGTTCGCTGAGCTGGAGCAGGTCGTTGCTGTCGATGACTTTGCCGGGGGTGAAGGGGACTTCCTTGGGCCGGGCGGGCATCGTTCCAACGGCAACGAGAATGTTCTTCGCGCGCACGTTGAGGACCTGTTCTCCGCGGGCAACGCGCAGCGTGTTGGGATCAATGAACGACGCGCTGCCGAAGAGCATGGCAATGTTGTTGCGGCTCATCTGGCTACGGATGACATCCACCTCGGTGCGGATGACATGGTCGGCGCGGTAAAGCAGATCGGACATGTGGATGTCGTGCTTGACGGCATAGCCGGCGCCGTAGAGCGAACGCTCCTGCAGGCCGGTGAGATGGAGGACGGCTTCGCGGATGGCCTTGGAGGGAACGGTTCCGGTGTGGATGCAGACGCCTCCGACGCCATCGGTGCGTTCGACGACTGCGACGGATTTGCCGAGTTTAGCGGCGTTGAGGGCGGCCTTCTGGCCGGCCGGGCCGGAGCCAATCACAACCAGATCGTATTCTGCCTGGGGCATTGCGGTGTCCAATTTGAGGGCGAAACATTGAATATATCGGCGGTTATGCGGAGACGATTGAGGGCCGGTTATTCGGATTGGGCGCTATGTATGGGGAGGCGTTCTTTTCGGCTCGACCATCAATGTTTATCAGCCGATAAGCAGCGGGAGGAGACGCCCAATGGATGAAGCTGAGTCCAGGAATCCAGTCAATCCGGTACTGGCCGAGTCCGCACCGACTGAGCCGGAGCGGGCGAACGGCGTGTGGCTTCCGGCGATCTCTCGGGCGGCGCTGGTGGTGCTGGGCGTCGCGGTGGTCGGAGCGGCCGCCAAGCTGTTGACGTTCCTGCTGCAGGAGCAATCCATGTGGATCCTGCGCATGGTGCTTTCAACGGGCGTTGTTGGCCTGGCATTCGTCATGGCGCTGCGGCATCGCCGGCAATGGGTGTTCCCCGCTGAAGACATGCGTCGGCTGATACACGAAATCCGAATGGGGCGTGCGCCAATCGAAGAGTTCAACACGTTTCCTCCGGGAAATCTCCAAGACCTCGGCGCGGAAGTGAAGCTACTTCTGCATGACCTGCGGCAGCGACGCCAGGCGATTGAGGGGCTGAACGATGAGGTCCGCCAGCGGATCGCCAACCGAAATAGCGTGCTGGAGCGCACGATCAGCGCGCTGAGAAATCAGACGGTGAAAGACCCGCTGACGGGTCTGTACAACCGGAGGATGCTCGACCAGTTTCTGCCGCAACTGATCAGTCATTGCGCCGCCGAGCATAAACCGCTCACCTTGTTGATATTCGACGTTTATCGATTCAAGGACCTGAACGACTCGCTGGGGCATGTGGCCGGCGATGAGCTGCTGCGGTCGGTGGGCCAGATCATTCACAGCACGATCCGGGAAGGGGACATTGGATTTCGCTGCGGCGGAGATGAATTCGCGGTCGTGCTGCCGGGGTGTGAGGTGGGCGCGGCCAAGCGGGTGATTGACCGGCTGCGGTCGCTGGTGCAGTCCCTGGGCGCAGCGCTCAAGGCGCCGACCATGCGGCCGATGCTTTCGATCGGCATCAGCACGCTGGACGAACTGACGGAGCCGACGGCCGGGAATCTGCTCAAACGGGCCGATGAGAGGCTTTCGGAATCAAAGGCGGCCAAGCGGCGGGCGGCGGCTGCGGAATGTGCGACGGCGGCGTAGGGGCGGGGTGGGCGGGCATGTCATTTTTGGCGTTTTAAGGCCCGCGGGATGGTAATCCCGCGGCTTTGGGCTGCTGACGAAACGCTGCCGGCTTGCCAGACGGCGCGTTATCTGTAGAATTCCCGCTCCTGAGTTTCAAGCGGAGAATCGATGCCCAGAGAAAAACATGAACGCCGTGAGAAGTCCGAGAAGTTTCAAACCTTCACTCGCCCAAAAGTGAAAATCGCGCGCATCAGCGCTTTGGGTAAAGTGTACATCGACTACAAGGACACGGAATCGCTGAAGAAGATGGTGAGCAACAACGGGAAAATCCTGGCGCGGAAGCGCACCGGAGCGAGCGCGATGGAACAACGCATGATGGCCCGCGCCGTCAAGCGGGCACGGTATCTCGCCCTGCTGCCTTATGTGAACGCAACAGCTTAAGACGACGGAACCATTCACAGATTGCGGAAAGCCCCGGCAAAAATCCGGGGCTTTTTTTGCGCGAGAAAAAACCGCGGGATGCCCAGAATCCCGCGGCTGTATCGTGACAATTAGATAAGCTGGCGCTTACTTCTTGCCGAGAATGGCGTCCTTCGCCGCCTTGGCGACGGTGAAGCGAACCTTCTTGCTCTTGGGGATGAGCTTTTCTTTGCCGGCATCGGGCCCGAAGCGCATGATCATCTTTCGCGCCGGGCGATCGACGAGCTTGAGCTTGCCGAGGCCGGGAAGCGTGAAGACATTCTTCGCCTGCTTGTAGGCGAGTTCCGCTTGTGCGGCCAGGAGTATGGTGACCTGCTTCTTGGTGAGCCCGGACCTCTCGGCGAGATGAGCGGCAATTTCGGACTTGGTCAACGATTTGCCACCGGATGCTGATTTGGCCATATAGATGGATCTCCTTTCCTCTTGTTGGAGCCAAAATCCGCCCGTTCGAAGTTGATCCCTCGAATGGGCCCGCGACCGAGCCGAGCCCTGCGCTCCGCCACGTTCGCGAATCGCCGGACGACTGCCGGCGATGTGGGCTAGAAACTAGCGAGATTTCAGGGGAATACAATGATCGCGCGACAAAATCCTCGGATTTTCCGGCGATTTTCAATTTTCACGACAGGTTGTCCCCAAAGAATCGGCTAAGAATCTGCCGGAAGATTCCGGCGACGGATGCAAAAAAAGCCCACGGCCGCCAAGAGGCCGTGGGCTTTGGGAACTCCTGCCAAACTTTTCATCGGCGCATTCGATCGCGGGCACAACGCGATCAGGCACCATGGCAGGCGGCCAGATCCGGAGCATCGCGCGCTCCGACTGGTTTCCGCACGCCAGTACTGGTACCGACGTGCAGGCTTGTCTACTCCCTCCACGAACCAAGAATTTTACGGCGGCAAATAAAAAAAGCAAGCGCAATCAACCCAAAATGATGTTCCAAATATTCCAGAAACTTGTGGAGAATCCTATCTAAAAAATAGGGCTGACGGATATAGCAGCGACCAAAACTGATTGTAAGTATTTTGTAAACAATGGTATATGTCGAAAAAATGACTCGACAAATAGACCATTCATTGGCATAGGCTTCTCTATATTATTTCCCTAAAAAACGACAACTCTACCAATCTCAGCGACAGCGGATTTTGATGTATTTTCTATCGACGGCCTTATTAGGACTGCTATCTTCTTCGGCGTGCCGTCCTTCTCGCAACGATTGTTGCCGGTCCTACAGCTAACTCGCATGGCGTTGGTATTTACCGCGCTGGCAGACAGCGGATGCGCGCTGATGCTGTGGGCCAAACAGCAGGTGCAGTTCAACGGAAGGGCACTGTGGTACGAGCTGAACGTGGCGCAATGCGTCGCGCTGGCGGCGGTTTCGATCGGGCTGTACGGGTTTGGGATGAGCCTGAACGACATTATCGATCGCCGGCGTGATCGCCAGATGTCGCCGCATCGCCCGTTGCCCAGCGGACGAATCGGATTGAGAACGGCTCACGTGGTGTGCGCGCTGCTGGCGGTAATGGCGCTGGTCGGCGGCGAGATTTACACCAACGTGGCGCCGAACGCACGGCTGAGTCTATGGCTCGTGGTTTTCACGGGAGCGATGATCGTCTTTTACGATTTCGCCGCGAAATACCTCGTACCGCTTGGCCTGTTGTCGCTGGGTCTGATCAGATTCTTCCACGCCACCATCGCGGCGCCATCTCTTCCAGTGTTGTGGCAACCGCTGCTGCTGATGAACCACGTCACGATCGTCTCGACGCTGGCGTATCACTGGGAACACAAACGGCCGGCATTACGGCCCGTGCATTGGTGGTCGGTGTTCCTGGGATTGGGGCTGGTCGATGCACTGGCCATTGGGCTGGTCTGGTGGCGACGACATCATCTCGCCACGGCCATGCCAGGCGGAATCCTGGCGATTCGCCCGGCGCTGCTCGGCCCGCTGGCGGCGGTTGTGGCGTTCATCATCCTGGCGATCTGGATTCGGCGGCGCAGCGTCAATTCCCGCATGGCCGGCCAGACCTTGATGCTCATCGGCTTAATGTGGCTGATCGTCTACGACGCCAGCTTCGTCACCGGCTTCGTCGGCGTGCCAGAAGGAATCATGGTGCTTGGATTTCTGCCGGTGACGTACTGCGCGGTCATCATCATGCGCTGGTGGAGCAAGGTGATGCTGCTCTCGCAAAGGCCGGAATTCAAGAGAGTGGAAACGAGCTAGGTTCGGTCTAACCGATCATCTGGTCACCCGTTTGCCAGCATCTTCCGCAGCACCGTCTGCAAAATCCCGCCGTTGCGGTAATACTCCACCTCCACGGGCGTGTCGATCCGGCAGGTACATGTGAACGTCTTACCGCCGGCTTTCACGGTGACATCCTGTTTCGGCTGCAATGTGTCATCGATCTGAATCTCGAACGTCTCTTCGCCGGTTAAACCAAGACTCGTGCGCGTCTGGCCATTTTTGTACACCAGGGGCAACACGCCCATGCCGACAAGATTGCTGCGGTGAATGCGCTCGAAGCTTTCGGCGATGACGGCTTTCGCGCCCAGGAGCAACGTCCCCTTCGCGGCCCAGTCGCGGCTGGAACCCATGCCGTAATCCTTGCCGGCCAGGACCAGCAGCGGAACGCCGGACGGCTGGTATTTCATCGCGGCGTCGTAGATCGACATCACTTCGCCGGTGGGGAGATATTTCGTGACGCCGCCTTCGGTGCCGGGGGCGAGGAGATTTTTCAGGCGAATGTTGGCGAAGGTGCCGCGGGTCATCACGCGGTCGTTGCCGCGGCGCGAGCCGTACTGGTTGAAATCGACCGGAGCAACGCCGTGGTCCATCAGGTATTTCCCGGCCGGGCTGTCCTTCTTGATCGAACCGGCCGGGGAGATGTGGTCGGTCGTAACACTGTCGCCGACCATTACCAGCACGCGGGCATTTTTGATCGGCTGAATCTTTCCAGGCTGGCGGGTGAGGTTTTCGAAGAACGGCGGCTCCTGGATGTACGTGCTTTTTTCGTCGAACTCGAACAACTCGCCGCCCTTGACGGGGATCTGGTTCCATTCGGCGTTGCCGGTTTCGACGCTGGCGTATTGGTGGCGGAACATGTCCGGGGAAAGGCATGCGGCCACCGTTTGATCGACCTCGGCCTGACTGGGCCAGATCTCGCGAAGGAAGACGGGCTTGCCGCCGCGGCCGCGACCAACCGGCTCGTCCATGATGTTCACATCCACCGACCCGGCCAGGGCGTATGCCACCACCAGCGGCGGGCTGGCGAGATAATTGGCTTTCACGTGCGGATTGATTCTGCCTTCGAAATTGCGATTGCCTGAGAGAACTGCCGCCACCACCAGATCGCGGCTCTCGACCGCCTTGGCGATCGCCTCCGGCAGCGGGCCGCTGTTGCCGATGCAGGTTGTGCAGCCGTATCCAACCGTGTTGAATCCAAGTTGATCGAGATACTGCGACAAGCCCGCTTTGTTCAGATAATCGGTCACCACCCGGCTGCCCGGCGCCAGCGAGGTTTTAACATACGGCGGAACGTGCAGGCCCTTTTCCACCGCCTTTTTGGCCAGGAGGCCCGCGGCGACCATCACGGAGGGATTGCTGGTATTGGTGCAGCTCGTAATGGCGGCGATGGCAATGTCGCCGTGAGCGAGTTTTATCCATTGATCGTGCAGATCGACGTCGGCCGAATCGCGATTGATGTCGCCGTGAATATGCTCGGTGTTGGCGGCCTCAAGAGCATCGCCATTATGGCCGTTGGCCGGCTCCATCGCCGGCACGGGCGCCTCGGCCGACCAGCGATCCAGCCGCGGGGTGGTGCTCTCGCCGACCTCTTTCTTGAACACATCCACCAGCGCTGAGCGGAACGACTGCTTGACCCCGCGGAGATCGACCCGATCCTGCGGCCGGCGCGGACCGGCAACGCTGGGCATCACCGTTGAGAGATTCAGTTCCAGATTCTCGCTGAAAACCGGCGCGACGGCCGTCTGCCGCCAAAGGCCCTGCTCCTTGCAGTAACGCTCGACGAGATCGACCAGTTTTTCATCGCGGCCGGTCAGGCGCAGATACGTGAGCGTCTGATCGTCCACGGGGAAGAACCCCATGGTGGCGCCATATTCCGGGGCCATGTTGGCGATGGTGGCGCGGTCGGCCACGGACATGGTGCTCAAACCCTCGCCATGGAATTCGACGAATTTGTCCACGACGTTGTGGGAACGGAGGATTTGCGTGACGACCAGGACCAGGTCGGTGGCCGTCGAACCTTCGGGAAGCTGGCCGTACAGACGGAAGCCGACGACTTGCGGAGTGAGCATGTAAATCGGTTGGCCCAACATGCAGGCCTCGGCTTCGATGCCTCCGACTCCCCAGCCGAGAACGCCCAGGCCGTTGATCATGGTCGTATGGCTGTCGGTCCCGACGAGACTGTCCGGCAGCGCGACGCCGTCGCGCACCTGCACCACTTTGGCGACATATTCCAGGTTCACCTGGTGAACGATGCCCGTGGCCGGCGGAACCACGCGGAAATTCTTGAACGCCTTCTGACCCCATTTGAGGAATTCATATCGTTCGCGGTTGCGCTCGAATTCGCGCTTGGCGTTGTTGAAGAGTGCGAAGCGATTGCCAAAATCATCCACCTGAACGCTGTGATCGATCACCAGGTCCACGGGAACCAGCGGATTGATCTTTTGCGGGCTGCCGCCGGCGCGCTGCATCGCGGCGCGCATCGAGGCCAAATCCACCACGCAGGGAACGCCGGTGAAGTCCTGAAGGATGACGCGGGCGGGCTTGAAGGGGAACTCGGCAGCCTCAACCGCCGACGCCTTCCATGCGGCCAGACGGCGAACGTCGTCCTCGCTGACCTGGAAATTGTCCGTGTTCCGCAGGCAACTCTCCAAGAGCACCTTGATGGAAAACGGCAACCGGTCGATATCGCCGAGCTTGAGCTCGGCAAGGCGATTGAGCCGAAAGATTTTGAGATCTCCCGCCAGGGAAGAGAGCTTGGATTCAGCGCCGAAGGGATTTTTCGAATTTGTGTTTGCGGGCATGTTGGCTGCTCAGGTCAAAACCGGATGATATGCGCCGGCCCGGACGGCCTCAAGGTTCGACGCGCCATTTGTCCCAAAAAGTCCCAAAAGGCCCTGTCCTGCGCGATCGATTTCGCTATTGGTTTTGAGATATTTGCCAAAATCACCCGCCGCGAGGGCGAATTCAGCGGCCGGCGAAACGCAGGGGAAAGTATCCTCTGGTCCTACCCATTTTTCGTTGGCGCTGGATTTTGAAAAACGCGATGGGCAGCCTCGAACTGTTCGGGACTCTTGTAGCCCAACGCACTGTGTAATCTCTTTCGGTTGTAGAAGACCTCGATAAATTCAAAGATGGC
>DATAWP010000085.1:0-122263 GCA_036267155.1 Tepidisphaeraceae bacterium
GGTGATGGTGACGAGGAACGAATAGTTTCCCGCGCCGAAGAAGGTGGCGATGGTGCTGGCGGCGGCGTTGGTGCCGTTGACGCTGTAAGTGGGAGCGGCAACACCGTTGGGCACGGAGGTAGCCGACCAGGTGTAATTCAGGCCAGAGCCTGAGCCGTTTTCGGAGCCGGCAGCGGTGAGATTCGTGGTGGTTCCGGTGACGGGATTGGGGTCGGCCGCCGCAGTCTGGGTGACGGTGGGGCCGGTGCTGTTGACGGTGGCGGTTGCGCTGGCCGAGCCGGCCGTGGCCTCGACCGTGGCTGCGCCGGCCGTTGCCGGCGAAGTGTACAGGCCGAATGAGGAATTCACGGTTCCCACGCCACTGGTGAGCGACCAGGCGAATATCGTCACCGGCGCCGCGACGCCGAATTGGTCGGTGGCGGCTGCGGTGAAGACTTCGGTCCCGCTGCCGGCGACGGTCGCGGAGGCCGGAGTGACGGTGATATTGGTGGGCGTTTGATTCACGGCAACGCCGAGCAAGGCGGTGGCGGAAACGTTGTTGGAATCGGTGATGGTGACCAGGAACTGATAGATCCCCGCTCCGAAGAAAGTGACGGTCGTGTTCTCGGCGGCGCTGGCGCCGTTGACGCTGAATGTCGGAGTGGCAACTCCGGCGGGGACAGAGATTGCGGACCAGGTGTATGTCAGGCTGCTGCCGGTTTCGGATGCGGCGACGCTTAGGTTGGCGGTGGTTCCGGTAACGGGCTGTGGGCTGGCCGTTGGGCCCGCGGTCAGGGTGGGGCCCGGGAAATTTGAAAAGGTCGCCGTGGAGGTGGCGGAACTGGTGCCGGAAGAAACCGCCAGGCCAACCAGGGCGGTAGAGGACATAATGATGGTCTGCGTTGTGCCGATCTGGGTCCAGGAAGTTCCGTCCGTGCTGTACCAGGCGGAGAAATTGCTGCCACTACGAACTACTTCGAGATAGACCGGGGCGGCGATTCCGGTGACGGAGGCCGATCCGGTCGTGCCGCTGTTGGAGTTGCGCCATTGGAATTCGACGCCCGAACCTGGGGTGACGACGGCATCGGCAAAAGCGGAGGTGGCAGTATCGGTGGAGTCGCCGAACATCACGCCGGCAACGGCGCCGGTGTTGGCAGTGCTCAGGGACGTTACTTTCGCGAAATAGATCGCATCGCCGGTAATGCTGGTGGATGCGAAGTTGAACTGATCGGATGCGCCGCCGATTCCGGTGCCGGCGGCGATGACGGAATACAAACTGGTGTCGGGATCGAACAGTGTTGTGCTGACCGTGGCCGGCGAGCCGATGTCCGCATCGGCGTACCCCTCGGGGACGATGGTGTCGTTATATGGGGTGGGCACGCTGGAGGTCGCGATCAGGTCGTTGCCGCTGGAAACGGTAATCTTCGATCCATCGCCGAAGGAGACGTTGCGGGCATTGTTTATTTCCATGCCGCTGTGCGCGGTGATTTTCACGTTGTCGAAGACGATGTTGGTCATCGGCTCTTCCGGCACGGCGTAGAGGATGCCGGCGCTGGAGTTGCTGGCGGCGTCCGTGGAGGTGATGTTGCTGAAGGTGATATTTTCCCAAATCGGCGTGGTGGAGGTCACAGTCTGACCTGGATCGGTGGCTGGATTACTCGGCTGGGTATCGCTGCCATTGAGATAGTAGCTGGTGATGTAGAACGGGTACTCCACGTTGGTCATGGTGATATTGGAATACGTGACGTTCTCCACCAGCCCGCCGCTGCCGCGTCCGGCTTTGAGGCGAAGGCCGTCGGTCGTGCCGTTGAAGGTGATGTCGGTGACGGTCATGCCGTTGAGGCCATCGTTGGTTTCCCCGCCGACGGAAATGCCGTGACCGGCGCCGATCGTGCAGTTGGTGATGGTAATGTTGCTGCAGAACGTGCTTTGCGGTTTGATGACGATGTCGTCGTCTCCGTCGGAAACATTGCAATTTTCGATGAGAATGTTCGATCCAGCGGGGTCGATCCCGTCGGTATTGGGCGAGGTGGACGGGGCGGAAATCGTGATGCCGTTAATGATGACGTTGGTAACTGCGTCGAGGGTGACATGTTCCTTGGGAGAATTCTGGATTGTCACGCCGGAAATCAAAAGAGTATTGGAATTTTGGATGTGAATGAGATCGGGTCGGGTGGACGACGAATTATCCCACCAACTGGACGTGCCGCTGCCCCCGCCCCCATTGCCGTCGATGATTCCCGACCCGGTGATCTCGAAATTCGTCAGATGGTTGCCGGTGATGAGACCCGTGCTGGCACTGTAGGAGGCGATCCAATTGGTCCTGGTCAAGGCTTGAAGCTCGGCCCCGGCGTCGATCTGAATATCGACATTGCTGGCCATGGTCAGTGGGCCGGACAGCCAGGCTTGGGCGGCGGCGGGGATCTCGACGATTCCGCCGGTGAAGCCGTTCACCTTGTTGGCGGCGGCGGCGTTGATGGCGGCCTGGATGGCGGTGACGTTGTTCGCGGAGGTGTCAACGGCGCCATAACTGGTGATGTTGAACACGGTGGTGGGAATGTTCGAGGGCGCAGTGATGCTCAGCAGATATCGAGGCTCGCATTGCTCGATGGCGGCGGCGATGAATGATTGGCTTTTTCTCCTCCGCCCGGAAAGCGGACTGGAACCACAAGACCGCTCGCGCCGCATTTTTCTCCGCCACACCATGTCGTTCCCTCGCAGGAGCTTCAGCGCGGGGCTACAAAGCCGGCTGAATGATGGATACTCCCAAAAAACGCTTAGTACATCTTGTCCAGTAAGATTTTAACGCGTGCTCTATATTTGCGGGTAACAATAGCTGACAAATCCTTTGCATAATTTAAAAAGCTTCGCGTTGCCGGCTGGCAAAGGTGATAATCGCCGCACAATCGGCAACGGCCTGCAACCAAAGAACTTGACGATTCCTTCATGCAACCGATCGACTGGATTCTGACTGTTTTTCCGATCGTTCTGGTGATCGCCTGCGCGGTGTATACCCGGCGGTACGTCAAGAGCGTGGCGGATTTCATGGCCGGCGGACGCGCCGCGGGGCGGTACATCATCTGCAACGCCAAGGGCCAGGCCTCCACCGGAGTCGCCAACACGCTCTCGAAATTCCAGCCGCTGCTCATGGCCGGGTTTTGCCTCTCCTGGTGGGATTCGCTCTCAATGCCCATTTACATGCTCGTGGCCATCTTCGGGTTCGTCGTTTACCGCTACCGCCAGACACGTGCCATGACACTTGGACAATTCTTCGAGATGCGATATTCCCGGCGATTCCGTCTTTTCGCAGGAATCCTTGGATTCCTGTCGGGAATTCTCAATTATGGAATCTTCCCCGCGGTGTCGGCGACTTTTTTCGTTTACTTCCTGGCCCTGCCGCAATACGTGCATCTGCTTGGCCTGAACGTGCCAACCACCGTTCTGATCATGGCCGCGTATCTGAGCTGCGCGCTGATGATGATGCTGGTCGGCGGACAGATTACGCTGGTGGTCACCGATTGCCTCGAAGGAATCCTGTCGCACCTGGTCTGGGTGGTGGTGATTGCGGCGATCTTTTGCGTCATCAGTTGGCCGGAGATGCGGGCAACCCTTACCGCCGCCCCACCGGGCAAGTCGCTGGTGGATCCATTCGATCAGAACAAAACCAAGGATTACAACTTCTGGTTCTCGATGATGGTTCTGGCCACGACGGTCTACGGCACGATGGCGGTGCAGAAGGACAACGGGTTCACCTCCGCGGCGCGCAATCCGCACGAATCGCGCATGGGCGTGGTGCTGGGAAACTGGCGGACGATGGCGCGAAACGTCATGCTTGTGGTGCTGGCGCTGGGGGCGCTGACGTTCCTGAAATCGCCTCATTTTCCAGGCCGGGCCGAACTGAGCGCCATCACCGATCCTGAAATTCGTTCGCAAATGCAGGTGCCGATCGCGCTGCGCTACATGTTGCCCGTTGGCGTCAAGGGATTGTTTTGCCTCATCATGGTTCTGACGCTGATGTCCGGCGATGCCAGCCACATGCTGACCTGGGGCGGAGTCTTCATCCAGGACGTGGTTTTGCCGCTGCGCAAGACCCCGATGACCCCGCGAAACCACGTGCTGGTTCTGCGCTTCGCGGTGATCGGCGTGGCGGTCTTCGCGTTCCTCTTCAGCATTTTCTTTCACCAGAAGCAGGACATCGTGATGTGGTGGCTCGTCACCGAGGGGATTTTTCTCTGCGGCGCCGGAGCGGCGATCATCGGCGGCTTGTACTGGAAAAAAGGAACCACGGCCGCGGCGTGGGCCGCTTTGATCACGGGCTCGGGCATCACGCTGGGCAGCATCCTGATCGTCCACGATTTTCCGTCGCTGTCGAAGTATTTCAACTTTAACGGGAACGAGGCACGCTTCATCGCGGCGGCGGCGGCGGCGGCGGTCTATATCATGGTCTCGCTGCTCACGTGCCGGAAGGATTTCGACTTGGACCGCATGTTGCACCGCGGCCGCTACGCTCTGGCGGAGGACGCCGCCGCCCCCGCCGAGGTCGTCGCCCGCCGCCGGCGAAAACTCAACTGGTCCCGCCTCCTCGGCTTCGACGCCGACTTCACGTTCTGGGACAAAATCGTTTGCGGCGGAATCTTTTTCTGGTCCATGTTCTGGCTCGCCGTCGTCGTGGTCGGCACGATCTGGAACCTGATTCACCGCTGGCCCACGCAGGTCTGGGCCACTTATTGGCTGGTGGTGGGAATCATCCTGCCGGTGATTGTGGCGGCAATCACGTTGGTGTGGTTCGGCATCGGGGGATTGATCGATCTGCGCCGCTTTTTCGCACGCCTGTCCTCCATGAAGCGCGATGTTCGCGACGACGGCAGCGTCGGAGAATACGACCGAGCCAAAACGCCTGCCCCGCCGTCAAAAAGTGCAATTCTTTCATAAAAAGTTGTCAGTAAACTCAATGGCATAACCGCCGAGACCGAGTTACTAATATCGGCAGACGATAGGCGTTGCGGCCGGAGGGCATCTGGACGCTCCCCGCGAATTGTCGAGTTCTGTAGGCGACGTATGAAGTGGATATCGCCCGCCGGCAATTACGAACGCGTCCGGTCCGGCCGCGTAATACCGTTTCATGGAGGCCGTATGAAGAAGATCAGAGGGTTTACCCTGGTAGAGCTGCTGGTGGTAATCGGCATCATCGCACTGCTGGTTGGCATCCTGCTGCCGGCGCTGTCCAAAGCCCGTGATCAGGCAAGCACCGTTGCGTGCGCATCGAACATGCGGCAGTTCTATCAAGTGTGGACCCTGTACGCCGACGATTACCAGCAACATGCCATTCCCTGCTATTATCAGGTCGACCAACCCAAAACCGCCGAAATCGACTGGTTTCAATACGAATTGATCGGCCAGGAACTAGGGCGCGTTGGGCAAGGTGGAAGCAGCGCCGGCAACTCCGGCAGCGGACAAGGCGGCTACCAGATAGGCGACTGGTCGATTCAAGCGGGGATCCTGAGATGTCCTGCGGCCGAACACAGCGACGATCCCCCTCAAGAGGCCTACGCGGCGGACTCAAATTGGGCCGGGTGCTATTTTGGCGACTACATTTACAACTATTACATGGGAGTGATTAAAGATGCCGGTGGCGGTCAGTACGTTTCCGCGACGAACCCGACGCTGGCTCAAATACCCGGCAACGTGATGCTGCTGACCGAGTCTTACAAGCCAAATTTCTACTCTTCTGTCATCACCAAACATAGCAGCAGTAGTGGAGTTGGCACAGGCCAACCGGACGGGTACAAGGATTACTTCCAGTCATGGGGCGATCTGGTTGAAAATGCAGTATACAATTCGGGGGGCACGGCCTACCGGCAAGCTCCGGCGAACCCAGCTCCAGGCGATTCCGTCAATCGAATCGGTCTACCGCACGGCGGGGGAAAGATGTGCAACGTCCTTTCCGCTGATGGGCATGTTTCGGAGATTAATCCATACACCGCTTCGCTAGTGCCAACATCGACACCTGGTCTGGCTGGCGCGGGGACCAACACATGCACGTATTCCGGCGGATATCTTCAATACACCTACCAAAACGGGGTGAACACGTGGTTCCTAGACTACCTGATCGGCCCATCAGCCAATCCTCAGGTTCCCTTTTTCCCGAACGCGTCGTATGGCCATAGCGGATTCGCATGGCCTCTCGGCCCATTGCCGGTGCCGCCAACCCCCTATGAAGACGGCTGGAATAAGGACATGCAGCCACTTCCGTAACAAAGGTGCTTTCGCGAGATCGAGAAGGCGGAGTCTGAGCGGCTTCGCCTTCTTTCGTTTGTGGGCAACGGCATTTCGCTTTAAGCGTCATCTTTGCGGGACGGCAACCGTTTCGGCGGGAGCCCGTCGGAAGTTCTCCATCATCACAACCGTTTCGTGCGCGCGAGGTCGCCTTGATAGCTGAAATGGGGATGTGGAGGCGGAGGGAAAGCTCACTTTCGCTGCCGGGTGAAATATCGAACGCTGAGATTGACAACGAAAATCAGGGCGATCAGGACCAGGATGCCCGACCAGGCCTGCGAGCGGGCCTCCGGCGAGGGCTCGTTGGACAACTCGTAAATCCGCAGCGTCAGCGACGGAAACGGGCGGCTGGGGTTATGAACCAGATACGGACTCCCCACGGCGGTGAACAGGAGCGGAGCGGTTTCCCCGGCGACGCGGGCAACGGCCAGCATCGCACCGGTGACGAGGCTTCCCGTAGCCGAGGGAATGACGACGCGCAGGATCGTTCTCGCCTTGGTTGCACCGAGTGCGATGGAGGCTTCGCGATAACTCGCTGGGACCAGACGGAGCATCTCTTCGGTCGTGCGGGCGACGATGGGGATCATGATGAACGCCAGCGCCGCCGCGCCGGCCCAGCCGCTATAGGTCCCCGCCGGAACGACGATCAATTCATATCCCAGAATCCCCACGACGATGCTCGGCACTCCCGCCAACACATCCGACACGAACCGCACCGGGCCGGCCAGGATGGAATTGGCCTCGTATTCCGACAGATAAACCCCGGCCAACATTCCGATGGGAATGCCCGCGAGGCTCGCGAGGGCAACGAGGATGATAGTGCCCTCGATGCTGTTGCGCATTCCGGGCTGATCGCTCTGCGGTAAATTGACGAAGAACCGCCAGTTCAGCGAATGCAATCCGATGACCAGAAGATATCCGGTGATTAGAACCAGCGTTGCGACGATCAAAAACGCGCAGGCGATGCAGACGCTGTACATGATCCGGCTCGTGGCTTTGGCGCGGGCGATGTTGAGGTTTGTCATGGCTCTCCTCTAATGCGCCGCCGAGGTTCGAGCCGATTTGCCGACGACCAGATACCGGGCCACGACGTTGAACGCCAGGGACATGACGAGCAGGATCAGGGCCAGTTCCATGAGCGCTCCGCGATGAAGGTCGTTGGTGGACGCCTCGGGAAATTCGCCGGCAAGCTGGGAGGCCATGGTGGTCCCGGCCATGAACGGCGAGGTGGCGACGACGGCGGCGCTGCCCATGACCATCAGCACGGCCATGGTTTCGCCCGCCGCACGGGCCATGCCCAGAATGATCGCGCCGAAGAGGGCGCTGCGGCTGTATTTGAGCGTTTCGCGGCAACTCTGCCACCACGTCGCGCCCAGGGCGATCGTACCCTCGATCTGGGCGCGCGGAACATTTCGCAGAACATCCCGGCTGATGGCGGTGATGATCGGGATGATCATGATGCCCAGAATGATTCCCGCCACCAGAACGTCCCGGCCGGTGGTGGGAATGGGAACAACCCTTGTGCCGATTCGCTGCTGGGCCAGCCAGTGGAGTCCCGGAATTTGCAGGAAGAGCCACGCGAAGCGGCTTTCGATTCCGGCGGGAACGGGGAGGATGCCGAAAATCCGCTCCCACCGCGACGGCCCGCCCATCCACGGGCCGAGGACGAACATGCCCCAAAGACCGTAGGCGATGCTGGGAATGGCGGCGAGAAATTCGATAAGGAACGAGACCGGCATGATCAGCCAGTGCGGCGCGATGCGGACCAGGTAGAACGCGGCCCCCAGGCTCAGCGGCACCGCCAGCAGCAGCGCGATCATTGAAGTCTGCGCCGTCCCGCAGAGGGACGCCAACGCGCCGAAGCGCGGCGGCTCATTGTGATCCACCACTTTCATCCCCGTGCGCCGGTCGCGGATCGACCGGCCGTGCGCATCCAGTTTCAGCACCGGCAACGGATTGGGCCGCCAGGTGCTGGTCATCAGGAATCCCGGTCCGAAATGCTTGATGCTGGGGACGGCCGCGACGAACAGCACGACGACCAGGGCAGCCAACATAAGCAGGATGACAATCGCGCTGCCGGTTGCGGCAATGCGCATCGCCGGCTCACCCCAGTTGCGGCGTCCCCGCTTGACGACTTGCGATTCGGATTCAACAGCGGCGGTCATCATTTATTCGTTGGATGCAGCGCGTGGCCATTGAAGGTGATGGTTTCGATCGCCTGCTCGACACGCTGCTGAACGCCCGAACTCAAGGGAGCATAGGTCAAATCCGCGGCCTTGGATTGGCCATCATGGGTCGCATACCAGAAAAAGTCCACGATGGCCTGGGCCTTCGCCCGATCGTTCAAATAGCTGAGGTCCTTGTAGCAGATCAGATAGGTAAACGAAGAAATGGGATAAACGTCATCGCCATCCCGGCTCCAGAGACGAACAGCCAGCGTCTTGTCTTCATCCATGTCCTTGACGGCCCCTTCGCCGGCGGCGGAAACGCTCTGGGGCGAGGCCTTGATGAATTTCCCGCCGTTGTTCTGAAGCATCGCGAAGGGGATGCCGTTCTTGAGAGCGTAATTCAGTTCAATATAGCCGATCGCGCCTTCGGTTTTTTGCACCGCCTGGGTCACGCCGGCATTTCCTGACCCGCCCTGGCCGGTCGGCCAATTCACCGTCTTGCCAAAGTTTACCTTCGTTTGGAAATCATCGCTTTGCGTGCAGAGATAACTGGAGAAGACGAAATTGGTGCCGCTGCCGTCGCTGCGGTGGACGGTGGTGATGTCGGTTGCGGGGAGATTCGTGTTTGGATTGAGAGCGGAGATGGCCGGGTCGTTCCACTTGGTGATTCTACCGAGATAAATATCGGCCACGACTGGCCCGCTGAGGTTCAGATCGCCGCTGAATCCCGGCAGGTTGTATGCCAGCACAACCGCGCCGGCGACGGAGGGGATTTCCACAACGTCGCCGCCGACCGCCTGGGCTTTTTTCAGTTCATCATCGTTCATCGGGGCGTCCGAACCGGCGAAGTCGAATGTCTTATCCAAAAGTCCGCCGATTCCCGCGCCGGAGCCTTTGGCAGCGTAGGCGATCTTGATGTCGTTGTGGGCTTGGCCGAAGTCTTTGATCCACTGCTGATAGATCGGATTGGGGAAAGTCGCCCCGCCGGATTGGATCTGAACATCGGCCGCCGCGATACCGGCGCCCAGCATCAGGACGGCGGCGGCGGCGTGCAGGAATCGAAACATGATCATCGTCTCCTTTTCCGAAACCCCTTCGCGGCGGATGCTAAAAGCCGATCATTAGCGGCGGATTAAGAAATCTTAAAGAAATGGCGGGAAGGCGGATTGACGGCGTGCGAACACCCGCGGGATGGCCATCCCGCGGCTTTTAAGGGGAAGCAGGAATCTTAGTGGAGCTCTATCTGCCGGGCGGAATCGGCGGCGATTTTCAGCATCGCTTCGTCCTCGGCGTCCCAGGTTCGGCCGCGGCGGGAATAGACCTGCTTCATGACCTCCCGCGCTTTTTCCAGCTTGTACGGTTCGCGGGCCGCGTCGGTCCAGAAGGTGAAGCTGGGAATAAACCGCGGCGGCAAATCGCTGCCGGCCAGGAGGCTGCAATACCCGATGTAGCTTCCGCTCATCAGCCGGGTGCCGATGGCCGTCTTGGTGTGATCCCCGATCATCGAGCCGAGGAATCGGCGATCGGTTTCGATTTCCTTGCTGCCGATGTGCATCTTGATCGGGCCGTAGGTGTTTTTCAGGTTGCTGGTGGTTGTTCCGGCTCCAAGATTGACCCATTCGCCGATGTAACTGTGGCCGACGAATCCTTCGTGAACCTTGTTGCTGAAACCGAGAAAAATGCTGGCCGCCACTTCGCCGCCGATCTTGCACCTCGGGCCGATGCTGGTTCCGGAGTGAAGGTAAGACAGCGGCGCGATGGCCGAATACTGGCCGATATACACCGGCCCTTCCAGCACGCTGTTAGCGCCGATCAACGCCCCGGCGTCGATCACCACCGGACCTTTGCTGGCATCGAGAACAACCCCGGGAGAGAGCTTCGCCGTGGGACTGACAATCACGT
The DNA here is from genome assembly GCA_036267155.1 of Tepidisphaeraceae bacterium. Classification (GTDB taxonomy): domain Bacteria; phylum Planctomycetota; class Phycisphaerae; order Tepidisphaerales; family Tepidisphaeraceae; genus PALSA-1353. The sequence goes on from DATAWP010000085.1 coordinate 10,326, forward strand.
CCTGCTCGGCGATGAGATGAAATTTTCCATGCGACGGCGGGCGCGGGCGATCTTTCATATTGATCGCATCGGCGACGATCGCTTCTTCATTCCAATGGATCAGGTCCCAGAGATATTCCGGCATCCGCGTCTGGTCGGCCCACTGCGGCAGATCGAGCAACCGCAGCCAGCGCTCGCTCCGCGTGATGGCGTCCTCGCAGCTCAGGCCCGGCATCTTCACATACGCCTGGCGAACAAACTTTCCTTCGTCGAGGGTGACCATCGGATCGGTCGGCCGCGGAAACTGGCTGAAATGCAACGTTCGCCCGCTGGTGATAAAGGCCGGCTCGTCATCCAGGGGCGTATTGACCGAACCGGGAATGGAAAGCGTTGGAAGCACGTGCTTGCGGCAATAGTCCGCCATCTCAGGACGGACCCACAGCGTGACCCTCAGCGGTTGAACGTGCTGAATCTGCTTTTCGAGGAGAGTGCTTGTGCCGCTCAGGAGCGTAAAGACGGGCCGGCTGATCGACAGCGGAGCCATCGATCCCCAAAGCGAGCCTTCAAAAACCACCAAATGCATGTCTCAATGATAGCCAATCGCGCAGCAGAGATGAATTTATTTGCGCGATTCGGGCGGCGGGGTCATCAGCCTTGAGCATCCTTTTCAATGAACGGCCGGGGCGGCGTCCGAGGAAAGCGTGAGAGAAACCGGCCCGTCCTGCGGCGAATTGGCGCCAACCGCCTGAGTGTTGACATCACCAGCGGTGCTTGTCGCAGCGCCCTGGTAAATCAACACGGTAAGGCAAAGGGCAAAAACCGCTGCCGCGGACAAAACCCCAAGCTGAACAGCTCGACGTTTCGACATCATTTGCTCCATCCTCCACCCGCCCCTTTTACATCTTATTTTGCGAAGCAGACGTGCTGAAATGTGACCCGCCTGCCAATCTCGCCCTTCCTCCAATTATCTATAAATCAAGATACGAAAAAGGCAACCAAAATCGCGCATTTTCTGATGGAAGTTTAACAACGAATCTTTGTCATATTTTAGCGTCATCGACCGCCCGTAACATGTCGTAAAGCATTCCCATTATTGGCGTTGGAATCAATGACTTTTGGGCCGACCGCAGGGGATTTCCGATAATTGCTTCGATCTCCATCGGCCGGCCCATCTGCCGGTCTATCTGCATACTGGTCTTATACGATCCCATTGTTTGGGTATGCTGAATTTTCTCTTCGATTACGGATAAATCGAAGCTGACGCCAACCGACCCCGCGGCGCTGATTACCTCCAGCATCAGGCGACGAACCAGGCTCAGCCCATGTTGGCTTCCAATGATCCGGTCGGTCGTCAAATCCAGGGCCGCCCCCAGCCCGTTAAACGGCACATTCCATATCAGCTTGTCCCAGCGGCCAGACGTCAAATCATGCAGCACTTCGCATGGGACCTGGCTGCTGCGGAACAATTCAGCGAGTTTTTTCGACCGATCGCTCTTATCGCCGAAATGCTCGCCCAGACGAATCATGCCGTGATCGGTATGAAAAATCTCGCCGGGACTCGGCCGGTTGATGCAAACGAACGCCATCCCCCCGAGGACTCGCTCGCGCCCAAACAGTTCCGCCAAAAGCTCTTCGTTGCCCAGACCATTCTGCAGCGTCAGGATCGCCGACTCCGGTTTCAGGACCGGTTCCACTAATTCGCGAAGACGGCCGTTGGCCGTGGTCTTGAGCGTCACGATCACCCAATCCGCTTTGGGCATTCGTTTCGGATCGTCGTAAACGTTGATCTGCCGCGGCGACAGCGAAAAATCGCCGTCTCGGCTGTGGATGGACATCCCCGAGCGGCGAATATGCCGGCAATCACTGTGCATCAGCAGATGAACGCGATGCCCGTGTTGCACCAGCCGCGCGCCGTAGTAGCCCCCCACCGCACCGGCCCCGATGACCGCGATGACCGGATCGTCCAGACTCACGGCGATTTCTCCCGAGCGGCCAGGATCGCATCAACCAATCCATCGATGTCGTAGCGGGTTGCCTGAACAGCGGGCTCCAGTCCGGCATCGCGCAGCGTTTGCGTCGTGATCGGACCGATGCTCGCCAGCTTCACGTTTGCCAGTTTTGGCCGATAGTCCCTGCCGAGCAACGCGACGAAATTCCGTGCCGTGCTGCTGCTGGTGAAGGTGATCCAGTGAATCCCGCCGATTTCCAACGATTCAAGGAGACCCACCGGCAACTGGGTTGCCGGCCGCGTCTCGTAAAGCGGCACATCCTTTACCTCCGCCACCCCGCCGCGCTCGAGGCGCTGGCGCAACAAGGGCCTGGCAATATCCGCCCGCAACAGAAGAAACCGCCGGCCTGCCACTTCATTTCGCTCGATCAATTCGTCCGCCAACGCTTCTGCGACGAACGCTTTTGGACACAGATCGACTTTCAGACACAGCTCGCGCTCGACGGCGTGCGCGGTAGCCGGACCAATCGCGGCGATCTTCGCCTTGGCGAATACGCGGGCATCCTGTCCGATCTGAAACATTCGCCGCTTGGTCGCCGCCACGCCGTTGGCGCTGGTAAAACAGACCCAATCGAATTGTCCCGCTGACACGATCGCCGCATCCACATCGTTCAAGTCCGCCGGCTCATGCAGTTCAATCGTCGGCGCTTCGATCACCGCGGCGCCCAATTCCTCCAGTCGCTGTGAAAGTTCGCTGGCCTGATGGCGTGAACGCGTGACAACGATGCTCTGCCCAAACAGCGGCCGGCGCTCCAGCCACGACAGCGTTTTGCGCAGTTCAACCACCTTACCAATGACCGTGATGGCCGGCGACCGCAATTTCGCGTCGGCCACATCCTCCGCCAGATGGGCCAGGGTGGAAATGACCGTTTGCTGCGACGGCATCGTGCCCCATTGAATCGTCGCTGCCGGCATGTCCGGAGCCATTCCATTGTCGATCAATCGCGCACAAATCCGCTGCAGCGATTTCACGCCCATGTAAAACGCCAGGCACGGCAACTTGGCGATTGTTTCCCATTGAATATCGCTCGCCTCCCCCTTCCCGCGAGCCTGGGCCTGCTGGTCCTGATACGCCTCTTCCTTTTCATGTCCGGTGATGAACGTGAAGCTGGAATTGAAATCGCGATGAGTGACGGGAATTCCCGCATAGGCCGGCGCCGCGATGGCGGCGGTGATGCCGGGCACGACTTCGAATGGAATCCCCGCTTGGGCCAGCGCCTGGCATTCCTCTGCGCCTCGCCCGAAGACAAAGGGATCTCCCCCTTTGAGCCGCACGACGCGTTTGCCGCCGCGCGCTTTTTCGATCAGCAGCGCATTAATTTGCTCCTGGGATATCGAATGTGCCGCGGCTTGCTTGCCGACATAGATCGCCTCGGCCTGGGGGCAATAACTGAGCAGGCGTGGGTTGGACAACAAATCGTAAACGACGACATCGGCCTGTTCCAATAATTTCGCCCCGCGCACAGTGATCAGACCAGGATCCCCCGGACCGGCGCCGACCAGAAACACGATTCCAGATGAAGCTGGGTATTTCACGATACCGCCAAATCTTTACGCAAGATGGATAACCTTTTCCGACTTTCTGGCCGATGAGACTACAGGATTTTTGAAGTGGACGCAGCAGGGCGGCTGCCTGGAAGGCTGATAAAGAGGAGCGTTTCGTATGGTTGCACTGCTGAAAATGCCGACCCATGAATCGACCGAATCGTGGGCGGAGCGGCGGATGTTCCCGCGCAAAGAGTCCCATGCGACCGTTCAGGGCCACCGGCTTGATCACACCATCGACGCCCGCCAGATGCCCCGCATGAGCCTTATGCTCCGCGATCTGTCCCTGGGCGGCCTCTCGGCCATCTGCGATCGGCCTCTCAGCGCCGGCGAACATCTCACCGTCTCCTTCCCACAACAGGGAACGATGCGCGGCTGGGACGCCTTCGGCCGGGTCATTCGCTGCGACCCCAGCGGCCTGGGATTCCGCGTTGCTGTGGAATTCGATCCCCTCCCCGCCGCATAACAAAACCCGCCGACGCTTTCATGCCTTCGCCCTTACGCGCATTGCGCTTACAATCCCGCCATGGCCGAAGGGCGCCAGGATTTCAATCCCGATGATTACCAGATGTCCATCGGCGATCATTTGGAGGAACTGCGCCACCGCATCCTCCTCGGTTTGATCGGCCTGGTCCCCGCCGTCCTGTTTTGCCTCCTCTTCGGCAGACAATTCCTGGCCTTCCTGTGCCGCCCGCTCACCAGCGCCCTGGTGAGATACGACATCAGCCCGCAGGTTTACACCGATGAGTTGGCGGATGGCTTCATGGTCTACATGAAGCTGAGCCTCATCGCCGCCATCGCCATCGCCGGGCCGTGGATCATTTACCAGCTCTGGAAATTCATCAGCGCCGGGCTTTATCCGCGCGAGCGCCACTATGTCACCAAATATATCCCCCTGAGCGTCGTGCTGCTGTTCTGCGGATTGCTCTTCGTCTATTGCGTGGTGTTGCCCTTTTCACTGCAATTTTTCATCAGCTTCACCTCAGACCTGCCCCTGCAAATGCCGCTGATCCATCAGGCCCACACCGCTGGCGCCACCACCCGGGCAACATTCGTCCAGGCCGTTTCTGGGAACCCCGGCCATCCCGCCGATTTTCAGATGTGGTTCGACACCACCCAAAACCGCCTGAAAATGTTCATCGGCAACAAGGTCCGCGTCATCCCCTTCGGCCCGGACAACCTGGTCGCGACGCACTTCACATTGCCCGATTACCTGGATTTGGTTCTGCAACTCCTGCTGACCTTCGGCCTGGCATTTCAGCTACCCCTGGTGGTGATGGCCGTGGCCCGCATCGGACTCGTCCAGATATCCACCTTGAAGAAATGGCGGCGATATGTCTATCTGGGGCTGTCGATGATCGCCGCCGGCCTCGCCCCCGGCGACGTCGTCACCGCCACGGTCGCTCTGCTCGTACCTTTGGTCCTGTTATATGAGCTGGGGATTTTCCTGGCGAAGATGGGCCCAAAGAAGCCCGCTTAACCATGGCCACCGTGAGAGCTATCGCGGTGGAATCTTCACCGCCAGCGTTTCGATAATCCGATGCCCGCGCTCGCGGTAGAACTGCATCGCGCTGGGACGGCCCCTGAAGTCCTCGGTGGGAAAAAACAGGACCGCTCCGCCGATTCGAATCAGATCGTCTTTCTTGAGTTCCATCTCCTAAGTGATCCGCTTGCTGTTCAGGAGGACGCCGTTCTTGCTGCCGAGATCTGTGAGGTGATAACAGTTATTGTCCGGATCAAATCTGATCTGGAAATGTTTGCGTGAAACGCCGGGGGCCGGAACATTGTCAGGCGGGTCAACGACTTCAGCGGCGGCAGCGATTTCTGATATACGGGGCGGCGATTTCGGCCGTGACGAAAACTGCAACCGATAAAAATCCGATGCATCGCACTCCGAAAACTGCTCGGTTGGGGTCAGGAGTCATTTCGCTATGGTAAACAGTTACCTTATCCTGATCCCCTTATCCCGATCGTGCAGCCCCCGAGAATGGCCGAAGAAACAGGGAGAAACGTACATTATGGATGTCCCCATTTCTGTTGGGCTATCCCGAAGTTTGTTCTGGACGCCATCCATTGTACAATCGAGCGTATGCTTGGCAGGGTTGGAGGGTCGGTGAGCCAAGCCGGTGTTACGAGGAACCCAAATTTGGACTTTGCGGAGGTCTCATGGAATCTACGCCGCGGCCGGAAAAGCAAAGTCGTATCGGCGGCATCGTCCGCACTCTAGTGTGGATGCTGCTGGCGTTCGTCGCAGGGATATACGTAGGTGTTCATCCGGAATGGTTTCCAAATATGACGTGGGCATGGCAGCCCAGTGTAGATCATCCGCCTGCGAGGTCGATGTATGTTCCGACGTCCGAGCCGACCACTGACAACTCCACGGAGATGTCACAAACCCAACCTTCGCCGGTGAGGCGCTAGACGACGCCGGCATTGCCACCTACAGACACGTCCCGCGTCGTGTGACGCGGGTTTTTCATGCGCCGGCGGTAAAGTGGGGTTGTGCAACGCGGCCGACACAGACTGCTCGATCTGGGATCAAAAGCGGCCGAATCCTTGTGGAACGCCATGAACTTTTTGTTTTGGTTCTTTTATGCTGATGAGCAGCGATACTGACGATCCGAACCGTGCAAATTAGAACGCTGGCCGCCTGGGGGACACAGAGGGGACAACCACTCTCGCCGCCGCTCCACCACAAGCGTTGCCAGGATAATTCGCTATGATGAACCGTTAAGCTAGCATACACTAGTCTATATTCAAAAGCGGTTCAGTGTTGTCCAGTCGCGCTCAGAGTGCCCTTCGCGTGCGATTTTGGGGCAAATCCATTATCTTTGCGGCATGTCCATTCGGGTCGGAATCGCGGGCGTCAGCGGGTATGGGGGCGGGGAGTTGCTGCGCCTGTGCACGGGACATCCGGAATTCGATGTCGTTTACGCGGCCGGGGAAACGTCGGCGGGACAAAAGCTTGTCGAGCGATTTCCGGGGATATCGGCGAAGCTGGCGGAGCTTGTCATTCAGAAATGGGATCCCGATCGGCTGCCGACGCTGGATATGTTGTTCGCGTCGCTGCCGACGGGGCAATCGAAATCGGCGCTGGCCAACGTGGCGAAGGGTATGAAGATCGTCGATGTGGGCGGGGATCATCGGTATGTGGCTGGCTGGGTGTACGGACTGGCGGATGTTTGGCCCCAGAAGATTCGGTCGGCAACGCGCGTGGCTAATCCGGGGTGTTATCCATCGGCGGCGTTGACGGCAATTGCGCCGCTCGTCTCGGCGGGACTGGTTCAGAAGGGGCAGATCATCATTGATGCCAAGACCGGCGTGAGCGGAGCCGGGCGCGGGGGGGTGGATGCCAAGTTTGGGTTCGCGGAGTTGAATGAGGACGTTTCGGCGTACGGGCTGCTGAAGCATCCGCATGTGCCGGAGATCGAGGCGACGTTGAATCAGCTTTCCGGCGCCGGCGGGGCGAGCGCTGTTTTTACGGCACATTTGATTCCGATGACTCGCGGAATTCTGGCGACGTGTTATCTGCCGGGGAAAGCGACGACGACGCAATGCCTGGAAGCGGCCCGGAAGTTCTATGCGGGACGGGCGTTTGTTCGCGTGGTGGATCAGCCGCCGCATACGAAGTGGGCGACCGGGTCGAATCTGGTGTTTGTTTCGTACGCGTCGGCGGGCGATGGGACGATCATCGCGCTGGGAGCGATTGATAATCTTGGCAAGGGGGCCGCCGGGCAGGCGGTGCAGAACGCGAATCTCATGTGCGGGCTCGCGGAAACGGTGGGGTTGGAGGGCGTGCCGATTTGGCCGTAAGATGTTTGGACGAAGGCTCCTTGGGAACGAGGAAAAACCATGGCGAACGAAACGAGGTGGTTTTTTGCGCGGAGCGGACAACAGAGCGGACCGGTGACGATCTCGGAATTGAAAGAGATGATCGGGCGGGGAGAGGTCGGGCCGGGGGATTTGGTGTGGCATGAAGGGATGGGCGCGTGGACGCCGGCCGGCAAGACGCTGGAGCTTGCGGCAAATCCGGCGGCGCCCGTGGCGGCGGCGGAGATCGGCTATTACGCGCCCGCGATGGGCATCCCCGAGCGGGCGCTGCTCAATCTTCGTGGACATGCGCGGCCCACGGGAGACACGGGGGATTGGCCATTGGACGATCAACGACTGAATCAGTTCCAGAGTGCGCTGAAATTACGAAAAAAAATCACGAGCGCGGCCGGGCTGTATCGGCTGCTGCTGTTTTTAGCAATTATTTCATTCGCCGGTTTTTTCGTCGCGGCAGTCGTCACTTTGTTGCAAAACCAGAACCGGATGCGCACGGCGATGTACGGCTTCGTGCCGTTTGTCGCCCTGTTTTTGGCATTTTCGGTGTTGTACTACTTCGCGGAACGGGGGACCCGGCGTTCGCATCGGTGGGCGCCGCTGACGATGCTCATCATTTTTATAGTCAGCGGCGCGGTTCAGATTTCGTCGATTATCGTGACCGCACATTCGATGGGCTCGGCGCAAACCGGCTCCGACGCGGTGGTTGGTCTCGTCGTGATCTTGATCTTCAACGGGGCGTTCGCGATCGTGTCGTGGAAGGCGCTGGCGGCGATCCCGAGATATCTGGCCCAGCCGGCGTGGTGTCAGGAATTGATCGTGAAGGCGGGGTTGTAGGGGCATCCGGCGCTTCTGACGAATAGAAGACCCGAGGGATGGCTATCCCGCGGCTTGGGGGGAAGGGGCGTCGTCATCAGTGGGGATAGGCGGAGGAATCGAAAACGCGCCAGCGGTTGGGGGGCCAGACGATGCCGACAATTCGGCCGCACAATTGGTCGGCGGGCATGGCGCCGGGTTGGTGGCCCTCAACCCCGGGCCAGAATCGGCTGTCGCCGGAAATGGGGCTGTTGTCGCCGAGGAGATAATACTCGTCGGGGCCGAGCGTGATGGGTTTGCCCCAGCAGCCGTTGGCGGCGGAAAGAGGCTCGGGGTCGCTCAGGGGGTTATTCCAGGTATCCACCGGAATGTACGGGCCCACGCCGGAAGGAAGCGTCGCGGGCTTGCCGTTGATGAGCAGCGCATTGCCGGTGATTTCAACGCGATCGCCGGGCATGCCGACCACGCGTTTGCAGAGGTTGGCATGCTCTATGCCTGAGTTGGCCGAGGTGTTGACGCCGACGATATCCCAGCGGTAAACGGGCTCGAGTTTGAAGTTGAGGAAAAGATCGCCGGGGGAAACAGCGGGGCTCATGCTGGGCGTGGGGCTGTAACAGAGTTCGAACCAATTGTTTTGCATGTAGCGGATGGCGCCGCAGTAGCCGGCCAAGGCGAGGGCCGCGGCCATTGTGCCGACGACGAATCGCGCGAAGGGGTTGGCGAGCATTTTGTGTGGCGAGGTTCGGCCGCAGTGAGCGGCGTGGATCAATTGCGCGAGTTGCACGATCAGACCGAGGGGAAGGAGCACGATCCAAAGCGGCAGGAGCCAGGGGAAGAAAAAGACGGAGACGATGCCGGCGGCGATGCAAGTCCACAGGACAAACCACGTGCCGGCCCACCCGGGCCTTCCGGCGACGACGTGCCCGAAGCCTGGCCAGATCATCGCGGTGGAAAATGCCAGGAGCGCTTTGCCGCGCTGGGCTGGGTTAGGGAGGTCGTCGGAGTGGGATGAATCGAGCAGACGAAGAAAGTCGGGATTGGAGTAATAGGCGGGTTCCAGTTCCGCGATTTCGGGATTGGTGGGCTGAGTCATTTGGAAAGCTGCTCCCTGAGGTTTATCGGGTTAGAAGACCGGAGACTCCAGCGGAAAAAGCGGCGTAAATGGCGGTCATAAAGAGGTGTATGAGTTGTGTCGATTTTAAATAAATAGTAGCTGAACCGGGGAAGGCTAATGACAAGCAAAACCAAATGGTTTTTTGCGCGCGGCGGCCAACAGGACGGGCCGGTGGCGTTAGGGAAACTAAAAGAGTTGATCATGCAGGGGCAGGTCACGCCGGGGGATTTTGTTTGGCGCGAAGGGATGGGCTCATGGGCGCCGGCGGGTGAAGTGCCGGAGCTTTTGGGGAATTCCGTATTGGCCATTGCGCCAGCCGCGGAGCCGGCTTGCGCGGAGCCGGTTATAGCGGAGCCTGGTCCGGCGCCGATCGGATATTACGCGCCGACCGCGGGGATTCCGGAGCGGGTGCTGGTGAATCTTCGCGGTCACGGCCGGCCCAGGGGCGACATCAGCGATTGGCCTCTGGACGATTTGCGGCTGAATCAATTCGACGGCGCCATAAAGCTTCGCAGGAAAATCACGGCCGCGGCTTCGCTGTACAGGCTGTTGCTGCTGATGACGACCCTCTTTTTCATCATTGTGTCCATCGTGGCCGGCAGCGCCCTGCTGGAACAGAATCGCCAAAAGACTGCCCGGGGGGCAATTCCGGTGATCATCGTAATGCTGGGAATTTGCGTGCTTTATTATTTCACGGAGAGAGATACCCGGCGATCGAAACAGTGGGCGCCGCTGACGATGTTCATTCTATTTTTCATCAGCGGGATGTTGCAGATCATTTCAATGGGATTGGTCGCGAGAACGCAGAATATGTCAAGCTCGGTGGGGCCGGGCGTGACTCTTCTTGTAATGCTGATCTTCAACGTCGCGTTTGCGGTATTGTCGATCAGGGCATTTATGACGATTCCGAGATATCTTGCGCAGCCGACGTGGTGCCAGGAATTGATCGCGAAGGCGGGGTTGTAGGGGTTGGAAGACCCGCGGGATGAACATCCCGAGGCTTTTGGCCGGGAAGCTAAACGGGGATTTGGGTTTCGGAAGCGCGGCGGCGCGGTTGGAGCGCGTGGACGACGGCTGGGATCACGGAGATCACGATGATCGCCAAAACCACGAGCTGGAAATGCGTTCGGACGAATTCGATCTGATTGAAGTAAAACCCCGCGAGCGAAACCGTCACCACCCATAGAATTCCGCCGCTGACGCTGAAGCCGATGAAGCGGGCGAAGGGCATCTGCCCGATCCCGGCAACGAACGGGGCGAACGTGCGGATGATGGGGAGGAATCGGGCGAGGATGATCGTCTTTCGGCCGTGGCGTTCGTAAAAGCGATGGGCTTCGGCGAGATGACGCTTGTTCAGCAGCCAGGACGATTCGCCGCTGAAGATTCTGGGGCCGATGCGCCAACCGACGGTGTAATTCACCAGATCGCCGCAATTGGCGGCCAGGCAGAGCAGGACGATCATCCAGGGCAGGCTGATGGGGGAACCGGGCGCTGCCGCCAGGGCTCCTACCGCGAACAGGAGCGAATCGCCGGGGAGGAACGGCCAGACAACCAGGCCTGTTTCGCAGAAGATGATGATGGCCAAAAGCACGTAGACGCCGATTTGGTGGGCCGTCGCGAAGCCGTTGAGGTGCTTGTCAAGATGGAGGAAGAGGTCGAGGACCTGATGAATCAACGGCAAGGGCGGCGTTCCTGGTAAGAGCAATTCCGTTTATCGGCAATGTAGCGTTGTGATGCAACTTTCGCCGATCCGATCCTTCGGCTTTATCGAACGTAGAACTCAAGCCGATATAACGATGTGGCGACTAAGGCAATCGGCTTGATTATGGGTGATACCCCCCTACAATCGAAGGCCTCCCCGCCGCGGCTGTGCATGGATGTGATGCCGCTGCGCGCTGTGTCTGAATTTTCGGTGAGGGGTCGGCACTCAACCCTGCCGGCCAAGTAGGAGATGGACATGTTTGAACGTTTTACGGATCGGGCGAGAAAGGTGATGGCTCTGGCCAATCAGGAGGCCCAGCGCTTTAACCATGAATATATCGGCACGGAACATATCCTGCTGGGTCTGGTTAAGGAAGGCAGCGGCGTCGGCGCCAACGTGCTGAAGAACCTTGATGTGGATTTGCGCAAGGTCAGGCTGGAAGTCGAAAAATTGGTCAAGAGCGGCCCCGACATGGTGACGATGGGCAAATTGCCCCAAACCCCCAGGGCCAAAAAGGTCATTGAATACGCCATTGAGGAAGCCAGGAACCTGAATCATAACTATGTAGGAACGGAACACCTTTTGCTCGGATTGCTGCGCGAACATGACGGCGTGGCGGCCCAGGTGTTGATGAATCTGGGCCTGAAACTAGAGGAAGTTCGAGAAGAGGTTCTCAATCTATTGGGAGCTGGTGTGGAAAGCGAAGAACCCCAAGCACAGGAAAAACAAGGGCAGAACCGCAAGAGCAAAACGCCCGCCCTGGACAGCTTCGGCCGCGATTTGACCGAACTGGCGCGGGAGGGGCAGCTTGATCCGGTGATCGGTCGAATGAAAGAGATCGAGCGGGTCATCCAAATCCTCTGCCGCCGGCAGAAGAACAACCCGGTTCTGCTGGGCGAGGCGGGCGTCGGCAAGACGGCCATCGTGGAGGGGCTGGCCCAGATGGTCATCTCCAGCACCGTGCCGGAACTGCTGCACGATCGGCGGATCGTCGTACTCGACCTGGCCATGATGGTGGCCGGCACGAAATACCGCGGCCAGTTCGAAGAACGGATCAAGGCCGTCATGAACGAAGTCCGCCGGGCCAAGAACGTCATTCTATTTATTGATGAGTTGCACACTCTGGTTGGCGCCGGCGGAGCGGAGGGCGCGATCGACGCGAGCAACGTGCTGAAGCCGGCCCTTTCCCGCGGCGAGATTCAGTGCATCGGCGCAACAACCTTCGACGAATACCGCAAGTACATCGAGAAAGATGCGGCCCTGGCTCGGCGATTCCAGCCGATCACGGTGGAGCCCCCAAGCACGACCGATACCATCGAAATCCTGAAAGGATTGCGCGATCGGTATGAGGCCCACCACCGGGTGCAGATTCTGGATTCGGCGCTGGTCGCAGCCGTGGAGTTATCGGACCGGTACATCACCGGGCGGTGCCTGCCGGACAAGGCCATCGACGTGGTGGACGAGGCTGGGGCGCGCATTCGGCTCCGCAGCATGACCAAGCCGCCGAACCTGGCGGAAATCGAGGAGCAGATCGAGCGGCTGAGCATCCAAAAGGACGAGGCGGTGCGAAACGCCGAGTACGAGGAAGCCGCCAAGCTGCGCGATTCGGCCGAAGGGCTGCGGGCCAAGAAAGAGGAGATGCAGCGGCAATGGCGCGAGCGAGCCAAGGAAGTTGACGGCGTGGTGGATGATGAAGTCATCGCCGAGGTCGTCAGCAAGATGACCGGCGTTCCGCTGACCCGTCTGGAAAAAGAGGAAGCGCAGCGGCTGCTGGAACTGGAAAACGAACTGCACAAGCGGGTCGTGTCGCAGGACGAGGCGATCAAGACGATCAGCAAAACGATCCGCCGCGCACGGTCGGGTTTGAAAGATCCGCATCGGCCGATGGGGTCGTTCCTGTTCCTTGGGCCTTCTGGCGTTGGCAAGACGCTGTTGTCGAAGGCGCTGGCGGAATTCATGTTCGGCGACGACGACGCCCTGGTTCAGATCGACATGAGCGAGTACATGGAGAAGCACAACGTGAGCCGGCTCATCGGCGCCCCGCCGGGGTACGTCGGCTACGAGGAAGGCGGCCAGCTCACCGAGCGCATTCGCCGCCGGCCTTACAGCGTCGTGTTGCTGGATGAAGTCGAGAAGGCGCATCCCGACGTGTTCAACATGCTGCTTCAGATCATGGAAGAAGGACGGTTGACGGACAGCTTTGGCCGGCACGTGGATTTCCGCAACGTGGTGCTGATTATGACCAGCAACATCGGGGCGGAACTCATCAAGGACGGCGGCCCGCAGTTCGGGCTTCAGCCCAGCCGCAAGGGCGAGAAGGAAGAGCGCACGTATCAGACAATCAAGACGACATTGACCAAGGAAATCGAGCGGTATTTCCGACCCGAATTCATCGGGCGATTGGACGACGTGATCGTGTTCCGGCCTCTGAGCCGGGTGAACCTGGAAGCCATCGTGGAATTCGAGTTGAACAAGGTCTGCAAGCGGCTGATTGAGCACGGCGTGCGGATCGAGTTGGAGCAGGATGCCAAGGATTTCCTGATCGACAAGGGAACCAACAGCGATTTCGGCGCTCGCCCGCTGCGGCGTGCCATCGAGCAGCACGTGGAAGACCCGCTGAGCGAGGAAATCCTCCGCGGCAATTTCAAAGGCAAGGACCTGGTGCGCGTCACCGTCAAGGCCGAAGAGGTCGGCGAGAAGCATTTGTATTTCGAGGCGTTCAACACCGCCGAGGAAAAAGGCGAAAAGCCGCTGGCCGAAGCATCATCGGATGCGACGTGAAAGCGGTAGTTTGGCCTTAGCTTTCGAAGACCTTGCGCGGAAGGCCCGATTGACGAATGATCGAACGAAGCGTGCCCAAACGCAGTTCTTTGTGATCGGGCACAGGGATGGTGATGGTCGTCGCGGCGAGGCGATTTTGCATCATTCGATGACTGCACCCTTTTGACGAACGAAAACGAATCCATGTATCTTGAGGATGCGACAGGCTTCTCGACCTGACGTCAGGCGGAGCTTAGGCAACTCTCACCTCGAGGTTCTCAATGTAGCTTTTGGCGGCCAAGCGGCTCTTGATTTCTGCCTTGCCCGCCGTCTCAAAAAAACCTTCGACCGCTTCCTGAAGATTGCGGCGTGCTTGCCGCTTGGAGTTTCCCTGACTTGCAATAACCAACTCGGGGCAGAGGGCAACGTAGCTCTTGCCTTCTTTCTGAATAATGGCGGTTAGTTTCATTCGCTTCATTGGAACCCCCACCCCACGGCCATGATCGCGAAATAGGACATGGGCGTGGCGACTTGGTCGATCAGGTTGCCGGCGTTCAGGAACGTATTGCTCTCGCCGGGCTAGGCCGCGACGTACCCCAGGATGCTCAGACCGATCGCCATGATGACGATGACGATGATCAGCCCCAATTCCTGAAGGCGCGGCAATCCGCCTCGTTGGCGCAGAAGTCCAACCGACGCGGCCTGCTCTGCGGGAGTTTCAATTTTCGCCTGCGCCATCGCCGATTATTTACGCAAACTGACTTTTGGGTTTCTCAGCAAAAGAATTGCACCGCAGGGATGCGGAGAGCGCGCAGATAAATTCGGAGTGAAATTTCCAATTTGTTGGTCTTCCTCCCCATTTTTCTCTGCGCTCTCTGCGTCTCTGAGGTGCATTCCATCTTCCCGAACGCGAAATATTCTCTGTCTGAAATTATCTATTTATTTTCCATTACCACAACAACGCGTTTGGTTCCATCGTCGGCCGTTTTCGCATCCGTGGGCGGAGTTATCTCGACGGTGAAATGCTTCGACGCGGGGTCAAACGCGGCATTCAATTTCTGTTTTTCCAGGCGGATTTCCGGCCGATTCGCGCAGCATCCATGCAAGGTCAGAGTGGTTTCTCCCTTCGCGAAGACCACCTCGGCGATCAGTTTCCCTTTTTCCTGACGCAGAGAGGCGATGCGCTGCTTACCAGCGGATACGAATTTGCCCATGTCGCCGAACAGCGCGATCCCGCTGAGGCCGGGCTCGGCAATGACGAAATAGCCGAATCTGCCGCTGCCCAGTCGCGTCTGGAAAGTGTTCTCCACCGGCCGAACCGTTCCATGGAAAAAATCGTATGCATAGGCCGGCCCCGCGACACCGATCTCGCTCAATGAAATCGTCGCGACGGTTACATCGGGCCGGGTCGTGAACGCGAGGACGTAGTGTGTTCGCAATCCATCGTGGTCGGTGTAGGTGCTGGCCACAATGGCGCGGCGCTGATGGTTTGCCTCGGCGATGTAGTCCGAATCCACCGGGATGATTGGAACATCCGGCTTGACGATCACGCCGTCGGTGCGAACGGCTTTGAAAATATTGGCCTGGTCCTCCGTGGCAATCTCGTCGCCGAAACCCACGGGGCCGGCCGACAAATCTGACAAAAGAACATTGTCGGTTTCCGAGGTGAGGTATCCATCGGTCCAGGGCCAGATCCCCAGTGCCGACGCCAAACGGGAGGTGTAGAGAAAATTGTGCCAGCGATCGCGCTTCAAGCGGTCGTCGCTGGTGCGGATGGTGGTCAAGTTTGGATATTTGCTTCCCTGCATGAAGAAGCAAGGGTCGGCCATGCAGTATTGCATTGTCAGCCCGTCGCTCGCGCATGCGTTGGCCATTCCATCGAGGAAATCGTCGCCGGCGGTGACCGTTTCGGACAGTTCAGGGGAATGCGGATAGATTTCGCTGAGCCAATCCTGCTCGTAGGTCACCACACCGCTGGATTGCAGGTATCCCACGATGTCGTGCCACCATTTCGGATCGGTGGCGGCATATCCCGCGATGCGATAATGCTTCAGATAGGGGCTGGCGGGATCGATCCAGCGATTGTGCGTGATGAGCGGCAAACCCAATTCATGCTGGAACTTGGCCAGTCCCTGCGGAATGACCGCGGGATCCGCCTGGTATTCCAGCAATCCGCCGTAGCGATTCCATTGCCCTTGGGGGAACTTCGAATTCTTCGTCTTGCCAGGTTTCCCGTCGGGACCGGTCAGCGATTTGTAATACCACCAGCTATCCAATTGCAGATACTTCACGGGGATGTTCGCGGCACGAAAATGCGCGGCCAGTTCCAAAAGCGTCCCGGCATAGCCGAGTTTGGGATCGTAGTTGTAATAATAGTAGGTACCGTTGTCCGTCCAGTAACCGAGATATTTCAGCGAGACATCGGCGTCATTGCCGGGCCGTTTGACGCCTTGCAGATCGGCAACCGCTTTGCCCCATTCGTCCCAGGTCCGGTTGATTCCGTTGCCGTGGACGACGAGCGTTTGCTGAGTAAATCCGGCGGGGATGTTTCTTACCGTATCTCGGAGCCGGCTGGTGATGTTGTGCTTCGCGTCCGGGCTGATCGTCTGAATGAGATAATGCGATGCGGGCGAGATGATGAACGCGTCGCCGGCATTGTTGAAGATCACCTGGGGCCCACCGTCGCTGGAAGAATCGAACGTTGGGGGAGAAAACGCTTTTTCGCGAAAGCTCAGGATATGAAAATCCCGCGGCAAGTGATCGAAATCGGGAAACGACACCAGCGGTTTGTCCGACGCCGCCTGATATGTCAGGCAAAACAGCGTCACCGGTCTTTTGTCGTAAGAGCGAATCCTTTCGGTGAGGGGGACGCCCTCGCTGCAGAAGCGAATCGTGGTTTGATGGTAATCCCCGAGGCGGTCCGTGCCGACAACGCCGCGCTCATCCGGCGGCGGGCAGTCGCAGCCCAGGCTCCAATCGGACCGGCCGTTCGGAGTGATCGAAAAGTAATAACTGGAGGGAGCAGTCTGGGGATAGGTTTGGGCCAGGAGGGGCGCCGCGGCCGCCAGCAGGAAAACAATAGTCCACGAAGTCCGCATCGGCGACTATGATACGACAGACCCGCGAGGATTCGCCATGTCCGCCAAAACTATCATCGTGGTTGATATCCAGAACGACTTTCTGCCTGGCGGCGCGCTGGCCGTACCCGAAGGAAACCGCATTATTCCCATCGTGAACGGCCTGATGGAGCGTTTTAATCTGATCGTGGCCACGCAGGACTGGCATCCGCCGGATCACGGCAGCTTTGCCGCCAATCACCCGGAGAAAAAGGCGGGCGAGCGGATCGACCTGCATGGCGTGAGCCAGATTCTCTGGCCGGTCCATTGCGTGCAACAGACGGTGGGCGCAGAGTTTCCGGCATCGTTGAACACGGCCCGATTCACCCGCGTTTTCCGCAAGGGGATTGATGCGAACGTTGATAGCTACAGCGGGTTTTTCGACAATGGACGACGCCGGTCCACCGGGCTGGACCAATTCCTGGCCGAGCGGGGAATTCAAGAGGTGCATATCTGCGGCCTGGCGACGGATTACTGCGTGAAATTCACCGCTCTGGACGCCATTCAGCTTGGCCTTCGCACGAATCTGATCCTGGACGCCTGCCGCGGCGTGAATCTTCAGCCGGGCGACGTGGATGCGGCGGTCGCGGAAATGAAGTCGGCCGGCGTCATCATCTCCAGCAGCGCCGATCCGATGCAGCGTTAAATGGAAGTTTCACTGGTTCGCGCCTATCGTCAATCGAATTCAAATTATGAAAGGCAGACAGCGCAAATGGCAAATCCGATTTCCGATCAGTGTCTCGATGTGATTTTTCGTGAGGCCCGAACTTACTCGGTATGGCTCCCCAAGCCTGTCAGCGATGACGTGCTTCGCGCCGCCTACGATCTGGCGAAGCTGGGGCCGACTTCGGCAAACACGATGCCGATGCGCATTGTTTTCGTGAAATCCAAAGCTGCCAAGGAGCGGCTCAAGTCCTTGCTGGACGGCGGCAATGTCGAGAAAACCATGGCGGCGCCGGCTACCGCCATCATTGCATACGATTTGCAATTCTATGAATTCATTCCCAGGCTGTTTCCGCAGGCCCCCGGCTTTCGCGATGTTTTTGCCAAGCCGGAAAGCGCCGAACGAACCAAAACCCATGCGTTCCGCAATGGCACGCTGCAAGGCGCTTATTTCGTCATCGCCGCCAGGTCGCTGGGTCTGGATTGCGGGCCGATGTCGGGATTCGATAACGCCAAAGTCGACGCCGAGTTTTTTCCCGATGGCCGGTACAAATCCAACTTCCTCATCAACATCGGCTACGGCGATCCATCGAAGCTGCAACCGCGGAATCCGAGGCTGGAGTTTGACGAGGCGTGCCGGATTGCGTGAGGGAGAATCCGGAATCCGAAATCGGAAGTTCAACTCATGGTCGTGTCGTGGGTGGATTGTCCTTCCACGGCGCCCAGCCATCATCGCCTTTGAGAAAATTTTCCTTTGAAAACTGGTGGGCTTCCGCCGGGGTCAACTGGCGCGACCAATCGACGCGTTGGCCGTTGACCGCGCCGGGGCCGGCGCAGGCGAATTCGGCGTAAAATGCCTTCATGTCGGTATCGGCGGGTCTCCATTTCAGCCAGCCGGCGGGGTTAATTTGCGGACCCAGGTCGCAATGCAGATAGACCACCCGCGCGTAGGGCCGCCAAGGACGGCCGAGATACACTGAGCCATCGGGCACGGCGGAGTCGGCGGTCAGCTTGCAATCCGTCAGGACGTATCCCGTGTCCTGCGCATCGCTGGTGCGCGATTGGGCGGTGAGATATCCCTTGCCCGTGCTGTGAATTTCGCAGTGATCGAACACGGCCGCGGCGTTGCCGAAAATAAAATCGACGTCTCCGCTGATCAGGCAGTTGTAATAATACTGCCGGCCGGAATTGGCGTAGAGCGTGTCCTGATTCGCGAGCATCCGGCAATTGCGGAAGATCGCGCGATCGGAATTAACGCCCAGCGCCACCGCCTGCGCCACGATCTTGCGCGGGGCGGAGGGGTTTTCGAGTGTGATGTTGTCGGCCTGGAATCCCTTGCCGGTCACCATGACGCTGATAGACCCGAATGTGCCCAGCGGCCTGCTGGTGGGGCCGAGCTTTTTTGCGTAATCGTCAAACGTCAGGATCGTGGTCTTGGCATCCTGTCCAATCAAGTGCACGAATGGTTGTTCGATACGAATTTTTTCGTGATAGGTTCCGGGCTTGATGAAAACGAGCTTTGGGCTGGCGTTGTCAGTGGCAATGGAATCGATCGCGGCCTGGACGGTTTTGAAATCACCGTCGCCGTCGGGCGTGACGATGATGTCGGCCGCGATGCCATTGACCGTCCCGCCGGAAGCCAGGGTGGTTGCGGCATGAACAAACAGGGCCAGGATCGCGAGACACGCGGTGCGATTCAGCATTCCACAAATCCTTTTCCGGCGGTTGTGCCGGGAAGGTGATTGTAAGCGGAGGCGACCGGGGCGGAACCGATAACTTTCGGCAAAAGATTTGCATTAAAAGTTGATGACGTTGTCTGTCGGTCGCAGACCGCGGGACGGCAATCCCGCAGGTTTTATGGGGGCGGGCCACCTCCCGGGGGAAAAGGAGGAGGACCGTCACCGGGCGTGCCCATTCCGTCGCGCATGGGTGGACGCGGGGGCGGCAGCATCCGATTGCGAATGTCCTCGAAACGCTCGTGCCATCTTTGAAATTGCTGGGGATTCAGCACCTGTTTCATCTGCTGGTTCAGCTTGTCGTATTGTGATTTAAGTTGCGGACCCATCTGTTCACGGATTGCCTGCAAGGCATCGTTACGTTGCTTGTAGATTTCCTTCACCTGCGTGGCTTGGTCGTTCGACAAGAGGAGATCCTCTCGCAGTCGGGCAACCATGACGTTGACGGGCGGCGCCGGCGGTTCCATGCCCATCGGCGGCGGCGGGCGATAGAGAATGGCTACGCCCCATCCGGTCGCGCCACCCGCGACAAAAATAATCGCGACCAGAAGGATCGTCGCGGCCAACCGCCCCCGCCGAGGTCGCGGAGGGAGCGCATATTCTGAAGCTGCTGGCGTCGGTTCGCTCATGGCAATTGCACCTCCGCCGCCTGAAAAAGCGGCGCAATGGGGTCCGTGCTCGTGGATTTATTTGAATGCAGCGCGAGAGCAAGCACGATGCACGCCGCGATCGCCGACAGTCCGGCGGACCACGCCAGCGGCATGAGCCGCTGCTCGCGACGGCCGGCCGACACAACGGCGGCGATCCTCACATCGGTTTGCGGCGCTCTTTCCGCGCGGGCGCGGCGGGCGAGCGCTTCCACGGCTTCAAGCGGATCCATGACTTGCTCCCAAGAGAAACTCCGTGAGATTTTTTTGTTCGATGATTCGCCGCAGCCGGCGACGGGCCCGGTAAAGACGCATCTTGGTCATCGCCTGGTTCCATCCGGTGCGGCCGGCAATTTCGCTGATGTTACATTCGTCGAAGTACATGAGGGTCAGGACCAGCCGGTCGGCCGCGGGCAATTGAGCCAGGAGATCGTGCAGCGTTTGGGCCGCTTCCTCGGCATCGCCGGCGGCGCTTGCGGGCGCGGCGAGAGTTAATCCGTGCAGCGATTCGGTTCTTTTGCGGCGAGCCTGATGTTTCCAGAACCGATAGCCGACGCGGGTGGCGATTCGCGCGAGCCAATGTTCGAACGGCGCCGACGTGGGCCGATAGCGGTGCAACGACAGGTACGCCTGGACGAAAACTTCCTGGACGAGTTCCGCGTGCACGGCACGGTCGCGGGAAAATCGCCACATCTGACGCGCGATCTTCGGCTCGTGCCGTTTGAACAGCCGCGTGCAGCCGTCTCCGTCGCCCGCGGCGCATTGCCGGCAATGGGACCCATCCGCTTCGTCCAATTGAACTCCTCTCACCGGGTCGTCGGTGGTCTTCACCGCGCCGGCTGAGGCATATTCCATCGTGACGAACCTCAAGGCAATGTCCTGGTCACTCCGGGAGGGATAATGGAGCTTGGGGCAGAGCAGGTAACGTGATATTTTTGGGGAACCTGGTCGTAAGCGGAGACTGCTATCTATGGGGTTTTTGTAACGGCTGAAACCGCCGGGTTGCCGGTAAATGGTCCCATAAGCCATTTGCAGACGGTAGTTGGGACCATTTTCAGGGTAGCCAGCGGGGTCAGCGGCGGCAACGTTTTGGTATATACGAGTTGGTGCGCCGTCGCGAAGAGCGCAACGATCATCTTGTTCACTGCTTGCCCGCTCAATGTATGGAACTTGGTAAGTCTGGACTTAGCTCTAACGGTCCTATAGACTAGCTTTCAGTAAGTTCGTCGAAAGAGACACGGTAGCCAGATTTACCGATCTACTGCTCCTCAATCGCCTGCCTACTTTCCGGATCGGAACAGCGATCCCTTTCATTTTCGCCCTGAAAGAAAAAATGCGGGCGATATGCATTCATTGTGGAGGCCCTTATGGGCAATAAGCTATACGTGGGGAATCTGAGTTACAGCGTCACCGCTTCGCAGTTGGAAACTTTGTTCGGCGCCCATGGCACCGTGCAATCGGCCGAAGTGATCAGCGACCGGGACACAGGCAGGAGCAAAGGCTTCGGCTTCGTGGAGATGGGCAGCGATCAGGAAGCCCAGGCGGCGATCACAGCGCTGCACGGGACTGAAATGGAAGGCCGAGCCTTGACCGTCAATGAGGCCAAGCCACGAGCCGATCGTCCGCATGGCGGCGGCGGCGGTGGTGGGCGAGGCGGATTCGGCGGTGGCGGAGGCGGCCGCAGCGGTGGCCGAAGCGGCGGGGGTGGTGGTGGCGGAGGCGGCGGTGGATACGGCCGCAGCCGATACTAAATCGCTGATTTGTTTGGAACCTTTATGGGAGTCGCGACCGCGGCTCCCTTTTCTTTTTCCGTGAGATCATTCGGCAGGAGCGGCAGCGGCGGTGGAGACCCAATGTTTTGCCGCCAGTGAAGCCAGGGATTGCACAACACGATCCACGGTGTCGTCGGACTCGGTGGTCGAAACGGTCAGGCGCAGAGCCTTGCGATTCCAACCCAGCATGTGCTTGTAATGCGGCGGCGCGTCGGCGGCCTCGGCGGTTCCCAGGGCTTCGACCTTCAGGCGCGATCCCGACCCGGCGACGGTGAACGTCTCCAGATTTGCGGTTTTCGCCAATATCTTGGCTTTCATCGCTTCCTTCAAAACATCCGGAAGATAGATGCGCAGCATTCCGTCAAACGGGTCCTCCAAGGCGAATACCTGCATGCGGTATTTTCCGTCGGCGATGAAAAATCGCCAGGTGTTGTTCCCTGCCGATTGCATGGAAAGGGGCGCGAGTTCACCGAGGATTCCGACGATTCGCCGCCAGAGGCGGCCATGAATCGCCGACGACTCGGCGTCGCAGGCGGCCAGATGCTTATCGATCTTGGCCCGCTCTTTGATGCCGACTCGTTCCAGGACCGGATCAATATGTTTTGCCATGACTGTCATTGTTTATTCCGGGTCAAACTATTCGCACACCCCCCGCGAAAATGAATCTTCGCGCGTGAGACAACAGCACACTATGATACGCTGCCGAAGCCGCGGGAGCAACCGTGCAGGGGAGTATGGAGCGGGGTGTTGGGGGTTTTGAGGGCATATTCCGCGTGGGTGACCCCGATTCGCCGTATAACGCGGCCCGCAGTGTGGGCCGGTCAAAAAGGGGCGGGAACGAACTATATATCTTGTCGAGCAATTCTCCTCGTTTTGTCTTGGCCCGATTCGGCCGTACAATTCCAGTTCGCCTGTCCAATTCTTGGCGGAAGCGTGCCCGGGCCAAATTTGGGAGTCGAAAAACATGTTCCATCTTCTTCCCAGAGACACTGTCTTTTTCGATCTGTTTGAAGGGCTGGCTCGCCATGCGATCTCGTGTGCCGAACACCTGCGAAAACTGGCCCGGCAGTTTCCCGAGATCGACACCGAATTGCAGCGCATCCGGCAGGAGGAACATCAGGCTGACGAACTTACGCACAAGGCCCTGGAACGTTTGGATCAGACGTTCATCACGCCGTTCGACCGGGAGGATATCCACGAGCTGGTGAACGGGATGGATGACATCATCGACACGATCGATGCGCTGGCCAAGCGGTTCAAGATTTACCACGTGGCCGAGATGCCGTCGCTATTCAAGCAGCAGACGGATGTGCTGGTGCAGGCAACGGTGGCGCTGAGCGAGGCCGTTCATCGGCTGCGCAAAACGCGGAAGCTGTCGGAACTGAAGGACATGCTGATCGAAATTCATCGTCTGGAGAGCGTTGGCGACGACGTGAACCACGCCGCGACCAGCAAGTTGTTCGAAGGGCAAACGCCGCCTCTGGACGTGATGAAGTGGACGAAATTGTACGACTATATCGAGGAAGCCATCGACGGTTGCGAGGACGTCGGGAACACGATCGAGCGGATCGTGCTGAAAAATGGATAGATCACTCCGCCGTCCTGAATCAAGATGACTTTCCCCGCCTTCATCGCAGCCGCCGGTCCCGCGCAAGGGTCAAGCGCCAACCTGATCCTCGTCTTTTCCATCATTGCCGTTGCGCTGGTCTTCGACTTTCTGAACGGCTTTCACGACGCGGCGAACAGCATCGCCACGGTCGTCTCGACGCGCGTGCTTTCGCCGGCGCAGGCGGTGGCGTGGGCGGCATTTTTCAACTTCGCGGCCGCGTTCGTTTTTGGAACCGGCGTGGCGCAAACCATCGGCACGGGGCTGGTCAACACCCATTTTGTGGATGTCTTCGTGGTGCTCGGCGGGCTCATGGGCGCGATCATCTGGAATATTATCACCTGGCTCCTGGCGCTGCCGACCAGTTCGTCCCACGCGCTGGTCAGCGGAATCGCCGGCGCGGCGGTTGCCAAGGCGGGGTTGCGGGTCATCATCGTCGGCAAGGGATGGGGGTTGCTGCTGCTGTTCCTGTTTCTCTCGCCGGTGATCGGATTCGTGCTGGGGGCGGCGAACATGATCGCCGTCGCGTGGATTTTTCGACGAACGGTGCCGCATCGGGTGGACACCATCTTTCGCCGACTGCAATTGTTCAGCGCCGGGGTCTACAGCCTCGGCCACGGCGGAAACGACGCCCAGAAAACCATTGGCGTCATCGTCCTGCTCCTCACGGCCGGCGGATACAAAAAGTGGACCGTTTACGGCAGCTATCACTTGCCGTGGGTCCACCACGAATACGGCTTGCCGATTATTCTTGCCTGCAACGGCGCCATCGCGCTGGGGACGATCTTCGGCGGCTGGCGAATCGTCAAAACCATGGGTTCAGGCATCACCCGCCTGTCGCCGGTCAGTGGTTTCTGCGCCGAACTTTCAGCCGCCGCCACCATCATCGGCGCCACCATCGGTCGCATCCCGATCTCCACCACGCACGCCATCACCGGCTCGATTCTGGGCGTCGGCACCACCCACGGCGTCCGATCGGTCCGATGGATCTGGGGCCAACGCATCGTCATGGCGTGGATCCTCACCATTCCCTGTGCCGCGTTCATGGCGGCCATCGCGTATTTGCTGATTCATCTCTGCATTGAACCGCTGTTTTGATTCGCCATCCGGGTAAAATGCGCCGTAGCTTTGATGATGGACCGATTAAAATTTGCCGCTCTTTTTTTCTGCGTTGCCCTGGCTGTTGCCTCGCGCGGCAGGGCTCGGGTCATTCGTCCCGAGGATGTTCGGCACTACGTGGATTCGTTTAACGCGATGGATCCTGAGAAAGTCGTCAACCTGATCCCCGACGCCAAGGCGTGGGATTGGATGACTCAGAACGTCCCGATGTTCGAATGTCCCGATCCGGGCGTCGAGGAGATGTACTATTTCCGCTGGTGGACATACCGCAAGCACATCCGTCAGGTGGAGGATTTCATCGCAATCAGCGAGTTCCTGGGCAGAAAGCCTGTAAGCAGCGCTGTCGGCCACCATATCTACGAAGGCCGATGGATTCACGACAACAAATATCTCGATCAGGACGTACTTTATTGGCTGCGCGGCACCGGCGGCAAGCCGCACGATATGCACAATTATAGCAGTTGGACCGTCTGGGCGGCGTATCAGCGATATCTCGTCAACGGCGACCGCGCGTTCATCGTCTCCATGCTCGATGATTTTCTGCATGACGATCAGCAATGGGAAAAAGATCATCTTGGCGATGACGGTTTGTATTGGCAGCAGGAGGCCCGGGACGCGATGGAAGATTCCATCAACGGCGACCGCAAAGCCAAGGGGCGGCGGCCGAGCATCAACAGCTACATGTACGGCAATGCCTTGGCGATCGCTGCGGTGGCGGACCTGGCCGGCAGGCAGGACATCGCCACGCTCTACACCGCCAAGGCTGCGGCCATCAAGAAGGCCGTGCAGGAAAAGCTCTGGGATCCCAAGGCGCTGTTTTTCAAAATACGCTGGGAAAACGGAACGTTCTCCACGGCCCGCGAAGAGATCGGATTCATCCCCTGGTATTTCGAATTGCCCGACCCCGGCTACGAAGCCGCATGGAAGCAACTCACCGATCCGCGCGGATTCTGGGCGCCCTTCGGCATCACCACCGCCGAACGCCGCGACCCGCGATTCCGCACCCACGGCTCGGGACACTCTTGCGAGTGGGACGGCCCCGTCTGGCCGTTTGCCACGTCGCAAACTCTCACCGCGCTGGCCAACGTGCTGAACGATTATCCAAATCCCTACGTCACGAAGAAAATCTATCTGCAAGCCCTGCAAACGTATGTCAGGAGCCAGCATCTCAATGGCAAGCCGTACATCGGCGAGTATCTCGACGAAAAGACCGGGCAATGGCTGCGCACCGATCTTGAGCGGGGCCGATACTATAACCATTCCACGTTTTGCGATCTGATCATCTCCGGCCTGGTCGGGCTGCGGCCCCGATCGGATCAAACGGTTGTGGTGAACCCGCTGGTCCCCGACGGAACCTGGGATTGGTTCTGCCTGGACAACGTGCTGTATCACGGGCGGATTCTGACGATTATCTGGGACCGCACCGGGCAACACTTTGGACAAGGCGCGGGGCTGACGGTGATGGCGGACGGACAGATCATCGCCCATGCGGACAAGCTTCAGCGCCTCTTGGGCGATTTGGGGAAGTAACGCGGGATCCTGTCGCCTTGGCAGTTTCGGAACCTTACCCAGTCCAATTCATCCGCAAGATTCGGCACCTTGAAATGCAACCAGATTCAACTCGAACCGGCGCAACAAACCAGCGAAAGCAAGCGATCGCTCGTCTGATCTCCGGCCTGATGGCGAACAGCGCCGGGAAGGAACTGGACGAATCCGCCATCATCGCGGCTCATCCCGAACTCATGCCAGAGCTTGAAGCGGAATTGAGGAAGTTTCGACACACGCCAGCGGGAGAAACGGCGAGTTTTGTTGCCGCCACGGCGATCCGGCTGACGCTTCCCCCCGAATTCCGCCAGGATAACGCGCGGCTCCTGGGCCCGTGGCTCGGCGGGGTGAGGTCACCATCAAATCCGCGGATGTGTTTGAACTCGAACCCCGGCCGGCGTCGGCTACGGAACCGTATGACAGATAAATGGAGTTCTTACCGCTTCAAGAAACTTGAAGCTGATCGCAATCGATAGTGGCGGCTTGACGAATAGCAGCGACAGGACTCGAACCTGTGACCTAGGGCTTATGAATCCCTTGCTCTGCCAACTGAGCTACGCTGCCGAAGATTTCTGCTCGTTTGATTTTAAGCTGAATGAAAGATCGGTCAATGTCGAGGCCGAGGATTACTATCCGGCGGTTCGGCTGCCCATGACTTCCGATTCGCCGATCTGCTCCTGGGATACGTGCGTGATGAATTCGGGATAGCCGGGAGCGCCCATTTCGGGGATGTCCAGACCGGCGATCTCCACTTCGGGACGAACGCGATTGGAGCCAAGCCAGCGGCCGATCAGGAAAAATATGGTTCCGCCGATGACGATGTTCCAGGCGATGCAGGTCGCGGCGGCGATGATTTGGGCCACGAGTTGTTTGAGGGAATGGTTGCCGTAGAAGAGACCGACAATGTTGCCGGAGACGTTGTTGAAGCCGTCGCCGTAGGTCCCGTTGGCGAAGAGTCCGACGGAGAGGATGCCCCACAATCCGCCGACGGCGTGGACGCTGATGGCGCCGACGGGGTCGTCGATGCCCTTGCGTTCCATGAACATCACGCTGGCGACGACGATCAGGCCGGCCACGATGCCGATGAAGAAGGCGGCCAGTGGGCTGACAAAGGCGCACGGAGCGGTGATGGCAACAAGTCCGCCGATCATGCCGTTGGACATGAGGGACGGGTCGGGCTTTCCGTACTTTTTCCAGACGAAGAAGCAGGCGGCGACGGAGGAAGCGCCGGAGGCGAGCATGGTGTTGACGGCGATGAGTCCGATGCGATCGGTGGTGCCGGACAGGGACGAGCCGGCGTTGAAGCCGAACCATCCGAAGGCGAGGATGAAGGTGCCGATGATGACCATCGGCATGTGATGGCCGAAGATGGGGCGTGGGTTTCCGTCTTTATCGTATTTTCCGATGCGCGGTCCGATCATCCATGCGAGGATGAAGGCGAGGGTTCCGCCCTGAAGATGGACGACGGAGGAGCCGGCGTAATCGACCGCGCCGTGGCCGAGGCCGCAGTTGACACCGAGGCTGGCGAGCCATCCCCCGCCCCACATCCAGCAGCCGTAGGCGCTGTAGATGAACGCTCCGACGCAGACGCTGAAGAAGCTGAAGCTTTTGAAGCTCCAACGCTCGGCGAGTGCGCCGGTGGGGATGGTGGCGGAGGTGTCCATGAAAACCATCATGTAGAAAAAGAGGACCAGCACGCCGGGCGTGATGGCGTTTCCGCTGAGGAAAAATCCGCTGAGGCCGCAGATTCCCCAGTGTTTTCCGGCGATGGTGAGATAGAGCATGTGGCTGAGGGCGGGTCCGCCGTAGAGTTCGAGGGAATGGGGTCCGCCGATGAGGGGAGCGCCGGAACCGGCGGGAGCGCCGTTGACGCCGCCCATCATGAAGGCGTATCCGCAAACGAAAAAGCCGATCATGCCGAGGGAATAGACCAGGAAATTCATGCTCATGGTGTGCGCGACATTTTTCGCGCGACACATACCGGTTTCGACGAGTGCGAAGCCGGCCATCATGAACATGACGAGGAACCCGGCGAGGAGGGTCCAAATGAAGTTGATGGCGCGGGCGTGTTCGTCCAAGGCCACAGGCGGATTGCTGGCGAAGACCGTTTGCTGCGCACCTGCCGGGCCGGCAAAAACCAGGCAAACCAGCAACAGCGCGGTGAGACGGAGACGGTTGTTCATAAGTGAATGTCAACTTACTGACGGTCGGTTAAGCCCACAAATAAGCCAGGGCGATTCGACAAAGCTGGACGTCCACCCTTTCGGATGGCCGTCCAGTGAAGAAAAATACTCGATTACGTCGCCGGCCGTTAGGCGGGAGTCGCCATAGGCGGTTTGGAAATGAACGCTTCGCGGCCTATTTTCTTGCTGCGGCGAGTGTGTAGTTCGACAGCCAAAAACTTGGGCGGGCGCGGCCAAGACAGCCGCGTTGTGCTTTTCAGCGGTGCACTTGAGGGAATAGCGCCTTTTCGTGGGAGTCGGGTCTATCAAGCGGTTTTGAGGGATTTGCGCGAGCGGATCGCGGCGACGGCATTGGCGATGATCGTCACAACGCTCCCGGCCAGTAGGAGAATTACAGCATAGAACCAGCCGCTCCAGGTGACGGCTTCGGCGGGATCAAACACGGGTGCTGATTCGGCGACGGAAACCGCCGTTGGAGAAGCGTGCGTGGGAGCGGCGGCCGCGGCGGCGACGGGCGGGGCCGTGTGAAGAACGATGTTCTGATCGCCGGCCTTGGCGGACTGCCGACTCAGTCCACGGCTGGTGTTAAAATTGTAGTAAATGGTCAGGCGATCACTGGCGACAACAGCACATTGGAATTTGCCGTCAGCACCGGTGGTGATATTGCTGTATCCCGTGCGCGGGCCGCGGACGTAGATGCGCTGGCCGGCGACGGGTTTGTTGTCGCGGTCGAGCAGGACGCCTGCGACCGTGGAATCTCGCTGGTAAAGCGTGAGATCGGGGACACGGGTGGCTTCGCCGGGACTGACATGGAGCGTGTCGTTGCTCTCGGATTCGCCGTAGCCGTCGCACGTGGCCTGCACTGAATAGGTCATGTCACCCCAGAGAGAATCGACTTTGTAGGCACCCTGATCGTCGGTGGCGCCGGCATTGTCGCCGAAACGGTAACGGCCGACGGCGTAAAGGAGTTCGATTTGCGCGTTTTTCAGGGGCTGGCCCTTGGCGTCAACCACTCTCCCGGTCAGGGATGCAAGGGCATTTTTTTGGAGTTGAACAACGACCTCGCCGATGGCAGCGCGGTTGACGATGATGGACTTGGGGGTGGCCATGTCCTGGAACTTGGCGCGTAGCTCGACTTTGGCGCTGCGCTGGACAGGCTGGGTTTGGAAAGTTCCGTCGGCGTTGGTTGTGATGGCGTTTCTGTTGTACGCCATCGGCGGCTGGTCGGAATAAGCGAAGACGCTGGCGCCGGCAACGGGGTTGCCTGCCGGGTCGACGACCTTTCCCTTGATCGGAGACATGAAGGCCCGGGGAAGCCGGAATTCGATGGTGGCCTGGCCGTTCTCGGCAATCGTGACGTTCTTTTCGTCGTCGGTGGGCCTGCCGAAGCCGTCGGCAGGTGTGTCGGACATGATGTAGATCGTTTGCTGGCCCGGTGGCACGTGAACGGAGAATGCGCCGTTGGCGTCGGTGGTGACGGACTGCACGGCGCCTGTGTTTCTCGGGTGGGCGGCGTTGTAAATTCCGAGTTCGACACCGGGAACGGGCATGGAATCATCGGCGGCAAGAACCCTGCCGCTGAGAATAGAGCCGGGGATCAAATTGAAATCGACGCCGGTTTTGTTCTCGCCGGCGGCAATGGCGACAGTTGCGCATGCGCGAATCGTCCAGGTTTTCTCGAGGCCGAGGCGGAGTTCGGGCAAAACGGTGTACTGATCGGGGCGAAGGCGCCGGATGGAATAGGATCCTGTGGCATCGGTGACGGCCGCACCATATTCGGCATCGTTTGATTGGGCGTGGACGAGAATGCCCGCCGCGGGCCGAGTGGTTGAGCCGTAGGTGATTTTGCCGGAGATGGCGGCGGCGAGTTGGAGCTTGATCGGCCCCGCGTGAGTTTGTGGACTGGCACTTAGATACAGCGGTTCATTTTTGGCAAGCGGAGCATAGCGCGGGTCGTCAATGTCAAGCCTGGCGTTTCCGCCCTGCGGCAGACCGGGGAGCGTGCAGACACCATTGGCATCCGTGATCGCCGACCATGGCGAGGAGTAATGTTCGGGAATCGAAAAGTTCTGAAGCGCGACGTCGGTTATGCGCATCGGCAAATAAATCTGCCGTAGGGAAACACGCAAGTGGACGGCGGGCTTGTCGTCAGCCGTGTGGAAAGTGACAGTCAGATCGGTTCGAAGGCGCAAATGAATCTGGATCGGCGCGGAACCATTTCCTTGGGCCGACGACGCACCGAAGCCGTCGGCGGCGGCGATAAACTCGGCGCGACCGGGTTTGTTGTGCGGGAAACGGAAGACGCCGGAATCGTCGGTGCGTGTGGTGGGCAGATTGGCCGGGACCTGCGCAGGAGGCGTCCGGCTGAATTCCACGCGATAGACGATGGCGCCTTTAACGGGCTTGTTGTCGGGGGTCAGGACCGTGCCGGTGTAATCCGCGCCCAGCGCGGCGGAGGTGAGGACGAGTACAGCCATGACCAGGTATTTGCAGGTGGAGAACATTTTTCGGCAGGTTCCGCAAAGTATCCCACGGAGCAAGCTCCGTGGGCTTTGGACGGAATCGTTTCGGGACGGTTTCAGTCGGCGGTCATCTCGTCGGCGCGGCGCTGCTCCTGTTGCCAGCGGATCATGTCGTCCAGGGGGATTTCCAGTTGGTCGGCAACCTCTTCGGCATTGTACGATTCCACCTCCTGGGATGTGTCGGTGAGGAATACGCCGGCAATGGTGTCGTAACGGTAGCCCGCATCGTCCAAAAGACTTTCAAGTTCCACGTCGTTCATGGCGCCTCCTTCCAAAGTCGAAGAAATGGCCTCTTCCTGCCATAAGTATACCCCTTTTGGCGGACGGCTTCCCGAAGGTATACAATAATTTGTTATGCCATTCAGCCCGATTCCAGAAATCCTCGATGAACTCAAGGCCGGCAAGATGGTCGTGCTGGTCGATGATGAAGACCGGGAAAACGAGGGGGACCTGGTGATGGCAGCCGAGAAGGCGACGCCGGCGGCCGTGAACTTCATCCTGACGCACGGACGGGGAACGATGTGCTTATCGCTGACGTCCGAACGATGCGATCGATTGCAGCTTCATCCGCAATCGGAGCGGAATACGGCCCAATTGGGGACGGCGTTCACGGTGACGGTGGATGCGCATCCGAAATTCGGCGTGACGACGGGCGTTTCGGCCAAGGATCGGGCGACGACAATTCAGGTGGCGATCGCGGAGGATGCGCAGCCGCAGGATTTGCTGCGGCCGGGGCATATCAATCCGCTGCGGTCGCGGGATGGTGGAGTTCTCGTGCGCGCCGGACAGACGGAAGGATCAGTGGACCTGGCGCGGCTGGCGGGGATGAAGCCGGCGGCGGTGATCTGCGAAGTCATGCGCGAAGACGGTGAGATGGCTCGCCGGCCGGAATTGGAAGCGTTTTGCCAGCGGCACGGTTTGAAGATGTGCACGATTGCCGAGTTGATCAGCTATCGGCTGAAACGGGAGCAATTTGTTCGGCGGATCGAAAGCGTGACGCTGCCCACGCGATGGGGACAGTTCAAGCTTTATGCATATCAGAGCGTGATCGATCCGCAGCCGCATTTGGCGCTGTGCAAAGGAGGAATCGGGGATCTGGACAAAGACGGCAAACCCATCGTGCATGAAGAGCCGGTGCTGGTGCGCGTGCACAGCGAATGTCTGACCGGAGACGTATTCGGCAGCGCGCGGTGCGACTGCGGGCCGCAGCTTTCCACGGCCATGGAGATGATCGAGAAAGAGGGCAAGGGGGCGCTGGTGTATCTGCGCCAGGAGGGCCGGGGGATCGGGCTGGCCAACAAGCTGCACGCATACGCGCTGCAGGAAAAGGGGCTGGATACCGTGGAGGCGAATCAACGATTGGGGCTGCCGGTAGACAAGCGGGATTACGGCATCGGGAGCCAGATTCTTCGCGATTTGGGACTGCGCAAGATTCGGATCATGACGAACAATCCGAAGAAGATTTACGGGATCGAGGGCTATGGGCTAACGGTGGTGGAAGAGGTGCCGATCCGCGTGGAGCCGGGGGAGCATAATCGGGAATATCTCGCGACAAAGAAAGCGAAGATGGGGCATCGGTTATGAAACCCCAAAACGAATTTTGTTTGGTCATTCTGGTTTTGGACTTGATTCGTCATTCGGATTTCTGGTTTCGAATTTTTCCTCACTCCATCTGATATCTCATCTCGACCTGGGGCCCGACGATCCGCACGGTCATGTCGTGGGCGATGTCAGAAAACATCGGGTCGGCGGTGGCGCTGCCCCAGGCGAGGGCGAATTGCTCGAGCTGGGTCTCGGCTTGCATTTTTTCGCTGACGCCGAGAACCACCTCGTTGGCCTTCAAATCGCGCGCGGCGGTGGCGATGGCATACAGCGGATTGTTGGTCGGCAGGACAACAGGATGGACCTGCTTTCCAACCTGCTCCGCAACCGTGACGATCTTGGTGAGCAGATCGCGATCGCCATCGTCCATGGTGGTTTCCTGCAACGTTACGCCAAGGGTTCGGGCCGGCAAGACCTTGCAGGTGACGACGACAACGTCGCGCTGATCGGTGTCGATTTCCTGCAGGATTTTTTGCAACACGGGCAAGCTGCGCGGCCCGCGCGCGGCGACCAGAACTGGCTTGGGATGCTTCAGGCCGAGTGCTTCGATGCTGAGTCCCTCGCTGCTGCGCTCGTTGAACTGCTCGAGATGCTCGTGCTTTCCGCCGTGGCGGCGATGAGATATCCGCTCCACGAGGATGAACACGACCAGGAATGCGACGGTGAACCCGACGCCCCAGATCGTCGCGGTTTTCTTCGTCAGGAGATTCATCAAGGCCGTGCTGAGAAGGATGAGGAAGACCGTGAAGATGCCGATGGGGATATCGATCTGGCCGTTTGATTTGGTGTTGATGTGAATATTAAGGGGGACGCGATATTGGCGCGGCGAGCGATCCTTGAAGCGCAGGAACGCCATGGACATGGTCATAAAGACGAACGACCAGATCACGCCGAAGGCGTACGCCTCGCCGAGCGTGTCCACGTCGCCGAAGCTGGCGACGATGACGACGATCTGGAGCGTCGTGATGAGATTGATAAGTCGGTGGGTCGTGCCGAAGCGCGGGTGAGGATGTTGGAACCACGGAGTGAGAACGCCGTCTTCGGCCAATCGATTGAGCACGCCGTTGGAGCCGACCATGCTGGTGTTGACCGCACCGGCGAGAATGAGAAAGCCGACCGTCACGACGAAGCATTCCATGATGATTTTGAGCAGCGACGGGCCGGCAAGGTATTGAACCAGGCCGTTGATCAGATTGTCGCGGTATCCGCCGTCGTCGCGCTGGACGTGATGGTGGGCATCAAGCATCACGAGTTCGTTGGTTTTATCAAGATGCTCGTCGCCCTTGCCATCGGTCCACCGATGGAGGCGCATCCCCCAATCGCGCGGATGATTCGCGTCGCGCTCACGAAGGTAATCGACCTCGACATAATCCGTTCCCTGGACGACAGCGGCATGGCCGTTTTCGACCACCATCGTTTTCACCCGCTTTCCATCGGGGATGATGTAGATGGCGAAGAAACTGATCAGGCTGGTGAGGAGCATGGAATAAAGGAAGATGACGAATCCCGCGCGAAGGAGATTCTTCAGCTTGGGGGCTTCGATTTCGCGGTTAACCTGAGCCAGCGATTCCTCGCCGCTCATGGCCAGAAGGGTATGACCGAAGGCGACGAGGATCCCCAGCGCTCCGATGATGCGCGGGAAGTCTTCGAGCCAGCCTTTGGAGGATTCATTGCCGCCGATGCCGGAATCGGTGAAGACCGGGTGAAGCGGCGGAGCTTGCAGCGGGATGTGCCGCAGCACAATCGTGAGGATGCTCCATCCGATGATGAGCACGCCCATGACGGTAGTGAGCTGCATGATGCGCAGGGCCTTATCGCTGGATTCATGGATGCCGATGATATTGGCCCGCCAGAAGTAGACGGTGATAAAGACGGCCAGGAGAACGGTGCCGCCGTTGATAAGGCGTTTGATGGTTTCGCCCGTGGGATCGATGGGATGAAACCCGTAATGGCGCAGGATGAGGTTCGCCATATCGACGAAGAGTCCGACCATGTATTGCCCGGCGGCGACGGCGCTGATGGGGCCGGTGAGGATGTAATCGAACATGAGAGCGCTGACGGAGAGTTTTGCCAGCCCCCCGCCGATGGCCCCCTTGACGACGCGGTAAACGCCGCCACGGGTAAACATCGTGCAGCTTTCGACATAGACGGCCCGGACGGCGTAACTAAACAGCATGACGCCGAGGATGAACCAAGGGGCGGCCTTGCCGATGGCCTGTTCGGATATTCCTCCGATGTAGTAGGCGGTGCTGGCTAGATCGCACAGAACGATGGCGGCGGCGCGCCAAAAGCTGATGAATGCCAGGGCGACGCTGCTGACGACCAGCACGTTGATGGCCCGCCGCGTCCCGGTTTCGGGAAGCTGGGCTATGTCAATATCGCCGCCGGACGTGGGGACAGAGGCCATAATGATGCAATCTCCCCGGCCGCGGGATATGCCTTGCAAAATGCAAGATGATCTCCCGACAAGCCGGAGAAAAACCGGACCAGGTTCAACGGAGCAAACTGATTAAAGGGGGGAACGCTTCAAGTGGGCTGGTCCTGCTGACCGAACGTACCCAAGCGTAAATTCCCTTTCACATGCCGACGGGGTTAGCTGACGGGCTGGGCGTTGAAAGTCGCCCTCGGCAAAAACAGACCGATTCGCCCCTGTTCGGGGGTTTATCCGACCAGCCAGGCAATAGCGTGCATCCGAACCATTCGGAAACGCTGTCTGGCCCGCCGGAACCACCCTCAAACTGCGCGGGGCACTCGCCCCACGATGGGTTCCCCGCGCCTTGGGATGTCTCCCAAAGGCTTAGGCGGTTTATGAAGGGGAGAAGGATATGATTCGGGTGAGGGAAGTCAAGACACAAGAAACCCCATGTCATATTGTTGCGTGGACCCCCGAATAAACCCCAATAACACAACACCGAACGCTTCCCCCATTTAGCCCCCGGTGAATCACCGGGGGGGCTAAATGGGGGAATCATTTGAATTTCTGCCTTCCGATTTTCCATTTTCCGCCACCCCCCGATAGGATGCGGACGTGGCAAGCACATCAAACAACAAATCGGAAAAACCGCTGCGCGTCGGCGTCATCGGTTGCGGAAGAATGGGCCGACTGCATGTTCGGGTCTACTCTCAAATGCCGACCGTCCAGTTGATGGGCGTATTCGACGCATCGGAAGACGCGGCGGCGGCAGTGGCGGATGAGTTTTCGGCGCCGGTGGCCAAAGGCCTCGAAGAACTCCTGCCGAAACTGGATGCGGTGACCATTGCCGTGCCAACCAAGTTTCATCTCAGCATTGCGCAGCAGTGCATCGAACGAAAGATCGCCTGCCTGATCGAAAAGCCGCTGGCCAAGGACGTCGTCGAGGCCCGGCAAATCGTCGAATTGGCAAAAAAGCACAAGGTCACCGTGCAGGTGGGACATATCGAGCGGTTCAATCCGGCGATTCGCGCCATGTCCCGGCTGGAAATCGAGCCGCGGTTCATGGAAGTCACCCGCATCAGCCCGATGACGTTCCGCAGCATCGACGTCGGGGTGGTGCTGGACATGATGATTCACGACATCGACATCGTCTTGCGCCTGGCGAATTCCACCGTTTCCAGAATCGACGCCGTCGGCGTCAGCGTGATCGGAGATGTGGAGGACATCTGCAATGCCCGGCTCACGTTCGCCAACGGATGCGTTGCAAACCTGACGGCCAGCCGATTGGCGATGAGAACCGACCGCCGGCTGCGGGTCTTCAGCCCCAACGCGTACGTGTCGATCGATTATCAGAAGCGGCACGGAACGGTGATTCGCCGTAGCGGCAACATCGACGCGATCCGCGCGGCGGCTGCCAAAATCCGCGCCGGAGAAGTACAGGACCTTTCGCAGCTCAACTACAAGGACCTGGTGCACATTGAGGAATTGCAGATTGATGATGTCGAGCCGCTGCGCGCGGAACTGGATGCGTTTGTCGATGCGGTGAGCAACGGGTCCAAGCCCATCGTAACCGCGGAAGATGGGCTGCACGCGGTGGAAGTGGCGGGAAGGATCGTGCAAACGATTGGACCGCCGACGCTGGCGTAGCGACTGCCGGCTCTCGGGGCTTGCGGCGCTCACCCAACGGATGACTCAAAGGATGATCGGTCGCGACATGTCGCTTCAAGTCCCAATGATTTTGACGCCGACGCCAGGCTGACTAAAGTGATTGGGTCCAAACAAGGAGCCGACCATGTCTCAGATGCCGCCGCCGGGCTATCCGCCGAATTTCTCGTCACAGGGGCCCGGGGGTTACGCGCTGCCGCCGGCCACGAGGACGAGTGCCGCGGCGATCGTCAGTCTTGTATGCGGGCTGATCCTGTGCGTCCCATTCGTCACAGGCCTGGTGGCGCTCATCACGGGCATTGTCGGCATTTCCGCGACCAGCAACCCGGCCGTCAAGGGCCGCGGCATGGCCATCGCCGGGATCATTCTGGGTTTGATCAGCGTAGG
This sequence comes from Tepidisphaeraceae bacterium, assembly GCA_036267155.1. Classification (GTDB taxonomy): domain Bacteria; phylum Planctomycetota; class Phycisphaerae; order Tepidisphaerales; family Tepidisphaeraceae; genus PALSA-1353. Next base: position 47,051 of record DATAWP010000085.1, read on the forward strand.
GCTATGGGGGTTGGCGGGATACGGCGGCTACGCGATCTTTCAGAAGTCCGCCCCCGATCGGATGCTCGCGCAGTCGTACATGACGGACCTGGCCGCCGGACGACTCGATCAGTGCGAGCAGAGTTCCACAAGTAAGCTCACGCACCAAGCATTGCAAAATGATTACGCGCAATTAAAAACGTGGGGAACGTTCCAGGTGGCAACAGCTTTTCCCACCGCATGGAATTTCGCCAACAACGGCAAATCGGCCGTCAGCCTGACGGGAGTCTGCAGATTCAGCGGCGGGCAGCATCGATTCATGATCACCGTCGTCGATGATTCGGGAACGCGAAAGGTCGATTCCCTGCAATGGCTGCCGTGACCAGCGGCCCAACCGAAATTTTGCCGATGCCCCGGCGCGGGCCGTGGAGCATTGCCGCGCTGACGGGCTTTGCGTGCGGGCTGCTGTTGATCGTTCCTTTCCTCGCGGGGATCACGGCCATCATCCTGGGCATCTGCGGATTGCTGGAAACCCGGCAGACCTCGGTCCGCGGCAGGAAGCTGGCGCTCATCGGCATCGTCCTGGGCTTGGTGAATCTGCTCGGCTGGAGCGCCTATGCGGGGATCGTCGGTCGAATCAGCGCTCCGGGGCGCAGCGTGGCCTACCGCTTCATAGATGATCTGAGCGCCGGCAATACCACCGCCGCCGAGCGCGAATGCGATGGAATCGGCGAAGCTCGACTGCGAGCGGCCGCCATCCAATTGAAAAATTGGGGCGGCGCCAGGAGCGTGGCAATATTGTACATCGACAGCAACACGGCCAACGCCGTCACAACGGGCTCCATTCGCGGCACGATTCACACGAGCCGTGGCGATCATTCATTTGAATTGACCACAGCTTCCGAGAATTCGGCTTGGATAATCAGCAATTTCGTCCTGCGCTGAAAAAACGGGGACGCAGCTAATTTAAAAAAACTAGCTGCGTCCCCGTTTCACAGTGTCCCCCGTTTCGGCGTCTAGAAATCTTGGTTTTTTTGGCCGTCCCACTTTTTCAGGTGCGTAGAGCGGCGCCGAGTTGTTGCTTCGCGGCTTCGATCACCTTCTGCACGGACGTTTCCACCCGCTCGCTGGTCAGGGTCGCGTCGGGGGAACGGTAGACAAGCGTGATCGTGACGCTTTTAGAACCGGCTTCCAGCGGTTTGCCGCGGTAGGTCGTGACGAAATCTATCGACTCCAGAAATTCGAGCTTCAGCGCGCGAATCAGTGAATCGATTTTTTCGAAGCGGAGATTGTCCGGGACAATGAACGACACATCACGGCGAACGGCGGGAAAGCGAGGCAGCGGATGAAGCTGGGGAACCGGGCGGCTACCCGACAATAGCGGAGCGAGGCGCAACTCCGCGACGGCGGGAATGTCGCGCAAGGATAATTTGTCGGCGACGGAGGGGTCGAGCTGGCCGAGGAAGCCGACGGTTTGATCGCCCCATACCACGCGGCCCCCGGCGCCTTTGGCGAAGCCGGGGTGGGATTCGGGGATCACCTTCACCGGCCGATCGGCGTCGAGGCGGGCGAGCATCGCTTCGGCCATTCCGCGGACCTGACGAAGATCTCCGCCCACCCAGGCGACGGTGCGATGCTCGTCTGCCTTGCCGTCGGGGCCGGGCGGGAAGACCGAGCCGATTTCGAAAAGCCGGGCCGCGGCGTTTCCGTTGGTTTCATTGAAGCGGATCGCGTGGAGCAGGCCGGGGATGAGGCTGGGCCGCAGGGCGGCGTCGGATTTTCTCACCGATGAATCGGCCCGCAGCGGCGCCGGACCGAAATCGTTTCGCAACAGATCGGCCACGAAACTGAAGGTGATCGCTTCAAAATATCCCCCGCCCACCAGCAGGCCGCAGATCGCCTCGTGCGTGATCCAATCGGGATCAGGCGGGGTGAGACGGATCGAGATTTCCTCTCGCGTTGGGATCCGCTGATAACCGAGCACGCGGGCGGCCTCCTCGACGAGGTCGATTTCCTCGCGGATGTCCAGGCGATAGGTCGGAACGGTCACTTCGATCCGATCCGACCGAAGAACCGGCGAGAGATTCAGTCGCGTGAAGACGGCCACGACCTCGGCCGGGGGCAGATCGACGCCCAGGATGCGGCGAATCTGGGACAGGCGCAGGGTGAGTGTTTTGGTTTCGATGCGGTCGGAGCCGGCCTGGATGATGCCTTTTGTCAATTGCCCCCCTGCCGTCTGGAGGATGAGCTGGGCGGCACGGAGGCTGGCGCGAGCGGGCAGGGCCGGATCGATGGCGCGTTCGAAGCGGTAGGAGCTTTCGCTCTTCATCGCCAGGAACCGGGCCGTTCGACGGACGGACAGGGGATCGAATCGAGCGGATTCCAGAAGAACATCGACCGTGGCAGCGGAGACTTCGGTCTCCATGCCGCCCATGACGCCCGCGAGGGCGATGGGACGCTGTGCGTCGGCAATGACGAGCATGGAAGGAGTCAGCTCGCGTTTTCGGCCGTCGATATTGACGATGCTTTCCCCGCGCTGGGCGCTGCGGACGATGATCTGGCCCGCCGTGACCTTTGCGAAATCGAAAGCATGGAGCGGCTGGCCCAATTCCATCATGACGTAATTGGTAACATCAACGAGGTTGTTGATGGGCCGGACGCCGACGGCCTGGAGGCGGTCGGTCATCCATGCTGGAGATGGGCGGACCTGAACGCCGCGGATGAGCCGGGCGGTGTAATGGGGGCAAAGTTCTGGAGCATCGATGCGGGCACGGACGGCAGCGGCGGCCGGATCGTTCGATTCCGGGGCGTCGATGGGCGGGTGGCTCAGCGGCGTGTCCAGAATGGCCGACAATTCGCGTGCGATGCCGACGTGGCTGAGGCAATCGCCTCGGTTGTTGGTGACTTCGACGTCAAGGACCGTGTCGGAGCCGTGGGTTTCGATGGATTCAACGGGAAATCCCGCATTGGTCAGGGCGTCGGCGGCGGCCTGAGCACTGATTGGCTGAGAAAGAAAGTCGCCGAGCCATGCCAAACTGATCTTCATGCAGGCCCTGTTTTTAATGCCAGAGGCGCACATGTCAACTTGACAGAAATTGTGAGCATCGCTTAAACTTGCCGTTCTTTGGTTTTAAAGTCGGGGTAAATGAGAGTTAAGAGGGTTTTCGTGGCCAAACCAACAACCAAAAAGGGATCGTCGCCCAAGGCGATGAAGAAGGCGAATCAGCCGAAACCCAAGGCAATTGCGCCGAAAATCGCGGCAAAATCGGCGCCGGCGATCAAGGTAAAGGCGAAAAAGCTTCCCGAGCCCGTGAGGGTGCGGCGAGCGGTTGTGGAACCTCCGGTGGAGATTCCGCAGGCGGCGGCGGTTCCCACCAACGGCCGGCCGCGCAAGAACCTCGCCGGATTTACTCCCAGAGAGCTGGAGCTTTTCCGCGATCAACTGCTGGCCAAGCGGCGGGAAATCGTCGGTGACATGAGTTCCATGGAACGGGAGGCCCTTCGCAGCAGCAGCGGGAGCAATCTCTCGAATCTTCCCCTGCACATGGCCGACATGGGAACCGACAACTACGAGCAGGAATTCACGCTCGGATTGATGGAAAAGGACCGCAAGCTCCTGCGCGACCTGAACGACGGCCTGGCGAAAATACAGAACGGGACATTCGGCATCTGCGAAGGAACGGGCAGGCCGATCAGCCGGGCCCGCCTCGAAGCGCAGCCGTGGGCGAGATATTCCATTGAGTACGCCCGCAAGTTGGAGCGGCGGCTGGGGGGCTGAGATAGAAATTCGAAACGATTTTTGTTTCGTCATTCGAATTTCGATTTTCGAATTTTCGTCTAGAATCCCCTTCTGATGGTATACGCTTTTCGCTCACCCGCTGCGCTGGCACGGTTTTTCCTGACCGCGGCGATCGGGGTTGGACTGGATCTCTGGAGCAAATCCGTGGCGTTCGCCACCCCGTCGCTGGCGCTGGAGCCATACCGTTTCATTCCCGGCTGGCTAGAGTTCGAGATGGTGAAAAACCAGGGGGCGGTGTTCGGATTCGGACAGGGGCAGCGAATTCTGTTCGTCTGCGTCTCCATCGGAGCGATTCTGTTTCTGCTGTATCTGTTCGCCGCGAGTGGAAAGAAATGGGTGTATCAGGTTCTGCTGGGAATGCTGCTGGCCGGCGTGCTGGGAAATCTATACGACCGCGTGATGTTCGGGTACGTGCGGGACATGATTCATATTTTCCCGGCGTGGCCGAACCTTTTCAGGTGGGTTTTTAACGTGGCGGACAGCTTGCTCTGCACCGGGGTTACGTTGATGATCCTGTACAACATGCTGCCGGAACGCCGGGAAAAACAGGAGTGAGCAATCGTGGCCAGCGACCCGGAATACATGCAGCGTGCGATCGGCCTGGCGATGCGGGGGCGGGGAAGCGTCGAACCGAATCCGATGGTCGGCTGCGTAATCGTCCGAGATGGGAAGGTCATCGGCGAGGGATATCACCAGAAATTTGGCGGCCCGCACGCGGAGGCGAACGCCCTGGCGGCCTGCGGAGACAAGGCCGAGGGAGCGACCGCGTATACGTCGCTGGAGCCGTGCTGCCACCAAAATAAAAAAACCCCGCCGTGCGCCGCACGGTTGATCGCGGCGAAAGTCGCGCGTGTGGTGGCGGCGTGTCACGATCCCAATCCGCTGGTCTCCGGCAATGGAATAAAGCAATTGCGCGAGGCTGGAATCCAGGTCGATGAAGGACTTTTCCAGTTGGAGGCGAAACAGCTCAACGCGGCATTTTTTAAGGAAATCGCGCAACGCCGCCCATACGTCATGCTGAAATGGGCGCAGACGGCCGATGGCAAAATCGCCGGCGCCGGCGGGAAAAAACTGGCGATCAGCAACGCAACATCGATCAAGGCGATGCACGAGTTGCGCGGCCGATGCGATGCGATACTCGTTGGATTGGCGACCGTTTTAACGGACGATCCGTTGTTGACCGCGCGCGAAAAACATCCCCCGCGAGCGCAGATGCGCGTGGTTCTGGATTCCAATCTGGATCTCCCGTTGAAGAGCCAGTTGGTTCTCACCTCCGCGCAATCGCCGGTGCTGGCCTGCTGCGGGAACCGCGCGTTTCGTGAAAAGGCGGATGCCATCACACGCCTGCAACGAGCCGGCGTGGAAGTTATCGCGCTGCAAGAGGAGAGCGGCGGCGGGCTCTCGCTGGAACAACTGCTAGATGAGCTGGGCCGGCGTGGGATGACGCATTTGCTGGTAGAATCGGGCGCGAAATTAGCCGGGAGTTTTCTGGGGCAAAATCTGGCGGATCGCGTTTGGATTTTCCGATCTCCAAAACGAGTTGATGCCGAAAATGCCCCTGCGGCGGCGACTGTCGATTACCCGAAGACCGGACAGATCGCGCTCGATGGCGACCAACTGACCGAATATCTGAACCCGAAAAGTCCGGCATTTTTTTCGCTATCAACATCCGCGGACCTCGTTTGGGCCAAGCACGGGCGATGAGATAAAGCGAGACGTTTGGAGGTGCACCGACGGTGTGGTGAATTTCGATTCTGTCGGCCGCCCTGCCAATGATCCGGTAATCCTTCCGCAAACCAAAAATCGAGTTGCTTCATCCGTCCGCCTGCCGCGGCACACCCCTCTGTACAACTACTGTCGCGCTGGGGAAAATTCTGGTTTATGCTTCAGATGATGATGTTCCGCATCGTGATGTTGGTTAGCGCTGGTTTGCTGCTGTCGGCCTGCCAACGTGCGGCATCGGTCTATCCTTCGGATGATTCGCTGCGCAAAGGCGACGTTCCTCGGGTTCCGCGCGAGTTTCAAGAGGGCAACGCAACCATCGGACAGGCCAAAGCCTGGGCCAATGCGCGATTGATGGGCAACGGATCAATTGTCACCGAGGAACATGAGTTGATCCCCGGAGGCAAACGCGCCCTGTTCATCTCCGATTCTTCATGTGCCGGGACGGGCGGAAATTCCTACGTCGTCTTCGATCGCACCAAAAGCGGTCTGCGATATCTCGGGGACATCGATTTTGCCGTGTGCGCAGCCGCGCCCCCCGACGCATCCGAAAATCCCAGGCTCGTGACCTATTGGCACAACAGCGCCAGCGAAGGAGAATTGACTTTGTGGCGACTGACCAAATCGGGCTTCACGGCACTCAAGTCGGCCACGATTCACCCCGGAGACGAAGGCATCGATCAGGACAATCGCACGTTCGACGCATTTTTTGGCTCAAGCCCCATCGCCGACGCCTTGGTTGACGCGACGTTCGGCCGCTTCGCGATTACATCCAATTGAGACCAAACGGGGACGCAGCCAGCTTTTTAAGCTGGCTGTGTCCGCGCCTCATTTTTGCATTTATCTTCAAAAACTAGCTGCGTCCCAGTTTGTCAGTTCATGTCCATTTTCCTCTCCAGATTTTGGGCAGGAGTTCCTTAAGGCGTTCGAGGCTCTGTGACCATCCTTCGTTCATGCCGATCTTCAGAAACGCCTCGCGGACCGCGGCCGATTCGAATCGTTGCCGGATCGTAAGCCGGGTCTTTCCATTCATCTCGTCGAAAGTCACCGTCATGGTCGCTTCCAGCGCCGGCTTGCCCTTACTCTTGTCACGATGGGGGTTCACGAGATCGTGCCACTGGTCCGAGAGATCGGAATGGTTCACGGTCATGACGATTCGCCGCGGCGGCACGATTTCGTGATAGACACCCTTGGCGGGATGCTCGGCGCCGTCGGGGCCGAGCATGACGATGCGCCAAGCCCCGCCGGGCCGCACGTCCATTTCGCAGACGGGGTTCGTGAAATGGTGAGGGCCCCACCACTGCGCCATGTGCCTGGGGTTGGTCCATGCCTGAAAAACCAGATCGCGCGGCGCGTCGAGGACGCGCATGATGACGAAATCGCGATCGGTCGATTCTAGCGGAGGATCACTTTTTGCGGCCATGTTTTTTCTCCTTGTTTTGAAGTTCCATCAGGTAATCGTCAAGACGATCGAAGCTCTGCTCCCAGAAGCGGCGATATTGCTGCACCCAGTCGGCGACGCCTTTGAGCGGCTTGGCTTGCAGCCGGCACGGCCGCCACTGGGCCTCGCGGCCGCGAGCGATCAGGCCGGCGCGCTCCAGCACCTTAAGATGTTTTGAGATTCCCGGAAGAGTCATCTCGAACGGTTTTGCCAGTTCGGTGACCGAGGTCTCGCCGCGGCAGAGGCGCGTCAGAATCGCCCGCCGGGTGGGGTCGGCCAGGGCGGAGAATGTGATGCTGAGTTGATCGGCCATCATGTATAGTACACCATTCAGTTAATTAACTCATTGGTAAAATACAATGATGGGCCGCGGCTGTCAAGGAGTTTTTTGGGGTGCAACACGGCGGCGGAAGCCGCCGCGCCGCGCTAAAACCAATGATCCCTTCAGACTTTTTAAAAACCTTGAATCGCAGTCTGCCGATTGGAATTGATTTCGTGGTAGGATCGGTTTTGCGCAATCCACGAATTCTTAACAAGGGAAAGCCATGGCGATGGAATATCGACAGCTTGGAGGTTCCGGATTCAAAGTCCCCGTCTTGAGTTTCGGCACCGGCACGTTCGGAGGCGGGGGTGAGTTCTTCAAGGCGTGGGGAGCGAGCGATGTGGCCGAAGCGACCCGGCTCGTCGATATCTGCCTTGAAGCGGGACTCAGCATGTTCGACTCGGCCGATGTTTATTCGAATGGGGCGGCCGAGGAAATTTTGGGACAGGCGCTCAAAGGCCGGCGTGACCAGGCGATCATCTCTACCAAGGGCACGTTCCGATTTGGGCCGGGGCCGAACGACGTTGGGTCGTCACGCCACCATCTCATCCAATCGGTCGAAGGAAGCCTTCGGCGATTGCGGACTGACTATATTGATCTTTACCAATTGCACGGATTCGACGCGCTGACTCCAATCGAAGAGGTGCTGGGCACGCTTGGCGATCTGGTGCGGGCTGGCAAGATCCGCTACGTCGGCTGCTCGAATTTCTCCGGCTGGCATTTGATGAAATCGCTGGCGATTGCCGAACGGTATGGCTTGCCGCGCTATGTTGCTCACCAAGCGTATTACTCGCTGATCGGACGTGATTACGAATGGGAGCTGATGCCGCTGGGACTGGATCAAAGGGTTGGCGCGGTGGTTTGGAGCCCGCTGGGGTGGGGGCGACTGACGGGGAAAATCCGCCGCGGGAAACCGCTGCCCGAAACCAGCCGGCTGCATAACAAGCTGGTGATCGAGTACGGACCGCCGGTGGCGGACGAGCACGTTTATCGCATCGTTGACGCGATCGATGCGGTGGCGCGCGAGACTGGAAAGACCGTGCCGCAGATCGCGCTGAACTGGCTGCTCCAGCGTCCGACGGTGGCGACGCTGATCATCGGGGCACGCAACGAAGAGCAGTTGCGGCAGAATCTCAACGCCGTGGGGTGGAAACTGACTTCTGAGCAAATTGCGAAGCTCGACGCGGCCAGTGCGGTGACGCCGGCTTATCCGTATTGGCATCAAAAAGGTTTTCCCGAGCGCAATCCGTTCCCAGTTTGAATCGCGGTTCTTAGACTAGATCGCAACGACATGACGCAATGGGACTCCAGCGCGCCGCGGCTAAAGGACACAGGAGGATCAGGGGGGACTGGGCTCGCCGTGCTTGGGGGTCATCGGCTGATAATTCTGGGCGATCGGCATTCGGCGACCGAAGCCGAAGGCGCGGCTTGTTACCTTCAGGCCAGGCGCGGCCTGGCGACGCTTGTATTCGCTGCGGTCGATCAGACGAATCACTTTCAAAACCGTTTGGGCATCGAATCCCTCGGCGATGATCTCGGCGGCGCCTTTTTCGTCCTCCACGTATCGGTGCAGAATCGCGTCCAACACATCGTAGGGCGGAAGCGAATCCTGATCGGTCTGATTCGGACGAAGCTCGGCGCTGGGAATCTTGTCGATGCTGCTTTGCGGAATGATCGGCCGGCCGGCCTGCTGATTGATCCAGCGGGACAATTCCCAGACGGTGGTTTTGGGCACGTCGCTGATGACGGCCAGGCCGCCGCACATGTCGCCGTACAGCGTGCAATATCCCACGGCGATTTCACTCTTGTTGCCCGTGGTAAGCAGGAGGTGATTGAATTTGTTGCTGAACGCCATGAGCAACGCGCCGCGAATACGGGCCTGGAGATTTTCCTCGGTGACATCCTCCGGCCGACCGGCGAAAACGCCGGACAGGGTTTGCTCGTAGGCATCGTGAACCTCCTTGATCGGAACGATGTGAAGCGAAATTCCCAGGTTCTGGGCCAGCAAACGGGCGTCGGCGACGGAATGATCGGAGCTGAATCGGCTGGGCATCGCCACGCCGGTCACTTTTTCCTTGCCCAGCGCGGCGACGGCCAGGGCGGCGGTGAGGGCGGAATCGATTCCGCCGGAAAGACCCAGCACGACGCTGGTGAATCCGCATTTCCGCACATAGTCGCGCAAACCCAGCAGCAGTGCCCGATAGATGGATTCGATTCCATCGCTGGGCTGGTGTAGCGGCTGAGTTGGAGTTTCCAATGGGCCCGAAATGGGAACCTCAACGACCATGAGGTCTTCTTCAAAATCCTTCGCCTGTGCAATGACGTTCCCGGCGCTATCGAACACGACGCTGTTGCCGTCGAACACTAATTCATCGTTGCCGCCCACCTGGTTCACATAAACCAGAGGCTGGCCATATTGCCGAACCTGCGAGGAAAAAAGCTCCACGCGGAATTTGTGCTTGCCGACCACAAAGGGGCTGGCGCTGGTGTTGATCAGAAGCTGCGCCCCGGCGTGGTGCAGATCGGCGATGGGATTGCGATGATAAAGCCGGCGCGGAATCAGCCGCTCGTCGTTCCACAAATCCTCGCAGATGGACAGCCCCCCCACCACGTTGCCGATCTGCACCAGGTTTTCCTTTTCGTTCACCGGCCCGGGCTCGAAATACCGGCTCTCGTCAAAAACGTCGTAGGTGGGTAGCAACGTCTTAAAATGCCGGCTGACGATTCGCCCCTCCCGCAGAAGGGCCACGGCGTTGTGCAGCGGCCGGCCGACGGGATCGGCATTTCGATCAGCGTACCCCACCACCGCGTCGATCCCCTTCACATGCTGGGCAATCGACTGCAATCCGCGTAGATTGTCTTCGATGAACTGAGGCTTCAGCAGCAAATCCTTAGGGGGATAGCCGATGACCGACAATTCAGGGAAGACAACAAGCTGCGCATGCCGGCCCTTGGCGCGGGCGATGAAATCGTTCACCTTGCGGCAATTGCCCGCGATGTCCCCCACCGTCGGATTGATCTGGGCCAGGGCGATTCGCATAATGAAATCCTATTCATTGCCCGTCATTTGTCTCCAATACATGTGCTTTTCACATCGGGTTCATCTTAAATGCCTATAAACCCACAAACTATGGGAGCCGGCTATGAAGCTGCGTGTTGCACTGATCGTCCTGTTTGGAATGCTTTGCTCGACCGCGATGGCGGATGATTCCGCCGGGCCGTACAAGCTGCTCAAATCCGTCACCGTCGGCGGAGATGGGGGCTGGGATTACCTGGCGGTTGATTCCGACGCCCGGCGGCTCTATGTCTCGCGCGGCAGTCGCTTCGATGTCTACGACGCCGATTCACTGGAAAAAGTCGGCGAGATTCCAGACACCCCGAACTGTCACGGCGTGGCGTGGGACAAAGAATCGGGACACGGGTTCACCAGCGACGGCAACCGTGACAACCCATCGGTCACGATGTTCGATATTAAGACATTGAAGGTTATCAAGACCATCAGCGTGACCGGCCGGCCAGATGGGATTTTTTTTGAGCCGTTCACCAAACACATTTTCGTGGAGAGTCACGAGGATCCGAATGAGACGGTCATCAACCCCGCCGATGGAACGGTCGTGGGAACGATTGATCTCGGCGGCGAGCCGGAGCAGGGCGCCAGCGACGGCAAAGGACATGTTTACGTCAATCTGGAAAGCACCAGCGAGGTCGTGGTGGTCGATCCCGCGGCGATGAAAGTCACCGCCCGCTACAAGCTCGGCGAGGGGGAAGGCCCCAGCGGCATGGGGCTGGATGCGAAGAATCACCGCATTTTCTCGTGCTGCGGCAACGCCAAGATGGTGGTATTGGATGCCGACAGCGGGAAAATCCTGGCGACGCTTCCGACCGGTCGGGGGACTGATGCCGGGACATTTGATCCCGACACGATGGAGGCGTTCAGTTCCAACGGGGACGGAACATTGAGCGTCATAAAGGAAAACAGCCCGTCAGATTTCGAGGTCGAGCAGAATGTCCAGACCAAGCGGGGGGCTCGGACCTGCGCACTGGATGAAAAGACTCGCAACATCATCCTGGTGACGGCCGAACCCCAGGCACCATCAACGGCTCCAGCGGCGACACAGCCGGCGGAGGGGGGCCGCCGGCGCCGTCGGCCGCGATGGGCGCCGGGGACGTTTATGATTCTGGTGGTTGGGAAGTCGTGAGGAAGTGCAAGCAGCAAGTGCAAGTAGCAAGTACAAGGGGCAAGTAAAAACTTGAACTTGCAACTTGCTACTTGCACTGATTTCAGATTTTCAAAAAAAGGGCCGGCCCTCGGGTCGGAAAGGTAAAGAACCCGGGGGCCGGTGGGGTTGTTTCGTTGATTGCAATTCGCTTTAGGCGGCCAGCGGCTGCGTCGAGAGGTATAGGCCCAGCATTCCGCGATCGATCTCGTCCATGTCCATCAGCCGGCCGGCAACGTCGAACTCGTCCGTGCCGATCTTTTTGACCCGGCTGACAGTCATCCAGCCGGTCCATTCGTTTTTCGGCGACAGGCCGGCCCCTCGTGTGATGAACGGGCTGATGCCCGCGTAGTTGGGCAACTCCATCCGAACGCGAATCTGATTGTCCGGTTTGACGTTCTGCTGATTGGTGCGGATGCGGAGGCCGCCGGCGGAGATGTCTACAATCCTTCCGAAATTCTTGCCCGAGCGGCGACCGCCTTCCCAGCGATCCACCGTGATCTCCTGGGTCTCCATATCGTGCCGCCGATGCTCCCGACGTTCAATGCCGGACGCCGATTCCTCGGCCGATTCAACACTCTGCTTGGAAATGGTGGCCAACTGGCTCATATAGATGCGCTCCTCTTCTTGACGGCAACAAAAACCACATCGGCCAAGGTCAGGAACGACTTTGTTAATTTGGGTATTTTGAGGCAAAGAGATAATAGATTTTTCCAGTTCATGGCCCTCTAATTACCTCTATCATGTTAATATCTGTTTTGACATTTATTAGGGAGCCATGATGGTCGGCAAACTTGGAGAGGAGATTGGTAAGACGGGCCCGTTTGCCTCGCTTGAGGAAGAGGTTGTGCTGAATCTTTTACGCACTGCCGATCGGCTGATGGGAACGATTGAGGATGTGCTGAAGCCCGTTGGTTTATCGCCAACCCAATACAACGTCCTGCGGATTCTACGCGGGGTATCTGCGCAAGGCCTTTCTTGTCAGGAGATTGCGCGGAGAATGATTACTCGGGATGCCGATCTGACCCGTTTGCTCGACCGGGTTCAACAGCGCGGCTTGGTGCATCGGCAACGGCAGACAGACGACCGCCGAGTCGTCCGCATCACGATCACTCCCGCGGGCCTTTCAACTCTGTCAGAACTGGATCGAACCGTGCTGGACTTGAATAAAAAGCTGCTTGGGCACATGGGTGATGATCGGCTTAAACTGTTATTGGACCTGATCGAAGATGTCCGAAAACACGCTGAAGCATGAGGCATTGACACAACAAATGTTTAAACATATAATGTGTTAACAATTATTGTGGCAATTGCCACAGGAGACTTTTATGATCGGCACCATCCCATCAAGCGAACGACATCACGGCCAGCACGGTTGGCTGGACACCCATTGGCATTTTTCCTTCGGCGACTATCACGACCCCAAGAACATGAACTGGGGCGCCCTGCGCGTCTTCAACGATGACATCATCCAGGGCGGCGGTGGATTCGATTTCCATCCCCATCGCGATATGGAAATCGTCACCATCGTGTACAAGGGCGAGCTTCGCCATGAGGACAATCTTGGAAATGCCGGCGTGATACATCCCAGCGAGGTTCAGGTCATGTCGGCCGGCCAGGGAATTGTCCACGCCGAGCACAACAACTCCCCCACCGCTGCGGCCCATCTGCTGCAGATCTGGATCATCCCGCGGCATCGGGGCAACGCGCCCCGCTGGGAGCAAAAGCAGTTCGATCCAAAGGCGAGGGTGGGAACGCTTTTGCCGGTTGTCTCCGGCGGCGACATCCCGGAAACTCTTCAAATCGACCAGAATGCGGCGATCTATCTCTCCACTCTGCCCGCGGGCAAACAAGTGGAACACACCCTGGCGCCCGGACGAAAGGCGTATCTGTTCGTCGTCGATGGCAAGATCGATCTGAACGGCAAGCCGCTTGTCGCGGGAGATCAGGCCCGCATCGATCACGAAACAAGCTTGAAAGTCGTTGCGAAGAATCAGGCGGAGTTGATTCTGCTCGATTTGCCATGAAAGATGGCAACAACATCATTTTAGGAAAGGAGCCTTCATGAATCGTTTATTGAGCCTCTTCGGTGCATTGGCTTTGGCGTTCGTTTTTTCCTCGGCGGCACTGGCCGACGATTACAAAGCCGATCCGGTCCATTCGTTCGTGGTGTTTGACGTGCATCATCTTGGCGCCGGCTACGTGTATGGCACATTCGGCGGGCCGAGCGGCGCGGTGAGCTACGACGCCAGTGATTTGTCGAAGACAACCTTCGACTTGAGCGTCGAGACCGACAGCATTGTCACGCGCAGCGCCAATCGCGACAAAGACCTCAAAGGCCCCGATTTCTTCGACGTCAAGCAGTTCCCGACCATGACGTTCAAGAGCACCGGCGTGAAGAAGACGGGCGACAATAGGATGGATGTCACCGGCGATCTCACCATTCGCGGAGTAACCAAATCCGTCACGGTACCCATGGAAATGACCGGCACCGGCAAAGGGATGCGCGGCGAGACCCGCACCGGATTCCGAACCAGTTTCACCATCGACCGCACGGATTTCGGCGTAAGTGGCGATCCGGCGCCGATCATCGGCAACGAGATTCACGTGATCGTGGCGATTGAAGCGATCGCGCAGTAACGATCCGTGCCATTTACACACGCGCAATTTCTGATTGGGATCGTCCTGCCGGCTGCTCTGATCGGGCTGGACATTCTGCTGATGTGGTCCCCCCGCATCGGCGGCTATGCGCGCTGGAGTTCTGCTCCGCTGGTGGCAATCGGGTTTGGAATCGCGTACTGGATTTTTGAGCCGAAGCTTGGCTGGCCGCCCAATGCCAATGTCATCTATCTGCTGTTTTATTTCGCGGCGGCGCTGGGAATCCTGGGGCTGATCGATGCGATTTTCAAACCGCCGGCGTTTCTGCGGCTCATGGTGCTGATGCTTCTTTGGCCGCTTGCGGTTCAATTGCTCCTGGGTCCGCTGAATGTGTCCGCGATGGACGGTTTGCGGGGGCAATTGTGGATCACCGGGTCAATGCTGATCGCGGCGGTGTGGGCGCTGACGTTCGAATATTTATCGGAGCGGTCGCCGGGCATTACGGCGCCGCTGCTGCTGGCGGCGATGGCGGCGGCTAGTTCGATCCTCTTGGCAATGGGCTGGCACATACAAAGTTCCGGTGCGCTGGCAGGGGCACTGGCAGCCATGTCGGTGGCGGCACTGGTCGTGGGTGGCTGGAGCAGCCGGATTTCTTTCTCGCACGGATCGGCACAGACGATCGTACTGCTTCTGCTGCTCGTACTCGTACACGGATATTTCTATACCGGCGACACGCTGACGAACTGGCAACAACTTTGGATCGGCTTGCTTCTGGTTTCGCCCCTGTTGGTGTTCATCGGCGACCTTGCGGTTATGCGCCGGCAACGTCCGATATGGCGGCTCGCTGCCAGAGTGATTCCGGTGCTGATCGTCCTGAGCATCGTGTGCGCGGCCACCATCCGGGATTACGTACACGCCGAACAGGCGCAGGCAACGATGCAAGATGAATGACATTCGTTCGCAGAAGGCTTGTTGGACCATTGTCAGGCGAGCCGACGGCGTCCGCATCTGCGGCAGACTATGATATTCGAGCCGGCGATCCCGGCCGGCTCGATAACCGCAACCGACAAAAATCCTCGCCCCGCCCATTGCCTCACATACCTTAAAAATTTCTCGACAACTCTTGGGAACTCCGATAGCCTGCACAGCTGACAAAAAATGTCGCGTTTTTTGCCTCTGGTTATCCTTGTCATCTGGATGTGCGGCCCATCAGCGCCAGCACTGGGCGGACTGCACACCCTCTCGGCTTGCGCGATCTTCCTCGGCATTTATGTTGTGCTCGTTGCGATTCTGGCAACCTGGAGCCGACGGGTCGCGCGCCTGGCGCATTTCGCCAGCATCCAACGCCGCGTGCGGAGATTCAACACCGTAATTTATGCCAGCCGAATCCTCATCCCGGCCTGGCTGGCCGTGGGAATCTTCGCTCTGGGTTGGAAGCAGGACGTCTCCTGGCTGCTGGACCAGACGCCGCTGGGAAGACTGCCGATCGACTGTCCGGGGCTTTTTCTTGGCTGTTGTCCGCCGTTTATCACCTGGATGGCGCTGTGGTGGGCGCAGTTCCCGGCCGACCAGGCATTGCGCGAGCAGAACATACTGATTCAACTAGATCAGGACCTGCCCTTGCAGACGCCGCCGTCGTTTCGCACTTACTTTGTCGTGAACCTTCGCTTGCAGCTTCTGTTCACGATCGCGCCGGTGCTGCTGCTTCTTCTGCTGCACGATGGCCTGTCGCTTATTTTGCCGCCGATCTTCCACCGGATTGCGGCCCTGGCCGACCACGAGGAACTCATTGAGACGATCATCACGCTCCTGGCCTTCGCCTTGTTCGTGGTCTTCAGCCCCGAAATTCTGCGGCGGGTGCTTCAGACGGAGACGCTGCCCGACTGTCCGCTTCGGCGCCGGCTCCAGATCGTCGCCCGGAAATATCGCGTGGGATACCGTGATGTGCTGCTTTGGAAAACCCACTCCCAGATGGGCAACGCCGCCGTGATGGGATTCGTCCCGCGGTTCCGCTACGTGCTGCTGAGCGATCTGCTGCTGGAGACCATGCGGGACGAGCAGATCGAAGCGATCTTTGCGCACGAGTTGGGCCACGTCATGCACCGGCACCTGTACTGGTTGGTGGCGGCGATGGTGGTGATGCTTTTCGCCATCGCCGGACCCGGGCAGATGATCGCCGACGCCCTGCAAGGCGTTGCGAACCATCTGTGGCTGGGGGATTTGGCGCAGGAGGCGCTGCTGCTTGGGGCTGTGCTGGGATTGTTCGCCATGGTATTCGGCTATTTCAGCCGCAAATTTGAGAGGCAGGCCGATGTCTTCGCGGCGAGGACGATGCAGACCGCTTTTGACGAATCGGCTGAGAAGCGGGATGGTATGTCAATGGCGCAGCCGGTTTCGATTCGCACCGCCATACTCGAGGAGCCGGGGATCGCTCTGGCCCCTGTCTCGCGCGGCTATGTCGGGCGGCACGGGGCGGCGGTTTTCTGCTCGGCCCTGGAGCGCGTGGCCGTGGTCAACAATATTCCCGTCGCCGCCAGAAGCTGGTGCCACGGCAGCATCGCCAAGCGCATGCGCTTCCTGGAAAATCTCAGCCGCGATCCGGGACAAACCATGCGGTTCGATCGCTTCATGTACCGTCTTTACGTGGTCTTGCTCCTGTGTCTTTGCGCGGGCGCGGTCTGGACTTTGTTGGTTTTCAGATCATTTCCCTCGTAGTGTCCGCTTCGCCTCGCCAGCCGCCCGAGTCCCATAATCGCTGCTCACCCTGCTCGGCTGAAGTAGTCCCGAATTAACGCCGAATGCAATTAAAGATGGCCGTATGTAAGCGATCTGATGTTTTGAATTTGGCGGGGGACTATGATCCCAGCACCCCTATTTGACAACGAGCCTGAACGAATCGGCGCGCTCAATCGCTACGAAGTGGCCGACGCCCCGCCGGAGATAGCGCTGGACGACATTGCCCTCCTGGCATCGCGCATTTGCCAGACCCCGATGGCCGCGATCAGTTTCGTGGACCAGAACCGGCAGTGGTTCAAATCGCAGATCGGGCTGCCGATGAGCGGGACGCCGCGCGACATCGCGTTTTGCGGGCACGCGATTCTGCAATCCGAGCTTCTGGTGATTCCTGATGCCAGGGCGGATGGACGATTCCAGGACAACCCGCTGGTGATCGGCGAGCCGCACATCCGGTTTTACGCTGGCGCTCCGCTGATTACGCCGGATGGCATGGCATTGGGAAGCGTCTGCGTGATGGACACCGCGGCCCGATCGCTTTCGGCGGAGCAGGCCGAGGGCCTGCAAGCACTGGCCCGCCAGGTGACAACCCTGCTGGAGCTTCGGCGCACCCAGCGCCAGCTTGCCCATGCCGCCCTGCACGATGCCTTGACCGGACTGCCCAACCGCATGCTGCTGACCAATCGGATCGAGCACTGCCTCGCCCGTGCGAAATCCCGAAAGGGATATCTGTTCGCGGTGCTGTTTTTGGATTTGGACCGGTTTAAGGTGATCAACGACAGCATGGACCATTCCGCGGGCGACAAGCTGCTGCAGAAGGTGGCGGAGCGGCTATCCGGCTGTGTGCGAAGCGGCGACACCATCGGCCGTAGCGGCCACACCGTTGCGGTGGCGCGTCTAGGCGGCGATGAATTTACGGTATTGCTCGAAGATCTCCGCGCCGGGCAGAATGCGGCCGACGTGGCGCAGAGGCTCCTCACCGAACTCGCCAAACCCATGGACATCGACGGGCAGGAAATCGTCGCCACGGCCAGCATCGGCGTCGTCATCGGCGGTGCGCAGGCGGAATCGGCGACGCAGCTTCTCCGCGACGCGGATGCGGCCATGTACCGCGCGAAAGGCGCCGGCGGAAACCGCTACGTCATGTTCGATCCGGCGATGCACCTGGCCGCGACCGAGCGGATGCAGATCGAAAACGACCTGCGCAACGCGGTGGCGCGCGGCCAGCTTGTGCTGCACTACCAGCCGATCGTTTGCATGAAAACCCGCAAGCTGCTGGGATTCGAAGCGCTGCTGCGATGGAACCGCGACGGAAAGATCTTCCGCCCGTCGCAATTTATCCCGGTCGCCGAGGAAACCGGATTGATCGTGCCCATCGGCCGATGGATCATCACCCAGGCCTGCCAACAATTGGCCGAGTGGCATAAGGCCGTCTCGAGCGCGCCGCCGCTTTTTATGAGCATCAACCTGTCGCGCCGGCAGTTCGTGGATCGCGAGTTGATCCCGCATCTCTCACAGACGCTGAAGGAAACCGCCCTGGAAGCGAAGGACCTGCAACTGGAACTCACCGAGAGCATCATCAGCAACGACGCCCCCGCGGCGCGGATGGTGCTGACCCGCCTGAAGAAATTGGGCGTGCAATTGGCAGTGGACGACTTCGGCACCGGATATTCGTCTCTGAGCTGCCTGCACAGCTTTCCGTTGGATGTTTTGAAGATCGACCGCGCTTTCGTGACGAGCCAGCGGGCGTGCAGCGACACGGTCGCCGTGCTGAAGGCGATTGTGGATCTGGCTCACAACCTAAAAATGCGCGTCGTGGCCGAAGGCGTGGAAACCGCCGAGCAAGCCGCCCTTCTTGAAACCGTGGAATGCAACGAAGGCCAGGGATATTTTTTCGCCAAGCCCCTCAACGCTCAGGCCGCCACCGCTCTTCTGTGGGGAAACACCGTCCTCGGCGAAGCGGCGTGAGGGGAATTGGTTAATCGGCTATTGCCTATTGCCTATTGAAAGGGCATTGATGAGCAACAAATCTGCACTACTTCCATTTAGCCCCCGGTGAATCACCGGGGACTAAATGGAAGTAGTGTAGATTTTCTGCTCATCCGACGGCATTCAATAGGCAATGGAAAAAATAAGCGTTTTCCTCAATATCCCTTTGTCGACTCCAACATCGGTGGGTAAAGATCGCGGGCGTCGATCGGCAACGCATCGGGATTCAAATCCGCCCACATCGCCGCCTCGCCGTTCAGCGGACTTTTAATGTTGTACGCCTGGTACGCGATCATTTGGCCGATGCGGACCACCAGATCGCTCAGGCGTTCGCCGGCGACCCAATGATCGCCGACGCAAATCGAAGACAGGTCGATATTGGGATGGAAGATCGGCGTGAGCATCCTGCACGCGGGGGCCAGGCGGGGATAATCGTGGGTCATGCGAATCTCGGCCACGTGCTGCTCGCGGAACACCGGACGCTTGGATTTCAGCGATTCGATTCCGCGGATGTGGTATTCGATTTTGTAAACCTCGGTCGGCTCGCCCTCGGTGGCAAGGAGCTTAATCAGCGATCCATTGCCGAAGGCTTCGCGGATTTGCCGAAGGTCGGCGATGAGCCGGCGGGTGCGGACGGGCGTTTTGGCCGGGGCCGTATCGGGCGCGGGGGCGGCGGGGGCCGTTTCCGCCGCCGGGACGACGATCGTGCTGCCGCATTTTTTGCAATGAGCCCGCCGGCCGGCGAAGCCGTCCGGAACGTTGAACTCGCCGCCGCAGCCGGAGCAGGCGAAGCGAATCATCGGATGCCCCAGAACGGCACGTTGAACCAGAGAAACCGGCTGACTTCAACATCAAACGCGACGCCAACCAGGCAGATCAACGCCGACACGGCGGCGATGCGATGGCTGCCGTTGCGGCGGCGAATGGCATAGATGGCTGATGCCGCACCAACCGCCAACGCCGGCACGCCGAACGTGAACGCTCCGATCACCGAGCCGAAAACACTGCCGCCCAGCAGTGCGAAATCCCAGGGGAAAGGTTGCCCCTTCGGCATCGCCGGCCGTTCGGATG
This sequence comes from Tepidisphaeraceae bacterium, assembly GCA_036267155.1. Lineage (GTDB taxonomy): Bacteria > Planctomycetota > Phycisphaerae > Tepidisphaerales > Tepidisphaeraceae > PALSA-1353. The sequence goes on from DATAWP010000085.1 coordinate 66,922, forward strand.
CGCTGGACGCCGCGACCGCCAAGTCATCGAGCGGCGCCTCTGCCGCAGCGGGAATGAAATCGGGCGCGGTCGGCACATCCAACGCCCCCACGTGTGTACACCCGTACGCGGCGCATCCCCGGTTTTCGCGCCAGCATTCGGCGTGATAAGTCTGCGAGCATTCGGGACAGGCGGTTGTCGCGTCGCCTTGCAGGATGGGGCTCTGGCAGATGCTGCAAATCCGCGCCGCCGGCTGCGGCTGGGGCTGGGGCAGGTCCGCCGCCAGGGGATCGAACGGCCGCGCACTGGAACCCAGTTCCACCGGTTCCGTGATCGCCGGCATGTTCACGATCGAATCGTTGGGCGTCAGCGGGCGACGAATCCCCGATGCCGGCTCGCCAGGAACCGTGATCTCGCCGTGGCAGATCGCGCATCGTCCGTACGCCCCGGCCATGCTGGCTGGAACCCACATCGGCGCGCCGCACTCACAGGCGAGCAGAATCCCAGGATTCTGAAATTCCGGATTCGTTCCGTCCTGGGCGATTTCGAAAGTCACCGAGTGTTCGGGCAACTGGTCGCCGTCGTGGAAGGTCATCTTTCCCGGGCCGATTCGGATCTCATCGCCATCGTGCAGCGTCGTTTTGCCCTCGATGCGATGGCCGTTGACGAAGGTGCCGCCCCGGCTGTGGGCGTCGGCGATGTAAAAGGAATCTTCCTGCTTGTCGATCCAGGCGTGAATGCGCGAAACGACGCGCTGACCGAACTGAACGCCATTGAACGGTTTCCGGCCAACGAGAACGCGGCGGGTAAACGTCGCCGCTTGGACCAGATCGCCGGATTGGATCACCAGGCTAGCCATGCCGTCCCACAAAAACGCGGTCCATGGCCCTCGAACACCGACGGCCCTCGCGTGGTTATTGTACGCCTGCGCCAAAGGATCAGGCGGGAAGTCTTACGATCGCGCCATGTGCAGAATCCATTCGGGGATATGGAAATCCTGCAGGCGAATCAGCAAGCCCAGCAACAATCCCATCGCGGCAAACAGTGCAAGTCCGATAATTCCCAGAAGGATTCGTCCCAGCGGGGCGTGGCGGCGTTTTCGCGTCCGCAGCGCCGGCGTGGCGCCTGGCCGCGGCGTGGCCGCAGGCTCGGCTTCCGCATTCGACGCCGAAGGCGAAATTGCCTTCTGCGAGAGAATTTCGGCCGCCGGCTCGTCGGCGTCAATCAGATATCCCAAGCGCTTGGATTGTCCCGCCTCGGCCCCGAAGACTCCCTCTTCGCCGCTGCGCGGATCGTAGACCAGTGCCGTCTGCCATGGCAGACCGAAAAAGCTTTCGTGCACGAAGACGTCCAGCTTGGAGAGGAAAACCCCATGGCCAGGGTGCGTGTGATACCATCCGACGATCCGGTGATCGGGGAATTGACTGTCCATCGACGTTTGAATGTGCTGCCAGGTCGCGGCGGTGAAGGTCACCTGCCCGGCGCTGCCGGTGGACGATTGGCCTTCGACGATGTGCTCGACCATCAGGAACGGGCCGGTTCCGTCGTTATAGACATCGCCGACCAACACGCCGCATATCTCAACGCGCGGCGAGGAATCGCCGTGCGTGTGGAGACGATTGAGGGCGGACTGGCGGATAACGACCTGGAACTCGCTCGTGCGAGGGCCGCTGAGCCGCAGCTTGATCAGATCGCGCCGCGGCAATTTGGAAAAATCGATGCCGCCGTAAATCGTGCTCTCTGGTTCGATGGTTTGAATCACTCCCATGACAGCGCCTCCGTTTCTTCAATGAGCGGCCCCAGTATTCGCTGGCGGTCGCCGGACATTTCAAAACCGATCACTTCGTTTCCGCGTCGGGCCGCCACGATGTCCAGCAGCGGAATGCCGATCTGGCCCAGCGTGCGATCCAAAAACCGCGAGTCATCCCCTATCCGGAAAAACGTCTTCACTTCCCGGCGAACGCCCGGACATTTCGGGCAAAACGCCTTCTCGGCTCGAACTTTTCCCAGTGATACAAATAACTCTTCCGACGCTCCGCAACGCGGGCAATCGAGCGATTGCAGCACATCCCGGCTCAATTCCAAATTCGCACCGGGCAGCAGATTCCGAGCCTCGGCAAGCAAATCGCCAACCGTCACCTCATCCACGCCCGCATCCAAGGAATGAATCGAGGCAAAAGTCTCGTGGCTCAAACAGTCTTCATTGCGCTGATATTCCACGAGATACGAGTCGGCCGACAATCCATCGAATACCCATCCGCGCCCGGCGATGGTGGACATGCCGTGCAGCAGCTTGACCGCTTCCTGGCACTGCACGCCGGCGATGATCGACGCGATCGTCGGAGTCGTGGGCGTTTTGCCCTGCTCCATTTCCGAGCGGCTCAACAGATTGCAGCTTCGCCGCGCGTGCAGGAGCTTCCAATCGGTCGTGGACATCGTGCATTCGTAGCACGGCCCATCGCCGGGAAGAAAAACGCGGGCGGCGCCGGCGATGGCTTCGATGGCGCCGTCGATCCAGGGACGATTGACCTTGTGGCAATTGCGGTTGATCGCCAGGCGCGCTTCGCGGTTGTCCAGGCCGCCGATCACCACGTCCGCCCACCGGAATACTCCCAGCCCTAAATCGTGAACGATGTTTCCATTGAACGCCCCGACGCGGATACCCGGATAAATCGACTTGGCCGCTTCGGCAGCGACATCGGCCTTATGACGGCCATTGTCCGACTCCCGATACAGAACCGACCGCGAGAGGTTTGAGTTCTCCACCCGATCCATGTCCGCGATCAAAATTCTGCCCACTCCCAGCAGGGCCAGATTCTTGACGATCTCGTTGCCCAGCGCCCCGGCCCCGATCACCAACACCTTCGCGGCGGACAGCTTGGACTGGTCCCACCATGCGATCAGCCGAAAGCGATCGAACCGATCTTCCGACAGGCCAAGCCCATCGCCTGCAGAAATATGAAGCGTCCGCTCATGCATTGCGGTTTCCGGACAAAACAGGTTGTCGCAATCCAAACGTTCCCGTGGCAGCGTGAACCTTCCTGGCGAAGGCGGCCACTTTCATGGAAGATGTTCAATGCGAATCCACCCTGATTCGCCGGCGTCTGATGCCCTCTATCGATATACACCAGATCAGCCGGCTCGGCCAATCGCGAAATATCGACAGTCCAATAATCCCAATGATACGGGCAACGAGGCTCTGTCAAAAGGTAATTCCTGTAATGACTCTGATTTTACGGCGGCCGGGGAGAAGGGATTGCCCATTGCCTACTGCCTATTGCCTATTGCCTATTGGGGCCAATCAATCAATAGGCAATAGGCAATAGGAAATAGACAATTAGCCGACTAATATTCCTACATGGCCTCTCACTCCATCGGCACCTTCCCCGCCGAGCTGCTCGCTGCCAAAAAGCAGATTCGCGAGCGTGCCCGCTCCTATGGCCTGGATTTCTTCCCCGTCATCTTCGAGATGTGCGATTACGAGCAGATGAACCAGATCGCCGCCTACGGTGGGTTCCCCCAGCGATACCCCCACTGGCGGTTTGGAGCCGATTACGAACGCCTCCGCAAGCAGCATTTCTACGGCCTGGGCCGTGTTTACGAAATGGTCATCAACAACGATCCCTGTTACGCGTATCTTCAGGAATCCAACCCGCTCGTCGATCAGAAACTGGTGATCGCCCACGTCTACGGTCACGCCGACTTCTTCAAGAACAACCTGTGGTTCAGCCAGACCAACCACAAGATGATGGACGAGATGGCCAACCACGCCACCCGCATTCGCCGGCACATCGAAAAACAGGGCTACGACACGGTTGAGAAATTCCTGGACGTCTGTCTGAGCATCGAAGACCTGATCGATGCACACAGCATGTTTCTCAATCGCGGCCCGCTGGAGCAGAAGCCGCAGGAAACACCGCGGGAGGAATTGGTTTCCAAGTTCAAAGCCAAGGATTATCTCGACCGCTGGATCAATCCGCCGGAGGTATTGGAGGCCGAGGCCAAGAAGATGCGCGAGGAGCGGGCCAGAATCCGCCACGTCACGCCGGCCAATCCGACGCGCGACGTGCTCTGGTATCTCCTGCAGCATTCCCGCCTGGAGGACTGGCAGATGGATTGCCTCTCCATCGTGCGTGAGGAGGCATATTATTTCGCCCCGCAGGGAATGACGAAAGTGATGAACGAAGGCTGGGCCAGCTATTGGCACAGCACGCTGATGACCAAGCATTTCGTCGAAGCCAAGGAAATCATCGATTATGCCGACCACCACAGCGGCACCGTCCACATGCCGCCGGGGAGTTTCAATCCGTACAAGATCGGCCTGGAACTTTTCCGCGACATCGAAGACCGCTGGAACAAAGGCCGTTTCGGCAAGGCATACGAGGAATCCGACAACCTCGGCGAGAAGAAATCCTGGGACAAGGGATTGGGCCTGGGCCGCGAAAAGATTTTTGAAGTCCGTCGCATGTACAACGACGTCAACTTCATCGATGAATTCATGACCGCCGAGTTCATCGAGAAACACAAGTTCTACCAATACGGCCGCGATCCCCACACCGGCCAGCTTCGGATCATCACCCGCGATCCGACTCGCATCAAGCAGACGATGCTATACCACCTGACGAACCATGGCCGCCCGTTCATTTACGTGGTCGACGGCGACTATTGCGGCCGCGGCGAGCTTTATCTGGCCCACAAGTACAACGGCATGGACCTGGAAATCAAATACGCGGTCGAAACGCTCAAGAATGTGTACAAGATTTGGCAGCATCCGGTGCATTTACAGGCGAAGATCGACGACGACATGGTTCTGTTCAGTTACGCCGGCGACCAGCCCAAACAGCAGACGATCCACGACGAACTGCCCAAGCCAGCGCACCAAATTGTTTAGCGACGTCATTCCGACCGCGGCCCGTGTTTTTGCTCCCTCCCGGCCGTCCCTTTCGCTATACTCCCCGTGCGATGCTCGAAGCCGGCAAAATCCTGGTCGTCCAGCCGAACTGGGTTGGTGACGCCGTGATGGCCACCCCCGCCCTGCGGGCCGTGCGCGATCTGTACCCCAGCGCCCACATCGCCTACATGATGAAGCGGTACGTGAAGCCGCTGTACACCGGCTTACCCTGGGCCGACCAGCTCATCACCTACCGTTCGGGCAAAACCGAAAAAAAAGCCGGCAAGGGCCTGTTCGATCTGGCTCGCCGGCTGCGCGGCGCGAAATTCGACCTGGCAATCCTGCTGCCCAATTCGTTCCAGGCCGCACTGGTCTGCAAGATGGCCAACATTCCCCGCATTGTCGGATACGAGCGTGACGGCCGCGGATTTCTGCTGAGCGACAAACTCTTGCCTCGCAAAGAAAAGGGCAAATTTATCCCCACGCCCATCGTCAAGTATTACATGGGCCTGGCTCATTACCTCGGCTCTCAGGCGAGGGACCTGACCCTGAAATTATTCGTCACCGAATCCGAACGGCGTGACGCGGCCGACGTTTTCGAGCGCGCCGGGCTGCCGCGCGACCTTGATCGCCCCGCCGCGGCGGGCAAAGCTCCGCTGGTTCTCCTGAACCCCGGCGCTCAATTTGGAGTCGCCAAATGCTGGCCGCCGGAATATTTCGCAGCCCTTGCCGATCGGTTGATCGACGAACTGGGCGCCACGATCCTGCTCAGCGGCGCCCCGCGCGAGCGGCGGATCATCGACGCCGTTTTTCGAGGCATGCGCCACGCCCCGGTCGATCTGCTCGCCAAGGGATCGTCGCTGGGTGCGTTGAAGGAGATCATCCGCCGCTGCGATTTGATGGTGACGAACGACACCGGACCCCGCCACATCGCCGCCGCGTTTGACGTTCCGGTGGTGACGCTCTTCGGCCCGACCCATCCCGAATGGACCGAGATTTACTTCGCAAAAGAAAAGAAATTGGCCGTGAAAGTTTTCTGCGGCCCATGCCAGAAGAAGATTTGCCCGCTGGATCACCGCTGCATGACGCGCCTGACCCCGGCGATGGCCTACGACGCCGCGACGGCATTGCTGTCTCGCCCATCGGATGCGGACGCCCCCGAAAAGCCGCGGGATAGCTATCCAGCGGTCCCGCAGATCGGCTAAGTCTCGCCAACCATCCCCGTTCCTTTTAGAATCGCCCCATGATCTATCGCATTGACGTTCGCGCCCGCGATGGCATCGATCCGTTGGGGGTTTCGGTTTGCCAGCAGATTCGCGACCTCGGCAAACCCGTTGCCTCCGTCCAAACCTCCCGAATCTTCCTGCTGGACACCGATGCCGATCATGCCGGCATTACGCGAATCGCCCGCGAACTCTTGGCCGACCCCATTGTCGAATCCGCGGAAATCTTCAATCCGCGCGACCACCACACGGGCGAAAGCCGCATCGAAGTCCATCTCAAGCCCGGCGTCATGGACCCGGTTGCCGCCAGCACCGAGATGGCCGTGCGCGATCTCGGCCTGCCCATTCGCCAGGTCCGCACGGGCCGGGCATACTTGATTGATCCCACGCTCGATCGCCGCGATCTGGAAATCATCGCTGCCCGCGTCCTGGCGAACGGCGTGATCGAATCGGTTCATTTCGATCCATACTGTCCGGCCCAATTCGAAACCGGCCGCGAAAGCCCGCTGCAGGTTCGCCAGGTAGCTCTGCGTGACCTTTCCGATTCAGAACTCTCCAGGCTCAGCCGGGACGGCCATCTTTTTCTGTCGCTCGACGAGATGAAGGCGATTCAGAATTATTTCCGCAAGCAGAATCGCGAGCCGACCGACATCGAATTGGAAACCGTTGCCCAAACCTGGAGCGAACACTGCGTCCACAAGACGCTCAAGAGCCCGGTGGACGTGGAAATTCGCGACGAGCAGAACCGCACGATCTCCACTCGCCGCTATGCGAACCTCATTAAGGAAACGATCTTCGCCAGCACCCGCACGATCGAAGGCGGCGACTCGCGCGATCCGTTTTGCCTGTCGGTCTTCACCGACAACGCCGGCGCGGTCGCGTTCGACGAGACGGATGCCGTCTGCTTCAAGGTGGAAACGCATAACCACCCCAGCGCCATCGAGCCATACGGAGGCAGCGCCACCGGCGCCGGCGGCGTCATCCGCGACATCCTCGGCACCGGCTTGGCCGCCAAGCCCATCGCCAACACGGACGTCTTCTGCGTCGCCCATCCCGATACCCCGCGCGACGGCCTGCCTCGGGGCGTCATCCATCCCCGACGAATTCTTCACCAGATCGTGGCCGGCGTGCGCGATTACGGCAACCGCATGGGAATCCCCACCGTCAACGGGGCCGTCTATTTCGACGATCGCTATCTCGGCAATCCCCTGGTTTTCTGCGGCTGCGTCGGCTTGATTCCGCGCGACAAGCTGCAAAAAGCCGCCCAAAACGGCGACGCCATCGTCGTCATGGGGGGACGCACCGGCCGCGATGGAATTCACGGCGCCACATTCTCCAGCGCCGAATTGACCGACACCCATGCCGATGAATTCTCTCACGCCGTCCAGATCGGCAACGCCATCACGGAAAAGAAAATGGCCGATGTCATCCTCACCGCCCGCGACCAGAATCTTTTCGACGCCATCACCGACTGCGGCGCCGGCGGCTTATCGTCCGCGGTTGGCGAAATGGCCGAGAAAACCGGCGCGATCGTCGATCTGGAAAAAGTTCCCCTCAAATACACGGGTCTGCGCTACGACGAAATCTGGATCAGCGAAGCGCAGGAGCGCATGGTCCTGGCCGTTCCACCGCAGCACGTTCCGCGGCTCCTGGAACTGGCCCAAAGCGAAGATGTCGAAGCCACCGTCATCGGACAATTCGGGACGAACGACGCGGCGTTAATCCTAAATTTTCGCGGCCAGCAGGTCGGCCGGGTCTCCATGCAATTCCTGCACAACGGCATCCCCATGCCCACGCGCAAAGCGATTGTCGCCGCGCCGTCGCCGAAACAATTCCTGCCGACTCCCGCACCCTTCGTCCCCGACGCGTTCAAACGCAAGCTGCTCTCCCTGCTGGCCCACCCCAACATCGCCAGCAAGCACTGGATCATCCGCCAATACGATCACGAAGTTCAAGGCGGCTCGGTCGTCAAGCCGTTGGTCGGCCCGATGCAGATCGGTCCCTCCGATGCGGCGGTTCTTCGCCCCAAACTCGGCAGCTCGCGCGGCGTTGCCATCGGCTGCGGATTGGCTCCGCAGATCGAAGACCCCTACGACATGGCGATCGCTTCCATCGACGAAGCCATCCGCAACGTCGTCGCCGTCGGCGCCCATCCCGATCGCGTCGCCATCCTCGACAATTTCTGCTGGCCCAGCGTCGACGACGAACGAACCATGGGCACGCTCGTCCGCGCCTGCGAAGCCTGCCGCGACGCGGCCATCGCCTACGGCATCCCGTTCATCAGCGGCAAGGATTCTCTGAACAATCAGTTCACGAACAAGGAAACCGGCCAGGTCCTGCGCATCCCGCGCACGCTGCTCATCAGCGCCATCGGCGTCATCGAAGACGTGCGCAAATGCGTCACGATGGATTTCAAGCTGCCCGGTGCTCCGGTTTATCTGATCTCGACGAATTCGACGGATGATCTGGCTGCCCCCGCGTCCACGCACCGAGCGATGGCAGGACTCATCGCCGATGGGCATGTGGCGTCCGTCCACGACCTGAGCGACGGCGGTCTGGCGGTCACGGCCGCCGAGATGATCATCGCCTCGGGTCGGGGATTGACTCTCGACCCCGCTTTCCTGGCGGCTTCGGATCCGTTTGCCGAGCGGCCCGGAAGTTACATCATCGAGCTCCGCGAATCCGTCTTCGACGTGATTGAAGGTAAAGTTCACCCGACCGTCCAAGGTCAAGGACATTTGTACGGGGGGAACAGTGCCGATCCCTTCCAAAAGATTCTTTCCGGCCACTTTGGTTCTTCGGCCAGCGTGACACGCCTGGGTTTTGTGCAGAATCGTCCCAGCCTTTTGATCGTTTCGCGCCTGGACAAAGGGATAAAAGTTCACGACGAGATTCCGGTGGAAGACCTGACCCGCGCCTGGCGCGGCACGCTGGATTGGTGAATGTGCTAGAATTGACGCTGAATGGAGAACCCCGGTGGCAAGCTATTCAGCCCGCGGATCAAAGACCGGGACGATTTACGCGCCATGGCTCGTCATCTCGACAAGCCCGTTGTTGAAGATCGACTTCGCCAATCGGCGGCCGCGCTGATGGCCGAGCCACGATTGGCGCAACTCGCCACGGATAACTGGTACATCCTCTTCGCTGAACAATTACCTGCGTAGCATGAACAAACTTTCTCCTCCCCGTCATGTTCTGGTGACAGGCTCCAGTACTGGCATCGGCCGGACCTGCGCCGTGCATCTCGCGCAATCCGGCTTCCTCGTCATTGCGGGCGTTCGGCGGCCGTCCGACGGCCAGCAACTGGAATCCGCCGCTCCCAATCTGCGTAGCATGCAATTGGATATTGCCGACGGCACATCCGTCGCCGCCGCGGCCGCACAGATCGCCGAAATCACCGGCGAAACCGGCCTGGCCGGTCTCGTCAACAACGCCGGCATCGGCGTCCACGGCCCGGTGGAATTCGTCTCCATCGACGATTGGCGCCGGCAATTCGAAGTGAACCTCTTCGGCCACATCGCCGTCACGCAGAATTTGCTGCCCATGCTTCGCCATGGTGCGGGGCGAATCGTATTCATTGGCTCCATCGCCGGGCGAGTCACGACGCCGATCCTGGGCCCTTATTCGGCTTCCAAGCACGCAATCGCCGCGGTCGCCGCGGCGCTGCGCATGGAATTGCGGGACCAGGGCATTCACGTCTGCCTGATCGAGCCAGGCGCAATTCAATCGGAAATCTGGCGTAAAGGCGACGAATTCGCCGCCACTATTTCGTCCGATTCCCCGGCCCGTCAGCTTTATGGCCGCCAGATTGATGCCATCACGCGCATTTCCCGTGATTCAGCCGCGAACGCTATTCCCGCCGATCGCGTGGCCCGATTGGTTCACCAATGTCTGACGAGTTCGCACCCGCCCGTTCGAAAAACCGTCGGCCGCGACGCCATGTTCGCGGCGATCCTGAAACGAATTTTGCCCGAGAGATTGTTCGATGGATTGCTGCGCCGCATATTGGGGATTTGATTTCACATTCGTCCCACGCGGCATTTTGGCTTGGGAATCCGGCCAATTATCGGCAAATGCACCTAAAGAAAGTCCGCCGAATTACCGATTCTTCCTCTGGAGCATATTGCCGTGCCCCGCCATTCAGGGGACCTAATTATGGAACTCTCGGCCGAATTGTTCGAGCAAACAATCCGCTTATTCAAAGGCGATAGCCCCGTCGTGAGGAAGCAGCGCCGCACCCAGCCGCGCGTCGGTATTCGCTGCCACATCAAAATTATACCGGTCGATGGGACCAACATGGGCGAGCCGGTGGAGGTTTGGACGCGAGATATTTCCCGCAGCGGCATCGGCGTCATCTCATCTCAAAGATTGAAGATCGGAAGCCGGTTTGTGGTCCGATTCCCGCGAGACGATGAAGAGCGTCCCCTGTCGCTGGTTTGCACGGTGAAGTGTTGCACCCAGATATCCAAAGGCGTCTACGCCATCGGCGCGGTCTTCGAAGGCATCGACAAAACCGCGGTCGCGCCGGCAGCCGAATCCGCGCCCGCAACATCCACACCCGCGGCGGCGTAGACCCGACGGGTCTTAACTTTCGTTAAGCAAATCTTGGGGACTTCCAATCGAGGTCAGGATCAGATCGTCCGCGACGAATGGGGCGGACATCGAACTCTCGTCGCTCAAAACCACATCGCCTTTGGCAAATACGCTCTGGTCATTGATTGCCGGCAATTGAACATCGGTTCTCGATGCCGATGCAGGGGCCACGTTGTCATTGGCCAGATGGGCGGCGACTCGACGCTCCTGACTCGCGATGGCCGCCGTGCTCAGGCCGACGCCATTGAAAAGAAACCGCTCCGTTGGCGGCGCTACAATCAGGAGGCTGACGCTCTGGGAAACCATTGATCCATCGCTCGCCTGCAGGTCATAACTGCCCGCTGCGTCAAATGAAAACCCGCTGAAGCTGGCGATGCCGTTGACTGCCGTGGCAGTGAACGGCCCGCCCGGCACGGTGGCCGAATTGCCGGAGATGGTCAGCGTGATCCTAGGCCTGCCGCTGGTAATCGGGTTGCCATAAGCATCTTCGAGCGCCACCTCCACTGCCGGCGTGATCGGAGCATACGCCCACGCGGTGGTGGGACGCTGAACGAAGCCCAGTTGCGACGCCGCGCCCGGGGAGATGACAAAGCTGTCCGACGTCGCACCGATCAGCGTTCCATCCGCGGCCCGGAGCGTATACGTGCCGGCCGTGTTCAGCGACAGGTTGCTGAAGGTCGCAACGCCATCGACGGCCGCAACAGTCAATGTACCGGCGAGGGCTCCAGGTCCGGTGGCAACCGAAATGGTCACATTCGAATTGTCGGCGGTGACCACGCTGCCCCCGGAATCTTCCACATCAACAACGACGTGGCTGATAACGCTGTGTGCCGACGTTGAGCCAGGCTGCTGGACGATCGCCAACTGGTCGGCCCCATCGGCAAACGATGAGTTCACCGAAGTGATCCCACCGCCCACCAGATCGGAAATGACTTTCTCGCCGTCGGGGCTGCCCAGGCCAGTCAATCCACCCGAGGAGACGGGGTTAAAATCGCCGGACGGCAAGCCGTAGATGTCCGAAATCGTTTGCGTTGCACCGTCCAGCGACCCCAGACCGCGCAACGCCCGCCCCTGATCCACCAATGCGATGATCGCCGACCATTGCGGCGAGCCCGCGCTCGTTCCGCCCACCACTTGCCAACCCGACTCCCCCTGATACGGAAGCGAATCGTACACCAAAAACCCGGTGCTCGGATCTCCATCGTACGCGACATCCGGCTTGTTGGTGCCCTCATAAGGACTGTGCCCGCCGCCGCTGTCCACCCAGGGAGATTCGCTGATGAAATCGCCCGAACTATCCACGTCCAGTGTCGTCCCTCCCACCGCCAGAACATTCGTGGATGTCGAGGGATAATTCGGCGCGCTGTCATCCCCCGAAGCGGCAACGAACGTCACGCCCTCGTGCCCGCTCGTCGTCGTAAAATCGGTGTCGTACGCGGTTTCGCCTGAAAACTCCGGCGAATCGCCCCAGCTCATCGACACAGCGACAACCCCGGTCTGGGACCGCGCCCAACTCACGGCGTCGGTCAACGCCGCCACGGAAGCGGATGGCGCCTCCACCAGCACTATACTCGCCGCCGGTGCGATCGCGTGCGCCCACTCCACATCCAGCGATTCTTCCGACGCCCAGCCGGCATTCGTCGAAACCGACCCCTCCGGCGTCGCGACGGTCAGGGCGAATTGTCCCGATCCATTGTCGTCGCTGATGCCGAAGTTGGCGTCGAATGTTTCCAGATCGTTCACGATGTCCGGATCGCCGAAGGCGTCAACGATGGCGATCGTCTCCCCATCGCCGTTGGCACTGACCGTCTGCCCTCCGGTTGTAAAAACGATATTTTTCAGATCATAAGCCTGTTCGATCATCGCCGGCGAAAGCCCCGACGGCGACCCCGAAACCCCCGCGGCTGGCGTCGCCAGGATCGACAACTGCACGTTTGACGTTGCCGACAAAAGAACACGCGCCTCCAGCGACTCCATGAGCGGATGGCAGGCGCATCGAAGAACGTCAGCTGCTCGGTTTTTCGCGCGAAACACCATGCGCCTCCCGGCTTTTGTCCGAATCATAGTACCCCGCGGCCATTGCCGCCATGATGCAAATTACCATCTGTAGGAACGATACGACCGCGAACGTTAATGGAACGTTAATGCGAGCAGCTTTGCGAATTTTTCTCGGTTACGGTTTTCGTGACATCCGGCACGAAGAACCGATCCAAGATAAAAAAACCGACGGGAAGGCCGCCTCGCACGGGAAGGCGTCCTGAATCACTGTCTTTGCCTCTCTTACCATCGCCGCGCCCCATTGGCGGTAAAAGCGAATAGATGGCGCTTATCTTGACCCCTGAATTATCCGAACGTACCGTGTGGGCACCGTGCTAACTGTTCGTCATCTCATTTCCTCGGCTCTTGTCGTCGTCCTGCTGGCCGGCGGGGTTCCGTATCTGACCTGTTCATCCGCCGCTTGCGCGGCCGACACGCAATGCGCATCTGTTCATTGCAAATGCTGCGGGCCATGTTGTTCGTTGCCGAAGAATTCTCACGAATCTCATAAGCCCGATACGGGGTGCGATCGGCACTGCCCAATGATTACCGCCGGAAACGCGATCACGATCAACACCGTACCACCGCTCGCCACTGCGACGTTGGGCGTTAGTGAAGTGCAACCTTTCCTCAGCGCATACGCCGTTTCTTGCGCTTTGCCGATCCGCCAGACTGTCCCCTTGCATTCTCCCACGCTTCTGAGCCTGGGCTGCGCACTGGCAATCTGATCCCTTCAATAATCTGACCGCGATTGGGCGGCACGCTTTCGCCGCAGCGGTGTGAACGTGCGCTTTTTACAGTCCGAAGCTCTCTTTGCTCAAAATCCCATGAAAACCATTGTCATTGCGGCATCGGCCGTTGTTTTGATTTTGGCTGTGCTGTTTGCGGTGGAGATGAAATCTCCCCCAGTGCCGCCAACGAGCGGGCCGGCGACCGAAAATCAAATGGGCGCCGGCGGCCAGCAGAAAAAAATCGTCTATTGGTGGGACCCAATGCTCGGCCCGTCCAGCATATCCAACCACCCCGGAAAAAGTGCGATGGGGATGGACCTGACGCCGGTCTATGAAAGCGATGCCTCGGCCGGCCCGGCGGTGCGGATCGATCCGGCCGTTGTCCAGAACATGGGCGTAACGACCGCGCCTGTCATCCGCGGCCCGTTGACCGTCGCGGTGCGAGCCGTGGGAATGCTCGAAGTGCCGGAACCGGGAATGCACGATGTAACGCTGAAGGTCAGCGGCTACATCGAAAAACTGTACGCGGACACCGATGGGATGAGCGTCAGGAAGGGCGAGGTGCTCTTCGATCTATACAGCCCCGAACTTCAGGTGGCCGAGGAGGAATTGATCTCGGCGAAGCAAAACGAAAATGCTCTGGATGCCAAAGCCAATGATGCGATTCGCAAAGACGCGCAGAATCTCGTCGATTCGGCCGCGCAAAAACTTCGGCTGTGGGACGTGGCCGAGCAGGACATCAACGCCATCGCCGCCGCGGGCGAAGCGCCCTGGACCGTGCCGTTTCGCAGCCCGGCCGATGGACACGTGGCGGACAAGATGGTGGTCGCCGGCTCGGCCGTTCAGTCCGGGATGAAGGTGATGCGAATCGAGAACCACTCTCAACTCTGGCTCGACGCGCGGGTGTTTGAAGATCAGATTTCGATAGTCAAGGTCGGCCAGGAAATCCACGCCGCGATCGACGGCGTTCCCGGCAAGACCTTCACCGGCAAGGTGAGTTTCATCTATCCGCACGTGGATCACATGGCACGCACGGAGACGGTGCGGACCATCCTGAACAATCCGGACCACGAATTGAAGCCGGGCATGTACGCGACCGTCGAGATCGTGACGCAAGTGTCGCCCGACACTCTGCTGGTTCCGCGCGAGGCAATCATCGACACCGGAACGCGGCAGATCGCATTTGTCATGGCATCCGCCGGGCATTTTGAACCCCGAAACGTCCGGATGGGGATCGTCGGCGACGATGACCAGGTTCAAATTCTCCAAGGGCTCGCGCCCGGCGACCGGGTGGTCACCAGCGGGCAGTTCCTGATGGACGTCGAAAGCCGCACGAACGAAGCAATTGAAAAACTGCGGAATGGAAACACCCCACAACCATGATCGCCAAAATTATCGAGTTTTCGATCCGCAACCGCTTTATGGTCCTGCTGCTGACGGCGATGCTCGTGATCGCCGGCGTGTGGGCGGCGATGCATATCAGTCTGGATGCGATTCCCGATCTGTCGGATGTGCAGGTGATCGTCATCACCGATTATCCGGGCCAGGCCCCGCAGGTGGTTGAAGACCAGGTCACCTATCCGTTGACGACGGCCATGATGGGCATTCCGCACGCCAAAGTCGTCCGCGGCATCAGCATGTTCGAGACCTCGATGATTTACGTCATCTTCGAGGATGGAACGGATTTGTACTGGGCGCGCAGCCGGGTCTTGGAATACCTGAATTTCGCTAAAGACCGGTTACCGACCGGCGTCGAGCCCAGACTCGGCCCAGATGCGACCGGTGTTGGATGGGTGTATCAATACGTTCTCTATCCCGGCTACTATTCGCCGGATCATCCC
This sequence comes from Tepidisphaeraceae bacterium, assembly GCA_036267155.1. GTDB lineage: Bacteria > Planctomycetota > Phycisphaerae > Tepidisphaerales > Tepidisphaeraceae > PALSA-1353. The sequence continues at coordinate 82,217 of DATAWP010000085.1, forward strand.
AAGGGGCTTTGGCACGATGAGCAAACGGGCAAATGGTACGCCAATCCCGATCGGGCGCCCGCCGATCGTCAGTCCAAGCTGACGAAAGTTCGCGCTTTCGACAAGCCCGGCGTCGATCCGCTGACCGGCACGCAGCTTCTCTCATCCAATCAGAACCTGGCGAGTCTTCGCAGCCTTCAGGATTGGTATCTGCGCTATCAGTTGACGGCCGTGCCGAACGTAGCAGAGGTCGCGTCGATCGGCGGATTCGTGAAGGAATACCAGGTCGTACTCAAACCGGAACAGTTGCTGGCGTACCACGTCCCCATCAGCACGATTACGACGGCCATTCAGCGCTCCAACAACGACGTCGGCGGCTCGGTCGTGGAGACGAGCGAAAACGAGTACATGGTCCGCAGCCGCGGATATCTGCAGGGCTTGAAAGACTTGGCCCAGGTCCCCGTGGGCGTGGGAAAAAACGGAACACCGATCCTTCTCAGCGACGTGGCGACCCTGCAAATTGCCGGCGAAGCGCGCCGCGGCGTGGGCGAATGGGATGGCCAGGGGGAGGCCGTCGGCGGCGTGATCATCGCGCGCTTCGGCGCCAACGCCTACCAGGTTATCCACGATGCCAAGGCGAAACTCGCCGAGCTTGAAGACGGCCTCCCGCCCGGCGTGTCGATCAAAACCGCGTACGACCGATCCGATCTGATCGAGCGTTCGATTCACACCCTGCGGCACACCCTCATCGAAGAAATGATCGTCGTCGCGCTGGTCTGCATCGTCTTCCTATTGCACGGCCGCAGCGCGCTCGTCGCCATCTTCGTCATCCCCAGCAGCATGCTCATCAGCTTGCTGGTCATGCACCTGCTGGGCATTAACGCCAACATCATGAGCCTGGGCGGGATCGCCATTGCCGTGGGTGTCGTGGTAGACAGCGCGATCATCATGGTGGAGAACGCGCACAAGCATTTGAATCACGAAGAGGACCGTCTCGCCACCGCGGGCGACGGGGCGATACCGCGCCCCCGCGCCGAAATCATTCTCGAAGCCGCCAGGGAAGTCGGACCCAGCCTGTTTTTCAGCCTCCTCATCATCACGGTGAGTTTCCTGCCGGTATTCGTCCTCGGCGGCGAAAGCGGCCGGCTCTTCAAGCCGCTGGCGTTCACCAAAACTTTCGCCATGGCCGCCGCCGCGGTCCTCTCCATCACCATCATTCCCGTGCTGATGATTTACTTCATCAGCGACCGCGCCCTGCCGCGGCGATGGGGAAAAATCGCCAATCTCCTGATCACCCTCGCAGCGATGTTTCTCCCGGCGATCGTCATCTGGTTCGTGTTGGATGATGAAGCATGGCAATCCTATCGCCTCTGGCTGGCGCTCGGCTGGATCGTATTTGCCGCGATGCTGCTCGTGCCGCAAAAGATCATTCACGAAGAAAAGAGCCCGATCAGCTTCGCGCTTCAGAAAATCTACAGCCCATTTTTCCGCGCCGCGATCAAGTTCCGCTGGATCGTGTTGCTCCTGGCCATCGCCTTCATGGCCTCGGCAATTTGGCCGTTCAATCGCCTCGGCAGCGAGTTCATGCCCCCACTGGATGAAGGCGACCTGCTCTACATGCCGACGACCGACCCCGGCATCAGCATCACCAAGGCCCGCCAGATCCTTCAGCAAACCGACAAACTCATCATGACTTTCCCCGAAGTCATCAGCGTCTACGGCAAGATCGGCCGGGCCGACACCGCCACCGATCCCGCCCCGCTGGACATGATCGAAAGCGTTGTCCGCCTCCAAACCGATCCGGACAAATGGCGGAAACGAAAGATGGGTTACGGCTTCGACCATTGGCCGCGTTTCACCGCCCCTCTTCAATGGCTATTTCACCACACCTTCTGGCCCACGAACCGGCGCATCTCGATGGACGAACTCGTCTACGGCTGGACCGACCCTGACGGAACCGACCACCGGGGCCTTAACGCCGTCGTAAAAATGACCGGCCTCGCCAACGCCTGGCCCATGCCCATCGAGAATCGCACCAACATGCTCTCCACCGGCATCAAAACCCCCGTCGGGATCAAGATCATGGGACCCGACCTGCAAATCCTCAGCGACCTCGCCGAGAAAGCCTCCACGATCATGTTGACCGTTCCCGGAACAACCAGCGCGTATCCCGAGCGATCCTTCGGCGGCCATTACCTCGACATCAATGTCGATCGCGTCCAGGCCGCCCGCTACGGCCTCACCACCGGCGATGTCCAAGACGTCATCAGCACCGCCCTCGGCGGTATGAAAACCACAACCGCCGTCGAAGGCCTGGAGCGCTACCCGATCAACGTCCGTTACGCGCGCGATCTGCGCAATGATCCCCAGTCGATCCGCCAGGTGCTTGTGCCCACACCCGACGGCGCTCAGATTCCGCTCGGCGAATTGGCCAGCATCAAGATCAACCCCGGCCCACCCATGATCAAAAGCGAAAACAGCCGCCGCACCGCCTGGGTCTACGTGGACATGACCGGCAGAGACATCGGCAGCTTCATCGCCGACGCCCAGAAAGCCATCGCCCAAAATCTGCAACTCCCCGCCGGCTACACGCTTCTCTGGTCCGGCCAATTCGAGCAGATTCAGGAAGCCAACCAGCGATTGAAATGGGCGATCCCGCTGACGCTCATCATCATCGTCATGCTCCTGTACGCCGCCACCGCAAGCTGGTTCCGCGTCTGCGTCGTGCTGCTGGCCGTCCCCTTCAGCCTCGTCGGCGCGGTCTGGCTTTTGTGGCTCCTGGATTACCACCTCTCCCTGGCCGTCTGGGTCGGCATGATCGCCCTTGCCGGCCTCGACGCTGAAACCGGCTTGATCATGCTGCTGTATCTGGACAACAGCTTCGAGCGCTTCAAGGCCGAGGGAAAAATGCGCAACAAAAATGATCTCTGGCAAGCCGTCCACGACGGCGCGGTGAAACGCATCCGCCCCAAGACCATGACCGTCGCCGCCGCATTCATCGGACTCGTACCCTTGCTTTGGGCCACCGGCACCGGCGCGGATGTGATGCGCCGCCTCGCCGCCCCCATGCTCGGCGGACTCTTCACCAGCTTCCTGATGGAACTGCTCGTCTACCCCATTATCTTTTTCGTCGCGAAAAATTTCACGATCTCCAAAACCACCAAGGCCCCCCATGAATAACCCAACCCCACTCTTTCGCGTGCTGGCCATTTTCGCCTTGACCGCCCTGACCGCCTGCACATCGCACCCTCCCGGCGAACGCGAGGAGCGCCAATCCGCGATCACCGCCGGCAAACCCTACGAGCAACCCGCGGATAAACGCGACATTCCCCCCTTGCCCGATCACCCAACGCCCGACGATCTGCTGCGATACGCGCTTCTCACGAATGCCGACGTTGAACGCCAATATTGGCAATGGCGTGCCGCGATCGAGCAGATACCGATCGATGGAACCCAGCCGACGGGTCTGGCCCTGACTCTGAGCACGACCCTGAACAACGGCGCATTCGCCCTGGATCGCACGATCGTGATGGCCGCCAACGATCCGATGACGGACATCGCCTTCCCCGCGAAACTCTCCACCGCCGCTCGCCGATCCCTGGAAAACGCCCGCGCCGCCGGCCTGAGATTCCGCAAAGCCCAGTTCGAATTACGCCGAAAAGTCCTGACCGCCTACGACGACTACGCCCTGACCGCCGAGTTGATCCGCCTCGGCGAAAAAAATATCCAGCTCCTCCAAATCACCGCCACGACCACTGAATCCCTCAACCGATCCGGCTTATCCGCCCAACAGGATGTCCTGAAATCTCACAACGAACTGGACCTGGCAGGAAATGATTTGGGTCACCTGCGGTCCCAACTCCCCATTCACCGGGCCGCCCTGAACGCCCTGCTGAACCGCCCGCCCGACGCGGTGATTGCAATCCCCGATTCCCTCCCGCCGAATCGCCCCGTCGCCAATTCCGACCAGGAAATCCTGGACCTGGCCGCAAAACAAAATCCCGAATTACTTTCCCTGTCCGATGAAATCCGCGCCAAGCACGAAGACATCCATCTGGCCAAGCTCCAGTATTACCCCGACTTCGACCTCGCCGCCTCGACGGATTTGCAAGGCATCACCCAAACCCTGCTAGGCGAGTTCACGATCCCCATTGTCCGTTACGAAGCCCTCCGCGCCGCCGTCGCCCAGGCCGAAGCAAACCTCCGCGCCACCGAGGCCACTCGCCGCCAGACGAGCAGCGATCTCACCGCTCAACTCATTGATGACATCGCCACGCTCCGCGACGCCGACCGTCAACTCGATTTACTCGAGCAAACGATCCTCCCCCGCGCCGCCGAGATCGTGACTCTCTCCCGCACCGCCTATCAAACCGGCAGCTCATCGCTCCTGGATTTTCTAGACGCCCAGCGCAGCCTCATCGACCTCCAGCGGCTCACCGCAACCCTGCAAATCGCCCGCGACAAACGGCTCGCGGAAATCGAATCGATTGATGCAAGGAATCTGGAAGCACCGAACGCGCAACAGGCGTTGATGCGATATCCACGGCTTGTCTCGTCAATCCCGCCCAGCTACCAAAAACGGAGGAGGTGAGATTCGAACTCACGAGACCCTTTCGGGCCTACCGGTTTTCAAGACCGGCGCATTCGACCACTCTGCCACTCCTCCAGATTGTTTCGTCAAGTTTAGTCAACCGCCGGAACCCGGTCAAAACGCAAGGGTTGCGAGCGGCATGAGGCATGATCGGATCGAGGTAAGAAAGCAGCAGAGGTCTTGGAAAAGCCTATACCCTTTTCAAAACCTTTTTGGTCAGGGAGGCCCGAAACATTTTTGAGAATAGACGACCCCTTAATCTGCACCAGAAAAAATGGAATTTCCGGCGGACGGAATTGGCTATACGGCGGAGTCTTTTGTAGAAGCATCCGCGCGCCGCTGCTGCCTCGCAGCGTCAAGGCGTGCTTGGGCTTCATCCGCACCACCGACGCCGGCGAGAAGCCCGAGCCATCGAAGCCCAGGTGACTCAGGGCATCGGACATGTCATTGGTGGAAATGCCTTTGAGATAAAGCCCGGGCACTAACTTCCCGATGGTCTTGGTCTTGCGAAGATAAGGGGGGAAGAATCTCGGAAGTGAAGCGCAACCGCTGGCCGTTTTCGTCAATCCGCCGGTCGTCCACGCGCGGCTGGACCACTCCCAGCGGCCCGACGCCGGTGAGAATCGTCCGCGGCGGCTTGTGCCCGTTGCGGACCACCAGACGATGGCCATCGCCATCCAGAGCGTCGTGGTGGGTGTCGAGATATTCAATCACTTCATCCTCAATCTCCTTCTGCAACGCCCGGCGGACCCCATCACGGGCGATTTGTTCAAGGTTGGCACAACCGACCGGCGCAGTTGCCATGCTTCACTGTCAACGACAAGTCGCTACTTGCACGCACGCCTAAGCGACTGGTCGGCCAACTATTTGGCGTTGTGACCAGTTAAGGAGTCGTCAAGAATGCCCCTTTTTGATCCGATAGAGAAAAGGGCATATAATGCACTGACGAGGGAATGGAGAGAGATCAGTATGCCGTTTGACTTGCCTTTGCCAAAGAAACTCCGATCTCTCTGGAAAGTCAAAGTGCAGGACAAAGAGGCGTTGTATGAGGAGCCACACGTCACGATCTGGAGAAAGGCTTCAAAGTGGCGCTACAGTCTTCGCAGTCGGGCTTTCTTGGACAAGAAACCCGATCCGGGCGAAATCCCCAAAGAGGTTATGGATTTGATACACGAGAACTTTGATGAACTCATTCGGCAGTGGGACGAACGTTTCCCCACTAACCGAGTTGCCGAGGAGGATGGCGATGACTCCAACTGATTTGATGAGCAACGAACAGAGTAAAGCGGAAACAGCCTTCAATCGAGAACCCCTCGCTGCTCGATGGGTTGACCGAATGAGCGACGCAGAACAAGCAGCACACAGTCAAGATCGCCACACGGTTTGGATTGTTCGTCGTGCACAACTCGCTGATCGACTTGTTTGCGAACTTGAGTGGCCGACCAAACGAAGCGGGTATGTCGTAATCATGGGCAGTCCTCGTCCCGAACTTCTTCCAGCACTCATGCGACGTTTCGAAAGAGTCGCTTATTCCACAGATTTCCTCCCTCGGCAAGAGTTGGAGGATGTACTCCAGTCGTCAGATCGTAGAGAACGGTTTGTTGGAGGGATCGTTGATCGAAGTACGAAGACGATAACGCTTTGGCGAGGCGATCTTACTCCATTTGTTGTTCCTTTCTCTGCGTTCACGCCTACTGCCAACGACATTCGCCCCAACTTTGGCAAGTTCTCCGTGAGTGACTACGGGCACACGCTGCGATTCGGTCCGTATGAAGCGGCCACCGACGCCGTTCTCTACGAATACGACCCCGAGTTCAGGCGGCGACTGAATGAGAAGCGGCGGTTAGAGGAACAAACGCTTGGGGCTTCAATTCGACGCTTGCGAAAGCAACGTCAACTTACTCGCAATGACTTTCATGGGGTCGATCCAAAGACACTCTCCCGGATTGAGCGCAATGAAGTTCATAAACCGCAGGAAGCGACGTTACGCATCATCGCCAAGAGACTCGGCGTGTCCGTGGAAGACTTGACGAGCTACTAGTCCGCAGAGTCCCAGAAACGAATTGGCGGGACCGCATTAGTGTCGAGTTGAAGTCGGTGAATTCACCCGACGCAGGCGTCGCGCATTGGGCCAAATTGAATGTTCAGCGAACGCCGGTGAATGATCTCCCATTTCCAGTGGACTTCTCCGCGTCCTCCGCGCCTCGAGCGAAGCGGGCGGTGAATAAATAAGAGCGAAAATTTATGTCTCCAATGAGACGCCGTCACTTGTGGGAATGATTGATGAGACACTTGCCGGTGGAACGCTGGTTTGCAGGTCGACCATCTCGCGGTATCGGCCACTGGCTTGCATGAGCTGGTCGTGGCGGCCCTGCTCGATGATTCGGCCGTTCTCCAATACCAGAATTCGGCTGGCATGGGTGATCGTGCTGAGGCGGTGAGCGATCACGAAACTCGTTCGTCCGGCCATCAGCGTTTGAAGGCTGCCTTGAATGAGCCGCTCGGATTCCGTGTCGAGATTGCTGGTGGCCTCGTCGAGAATCAGGATACGCGGGCTTGCCAGGATGGCGCGTGCGATGGTGAGGCGTTGCCGTTGGCCGCCGGAAAGTTTTACGCCGCGCTCGCCGATCAGTGAATCATATCCGCTGGCCAGTTTGGTAATGAATTCGTGGGCGTTGGCGAGTCTGGCGGCCTGGATGATTTCATTATCGCGGGCACCGCGGCGACCGTAGGCGATGTTCTCGGCGATCGTGCCGTCGAACAGGAAGGTGTCCTGCTCGACGATTCCCAGCAGGCGGCGATAGCTGTCGGCGGTCATATCGCGCAGATCCACGCCGTCGAGATAAACCGCGCCGACGGTCGGATCGTAAAAACGGGCGATGAGATTGCACAGCGTGGTTTTCCCGGCGCCGCTGGGGCCAACGAGCGCGATCATCTCCCCCGGATGCACATCCAGATCGATCTCATGCAGCACCGGCGCGGGAGAGGCGGGGTAGGTGAAGGAGACATTGCGCAGCGTGATGCGCCCGGCAACGCCGTCGCGATGGACTTCGATCGCACCCGGCCTGGCCGGCATCTCCACCGGCTCGGCGAGCAGGTCGAGCACTCGATCCAGTCCGGAGAGACTGTTCTGCAGCGCCGTGGCGCTGCCGGCGAGTGCCGCGATCGGCCCGAGCAGGGCGGCAAGGTATGCAAGGAACATCACCAGATCGCCGACGGTCAGAGCCTGCTTGGGGGTAATCAGCCCCGCTCTGAGCTTCTCCATGTCACTCAGCACGCGGCTGCCCCCCCAATACAGAAGCAGGGCCGTGGCAAACGGGATGAGCACCGACCAGGTGAAATCAATGCCGCGCATCCACCACCAGGCGAAGACTTCCTGGCGGGCCATCATGTGGCCGTTGCGCGTGAAAGTGGCCGCCTCGGACTGTTGCCGGGAAAACGAACGGACGACGCGCATTCCCCCGAACGCTTCGGTGGCATGGGAGTCCATGTTTTGCCGCGTGAAGCGGATGTCGCGGAAGATCGGACGAATGTGGCTGATCCAGGTGCGGTGCGTGAGCCAAACCGTCGGCAACAGCACCAGCGATCCGAGCAGCAGTTTCCAATCGACAAAGGCGAGAATCGTCAGGCTGCCGAGCAATTGAATGATCGCGCGAAAGGGATTGTAGAGCATGGAGAAGATGAGGTCGGCCACGCCACCGGCGTCTTCGCGCAGAATCGAGGCGACGCCGCCGGATTTCAGGTCATACACACGATGCAGAGGAAGACGAACCGCATGGTCGAACACGGTTTTCCTGACGGACACCTGGACCCGCTTGGTCATGCGAGTCGTCTGCCACCGGCTCCAAAGCCCGACTATTTCAGAGGCGGTGGCTAATAGAACCATGGCAATAGCCACGATCGCGAGCAGGCGATGCGGGCTGTGGGGCAGGTGAATCCAATACGGCACTTGCGGCGGAAGGGGCCGCTCACGAAGCACGCTGTCGAAGACGATCTTCGTGCCGTAAAGGGGGATCAAACCCAACAACGTGGAGATCGCCAAGGCGATCAGGGCCAGGATCAACATCCGGCGGAATCCGCGGAGCATTCCCCAGAATTCCGCCAGCAGCCGGATGAAAGAACGCGATCGCGGTTTGCGTTTTTTGGGATCGTCGGCGCCGTGTGATGGGCCGCGGATGCTGGCATCGCCGCTGGCCGTATCGCGCTGAAGGCGACGCTGCTTCAGTTTTCCGCGGTAGTCTCGATAGCGGAGCCGGCTGGCGCGAGGAGTCGAAGGCATTAAGAATATGTTAGGCGCTATCAACCCAGCGATATAGCCCGCGCGTCACGACCCGGTTCTGAAATAGCGAATTGACCCATCTATGAACAAGCTTCGGCCAAGCGCATCACGATCGGATGATGCTGGATCACTCCAAACATGCGGCTGCGGCGTCAAAACGCTGTTGGCGTTAAAACGGGCGGATCTACCGGCGGCCTTTGTTGTATCGCTCCAGAATCAGTGCTTGTCGAGGGACAGCAGGTAAAGCTGATTGGAATCGCCAAGGACGACCTGGTTCGTCCCGATCGGCTCAATGATCCAGATGGGGCCCAGCGGTGGGTTGTTCGGATCGAGCTTGGTATTGAGCATTTCAATGGATTTTGCATCCGCCGACACGCGGCTGAACGGTTGGCCGATCCAGAGCCATCCATCGATCACTTTCCGATCGCCCTCGCGGGCGTTGTCAGGCTCGGACCAGCCCGTGCCTTTCACCGTATTGGGGTCCGGATCCATTCCCTGAATGTATTCGGGGTTGATCGTTCCCGGCTTGAAGCTGAAATATCGGCCGCTATTGTTCTGCAGGTTAAATTGAACAACCCAGATCGTGTTCGCAGCAAAGAGGGAATCGTGGTCAATGCCGATGTCCAACCCGAAACCGAGATCCATCGCCGTTATGATGTGGTTCATCTCACCGGTCGTCGGGCTCAGCTGCCAGAGACCGCCCCGACACTCATCCCAACGGTTATCAGGCGGCGGAACCGATTCATCCACACCCAGCAGCAAACGGTGATGCGGTTCATCGTCAGCCATGAACTGGATGCTTAGGCCCGGCCGGTTGTCCAGCGGCGACCTGATATCCCTGCGGAGACTGGAAATGAGAACTTGCGCGGATTTATCCATCGGATTCCATTTGGTCACATAGGCGCCCTCCTGGGCAGAGCTGGCGATGTATAAATTGCCGCGGGTCGCGACCAACGACTGCGCAAAATTGGAGGGAAGCCCGTGTGCGCTGTCAATTCGGGTCGCAGCGCCACCATCCAATGGAAACACAACGACGCCCTGGTGGCGCACACTGGCGTAGAAATGATGATCGTCCGCCGCGGCGCCTTGGACCAACCGGTAGACAAATCCATCGGGATTATCATCCAAGTAGGGGTTTTTGATCGGCGTGACCGGCATCTTGGCCAGGGGCTTTGGTGGACCTCCCCCGAGAGTCAGCTCGAATGCCTGGATGAATGCGCCGCCGTTTCCTTCCGTTCCCGTTCCCAGCACAAAGACTCGATCCGCGGAGACGAAAGCTGATTCCAATTGCGAGATTCCCGGCAAAGAGGCGAGATCGACCAGGAGTTTCGCCGAGTCCCACGGCTGAACAACCTGCTCCGGACCGAGTTCGGGAAATTTCTCACGCAGGGCGTGAATCTCGGCAGTCAATCTCTGGCGAACGCCATCGGCATTTCCGTCCAGGATATGACAATCGGGTGACTGACTCAGGTTCAGCGTCTCCTGCAGCGCGGCCAGCCACTGATGAATGAGGGCGTCCGAAGACTTATATTCATCAGGTGCAAAATCGGTTCCGGCCAAGATCAGGTTTAACGCGGTATCCGGGATTAATTGCTTGTGGCCCGCTGCGAGATTGAACAGGTCGATCATCACACCAACATTGGATTCGGTCCCCACCGTCAACAGATGAATTCCATCCACCGCCGCGATATAGGCGTCACGGCGCGTGCGTCTCGGCGTGCGGCCGGGTTTTTTCAATATCTGATCCAGTTGCCGCATGAACGTCTTCAGCATCTTGGTTCTCGCGTCGGGCGTGATCGACGCGAAATCCGGCGAGGCCAGCGCCGCAGCCACGGCGCCATACAGCTTCATGACCGGATTGGTGCTGTGATTCAGATCGTCGGCAATCGGACCGAGACTTTTGCGGCAAGATTCGATGGTAAAATCTTTCCATCGGTCGGTCTCCACTCCCTCCACGTCGAGCAACTCGTTCATGAGTTCACTCTGCCGCTCGCCGCCTTGCATCCATAGTTCTTTGGGAGGAAGCCAGTGCTTGTCGAAAGTCTGCATCCATTGATGAATCAGATGATTCCGAACGGCGGCATACTCGGTAAAGCTCGTCGCGATGCTCGCCTCAACGTTCATCGCATATAACATCTCGGCGTTGTAGTCCACCAGGTCCGATAGATCGTGGTCAATGGTCTTTCCCCATCCATCGTAGTAATCGAGAATGTAAGCCGTGGCCGCGGCGCGGAATTCTTTGATGCGGGGTTGCAACTCCGGTGGCACATTCTCAACGGCATTCAATCGTGAACACCATCCCTCCAGGAAGGTAAACCGCTCTTCACCACCCGAAAAGTCCAAAAAAAACTGACCTTGGTGGGAGGACGCCAGTTCAATTTTGAGCGATTCCTGCTGCAAAGTAAGCGCCCGCGACGCCAGCCCCAATGCATGGTCCAAATCCGCGGAGGGCGGGCGGAGCGGGCCGGCAATACCCATACTCATCTCGGTGAGATTCACATCGCCGGGCGTGAGGTATTCCCAAGCGCGAGCCCAGAGCGCCGTGGCCAGAATCAACTGGTTTCGGTCACCGGGGTCCAGTGCGTCCGCGGCCTCGGCGGCGGCGGCGCCAGCCGCAAAGCGGGAGTTGTAAACCAAAACTTCCGACTCTCTGGCGAACCGGCGAGCCTCTTTGGAGCGGTTAAACGGTTGTTCGAGCGGTTGCGCCTTTAATGATTCAATCAGGCGTTCCCGCAGCTTGTCCGCGAGATCCGCCGCCGAATCTCCGTCAATATGGGCTTGCAGTTTGTCGAACTTCCCCCCGGAACCGCTGAGCAAAATTGCTGATGCGTCCAGGCCGCGCCCGTTTGCCCCGCGACTGATCTCCAGTTGCACGATCACCACGGAGGACAACAGGTCGCCTGCTCTCTGTGTGGTTGGAAGTTGCCGCTCTCTATTAACCTGTTCAAGGCGGCTGCGTTCGAGAACGGCTATTCCCGGCGACGCGGTGAGTTGACGCTCGAGGAGAAGCCGCACGGTATCGCAAAAAATATCGTAATCGCGCGGCATGTCCGCGTTTCTAACCGGAAGAAATCCGACCAACCGCACGCCTTGGGCTAACGTCTGATCCTTCCGCGCCGCTGCGCGCACGGCGGCGGCGATGGCGCTGGCCGCCTCTTCGGGCTTGCCGCCAACCGCCGCATCGGAAAGGCGCAGTCCCCTGGCGGTATCAAAAATGACCAGTCCCAAAGCACGCCCGTTGTTCGCGTCGGTCTCCACGTCCGCGAACAGATCGGCCTTAAGCATCCTCCCGACCTGGATTTTCTGATCGTCGTCAACCAGGCCGGACAGGTTCAGCTTCTGCTCCTGAAGAATTGAATCGATCGATTGACGGTCCACTAAATCCAGCTCTTTGTCACCACTCAATGTCGCCGTAGCGAGCGCGATCGTCTGATCCGCGATTGGTCCCCCGCCGCTCGTGACCAAAGCGACACGAACCGCCGCAAACGTCGGGGCGACGCAGAACAGCAGAAACAGGCAGCCGATTCTCAGTTTCACAAGGATCATCATTCTGCTCCGGATTTCCCGGGTTGGGTCGCGGCCTCATTCGGTGGAAGGGTGTCGGCAAAGTGACTCAGGATGCGAATGCCCAATGCGTGTGCGGCCTTCTGGAGGGCCGTCTTTCCGGCCGTGTTTTCGGCCAAGTCCACGGCGCGGGCCGTCTGGCGGTCGGAAAAAAGCACTTCGCCGGTCTTGCGGTCAGTCACCTTGATCTCAACGCGGCCGATGCAGCTTACAAGGTTTCCGATCCTCGCGGCATATTCACTGAAGCCCTCGCCACTGATCACGACGCTTACTCCGGCCTCCACCTGTTGGGTTTCGTCGCCGTCGATCACGGTAAATCCACATTGGGTCAGCATCTGCTGCAACTCGGTGTCCACCGCGGGATCGATTCGCACGGCGAGCAGGGCGGCGATGTGGCGCTCGGTAACCTGCACCGTGACCTTCGGCAATTTCAGTTTCGACAGGCGTTCCTTCAGCGCGGGGAGCGGATCGGTCATGGTGTCGTCAGCAGCCACAAGCTGGGGCCCGGTTTCACGAAGCTTGGCCGCCACCTTGTCGGAGAGACTCAACACCAGCGACGCCAAGTCCGCATCCTTATCGCCGCGAACGAGCACGCCCTGAACGAGGCTGGTTTCGGTGCTGATCAGCTTTGCCGTGATAAAGACCTGCTTGTCGAGCGCGAACGCCCTGCCCGTCACGAGAATCTTGGCGCCGACGAGTTTGCCGACCTTGATTGCGTCATTCGGGTTCATCAGGCCGCTCAGATTCATCGAGTGTTCCGAGAGAACCTTGGAAATCTCCGCGCGGTCCACGAGCGTAAAGCCAGGCTCGCCGCTGAGCGTGGCCGAAAGAGTCTCGCTGATCTGACTGCCCAGATCGGGTGCTCCGGGAGTGTCGGTCTCAAAGTCGAGGATCGCGACCGTAAGCCCGGGCGGATTTGCGGACGTTGGCTTGGTCTGGGGCTGATCCGCCTCGGCAATGACAGCCAGGGCGGTCGCCACTCCCATTGCCAGCACAATGAATAACCAAATACGATTCATGTTCATTCTCCAGGGAGAGTTATCCGATTCGGGTCACGCATGATCGCGGCAGGTTGGGTTGCCGGGCGCTCGCTCGGCCGGAGGGTTGGTTCGGGCCGGGTCAATAGATAGTCGATCGCGTTCGACAGTAAGAGTTGACTGCGCGGATCGGTACTCCAATCGCCGAGCGGCAACTGACAGAGGACGATCCGGCCGGCGCCGATGCTCTTTGAGATCACCAGCGCATCGAGCGGCACGGGTTCCGTTCCTGGAACTTCGCGAGGCCACCATGCTATTTCCAATGCCGGTTCATCGGCCGGCAGACGCAGAGCCAACGCGTCGGGCGAATCGTGAAGCCAACTCTCCAGGTCCGCGCGCTCGAAGCCGGCGAAGAGGGGATGATCCATTCGCCAGTTCAGGCGCGACGGCATCTTGCGATCATCCAAGGCGTATCCGAATAGATCGACGGAGCTTTTTTGCTGGGCGAAAACCATAACGCTTGCGCCTGCGCGGGCCTGATCCAAAAGCGGCTGCTGAGCGAAGAGCGATGTTCCAAGCACATCACCGCCAACGAGAACGATGTCATATCGGGTCAATACCAAGCCGGATCCGTCTTTCGTATCCACGAATGCGACCTTGGCGCTTTTCAAGACGTGGGACAGAAGGCCGGATGAATCCCATACCGCCAGCCGCTTTCCATTGAGCCGGCGTACCAAACCGCTCAGCATGTCGCGAGGAAAGAGTTGCACCGACAAGTCGCCGCCGCCCAGTTCCTTGCCGCCTTCGTGTTGCCGGACGCGATAGATAATTGACGCCGTCGTACGCGTGCGAACCTTCGGCGGCGTGATCTTGAAAGTGGTTGCGTCTGCGTCGGATCGTATCGGAAGCGTACCGCCGGTCAGACGAATGTTTCCCACCATCAGATTCCACGAGAAATCCACCGGCGGCATCTTACCTTGCGTTGGCCAGCGAACCGTAACCTCCTGCGGTTCGCCGCCGAACCAATAACCCTGCTGGGGCAACAGAATAATGAGGAGTGCCGCGAGGATCATGGATGAGCCGCCCTGAGATCGCCTTGTGCAAAACCGACTTTCAGTTGGTACGCGCCGGCAGATGTAACAAGCTGCCCGGCGGTGAATTTCTGGCCCGGCTGAACGTCCAGCGTGGTGGACAGCGCGCCCAGCGCTTCCCCGCCACGTAAAGTGACGACTTCCAGCCAAATCGACAGGCGCGTCGGCTCGCGCTCGGAGGCGCCGATTTTGTAATGGAGCAATTGTCCCTTGCCGAAGGGCACCTTCAGGTCGGCTGTTTGCCCCGGAAGGATCATCAAATCGGCGTCGGAAACCATCTGAGACCCGAGCGACGTCGTTAGACGCAGAAGCAGCACCTGTCGCGGGGGCGCGATCGGCCCAGGGGCGACCCCAATATCGGATGCATCGCCCGACACCAAAACCCAGCTTGCGCGGCCATCGAAAACTTTTGAAACTTGCTCGAATGCGCTGACGTCCATCGGCAATTCATGGGGGGCGAACCGGGTTGATTGGGTGAAACCGGCGCCGGGCGATTGCACGGCATCCGCCATATCATGCGACACGGCAAAATGCCGGCCAATCTCGAAGGTCGCAATTGCCAGGAGCAGCGATGCCGCCATCGCCAGTGTCCGCGGAAAATTCCATCGATGTTCCGGCCGCAGGGCTTTTGCGCCGAGGGTGTGCTCAAACTGCATCCACCCATCGCGCGGAGCCGTAACGTCAGCCGATGAGTCGATCGCCTTGGATATTCCGTCGTATTCCCGCAGCGCTATCTGGCAGCTCTGGCAATTCTCGAGATGCTGCAACGCAAGATAGCCGTCATGCCGCCGCGATTCGTCAATTCCAAGGTCGAGCAGAATTTGTCGTGTTGCTTCACAGGTCATCTTTGTCACCTCGGAGTTGTTGCCCAGTCGGCCAGCAGCTCTCGCAGCATCTCCATTCCCAGGTAAAGTTGTCGTGACACTTCCGACGCGCTGCAACCAAGGATCGCTTTGACCTCGTTGCCGCTGATCCCCTGCATCAATCGGAGTGCGACCACCAGTCGCGGCGTCTCCGGCAGGCGATCTAAAGCGGCCAGCACGGACTCGCGCAATTCTGTTCCGGCCTCCGGCGCATTGGACAGCCCACGATCGATCTCCGCCCGCGAGGACAACGCCCGTTGCTCAGCCTTTCGGCATCGCACAACAGCCAGGCTTTCGTTGATCACGACTTTCGCCAACCATCCGCGTATCGACTCTGCTCCGGCAATTTCAACACGGTGCTCCCAGGCTTTGGAGAACGCCTGTTGGCAAACATCCTCGGCGCTGGCGGCATCCCGGAGAACACCGAACGCGAGCCGGAAAAACAGCCTTCCGTTCTGCCTGATCTGCTCAGCCAAGAGGGACGCCCAGGTTGCCTCATTTCGAAAATTTTCGAGCACAAAATGCGTCCCGCTTTGTTTCTTCCATTACTAAGATGCGCTGGCGAGCGGTTTTTTCCAAAATAAATTCGCGGTTCCCTACAATGCCTGGGAGCGGCCCGGACCCTCGGCAACATGCCATTCCCTCTTTGATTTCGTACACCATTCATTTTGACTTCGCCAGAATGCGGCCCGCGACGGTTTTAGGATAGGATAGTCCGGACGACAGCAGGCGGTGGAGTCCGCAGAATCGTTCCGATACATCGGAAACAATGACTCCTACCGGGCCGTGGCCCGCTAGGAGATTGCGTAAGCAATAGCCCTGGGGCCAATGAGGCCGTCGGGGCTATTTTTTGGGGCAAGGAGACGGACGTATGAAGGGCCTTCTTCTGCGGGGCGGGGCGATCGGAATCACCGGAGCCATCGGAGCGCTATTGCTCGAGATGTCAACGGACCTGCCGGTGCTGATTGAGATTGTGGATTCCGAGGAGAAAATCAAGCTGCTTTTGCCGCACCTGGAACGGATGGTTCAGGAGGGAATGATCACGATGGAGTGCGCCATCGTCCTGATGTACAGGCACAACGAATCCCGCGAAAAAAACCGGCGGCAAAGGGTGATTCGCGCGGAAGAGAATCATCTTGTCGCCAGAGCCAGGACGTGGCCAATCCAGCGGTCGATCACCGGCGCCCAATCGATGGCCAGTCGATGCACGTACAGCGCCGTCACCGCTCCCGCGAAAACATCCATCGTGTAGTGCGCCCGCAGAACCAAAACGGCGCTGATTTCAAATAACGCGATCATGATTCCAACAACGATCCCCACCGGTCCGAGCGTGGACGCGAGGACCGCTGCGCCATAGACCGCGATCGCCGTGTGGCCGGAGAAAAACAGATCGTTGGAGGTGCCGTACGTTACCAGGATCGCCGGAAACCCCGGCTTGCGCCAGATCATTCCCGTCGGCGTGGGCAGCGGACAAAATGCCTGGCAGAACTGTCGCAGCGCGAAGAGCATCAGCAATCCAAGAAACGGCTGAATGGTCGGCCCGAGAATCGCCGAGCCCAGCAAATAGAATCCCAAAAGGTCGATGACCAGCGAGCTGGAGATCAGCAGCGTGTCGGCACGGCGCGGATGGTTCAGCAATCGCTGATTGATTCGGGCCGTCAGTTGATGGACGCCGTCGCAGATCGCTCCAGAGTCCGGGCCGACCGTCGCGGGCTTTCGCCGGGACAGCAACCATTGCGTCCAATACCACAGGCCGAGGCTGATTGCGATGACCACGACCCGTGCGGCCATTGTCGGTGTCGCAATCATCGCCAGGAGGCCGGGCATCATGAGCCGCTCTCCAATCCCAGCATCGTTCGCAACTCGCTTTCAACCTGTTCCATCAGCGGATCATTCCCGCCGCGCCCCTCGCGCGTGGGCGACACCTCGATTGCCTCGCCGACGGTGATCTGCGCATGGATCGGCCCATGCACGCGCACACGGTCGGTCAGGTCTTCCTCGAATCGCTCCACCGTCTCCAGCAGCCGCTCGGGCGTTGGATTGGACCTCACATAATCCGGCGGATAGTGGAACAACTGCTGAGCCAGATAAAGATCGGCAAGCTGTGTCCACCGCTTCTGACGCTCCTCCTCATTGATCTGATCCTTGGTCATGTCCGGAAGAATCGCCGACCGAAGCCGCTTGACGCGCGCCGGCACCCCGTCGTCCTGTTTCCCGTTGAGCCACTGCTGCTCCAGCGGGACGAGAATGGCGTCGATCAGATAGGTCAGTCGCGTCGCAACGTCGCCGCCGCGCGCTTCGCTCAGATATTCCAGTTCTTTCAGGGCCAGCAGAGCGCCGCCGGTTCTGTAGATCCGATCGACGAGAGGAATTCGCTCCTGTTTTCGCCAGGTCAGCCGGGCTTCGATGTCGTCGAGCACGGAAGCAACCGCCGCCTGCGCATCGCCCGCAAACCGATAACGCACGGCCACCGGATGCACGACCACTTTCCCAGGCGGTTGCAACTTAGCCCGTTTCTTCGCCGCCGACCGGGCGATCAGCGCGGTGCCGTCCATCAGATCGTTCAGCCGATCGTTGGTGCGGGAAATATGCCCCTCGGGAAAAATCACCAGCGGCCGGCGGGCGGTCTCCAAAATTTCCACGGACGTATTAACCGCGGCCCGGTCGATCCCCTCGCGATAGATACTGAACGCCCCCGCCCGCCGCAGAAGGAACGTCTGCATGCGGTCCTGCATGAACAGATGCCAACTCGCAATAATAAAAAACGGCGACCGTACCTTCCGTGAAAGCATCCCCAGCACCAGCGGATCCTCGTCACGGCAATGGTTGGGCGTGATCAGCACGCCATGCCCCGCCGCGATGGATTGCGCAAGCCGCTCGGCGTTGAGACACTTCACCTCGACGACCCCATATTTCCTGCGGAGCAGCCGCGGCAAATACAACGAGAGAATCGCCGGCCAAATTCGCCCCCGATGCGGCGGCACGGGAACGTAGGGCTTGTCGATCACGATGTTCTGCATGTGCCCGCTGGATAGCGTGCCCGAGCGAGCGGTCCGCGTCAATCGGCGAGCGAATTGTCGTTGAACTATTAATTTATTAGTTGACAGTGGCGACTACGGACGGTACGATCCAACTATTAAGTAATTAATTGGATAAACCGGAGGCGCGTTTTGGCTCGCAGAAAATCACCTAATCTGACGGAAGGTGAGCTTCGGCTCATGAAGGTGCTTTGGGCAAAGGGGCCGGCAACCGTCGGAGATGTCGTCGAATCCCTGCCGCCCGAACCGCCTGTCGCCTACAACACTGTGCTCACGCTTTTACGAATTCTCGAAAAAAAGGGCTTTGTGCGGCACACCAAGGACGGGCGGGCATTCGTTTATGAACCACTGGTGGGCAGCAAAGAGGCGAGCAGTAACGCTATCCGTCATCTGGTGAGCCGCTTTTTCGGCGGCTCGACGGGACAGCTCGTGATGAAGCTGCTGGAAGAAGAGCAGATCGATGCCAGGGAATTGAAGCGGATTAAAAAGCGAATCAACGAAAACGAGTGATCGCCGAAGCGGGTAATCCATCGGAGACATCCATGACAACTCTACTGAACGGTTTATGGCAGGGAGCGATGCTTGTCGCGCTCGTGTGGATCATGCTCAAAATCGTTCCCCGGCTGAATGCCGCAACGCGCTATGTCATCTGGTGGATCACAATGCTGGTCGCGGTGATCTTACCGCTGCTGCCAATGGTTCCTGGAACGGCTTTACGCGGTTCTCAATCCAGTGAAGCCCTCGCTTCGAACCGCGAATCGGTTCTATTAATGCCGGTTCGTGCTGTCAACATTCCCGCTTTCATACAGATTCATTCTGCACCTCTTGCATCAGCCGATGGCGCACTATCACCGACGGCCGATGGTTCGAAACCCTGGTTTCCGATTCGCGTCCGGGTTGGACCGATCTCCGGGACGATCGCGGTAGTATGGGTGATCGCTTCACTTTCGCTGCTGGTGCGTCTGGCCAGCGGCTATCATTCGCTCAGGCGATTGAAACATCGCGCCATTCCGGCCAGTGAACGGCTTCAGGCGCGCGTCGGCCAACTGGCCGCGAACGCCGGCATTTCCCGGCAGGCGAGGCTGATGATTTCAAAAGATGTGGCGGCGCCGATGGCACTGGGGTTGTTCGACCCGGTCATATTGATTCCGCAATCCCTTCCAGCGCAGATGTCCGGCGCGGATTTCGATCACATGGCGCTTCACGAACTGGCGCACTTGCGCCGGCGCGATGACTGGGTAAATCTTCTGCAGCACCTGTTGATAGCACTGTTGCCGATTCAGCCAATGCTGTTTTGGATCGGGCGTGAGCTGAGCCTTGAGCGCGAGACGGCATGCGACGATTGGGTCGTTGCTTTCACGGGGACGGCCAAGCCGTATGCGGCGTCGCTGGCGCGCATCGCCGAACTAACGCTGTGGGCTCGTTGCGGAATCCTCGCCAGCGGAGCTGCGGGGCGTCCGTCACAACTTTATCGCCGGGTCCAGCATCTGTTGGACAAGCGGCGGAACATCACGCCGACGGTTTCGATGATGCCGCTGGCGCTAGGTGTCACGGCGGTGATCGCGCTGGCATGGATGGCCCTGAGCACGCCGGAGATGATCGCACTCGCGGACCCGCCGGCTGCAGAAAAAGGGGCAGCGCCCAGCGCCGCGGACGTTCAGGGGCAGCCGAGCACGCAGCCAGCCGAACCCGGAATGCTCGTTCGAAGTTTCACGGTTCAGCCGGGAGACAAGCTCGTCGTGGATGTTGATCGGGGCAACATTCATTTGAGGGGAGATGATCAAAGCACGGTGCAGATCGCCGTCGCCCAAAAAGGCCCCAATCTTGCGGAGTTTCTAAAGCATCATCACATCAAGATCATCCAGGAAGGCCACGAGGTCGACATTCGCGCCGCAGCCGACGAATCCTACCCATCGTTGGGCTCTAACGTAGATGTTGAAATTGAAATTACGGTCCCCAAGAAGTTCGAGGCTCATTTGAAGGATGGCGGAGGCAAAGCCGAGGTGGCCGGTATTGACGGAATTCTGGATGCAACGACTGGCGGCGGAAACGTTGAACTGAAGGATTGCAGCGGCCAACTAAATGCGACGACGGGAGGCGGAAACGTTGAGCTGGAGAAAGTCAGCGGCTCGCTCGAGGGCCACACCGGCGCCGGTAACATCGAGGCAAAGGACTGCACGGCGTCGCTGTGGCTGTCCACCGGCAACGGAAATATCGAACTTGAAAAAATTGGGGGCTCGGTGGATGGCCGCGCCGGTAGCGGTAATTTTGAAGCAACCGATTGCACGGGCGAGTTGAAAGCCAGTGTTGGGATGGGAAACATTGAGATCGACCGATTCACCGGTCCATCGGTAACCGCGCAGACCGGGGCGGGCAACGTCACCGCGGATTTGCTCGATCAGCCGAAGGCAGATTGCTCACTTCGCAGCTCGATGGGCAACGTGGATGTCAAGCTCAAGCAGACGATTGCCGTGAACCTGAGCGCCTCGGCAGGCGTGGGCCGCATGCATTCGGAATTTCCGATGGGCGCGATCAATGGCGGCGGACCAAACGTGCAAATTGAAACGGGCATGGGAAACGTTCAAGTCCTGAAGCAGTGACGGACACGACATCGGAAGACCGTTGACATGGAACACTGGTTTTCGGAACGGACTCTATGTTGTGGATATATCTAAAGATTTCGTTGGCGTTGGCGATTCCTCTAGCGCTTCCGCTGTATGCGCGGCAAGTCCGTCACGACCATGACATGCAAGCGGTGGAATGGGACGTTCGCCACCCACCAAATCCGCAATGGGCGCTGACTCATCCGCGAGAGTCCATCCAAGCCTATCGCGCCGAAGCGAAGTATCTCCAAGAGCTAATCCAAGATTTGAATATCTGACGAATCGTTCAGAATTCAGCATCTTCGGGAAGTGGAGCCGCGCTGGTCAATTCTTCTGTGATCTCCGGCATCTCGGCATTCTCGAAAAGGGGTTGTTGCTGCAACTTCGTGCGCTTCGTTCCCTCGCCGGCCAGTTCGACTCGGCCGTGGCCGTTCAGGGTGAATTCCAATTCCTCTTTCATCGCTGGCGTCGGTCGGACGGACCAGGCCGTGTCGAGCGTGATCAGAGCGCGCTTCGATCCGTCGGCCGGGACGCTGAGGAAGGTTTGGCAATTGCCCTTGTGCTTGCTCAGGACAGGCTTGAGTTGCCGGAGAAGGTCAGCCGCTCCGTCCACGCGGTCGATTTCCACTTTTACCCAGCGCGTCAGGCGCGACATCGAATCGGAAATCGGAATCAACTCGTTGACGATCACGCCCGGCGTTTCACGCCGCTTGTCCACTTTGCCGCGGATGAAAACAATCTGCTCGGCGGCGACGGCTTGCGGATGTTTCCGCGCGATCTCGGCCAGACTCTCCGCGAAGATGGTGACCTCGATCTGACCATCGAGGTCTTCCAATGTCACGATGGCCATCGGCTGGCCGGCCGAACGGCCGCTTTTCGTGACCGCGCGCTTGATCTTGTTGATCAATCCGCCGACCGTCACCTCCATGCCTTCGGGAAGATTTTTCACTTCGCGCGTCGTGGCCGTGGCGTAGTTGGCCAGGGCTGATTGATGCTCGGTCAGGGGATGGTTGGTGATGTAAAAGCCGAGAAGCTCCTTCTCGAATTTCAGTAGTTCCGCGCTGGGGAATTCTTCCAGGTTGGGAAGAACATCGGCGGCTTTGGATTGCCCCCCGCCGCCGGCAGAGCCGAACATACTCAACTGCCCCGCGCGTTTGTCCTGCTGCGATTGCTGGCCCATCTCGACGGACCGGTCGAGGATGGCTAGGAGTTGGGCACGTTTCGCCTTCAGCGATGAGAACGCGCCGCATTTAATCAGGGCTTCGATCGTGCTGCGCGTAACCTGGCGCTGATCGACCCGTTCGCAGAAATCGTACAGGCTGACAAACGACCCCTTCTTTTTCCGTTCCTCGATGACGGCTTCGACCGCTTTCTCGCCGACGCCGCGCACGGCCATCAGGCCAAAGCGGATCACGCCGGTTTTTTTCACATAGATCGGCGTGAAATCCTTGTCCGAAGCGTTGATGTCCGGCGCCTGTACCGTGATCCCTCGGGCGCGGCATTCCTCGATGTATTCAACCACCTTGTCGGTCGAGCCCATTTCGAACGTCAACAGCGCGGCCATGTACTCGACCGGGTGATAAGTCTTCATGTACGCCGTCTGAAACGCGAGGATCGCGTAGCGCGTTGAATGGCTTTTGTTGAATCCATATCCGCCGAATTTCAGGATCAGATCGAACAATTCCTCGGCGCTGTCCTTGCTGATGCCGTTGGCCAGCGCACCCTGCAGGAAATTCGGCTTGTACTTGGCGATGACATCGGATTGCTTTTTGCTGATGGCCTTGATGAGCTTGTATGCGGCGCTCAGCTCGATGCCGCCGAGCTGGTTGAAAATCTGCATCACCTGTTCCTGGTAGACCATGATGCCGTAGGTCTCCGCCAGAATGTGATCCATGATGGGATGCACGCGCGGCACCTTTTCCCTGCCGTGCTTGCGGTTGCAGTAAAGTGGAATTAGCTCCATCGGCCCGGGCCGATAGAGCGCGTTGGCGGCGATCAGGTCTTCGAGGCGGTCCGGGCGCATCTTCATCAGCAGGTCGGTCATTCCGCCGGATTCGAACTGAAAAATGCCTTTCGTCTGCCCTTTGCAAAACAGTTCCAGCACCGCTTTGTCGGTGAAGTCGATTTTTTCGATGTCGATTTCGATTCCCTTGATTTGTTTCACCAAATCGACGGACCGTTGCAGCGTGGTCAGCGTGCGCAAGCCGAGGAAGTCCATTTTCAGCAGGCCGACCTTGTCCACGATCGGGCCTTCAAATTGGGTGAGCAGATCGTCGCCGTTCTTGCAGAGGGGGACGAGATTCTCCAGCGGCTGATCCGCGATCACAACGCCGGCGGCGTGCATCCCGGCGTTGCGGCACAAACCTTCCAGCCGCTTGCCCAGATCGATAATCCGTTTGACCTGCGGGTCATCATTGTACATTTTGGCCAGTTCGGGTGACTGCGCCAGGGCTTTGTCGAGGTTCATTCCCGGCGTGCCGGGAATCAGCTTGGTGATCTTGTCCGTCACGGCCAGCGGAACGCCCAGGACGCGGCCGACGTCCTTGCAAACCGCGCGGGCGGCGAGCGTGCCGAACGTGATGATCTGCGCGACGTGGCCATATTTGTTGCGGACGTATTCGATGATCCTCGAGCGGCCTTCCTGGCAGATGTCGATGTCGATATCGGGCATCTCATTTCGGCTGGGGTCCATGAATCGCTCGAACAGCAGGCCGTACTTGATCGGATCAACGTTGCACAGGCCCAGCAGATATCCGACCATCGTGCCGACACCCGAGCCCCTGGCCCCCACCGGAATCCCCTGCTCGCGGGCAAAATTGCAGAAATCCCAGACGATCAAAAAATACGAGCAGAAATTCTTGCTGCTGATGATTTTCAGTTCGTAGTCGAGCCTGCTGCGAATCTCCGGGGAAATCTCGCGCGTGCCGAAGCGCCATTCCATTCCCTGCTCGCAAAGCTGCCGGAGATAGCGTTCGTCGTCGGCCATGGCCGGTGAATTGGGGGCCGCTTCCTTCATCGCATCGGGCGCGACTCGGTAAACCGGCGCGAACCGTTTGGAGAAATCCAACGTGACATCGCAGATCGCCGCGATGCGCGAGGTGTTTTCGATCGCCTGATCGAATCCGCCCAGGGATTCGGCCATCTCCTGCGGGCTTTTCAGATAGAGCGATTCGGGATATTTCAGGCGCCCTTCATCGGTGATTAGGCGGCCCATGCTGATGCAGCACAGGACATCGTGCGCGTGGTGATCCTCTTTCTCCAGGAAATGCACGTCATTGGTGGCCACGAGCCCCACGCCGAGGCGCTTGGCCAAATCGGCCAGTTCGGGATTCACCATATCCTGCTCGGCAATGCCTTGTTTTTGTACTTCGATGAAGAAGCGATCGGGGCCGAAAATATCCAGATAGGTTTCGGCGATTTTTTTCGCATTTTTGGCATCGCGGCGAATAAAGCAGGAGGGAATCTCACCGCCGAGACAGGCGCTGGTGGCGATGAGCCCGCCGCAAAATTCCTTCAGGACCTCTTTGTCGATTCGCGGCTTGTAATAAAACCCTTCGCGGTAGGCGATGCTCGAGAGGCGCATCAGATTCCGATAACCTTCGAGGTTTTGGCACAGAAGCAGCAGGTGATAGGCCGCGTCGCTGCCGGTGCCGCTGGCGGTTGCGCGTTCGCGGCGGTCGCCGGGGGCCATGTACGCTTCCATGCCGAGAATGGGTTTGACGCCCCCCTTGGTGCATTCGTTGAAAAATTCCACAACGCCGAACATGCAGCCGTGGTCGGTGATCGCCAGGCTGTCCATCCCCAGCGATTTGACCCGCTTGACTAAATCCGGAATCCGGCACGCGCCGTCGAGCAGGGAATAATGGGTGTGACAGTGAAGATGGACAAAAGATCCGGTTGGCATGAGGGGATTCTCGCTCTCCAAACAACTCCCCAACAAGTGTAGCGGGAATTGGCGACAGAATCTCCACGGGCCGTCCACGGGAAGGCCCGGATTTACGGTATATTCTCAAGTCGATGGCTTCAGAGACTGATAAATCCAGGGAGAGTCCGCAACGGCAACGTGGCCTTGGGCGCGACTCGGCCGAGGAAGACGGCATGGCGAGAGAGCTTCAACTTGCCGGGCGAATGCGCGGGGCGCTGCGCGCACTGATGCCGGCTGCCCTGAAGATCACGCAGCGCTACGGCGGAGATTTTGAGCCGCTGGAACGCGGCGGGCTATGCGCGCGGTGCTGGCGCGATTGGCCCGACGATCCCGATTTCATCCCGCGATGGCAGCGACTAATGGCGCGCAATCCCGCGGCCGCGGTTTTTTCCGGACCGGTGTGGCAATGCGCCGTGGTCGACGAATTCGTTCCCGCCGGAAAATTCCGCCTCATCACCGTGGACCGCGCAGGCGAACTGTTGGCCGCGATTCCGCTCTCCCTGAACAGCGCATCCTTCCTTGAAACGCCCGGACGCGGCGTGACGGATTATCTCGACCCCCTGATTGACGCCAATGCCGCCGACGACTGCTGGGCCATTATCCTCGAATTGTTGAACGATTTGTGGGATTGGTCGGTCACGGGCTTGCGGATTCAGCTCGCCCGCGGTGATTCGCCGGCCCGTCATATTCTCAAGACCATCGCGCCGAAACTCGGCTTTGAATTCCTGGAAAAACGCGTTGGGACGGCGCCGTACATTTCCCTGCCGGGCACGTGGGACGAATATCTCGCCTCCCTCGACGGCCACGAGCGCAAGGAAATTAAACGCAAAATACGCAACGCCCAGACGAAGGGGAATCTTCGCTGGCAGACCCTGAGCCGGCCCGACGAGTCGATGCCGGCGTTGGAGCGGGCGATGTCGGCGATGCGGCAGGCTGAACCTTACAAGGCCGATTTCACCGACGAGGTTCTGATCGAGTTCCTCCGCCGCGTCTGTCCGCAATTGAGCCAGCACGGAGATTTCTACGTGCAGGAATTGTGGATCGAGGAGAAGCCAACGGCCTGGTTGCTCTGTTTGCCATCGGACCAGGGGCCCATGATCTACAATACCAGCTACGATTTTTCCCAGAAGCATTGGAGCCCCGGCATCGTTTCGTTCAGCCTGTCGATCCAGGACGCCATCGCCGCCGGGAAACCGATGTTCAACCTGCTCCGCGGCGGCGAGGGCTACAAAAAACGCCTGGGCGCGAAAGACCTGGAAATGTTCAGGATCACGTTGCTGCCAAGCTAAAAATCATCTCCCATTTCCGTTGTGCCGTTTTTGGTTAACCTGGCAACACGGCGGATACAGGCCGAAATCTTTGCTCTTTGTTTCTCCGGACCTGAAATTCTCGCTGGACGAAACGTCATATTAATGTTAATGCCGGGCTTAACGCCACCGGCGCGCAAAGGAGAAATTCGATGCTGAGGATCACAAAGTTCAAAGTGATGCTCCCATTGATCCTAGCCTTTGCCGCCGTCGCCGCGGGAGGGATGAGTGAAACAAAAGCGTTGTTTGCCATCTCCCGGGACACCACTTCGGCCGTGGGGCTCGTCCGCCTCGACGGAAGCGTGAATTATGTCGCCGCGGTGAATCAGCGGCTCAGACGGCGATTGACGCCGCAGAACAATGGGTACGTCTTGTGGCTGCGCGTGATGGGAGTGCGGAGGCTTCCCGAAAGCGTTCGCAAGCAAGCCCTGGCGATGTGCGGGGCCGAGGGATTGCCGGAAAATGAACCGGGATGGAACGAGTACGATCCGGATACGGTGTTTGATCGCGGGGCGATGCATTTGTGGAAGGCGCAGGATGATCCGGCGTTCGCGGCGTACTTGAAAAACCAGGCGAAATTATTGGATCTGGCGACGGCGGCGGCGCGGCCGCGATGGTGGGCGCCGTCGGTTTCGACCAATGGATCCTTGGCGTGGGTTTTGCTGCCGCACCTGAATCCGATGCGCACCGTGGCGTTGGCGCTGTGAGGGCGGGCGCTGTCGCGGGCGCAGGAAGGCGATTTCGATGGGTTCCTGTCGGACGTGATGACGGCGAAACGCCTCAGCCGCGACGCCTTGGGATGGACCGTCCTCGAACAGTTGGTGGCCAACAACATCGACGTGCGGGCCGACCAAGCCGTCGGCGCGGCCGCGGGGGCGGGGATATTTTCCGGGGATCAATGCGCGAAATTGGGCAAGGCGCTGGATAGCGTGCGGCCGCTGCCGCCGCTTTGGACGGCGGTGGATATGGGGGAGCGTTGGTCCATGTTGGATTGGACGGAAAGCATCGCGACGGGGAGTCTTCGGACGCGAGCTGCTCGTAATCCCGGATTTGAATTGGCGGCGAGACCGCTTGAGGCGATCGATCGGAATTCCGTGGATTGGAACGCCGCGCTGCGGCAAATCAATGGAGACGATGACGAGATCGTCAATATCCTGAAAACGCCGCTCGTCAAGGATGCGCAACTTGCACGGTGGGTATTCGACCAGAGATTTGCGCAGATAAGAGCCATGCGGCCGTCGAACAGAGCCCTCGCCAGGCAGCCGGGGGAATCGAGGACGGTTTATACGCAGCGCGTGACCGATGGGATTCTGTCGGTGGTTCTGCCGAGCCTTTGGCGTGCGGATGATCGCTTCCGAATGGGCGTGTTGAGCCGAGAAATGGCGAGGGCGGTGGTGGCGGCGGCGCAGTATCGGGCCCAGAAGGGGAAATGGCCGCACGAATTGGAGGACTTGACGCCGCAGTATTTGCCGCAGGTTCCCAGGAAAATTTTTTCCGCGACGGGCACGGAATTCGTGCGATATCGGAAGACGGCCGCCGGAATCTGCCTGTATGCGCGCGGGGTGCCGGGGAGCGCTTGGCGGGAGATCGCCATCGGGGTGGCGCCGCAGACTGACGACAGCGGGCTGTGAACCCGATCGAAATGGGGGGCAAAAAAAAGCCCCGGATATAAATCCGGGGCTTCGGGGGTATTTTCAGTTACTGGCGTCGAGGGCCACGGTCGCCGCCTCGGCCGCCGCCGTCGTTACGGCGTGGACCGCGGTCGCCGCCACGATCGCCATGACCGCGATCACCCTGATGGCCCTCGTCCCCGCCGGCGGGAGCGCCAACCGGTTCGGGATCGCTGTGGCCCTCTTCCTTCATCGCCGCCTTGCGGCTCAGCTTGATCCGGCCCTGATCGTCGATCAGGATCACCTTCACCCGAACCTCATCGCCGATGTTCACGATGTCGTTCACGTTCTGGACGTATTTGTCGGATAGTTCCGAAACGTGGCACAAGCCGTCGGTTTCCGGGGCGATCTCCACGAACGCGCCGAAATCCTTGATGCTGACGACCCGTCCGGCGTAAATCTTGCCGACTTTCACCTCGGCCGTGATCGCCTCGACGAGGTCGCGGGCCCTCTCGGCCGATGCTCCATCGACGGAACTGATAAAGACCGTGCCGTCGTCTTCGATGTCGATGTGGGCGCCGGTCTCTTCCTGGAGCTTCTTGATGTTCTTGCCGCCGGGGCCGATCAGCTTGCCGATCTTTTCCGGATCGATCTTCACGGTGAGCAAGCGCGGAGCATACTTGCTGATTTCCGGGCGAGGCCCCGGAAGGACGGCGGCCATTTTATCCAGGATCGTCAGGCGAGCTTCTTTTGCCCGATGCAGCGTGTCGCGGATGATTTTGTGGTCGATCCCCTCGGTCTTGATGTCGAGCTGGATGGCGGTGATGCCGTCGCGAGTGCCGCAGACCTTGAAATCCATGTCGCCGAAATGATCTTCCTCGCCGATGATGTCGGTGAGGAGCGCGACGCGGTCGCCTTCCTTGACCAAGCCGATGGAAATTCCAGCAACCGGCTTGGTGATGGGGACACCGGCGTCCATGAGTGCGAGGCATCCGCCGCAACTGCTGGCCATGGAACTGGAACCGTTGGATTCGAGGATGTCGCTGATGATGCGAACGGTATACGGGAATTTTTCGATGCCGGGCAGAACGGCCACGAGGCTGCGTTCGGCGAGAGCGCCGTGACCGATCTCACGTCGGCCGGGACCGCGGATGGGACGAACCTCCCCGACGCTGTAGCTGGGGAAGTTGTAATGGAGCATGAATTTCTGGCTGTATTCGTCGATCAGACCGTCAACAAGCTGTTCGTCGCTGCTGGTGCCGAGGGTCACGGTACACATGGCTTGGGTTTCGCCGCGCGTGAAGACGGCCGAGCCGTGAACGCGGGGTAGCACGCCGACTTCGCAGGAGATCGGGCGAATGCTGCGATAATCGCGGCCGTCGGGACGAACGCCGGACAGGATCGCTTCACGCGTGACCTGCTCCTCGACTTCCACGAAGATCGAGCGAATCTGCTTTTGCTTATCACGCGTAGCCAGAATGGCTTGGTAGCTGGCATTGGCATCGGTCACGGGCGGGGCCATTTCCACCAGAAGACCGTCAAGGATTTGCGATATCGCATCGGCCCGATCGCTCTTGCCGGCTTTGCCTTTGACTTCGCGAATCTTGTCGGTGACGCGGGCGCGGATGGCATCGACGAAACCGGCATCGGGATGCTTGATGTCGCCCACCTTCGGCTTGCCGGCCTTGGACTGAAGCTCCTCGATCATGCCGACGATTTCGACGACGGCCCGGTGGCCGAACTCGATGGCATCGGCGACGTCGTCCTCTTTCACCTCGCGGCCGCCGAGTTCGATCATGTTGACAAAGTGCTTGGTCCCGGCGACGACCAGATCCATCTCGCTGTATTCAAGCTGCTCGACGGTGGGATTCAATACGAGCTGTCCATCGACCTTACCGACGCGGACGTGAGCCGTGGGGGTAAGGAATGGGATGTCGCTGATGGCGATGGCGGCGCTGGCGGCGATGCCGGAGAAAATATCCGGATCGTTTTCGCCGTCGAAAGCCAGGACGTTCAGGTGAATCTGCACCTCGTCCATGAATCCCTTGGGGAACAGCGGCCGCAGCGGGCGGTCGATGAGGCGGGCCGTGAGAATTTCCTTGTTGGTGGGTCGGCCTTCGCGCTTCATGAACCCGCCGGGGAATTTTCCGGCCGCGGCCCGGCGTTCACGGTAATCGACCTGGAGCGGGAAGAAATCGATCCCCTCGCGCGGATTGGCACGGACGACCGCGCCGAAAACAACTGAATCACCGTACTGAACCGTGACCGCCCCGTCGGCGAGCTTGGCGTATGTGCCGGTCTCGATGGCCAACGTGCGGCCGCCGATGTGCCGTTCAACTCGAATGGCTTGCATGAAAAATATCCCTCATTCGGCCCCGGGGGTGAATGTGGGCCACAGATGGACAGATCCAGGGAGAAAGCCGATGAACAAACTTCTCCGCGGGTGTGTGCATCTGTGGCAAAGCGCCTCGCCAGCCTTCAACAGCGCCGGGGCCGATTGGCGCGGGGATGGATGGCATTCAATCAATCCAGGCACGGCCACGCCATGCCCGATTCGAAAAATCATTTTCGCAAATTGAGCCGTCCAATGATCTGCTGATACCGCGTGCGGTCTTCGCGCGTCAGGTATTTGAGCAGTTGATTGCGACGGCTCACCAGCTTGAGCAACCCACGTCGCGAGGAATGGTCCTTCTTATGGGTATCGAAATGCTGACGAAGCGTGTTGATTCGCTCGGTGATCAGCGCGATCTGCACTTCGGGAGAACCGGTATCCTTCTCGTGGATCTTATAATCTTTGACGATTTTCTGTTTCTGAGCGGCGGAAACTGCCATTGGAAAAACTCCCAGACACCAGGTAAGCCAGCCAAACATCCGACCGTCGGACGCCCCGGCAAACCGGTCATAAAGGGTTCCGATGCAAAGGCTGTTGCCTTCGCTGCCGCACCGGCGGCATTTTCGGAAAGTGGGGGAAGGATAGAGGGTTGGGACGTTGGGGTCAAGTGGAGCGGCAGGCAGATCGCTCTATTGCGCGAGATTCATATATATTTTGCCGTACTCTACGCAACACGCTAGGATCGGGCCAGTTCAAAACAAACTGCGGAGGACCGATGAAACACGGGTATATGGTTGCGGTGATTGTTGCTTTTGCCGCAGGGGCTTTTGCCGAAGGGGCTTTTGCCCAGACGCGGCCCAGCGACGACACCGATATCGCGCCGGGATTTAAGCTCCGATCCAGCGGCGGGATCGACATTGGCGACATGTATCTGGAAGTCGTCCAATTCGACGCGAATTGGAAGGAAACCGAGCAGCACGATGTCTTCAAGCCGACGGCCCAGCCGGCGACTCAGCCAAGTTCAAAAGTGCTCACCGGCGACTTCGCGGTTCCGGGGGGCTCGTTCACTTTGACGGAGCAGATCGACCCGTCCGATGCCGGCGTGCATTTTTCCGCCGACATGTCCAGCGACAAGGAAATCACGACCAACGAGATGTCGATCGCGGTTTCTCTTCCCGTGGCGACGTTTGGGGGTAAACAAATCACGATCGACGGCGAGCCGCTGGCCATGCCGCAGGAGCCGGCAAAGAAGGGGGAACCTCATATCTTCGACAAGGAAGATGCGCATGAGATTGACCTGCCGACGCCGGCCGGCACGCTCCAGATCATGGGGAAGGACCTGAGCATTCTGGTCCAGGACGACCGCGAATGGGGCGATCAGCGATATGCGCTGCGAATACATTTTTCGCCCGATGATGGCGCGATCAAGGACAGCAAGATCGATTTGCAGATGAAATGGAAGCCGGCGGGAAATTAAGGAAGGGAAGTCAGCACTTCTTGTATTGCCGATCCGGCGCACTCTCGCGGGCCTTCATTAGCTCCATCATTTGTGGACGCAGCAGATCCAGCATCTCCTCCAACCATCGGAATCGCTGAGCCGGCGTGGTATTCAGGGCGGTGTAAACAATCTCATTGTTGCGGTGGGAATCCCATCCGGCAGGCCATGCAGCGGAATTGTCAGAATTCGTTTTTTGCACGCAGAATCTGCTCCAAATCCACTATATCGGCCAAATCATGGGGTCGGTTGGCCATTCGCTTCATGCTAATTAAATGTTCAAGCGAACAAACGCGGGCCGGGATATCGCCGAGATTGGTCACGATCGAATGGTTTAGCAATTGGCGGTAATCCATGGGATAGGCAGCGAAAATGTCAACGGCGGCGGTCGGGAGGATGGGATCGACAAAAGATAAAACCATCATCCCCTTGTCCTGTATCCAATGGCGACGAATCTGTTCGTCAGCAAAGCCGGCCGGATCGATGGGAAGCCGGGGCTTTAAGCCGAGGCCGGCGAGCACTTCAAGCGCCTTGTTTATGTTCGGTGCATCCAGCGCGATCACCAGATCCAAGTCCATGGTTGTCCGCAAGCGGCCATGAAGCACGACCGCCACGCCTCCGACAACAACATAGGAAACCCCACTTGAGTTGAGACCTCGGATGACATCTGCGATCGACGACACGAGTTGGTCCTATGCCGGCGGGGCCGGGGGCGGGGCCAGCAGCTTTTCCACCGCGGCGATCAGCTTGTCCAGCTTCACCGGCTTCGTGAAGTATTCGCTGACTCCCTGGCTCTCGGCGTAAAGCTTGTGCCGGGCGCCGGGGTTGCCGGTGATCATGATCACGAACGGCTTGGCGTTGCGGGGCTTTTTCGACTTGATCTTTTCCAGCACCATGAAGCCGCTGCGGCCGGGGAGCATCATGTCCAGAATGACCGCGTCCGGCTGAGACTTTTCGGCAATCTCGACGGCCTTGTTGCCGTTGCTGGCGGTTTCGATGACCGCGCCGGTTGGCTCGAACGCCGCCTGCATGCTGGTCAGGATGTCGTTGTCGTCATCCACCAGTAGAATCTTTTTTCCGGCCAATGCGTCGTCCATCGTTGCCTCCGCAAAAAACTGGGGCGGGAATCACTTTCGTCCGCCGCCTGAAAATGTCAAGCCAAATCAAGTTTAGGTCCGATAAACGGGTGGGTAAACCCGCGATTCTGACTTTGGTGAGTTTGGAGCAGCGGCGCACCCGCGTTAATTATGATGAACCCATCGAATCCAATCGCGATCCTCGACAGCGGCCTGGGAGGATTGACCGTGGTAAACGCCCTTCGCCGGGCTTTGCCGGCCGAGGACCTGGTCTATTTCGGGGATACCGCACATCTCCCTTACGGGAACAAATCGCCGGACGTGGTTGGCCGGTTCGTTCGGAAAATCGTCGGGTTTCTCGAGCCCATGCGGCCGAAGCACATCGTCATTGCCTGCAACACCGCAACCGCATTGGCGCTGCCGGCGCTGGCGATGGAATTCCCGCAACTGTCGATCAGCGGCGTCATCGATCCGGGCGCGCGGGCAGCGGTGGCGGCGGCGGGAACCCGGCGGCTGCCGGCCATCGGCGTCATCGCCACGGAGGCGACCGTCCGGTCCAAGGCGTACGAGCGGGCCATCCTTCAGCGGCGAAACCTCGCGCGTGTCATGCTGCGGCCAACCCCCCTGCTCGTGCCCATGATCGAGGAAGGCCGAACCGGCGACGATCCTCTGGTCGAGACCGCTCTGCGGCAATATTTGCAGGGAATGATTCTCCGCAAGATCGACGTGCTGGTGCTGGGATGCACGCACTATCCACTCCTGAAAGGGGCGATCGCCAAAGTCGTCGGACCCGACGTCCAACTGATTGACTCCGCCGAGCAATGTGCCCAAGATGTCGCCCGCCGGCTCGGACGAAAAGGTTTGTTGCGCTGCGAGGTGAATTCGTCGGATGATACGGCCCCGATGGACGGGCAAGAGCCGGCTGCGGGTTCGCTTCGTACCTTCGTGACGGATGATCCGAATCGGTTCGTGTTGCTGGCCGCGCGGTTTTTGGGGATGGAGATCGACCCGCCAACGCTGGTCGAGCCGCGAGACTTGCCGGAAACCGCGGATCGCACGCCGCTGCGGGCGACTGGATGAGCTGGAAGGCGATTGATGCGCAAGCTTGGCTGGGTGATTGGAATGATCTTGGCCGCGGCGCTGGGCGGATGCGGCAGCAGTCTGTCCGACTCGACGGCGCCGGGGCCGGTGGATAAGGGGTTGTATCGGGACGCCGTCTTGGATAACGAGCAGCGGCTCGCGGGGGAAGATCGCCGCGTCGTGCCGCTGTATAAGACGCCGGTGGAGGCCATGGGCGTGGGACTGGACTACCTGTTCGTCCGGCCGTTTGCGAACTTTTTCATTTACATCTCGCACGATGACGCTGCGTACGCGGCTCGGAAAATGCGCAATAACAATTCGCCCGATCAGCAGCGAGAGGGAATGCTGCGGCTGACGGATTTCGCGTTCGCCCGGCGCGGCATCTATTTGAAGGGATATGCATACCTGGCGAGAGACACGGAGGATTTCACCGTCCGAGCGGCGGGACTGCGGGCGCTGAATCGCTGCCGGGCGCAGGGATATACGCCACTGTTTTTACAGGCGATCAATGACGATCAGCCGCTGGTCCGCCTGGAGGCGGCCGATGCGCTGGGGAACATTCCCGATCCGCAGGCGATTCCGCTGCTGGAGCTTCACCTGGGGGATATCGAGCCGAGCCTCGACGTGCGCGTCGCCTGCGCCGAGGCGCTGCGGAATTTTCATACCGTCGAAGTGATGCGCACGCTGGTGGGAGAATTAGAGGACCAGAATTTCGGCGTGGCGTGGCAATCGCGGCAAAGCCTGGAATTGCTGACGGGTCAGGATTTTCGTTATGACGAGAAGGCGTGGCTGAATTATCTGGCGGGAATCGGAACGTGAACGATGCGCGCGTTGATATTTGAGCAGTCGCTGAGCTTTCAGCCGCGGCAGGCGGAGCCGGCGGAAACCGAAGGCGATGCCCTGATCAAAGTGCGCCAAGCCGGAATCTGCGCAACCGATCTGGAAATCCTCAAGGGGTACATGTCCTTTGCGGGGATCCCCGGACATGAATTCGTCGGCGAAGTGGCGTCGGCCCAGAACAAAGATCTGGTCGGGCAGCGTGTCGTGGCGGAAATCAACATCGTCTGCGGGCGATGCGATCTTTGCCTGTCGGGTCTGTCCAGCCATTGCCGAAACCGAAGCGTGCTGGGGATCTCGAAACATCACGGAGTATTTGCGGATTTTGTGCGGCTGCCGTCGGCCAATCTTCACGTGCTGCCAAAAACCGTGGACGATGACGCGGGCGTGTTTGTTGAGCCGCTGGCTGCGGCGTTCCAAATCCTCAAGCAGGTGAAAGTCGATGGAAAGACCGATTCACTGCGCGGAAGGAAATGGGTCACGGTTCTGGGCGACGGGCGGCTGGGGCTGCTCGTGGCGCAGGTGATGCGCAACGCGAATTGTCCGGTGCGGGTGATCGGGAAACATTCGGATAAACTGGCCCTGTGCGAGAAATGGCAGATTCGAAGCAGGTCGCTTGCGGATATTGTTCCGCGCCACGATCAAGATGTGGTGGTGGATTGCACCGGAAGCGCCGCCGGGTTTGAATTGGCGATGCAAATGGTCCGTCCGCGCGGAACGATCGTGCTGAAAAGCACCGTAGCCGCGGGAAAACCGATCAATCTCGCGCCGCTGGTGATTGATGAGATCAGCGTGATCGGCAGCCGGTGCGGGCCGTTTCGGGAGGCGATCAAGGCCTTGGCGGAAAAGCAGGTGGACGTGGCGAGCCTGATCCACCGCCGCATGCGCCTGGAACAGGGCGTGGAGGCAATGGAATTGGCCGGCAGGCCGGGCGTGCTGAAGGTGTTGCTGGCAATGGAGTAGATTTCCTATGGCTAAAGATCTGGCGATTGTTCTCAACAACGGAAGCATGAACAGCGCGGTCGTGACGGCGATGGCGTCGCAGCGGTATCGGCCGATCATGATTTTCGCCGACGCCGCGCCGGCGACGGGCCCACGGCAGCGGGCGGCGTACGACCAGCAGGTGGCGCATTTCAAGCCGTATCGGGAATATTCCGTCCCAATCACCAACGCCGGCGGAGCGCCGGCGCAGAACATGATCGCCGCGGCCGATCCCCGTCAGGGCGCCGGCATGGCCCCGCAGATGCTCGACTTGTTGCCGCTGCTTTCCGTGGCGGTGCGGTCGGCGGCACATCACCAGGCTGCGGCGATCTATCTCGGCATGCGGGTCGGCCCGGAGACCGACGAACTGGCCAAGGCAACGGAGTTTTGCCAGATTTGGAACGAGATGGTTCAGATTCCATGCGGGCTGCCCGACATGGAGATTCTGACGCCGCTGCTGGAATTGGAACTCTGGCAATTGGTGGACGTGGGCTTTCAGGTGGGAGCCCCGTTTGACCGAACGTGGAGCTGTCTGGAAGAAACGAACGAGCCGTGCTGGGCCTGCCGAGGATGCCGGGCACGCGAGGCGGCATTCCAGCAGGCGGGGAAACCGGACCCGCTCAAAGCCGTGCGAAAAATTTGAAAATCTCAGAGGAATAATCAAGCGGTATAGCTCTGGCTCTATCCCCCGTTTCGCTGCACAAATCGCTTGGATCTGCCCACTTACCTAATTCAAACCCGCTAAATGCTCCTTTGAATCGGTGTACCTGGAGATTTTTTTCTTGCTATTACACAGCCTCCGAATATGATATATACCGGTTTATTAACGAAATAAATCGGTTTATGAAGAATTCCGACTTTGTCGTTTCGCGGCCGACTTTGGCGGATGTCGCCAGGGTGGTTGGGGTTTCCAAGTCCGCGGTCAGTCAAACCGTGAACTGGGAACCCGGCCGGGTCACCACGATTAAGGAGGAGACACGCCAAAGAATCCTGCGCGCGGTCCAGGAAATGGGATATCGGCCCAGTTGGCGTGGTCAGGTTCTGGCCAACCAACGAAGCCAGGCGATCGCGGTGGTCTATTCCGCGCCCCTGGGCGCGGTGCCGCGCGGTGTTTATCTGGAGATTATCGATCACATCGAAATGCACCTCGGCCAGATGGACCTTTGTCCGACCTTTGTGCATGTCAAAGATCACTGGGAGCGTTTCGATCGGCTCATGGGCGATCGCCGATTCGACGGGTGTCTTACGGTGGGCCTGGTTTCGTCGGAAGTTCTGGACATTCTGCGGAAAAACCAGGTTCCGACCGTTCTGGTCAACTCTGACGCCGATGAAAGCTGGACGCGTGTCAATGTGGATGACGAAAACGGCACGCGATTGGTCATGCGGCATTTTCTGTCGCTGGGCCACAAACGGGTGATTTACGACGCGGGTCCGAACCCCCCGCCGCACCGCAGCGCCAGGATTCGTCCGGCCACTTATCAGCGGTGCATGCACGAGGCGGGACTCACTCCGGAGGCGCCGGTTATCGAAACGGTCGGCCGATTCGTCGAGAAGATTATCGCTCATCCGAACCGGCCCACGGCGATTCTCGAATTCGACCATTGGGGCGCGGTGCGGGTGTTGCAGGCGCTGTGGCGCAAGGGTCTGCGCGTTCCGGACGATATCAGCGTGGCGACCTTCAACGACACCTATCCTGTAGCCGAGGTGATTCCGCCGCTGACGACCGTGTCGCTTCCGGCGGAAAAGATGGCGGAAAACGCCGTGCGGCTGCTGATGGAACGCATCGAGCACCCGCAGACGCCGCCGAAGACGGTTGTGTTCCAGGAGGGCCTGGTGGTTCGCGAGAGCACGGCGGCTCCCAAAAATTGATCTGTTGCCGAACGGATGTATCCGCTCGGCCAGTCCCGTCACTTCGCAAGAGAGGAGAAACGATATGCGGTACAAAGCTGGATTTATTCTGGCCGGGAGCATGCTGGGTTTGGCGATGCCCGTGAAAGGCCTCGGCGCTCCGATTGTCGAATATAACTTCGGGCTGAATGGCGCTGGATTCACTTACGCGGCAACAACCATTGCCCCCAACGTCACGGCCAGCGGCATCAATAGCACCAACGATTTCGGAGTCGATGACCAATTTTCGACGGACGCCGGGGTTGGCGATACCAGCGGATGGTATTCCAATAATCCCGGCGGCAATTACCTCTCCGTCAGTAGCAATGCAAGCGCCTCCGACGATGGTTTTTGGATCGAAACGATCGTTACGGCGGCGCCGGGCTATGTAATCGATCCCAGCAGCTTCGAAGTGTACGGCGGGGCGGGCGGCAGCAGTGCCGTGCGAAGCTGCTATATCTTCGACAATGTGGACGGATTCCCCACGTCGATCACGCCGAATGCCAGCAACCCACCGGCAATCGTCGGCGGCGACCTGCTGGCCAGCGGGCCGTTCACCGTCGTGCGCGGGACGGGCGGCACCCCGGCCATGAACGAATTCCAGGTCAGCAGTTTTTCCGGCGCCGACGTAAATCTCTCCAGCTTTACGGTGCGAGCGTATTTCGATACGGAAGGCAACGTAAGCAAAAATATTGATATAGGCACCCTTGAGTTGGACGGGTCGGTCATGGCCGTTCCCGAGCCGGGAACTCTTGGGATCATTGTCGGCGTCGGTCTGGCGACGTTGGCGCGGCGGCGCCGGTCTTTTGCGAATTGAGCAATTCGGTCAATCCGGTTCCAGGAAAGCCTGGTGGTCGGGGAGAGTACGGCGGCGCTCAAAGATTGATCTGTGGCCGAGCGAGGGTATCCGCTCGGCCAGCCACGTGACTTCGCATGAGAGGAGAAACGATATGCGGCGGAAAGCTGGATTCATTTGGGCCGGGAGCATGGTGGGTTTGGCGATGCCGGTGAAAGGGCTCGGCGCTGCGATTGTTGAATACAACTTCGGGAACAGTGCCACCGCGTTTACTTACGCGGCAACAACCATTGCGCCCAATGTCACGGCCAGCGGTATCGATAGTACCAATGATTTCGGAGATGCCGACACCTTTACTGTGGACGCTGGCCAAACAAGCGCTTATTACGCGAACGATCCCGGCGGCGGCGTCAATATTCTTAGCGTCGAAAGCAGCCAATCCGCCACCGACGACAATTTCTGGGTCGAGACGATCGTTACGGCGAACCCGGGCTATGCCATCGATCCCACCAGCTTCGAGTTGTACGCTGGGGCGGGCGGCTCCAGCGCAATGCGAAGCGCCTATATTTACGACAGTGCGGATGATGCGCTCGACCCCAACATTACGCCCACCGCAACCGGCGGGCCCACCGGCACCGACACCATGGCGAACCCGTTGCAGGGCAGCGGCACCTTCACCGCGGTGCGCAGTACCAGCAGCGACATGAACGAAATTCAAGTCGCCAATTTCCCCTCCACCGATGTAAACCTCACCAGTTTTACCGTGCGAGTCTATTTTGATACTCAGGGCAATGTGGACAAGAACATTGATCTAGGCTACCTCGAGCTTGACGGCTCCGTCGTGGCTTTGCCTGTTAATCTGAGCTGGAATAATACGGATGGAACGGGCGATGGCGTCATCTGGGACATCGGAAACAATCAGAACTGGAACAACGGCAGCGGGCCGGCCACCTACAGTGATGGTTCCGACGTCACCTTCGACGACAACAACGTCAACAACTACGCCGTCACCTTGAACGACACCGTCTCTCCCGGTTCGGTCACATTCGGCAACAACAATCTCCCCTACACGCTCAGCGGCATCGGCTCCATCGCCGGCACCGGCTCGCTGACCATGAACGGCGCCAGCACAGTGTTCCTCAGCAACACGGGCATCAACAGTTACAGCGGCGGAACCAACGTCAGCGCAGGCACACTCGTCATCGGCGCAGCCGGGGCTCTTCCGGCCAACAGCGCGGTCTCCATCACCGGCGGCATCCTCGAACTCGCCGCCAACACCGGCGGCGAAACGTTGTCGTCGTTGTCCGTCTCCGCCGGCGGGTTCCTGGATGTGGGCAACAACCACTTCATCATCAGCGACCCGGGCGGAAGTATCGATTCCACGATTCGCGGATATCTGGCCAACGGCTACAACGGCGGAGCGTGGAACGGCACCAGCGGCGCGGCGACCGGCGGCGGAATCGGGACCTCCTCCGCTACCGGCACCAAGTATGGCATCGGTTATGCGGACGGCGCCGACGGCGGCATCAGCGGCATCACCTCCGGACAGCTCGAAGTGAAGTACACCCTGTACGGCGACGCCAATCTCGATGGCGCGGTCAACAGCATCGACTTCGGTGATATGGCGGCCAACTTCGGCAAGTCCGGAAAAGTCTGGGATCAGGGCGACTTCAATTATGACGGCGTGGTCAACAGCGTTGACTTCGGCCTGTTGGCCGGCAACTTCGGCAAATCCG
>DATAWP010000086.1:0-29543 GCA_036267155.1 Tepidisphaeraceae bacterium
CAAGCGGCGGTGAAGGACGGTTGAGGTCGAGCACGTGCTCGAAACTCCGCCACACCTGCCGCCGCAGGCGGCGACTCTGCTCTTCGTCCGCAAACGGTTTGCCGGAACATTGTCAGGCGGGCCAACGGGTTCAGCGGCGGCGACGATTTCTGATATACGAGCCGGCGATTTCGGCCGTGACGAAAACTGTAACCGATAAAAAATCCGCTCCGCCGCACGCCGAAAACTGTCCAGGTAGAGCGATTCCGTTTTGCGGTAAACAGTTACGAAGTGCGGGGCCGGAGATTAAGCTGTTTTGATAACTGGCCAGGGCTTGCGACGCGACAGAACAAAACCGAACATTTCTGAACGTTTTTTCAGGCACATGACAGCGTGGAATTGGATGGGGGGGCAGCGCCTTGAATATCGAGGTCCGTTCGCCTATATTTGCATTATGACGCAAATAAGCAATCGAAGACCCCTGACGCCAAAGCTGGCCGCCGGTTGTTGCGATCCGATTGACGATCTACTGGAGCCGGAACTTTTCAAGGGCCTGTGCGATCCGACGAGATTGAACTTGCTGGGCTGCCTGTCCAAGTGTGGACGGGCGTGTTCGGTGAGTGAGGTTGCGGATTGCTGTTCGGTCGATTTCTCGGTCGTATCCCGGCATCTGGCGATCCTGGAACGGGCGGGAATTGTGGAGTCAACCAAGAAAGGCCGAACGGTGTTTTACACGGTGAAGTACGGCGACTTGAGCGCAAAGCTCCGGGCACTGGCCGACGCGGTGGAAAGTTATGATCCATCTTCGAATCGCGGCAGGGTGAAACGGAGTTGTTGTGGCCGGAAATAGAAGACCGCTGCGCGTGCTCTTCCTCTGCACGGGAAATTCCTGTCGCAGCCAGATGGCTGAGGCATTCCTGAGACTTTATGCCGGCTGTCGATACGACGTACAGAGTGCCGGCACTGATCCCAAATCATCCGTGCATCCATTGGCCATCCGCGTTAGCCCCGATTTGCGGAGCCCCGATTGGCGGAGCATCGATGAATCCTGCCCGCGCTTTGGCGCCGGCCATTGTGAGCGGACATCTGTCGAGCCTTTGGATCTATGCCACCGCCCCGTTCCTGGGCTCCGTTATTGCCGTGCCGTTATGGATGGCGACGCGAGCAGGCTCTGGAAATTCCGCGCCCGGTAAACAACAAGCTCTTCAAGAGGTGAATGTATGAGCAATGAAATTGAGCGGATCGTGCAGGAGAAATATGGGCAGGTGGCCAAGAGCGCTCTGTCAACCGGCGATGCCGGCGTGAGGGCGGTTGCCGAAGCGTTCGGGTATTCGCCGGAAGAATTATTCTCGATCCCCGCCGACGCCAACATGGGGCTTTCCTGCGGCAATCCGACCGCGACCGCATCGCTAAGGCCCGGCGAGGTGGTCGTGGACCTGGGCTGCGGCGGTGGACTGGATGTTTTTCTCGCCGCCAGGAAGGTCGGCCCGGAGGGAAAAGCCATCGGCCTCGACATGACGCCGGAGATGATTGCGCGGGCGAAAAAGAATGCGACGGAAGGCGGCTACACGAACGTCGAATTTCACATGGCTCGCATCGACGCCATTCCTCTGGCGGACGCGGCGGCGGACTGCATCATCAGCAATTGCGTGATTAATCTCGCTTCCGACAAGGCAGGCGTGTTTCGAGAAATGTTCCGCGTGCTGAAGCCAGGCGGCCGCGTGGCCGTCAGCGATATTGCCTTGAAAAAACCCCTCCCCGCCGAGCTGGCGCAAGACTTGATGGCTTACGTGGGGTGTGTCGCCGGCGCGATTGGCATCGACGATTACCGAAATGGCCTTCTCGCCGCCGGATTCTCCCACGTCCATCTTGTTGATGCCGGTTCAGACCTCAATGCGTATGCCAAGGTTGAAGGGCAATCCGGCTGTTGTTCGCCTCCCATGAAAGAGAAAGTATCTCTGCCCATCGGGGAAGCCTCTTGCTGTGGCCCGAGTTGTTGCGCGGGAACGAAGCAGCCTGGGACCGTGCATGAGGGTTTATCATCCGTGATTGAGCGGTACGATGTGAACGAATACGCCGCCAGCGTGAAGGTGTATGCGGTGAAGCCCGGCCGCTGATTGGTCCGGCGCGTTCTATCGGCGGCGGAACGATCCCGACCGGCTAACTCTACACGGGCTCCTGCCGAAACCGCTTCTGTCCTGCAAAGACGCCGCTGAAAACAGAATGCGGCTGCACCGCCGAAACGAAGCCGGGCGTGTCCGAGTTGATTGCGTCGCCTTCCGCGCGGTTGTATTCTCGCGGCACAGTCTCATTCACGGAGGACCGCGATGTCATTTGAATCCGCAGTCAATCGGAAGGCGATCGATCTTGGAAAGCTGAGCGTGGAGATGACCACGTCCGCGGGCAGCGGACATCCCTCCACCGCTCTTTCGCTGGCGCACCTGGTCAGCGTTCTGATGTATCACCAGATGCGGTGGGATCCGAAGGACCCGTGGAATCCAGCTTCGGATCGGCTCGTGCTTTCCGAAGGACACGCGGTGCCGATTATTTACGCGGCCCTGGCTGACCTCGGCGCAATGATCGTGCCGCTGGGAAAAGGCCGGGAAGCGGCGCGGCCGATGACCCGCGAGGATGCGATGAGCCTCCGGGCGATCGACAGCCCCATCGACGGCCATCCGCACCCGCAGTTGGGCGTGCCGTTTTTCGACGCCGCCACCGGAAGTTTGGGACAGGGCCTGTCCGTCGCGGCGGGATTGGCGGCGGCGGCGCGCATGGACAAGATCGACCGCAACATCTACTGCATCATGGGCGACGGCGAGAGCCGCGAAGGCCAAATCTGGGAGGCGGCGGATTTCATCGTCGATCATGCCCTCACCAACGTCATTCCGATTTTTAACTGCAACGAGTTGGCCCAAAGCGATTGGGTTTCGCCGCAGCAGAGCTATCAGGGGCTGGCCGACAAGCTCAAGGCGTTCGGATTCTTTGTTCGATTGATTGATGGGCATGATCCGCACGATATCGACAATGCGCTGAGCGAATTGCACGTCATCCAGAACGGGCAGAGGCCGATGGCCATCGTGGCCCGGACCGTGAAGGGATGGGGCGCGCCCCACGAGCAGGGAATGGGCAAGCATGGAACGCCGGTCAAGAAAGACCAGTTGGGCGAGGTCCTGGGCGAATTGGATCACACGGCCAAGGATTTGGGCGTGCTCGATTACAAGGCATCCGGAGAACTGAAGCCGGGCGCGATCACGGCCAAAGCGCCGGCGCGCGAGAAAAAGCAGATCAAGATCAAATCATTCGCCGACGGCTTGGCGGCGGTGGGGATGGACAAGGATCTCTCGGCCGGCAAACCGATCGCGCCGCGCAAGGCGTATGGGGCGGCGCTGGTGGCGCTGGGCGAGGCGGATAAGCGCGTCGTCGGGCTGGATGCGGACGTGAAAAACTCGACGCACGCGGAATGGTTTGCCAAGAAATTCCCGGCCCAATATCTGGAATGCAAAATCGCCGAGCAGAACATGATCAGCGTCGCGGCGGGGG
Organism: Tepidisphaeraceae bacterium; assembly: GCA_036267155.1. Taxonomy (GTDB): domain Bacteria; phylum Planctomycetota; class Phycisphaerae; order Tepidisphaerales; family Tepidisphaeraceae; genus PALSA-1353. The sequence goes on from DATAWP010000086.1 coordinate 3,520, forward strand.
CCAGCGCGGGCGGGAAGATTCCATTCTGCTCGACGTTCGCCAAATTCGTGGAACGGGCGTACGACCAGGTGGAGATGGCGATCATCGGCGGGGCGAACCTGAAGATCACCGGAACCCACGCGGGCGTGACGCTGGCGGCGGATGGGCCGAGCCAGATGTCCCTGCCGGATGTCGCGTTTTTCCGCAGCTTCTGTCACGTGAAGAATTTCAACGGCCAGCCGGCAGTGCGGTATTTTTTCCCGGCGGATGCGGTGAGTTGCTACAAGATCACGGAATTGATGGCGAACCTCGACGGCACGTGTTATCAGCGGGCGCTGCGCGCCGAGACCAAGTCGCTGTACAAGCCCGAGGAATCGTTCGAGGCCGGCGGATACAAGGTGCTGCGGGAAGGAAAGGATCTGGTGTTCGTGTCCGCGGGATACATGGTTCACGAATGCCTCAGAGCCGCGGACGAACTGGCCAAGAACGGAAAGAAAGCCGGCGTGATTGACGCGTATGGTTTGGCTCTGAAGGACAACGGCATCGTGGAAATCGCCGCGAAATCCGGCGGGCGGATGATCACCGTCGAGGACAATTACACGGGAGGCCTGGATGCCGAGCTGGCGATGCAGATTGCCTCCACCGGCGCGGGCGTGAAGCTTAAATCGCTGTACGTGCATCACATTCCCAAGAGCGGCCGGGAGCCGTCGGAAGTGCTGGATTACCTGCAGATCGGCTTCAAGGCAATTATGGCGGCGGTGTGAGGCGGACCCATTGATGGAAAGATGAGGCGCAATGGATGCGTTACCCGCGGCTGATTTTCCGCGTTCATGCGGTTCGGCGAATGTTCGAACGCGGGATCAGTGAAGCGGATGTGCGCGAAATCCTCGAAAATGGTAAAGTGATCGAGGAGAATCTGAGCGACGTGCCGTATCCGAGCCGCCTCATGTTAGGATTTATCGAAGGACAACCGGTTCACGTTGTGGCGTCGGATGACCGTTCGGCCAAGGCCGCGGTGGTGATAACGGTTTACCGTCCGGATGCGGTGCGGTGGGACAAAAAGTTCCGCAGGCGAAAGAAATGAAATGTGTAATCTGCAAACACGGCAAAACGGTTCCGGCGCGCGTGAGCGTTACGTTGGAACGAGGCGCGTCAACGCTGGTGTTTAAATCGGTTCCCGCCGAGGTGTGCGAAAACTGTGGCGAGCAATATGTTTCGGAGGAAACAACTCGGCGGCTTTTGCGAGAGGCGGAACGGGCCGTCGGCGCGGGCGTGCAGGTTGAGATCAGGGGCTTCGGTCGAAAAATCGCGTGATCGGCGGATTTCGCGGCACGGATGTCTATCGCAATTTCCATTTTGGCCAGCGGATCGGCGGGGAATTGCTCCGTGGTGCGCGGGGCGGGCGGCGCGATTCTGATCGATTGCGGCATCGGGCCGCGAACGACGGCCGCGCGCATGAAGGGGCTGGGGACGCAGGTCGGCGAAATCGCCGCGATCTGTTTGACCCATCTGGATCGCGATCATTTCAATCCGAACTGGATCGGGCAGATCGTTCGGCAGGAAATCCCGGTTTTCTGCCATGAGAAGCGGATCGACGAATTGGCGAGTTTTGGCGGCGGCGAACCGAAATTCGCCGGGCTGATCCGGCCTTTTAACGGGCGCCCCTTTTCCCCGGCAGATGGTTTTTCGCTGAACGCGATCCGGCTCCAGCATGATGAGCTGGGCTCGCATGGTTTTGTCGTAGATGGATTCGGCGGGCGGATCGGATACGCGACGGATCTGGGCCGCGTCGGTGAAGAACTGGTGCGGCGATTCCGCGGTCTGGATCTGCTGGCCATCGAGAGCAACTACGATCCGCAAATGCAATTGAGCAGCGACCGGCCGTGGTTTTTGAAGCGGAGGATCATGGGGGGCCGGGGGCATCTTTCCAACGCGGAAGCGTTGGATGCGGTGCGGCGGATTCTGGATCAGGCACAGCGGCAAGGGGAGGGATTGCCCGGGCACATCGTGCTGCTTCATCGCAGCCGGCAGTGCAATTGTCCAAAATTATTACGCGAAATGTTCGAAGCCGACCGAAGGATTGGGCAGAGGCTGGTTCTGGCGCATCAGGACCGGCCGACGGGCTGGCTGTGGGCAAAGTCCAGGCCGGTCTACCGGCAGATGGAATTGCAATGGGCGTGAAAGTCGGTTGCCAGGGGGCGGGAGGTTGTGTAGTTTTCGGCGGTATTCATGGGCTTATTTGGATTCGGGAAACGATCGAAATCTCCGCCGGCGCAGCCTGCTCAGGAGCCGGTGCTGATTGAATTGCGCGTTCCAAAAGTGAATGAGCCGATGATGACGCCCGAACGGCTTCGCAAGGAATTGTTCGACGCGGCGGCGTCGGGGGATGACGAAAAATTGACCTGCCTGTGCCAGTCGCACGAGAAATCCATTTTCGAGCAGGGAATGATCTGGTCGAAATTGCCTGCGGAGATTCGGTCCAACCCGAATCTCATGCGGTGGTACGGCAACGGATTGAGGGCGATCGCCACGTTTTGTGCCGAACGGCTCGGCAAGCCGGAACTGATGGATCAGGTGAAGCAGATGGATGCATTGCCGGGCGCCGAAGCGAAGGATCAATCCGACGAATCGAAAAGCTGAGCGGTTTCAAAACCACAGGATGGCAATCCTGTTGCTTTCGAATGCTACTCATCTGACGAAAAATGGTTTAATTCGCCGGATTCAGCCAGGCCAGCAATTCCTCGGGGGAGAAGACGTGATCGCGGCTTTCGCGCGTAATTTTTGCGCTCTGGGGGTCGATAACAAAAATTGACGGAATGCTCACCACGTTGAATTGTTGCGACAAATCGGGATGGGCGTCCGGATCAATCAGGACGGGAACATAGGCCTGCATGGCGGCGGCGACGGACGGCTGGGTCCAGGTTTGTGCGGCCATGGCGTGACAGTCGGGGCACCAATCGGCGGCGAATTCGACAAACAGCGGCTTATGTGCGGCAAGGGCTTCCTGACGGGCGGAGGTCAGGTCGTTTCGCCACGGAATCAGGCCCCTGAGGCTCTGGTTGGATGAAGTCGGCCGGCTGTCGCGGCGGGTGATGGAACCCATGGCCGCCACGATGACAAATAGTAAAACCAGGCCCAACGATGTTTTAACTGTCGTTTTCACAGATATTTAACCCTGTATGGTCTCGGCAATTTTTACCGATGGCTGAAGATATTAGGCAACCGCTTGAAGCCACACGCCCTCGTCCTTACGATCTGGACCCTTAATTCGATTTTGGAGGTTTATTTATGCGTATTCTCGTGGCGGACAAATTGGCGCAAGAAGGTCTGGATTTTCTGAAACAAAACAACGCGGCTTTCGATGCGAAGGTTGGTTTGAAGGAAGAGGAGCTTGCCGCGGTGGTGGGGGAGTATGACGCCCTGATCGTGCGGTCGGGGGCGAAGGTAACCGCCCGCGTGCTGGAAAAGCCGGGGAAGCTGAGGGCGATCGCCCGGGCCGGCGTCGGGGTGGACAACATCGACTTGGACGCGGCGACAAGCCGGGGAATCCTGGTGATGAACACGGCCGAGGCCAGCACGCTCTCCACGGCAGAGCACGCACTGGCGCTGTTGTTGTCTTTGGCGAGAAAAATTCCGCAGGCCCATGCGAGTCTCAAATCGGGCCAATTGGATTGGAAAAAGCGCAGCCAGTACCAGGGCACCCAGCTTGCCGGGAAGACTCTGGGTGTCGTGGGCCTGGGCCGGATCGGCCGGACCGTGGCGTCGCGGGCGCTGGCATTGGAGATGAACGTCGTCGCGTTCGATCCCTATTTCACGGGTCTTACCGCGTTGGATGGGAAGGTGAAACTGGTGAAGGATTTCGATCAGTTCCTTTCCCAGATCGACGTCATCACGTTTCACGTTCCCGGCGGGGATCAGACCAAGCATTTGCTGAACCGCGAACGGCTGATGAACAAATGCCGGCCGAATCTGCTGGTGGTGAACGATGCGCGCGGGGAGGTCGTTGACGAAATCGCCTTGGCCGAGGCGATCAAGGAGAAGAAGATCGCCGGCGCGGCGATCGATGTTTACGCGAAGGAGCCGCCCGCGGCGGACCATCCGCTGTTGGGATTGGAGAACGTGGTGCTGACTCCGCATCTGGGCGCCAGCACCGACGAGGCCCAGACGGCGGTGTCGGTCGAGGCGTGCAAGGCGATCGTGGCCTATCTGAACACCGGTGAGATTCGCGGGGCGGTGAACGCCGGCGGGTTGAAGCTGGATTTACCGGCGGATGAAATGCCGTTCGTGGAACTGGCTCGTCGCATCGGCGTGCTTCTGGCGGGGCTGTGCGACAGCGGATATCGCACGATCACGCTGCGGGCCAGTGGGACGCGCGTTCCCAAGCACATGAACACGCTGTTGCGAGTGGCGGCGGTGGAATTGCTGCGTCCGCATCTGGACACCGGCGTGAACGTGATCAACGTGGAGCATCTGGCTCGCGGGCGGGGAATCGAACTGGTGACGGTCCACGAGCCCAACCCGCCGGCGGGATTGTTCGGGGACATCCTCGGCGTGCGCGCCGATGGGCCGGACGGCCAGACCCATCGCGTGCTGGGAACGGTCTACGCCGACGGTTTGCCGCGCGTGCTGCGCGTGGACGGGTATGGCATGGACATGATTCCCGAGGGGAACATGGTTCTCATTGTGAATCAGGATCAGCCGGGCGTGATCGGCACGGTGGGATCGAGTTTTGGCGACGCGCAGGTGAACATCGCGGACATGGTGATCAGCCGGGATATTGGCGCCGACGGCAAGGCGACGGCGCTGATGGTCATCAAGACCGACAGCCTCCCTCCGGAGAGCCTGCTGAACCGGCTCAAGGCCCGGCCGAATATTCTGAAGGTGAAGAGCCTGGTGTTGCCGGCAAGAGCGAAATGATCGGTTGGCGAAATACAATCTGCGGCGCCGTGTTGGCGATTCTGATTTGCGTGGTGGGCGCGTGGGGCGCCGCCACTGGCGCGGCGGCGCAGTCGGCCACGGCGCCCGCGCCGCATAAGGCGCAAGTTCCGCCGGGATTCGTCGTTGTAAAGGCCGGCGGCCGCTCGGTGTTTTGCGAGCCGCGGGATCAGGCGTGGGTGCAGGACACCCTGGCATCGATCGCGCCAGCCACCCGCCCGACGACGATGCCTTCCGACATCGTCACCCGGACCCAGCAGCATCGCAAAGAGCTGGTCGACCAGATGATGCGCGATCTGGACCTGACTGACGGCAAGCCAATCGACGAACTTCTGGACAACAAACTGTTGCCGGCGCTTCAGAGGATCGGGGCGGTGAACCCCACGATTTTTTATCTCGTCGCGACGCACCAGAAGCTCATCGACCTGATGGAAGCAGGTTGGACCGATCCGCGGTTTCACTACAATCGTTACGCTCAGGATGTTTCGTATACGCCCAGTGCGATCCTTTCGCCCGACAAACCGATCGACGACCTGGTGTGGTGGGTAGAGGTTCGCGACGGCGACAACGCCGCGACGCGGCGCGATGCGCTGGTGGCGGACGTTCGGTTTTTCGAAGCCGAATTGATCAACCACAATTCCCTCGCGGCCGAGAACGAGGCGGAGCACGATTTCGAGCAGTTCATTCACGACAAGGTGTTCGCGCCGCTCAAGCTGCCGCGCCGGGAGGATTGGTTTGATTTTGCCGGCTCGAACATGTTTGCGATCAAATACGCCGCGATGGTGACCGGCATTCCGCGGCGAACGTGGACCGAGCAATTGATCGGCCGGCCGGGCCAGAAAAGACCTTTTTTGCAGCTCGACCTGATCAACACGATGGACCCGGCGACCATTCGACCGGAATATCTGGGCGCTTACGATCGAATGCTGGTGCTCAAGGGATCGGTCGTGATTGATTCCTGGCTCGGCAGCGTCGGCGACGATGCCCTGGCCAAGGTGCTGCCGACATTGCGTTCACATCCGCCCCAGACGCAGCAGGAACTGATTGACGACGTGAAGAAAGCGACGGGGTACGACCTCAGGCCGCTCATGCAGGGGGATTTCGGTTCGCCATCGACTCGCCAAGGCTCTTCGACGACGCCGTAACCTCTTGGATCCCGATTATTTTTTGCGGCACTGACTGCAACCGATAAAAATCCAATCGATGACATCAAGCGATTCTCTGGCGATAGGCAGTTATGAACCAGCGCGCATTTTCCATTTCAGACGGATCTGTTCGGCAACCCAGCGTAATTCATCGGGATCGAGGCCGGACAAAATACAAACGGTGTCCTGGCCGTCGTTGAACCGGACGCGCAATTCCGGGACGCCGGATTGCTGTTCGACGCAAATGTCGGCCACGGTGGCTCGAAGCCATTGCCGCCGCCGCTGGGCGTTGGCGAGACCCGTGGTTTCGGACAGCAATTCGGGGGTGATTTCAAGTTGCGTGTGGGTTGAACTCGTCCGAGGCAGGATGCGCAGCGCGAGCAGTTGCCAGGCTGTCAGGATGAAGAAGAAAAATCCCCCACCCGTCCAGAGGAGATTTTTGGAAAAGATTCCCTGGGCCATGCAGACGACGGTCAGAAAACCAAAGACCGCGGCGGCGGAAAAACTGCCGGCAATGCAGCCGCGCGATGAGGCGGAATTGCCGGGAATGAGAAGGGTGGTGTTTCCCCCCTCGATCCGGGAGGAAATGCGACTCTGCGGAGGCAGCTCCTGCATGGCGGGGCCGGGCATGAGGGGCCTTTATTTTCCGATGTCTTCGTTCCAAAGCTCGGGATGATCGCGGATGAATTGGGCCATCATGTCGATGCACTCCTGATCGTGCAGGTCAACGACTTCGATGCCCTTGGATCGCATGAATTCAGGGCCGCCGCCGAAGTTGATGCTTTCGCCGACGATCACCTTGGGCACGCCGAACTGAACGGCCGCGCCGCTGCACAAATAGCAGGGCATGAGCGTGGAATAAAGAACGGTATCCGAATAGGTTTTCTGCCGGCCGGCGTTGGTGAGACAGTCGATCTCCGCGTGGGCCATCGGGTCGCCTCGCTGAACGCGGCGATTATGTCCGCGGCCGATGATCTGGTTATTCCGCACCAGCACCGATCCAATCGGCAGACCGCCCTCCTTCTGCCCCAGGCGGGCTTCGTCGATCGCGGCCAGGAGAAACGGATCGCGTGATTCTTCCGCCAGACGCGGAAACGTTTGCTGCGGTGGGCTCAAGGTGCTGGCCTCCGGAGGTACGGGAGGAAGATTGTTAAGATCAACGGGCTTTATCTCAGCGGCGGCTTGGTTTTCCGCACGAATTTGCTCGTAAATTTCCTTGCGATGCACCGTAATGTGCTTGGGGGCGGTGATTCCCAAGCGTACTTTTTCTCCGCGGATATCGACAACAGTCACTTCAATATTATCTCCGATCATGATGCTGTCGTTACGCTGACGGGTCAACACGAGCATGTGGCACCTTCCTAGCGAGAGCGAGTAACTCCTTGCGAGCCGGACAATTATATCCCTTAATTGCCCGCCCGGCTTGGGTGGCGGGGATAGCGTGAAGGGGTTCGCGAGGCCTTGGGAATCTTCACGATGACATGCCCCGAAGCGCCCGGAAGATCGGCCGGAACGATCACGGCGGTCCCGCCGCCAAGGTGTTTGATCGCCTGATGGGCCTGCTCCAATTCCTCCCGGCCCTTGGGGCCTTTCATGGCCAGAGCACATCCGCCCCGCTTCACCAGCGGAAGCAGCCATTGCACCAAAATCGGCAGCAGTGCGACGGCCCGGGCGACGGCCACATCGAAAGACTCCCGCTGACCCGAGCGGCCGACCTCCTCCGCACGCAGCGGTTCGACGCTCACGTTGGCCAATTTCAAATCCGCGGCGGCGGCCCGCAAAAAGTCCGCCTTTTTCCGAGTCGACTCGATCAGGACGACCTGGGCATCCCCGCGCACGATGGCCAGAATGATTCCTGGAATCCCGCCGCCGCTGCCGACGTCGGCCAGCCGATGCGGCCCGTGCGGGAGGTGCGGCAACAACGTCAGTGCATCGGCGACATGTAGAATTTCCGCCTGGGCGCGATCGGTGATGCGCGTCAGGTTCATACGCTGATTGGCGGATAGAAGAAGATCGAGAAAGGAATTAAGCCGGGCGTGTTGCGCGGGATCAAGCGTCAAACCCGCCTTTTGAGCCAGCGCGTTGAAGAGTTCAATGTTCATCGTGGATTGGGAAGACTGATTGCCTATTGCCTATTTCCTATCGGAAGAAGCATTTCAATAGGCAATAGGCAATAGGAAATTCCCTTCATTCGCCGGGGATGTGGCTGATGATGCCATCGAACGGACTGCTGGCCGTGGCGTAACGCTTCTTGGCGATTCGTCCCGCCTGGTAAGCGAGATAGCCCGCCTCGATCGCGTGATGCATGGCGATGGCCATCTTCACCGGGTCCTTGGCATGGGCTACGCCCGTGTTGAGCAGCACGCCATCCGCGCCCAGTTCCATGGCGACGGCGACATCGCTGGCCGTGCCGACGCCGGCATCGACGATGACCGGATAATTCGGATCGTTTTCCTTCAGTGTTTCCAGGCACAGCGAGATATTGAGCGGGTTCAGCACGCCCTGACCGGAACCGATCGGGCTTCCCGCGGGCATGACGCTGGCCGCGCCGGCTTCTTTGATCCGCCGGGCGGAGATCGGATCATCGCTGGTGTAGCACAGAACGGTGAAACCCTCTTTGACCAGTTGCTTCGTCGCTTCGAGCGACCCGATCGGATCGGGCAGGAGCGTTTTCTTGTCGCCGAGGACTTCCAGCTTGACCCAATTGGCCCCGGGATTTTTTTGTTTTTCCAGTAGTTCTCTGCCCAGAATCGCGACGCGGATCGCGTCTTCGGCGCTGAAGCACCCGGCCGTGTTGGGCAGAATGATGTATTTGCTCAGATCGAGAAATTCCAGAAGGCTTCGTCCCTGTTTATCGACGAGCCGTTCGCGGCGGACGGCCACGGTGACGACCTGGCATCCGCTGGCCTCCAGCGCCTGCTGCATGATTTCATACGAAGCATATTTCCCCGTGCCGACAAAGAGCCGGCTGCGGATGTCGAACTTGGCGATACGAAGGTTCTGCATGACGGACATTATAGCGCAATTCGGCGGGATACGCAGGATGAATCGGAAGATGATCGGTGGCGTTTTTCGTGACGGCCGAATGCGTGCGCTCGTATGTAAGGCACTTATCCTCCCCCGACGAACGTGACGATTTCCACCTCATCGCCATTTTTCAGCGGCGTGTCGTATTGGCTCGAACGAATCAATCGGCGGTTCAGTTCGACCGCGACTTTATCCGGCGTGAGCTTGTGGGCCGCCAGCAGGGCGTGAATATCGCCGCCGTCTGGAAGGTCATAGTCTTGTCCATTTACTTTGATGCGCATGTCGCCTTGGATTTAGGATTGAAGCGCGGCTCGGTGCCGGCGCGGAGACGGGCGATGTTGCCGCGGTGTTTGTAGAGGATCAGCAGCGGAACCACAATCGCAAAACAAAGCAGCGGAAGCTGCGCCTCGGTGATCGACCAGCGTCGAAAGCCAATGACTGCATAAGCGGCCGGGAAGCTCACAGCGGCCAGGATCGAGCTGACGCTGATGTATCGCGTGATGCGGAAGACGATGACGAAGATGATCATTGCGATGACGCCGGCCAGCGTGAAGTATGGATAAATTCCCAGAACCACGCCCGCGCTGGTGGCGACTCCCTTGCCCCCTTTGAATTTCAGGAACAGGCTGAAAACATGCCCGAGCACCGCCGCCGCCGCGACGGCGATCCAGAGCAGACACGTCTGACGGTCGTTAACGTGAAACCCAATCGTGAGCCCCGCGGCCAGCGTCGGGATCGCGCCCTTGAGCAGATCGAGGCTGAACACCAGCGCGAAATATTTTCCTCCCAGCAGCCGGCCCAGATTGGTCGCCCCGATATTCCCGCTGCCGCTGGTGCGAGGATCGATCCCCTTGGCTTTGCCGACGATCAGGCCGAATGGGATGGAACCGATCAGGTACGCCAGAGGGATCAGGATCAGTAGCGTCTGGTCGCTGTCCATTAGTTCATTTGTTATCCACTATTCGCACCAATGACAAATGACCCATGACAAATGATCCAGGACAAATGACAATACCCACATGAAGATTTACACCAAAGCCGGCGACGACGGCTCGACCGGATTGATCGGCGGCCAGCGGGTTTCCAAGACCGACCCGCGCATCGAATGTATCGGCGTGGTCGATGAGCTGAACGCCGCCGTCGGGTGGGCCGCCGTTTCGGCTGAGGATGAATTGGCCGCCAAGCTGCGAGCCGTGCAGAATGAGCTGTTCGTGATCGGGTCGCAATTGGCGTGGCCCGACGCCCACCCTCCGGCCCATTTGCCCGCCCTGGAAGAATCGAGCATCGGCCGATTGGAAATGGAAATCGACACAACAACCGCCGCACTGGAACCCTTGCGCAATTTCATCCTGCCCGGCGGCAGCGAAACCAGCGCCCGTCTGCACATGGCCCGCGCCGTTTGCCGCCGGGCCGAGCGCGTGACGGTCGGATTTTCACAGGATCGCCCGGTGCCGAATGCCGTGCTGACCTATGTGAATCGCCTCAGCGATTGGCTGTTCGTGCAAGCACGGTGGGCGAACAAGTGCGCCGGCGTCGAGGACGTGTTGTGGGAGAAGTGATTCGTTGCGGTTGTTTTCCCTTCTTGTGTTACCTTTGGCCCGATCGCGGCATTCATCTGCTGGAAATTAAAGGCGGAGGTGTAATGCCCAAATTCGGACTTGGATGGCTGGCATTTGGACTTTTTCTTTTTGCCGGTACGACCGGGGCGCAGACAACCAATCTCGTCAAAAACCCCGATTTCGAGCAGCGCGATGCTTCGGGACAGAAGCCGGCGGATTACCAAATCGTCGGCGATGCGCAATACCGATACCTCGGCGATCCAACCCGTGATGTTTCCGGTTGGGGAGTCGCCTTGCAATCGCAGGGGTCGAGCGGGTCGGTGTCGCAGACGATCGGCGGGATCGATTCAAAAGCCGGGCGGTGGTTCCGATTCTCTTTTCGAGGTTTGCCGCAGGACGACTTTGCCGTCGATGACAACGACCTGTCGATGCGGGTCGAATTCTTCGGTGATGGCGGACGCACGAGCTACGACGCCAAGGGCAAGTCGATCTATCCGATCATTCAGCAAGCCCGGCGTGACCTGACGGTCAACGGCGATCATCACATCGGTGGGGCGGCGGTGTGGAGAACGTATCAGCTCGACTTCTGGCTGCCGTTCCCGCAGGTGGATACCGTTCGGCTTAGCGTGGCCTTCGATCACGGCGCGGCGCCGCGGCCGATCGCATCGGAATTTTTCGTTGATGATTTCAGCCTGGTTCGGCTTGCATCGGATACGTCGACCACCAAGCCGTCATCGGACACCCAGCCAACCGGCACGCCGTTATCCCTCGGCGGCCGATGGTATTACGACGCACCTCCGGGCGAGACTCAGCCACCGGCGGTTTTTGATTACACCAATGCGGATCGGCTCCTGTATCACGACGCCAAGTGGCAAGCCCCCTTCGCCGGCAACATGACCGCGTGGCTGCGCGCGGGGGACAAAGACCTGAACGGCAACATTGTCACCGAGGATCAACTCATCACGGATAACGTGACGGTCAGCTTCGACGGCACGAGCATGATCATCCACACCAAGGGATTGCCCAATCATCCGACGGGCAAATTCCCCGAGACGGCATTTGGCCAGGGCGGCAATCCGAATTACATCCAGGAACACCAGCGAACGTATTACATTCCCGTGAATCCCAAGGTGAATCCGCGCCATATCATCACGGCGACAGACAATTCGAATCACGCCCTGCCGATGGGCCCGATCGGGATTGCCGTCAACGGCGTGGTCTTTTTCAATCCCTTCGATGCGCAGAGCCTGGACGCCAGCAACATCATGGACCGCTGCTGCGGTCATCCGTCTCCGGATAACACGTATCACTATCACAAGTATCCCATCTGCTTGAACTCTCCCTGGGCGGATGAGGGGACGGAACATTCTCCGCTCATCGGTTGGGCGTTTGATGGGTTTCCAATTTATGGCCCGTATGAAAGCCCTGGCGTCATGGCCAAGGATATTCATGGCGCCAATGCCCTGAACGGCTTTAATTTACATTGGGACCGATATCGCGGCTGGCACTATCACGTCACGCCCGGCAAATTCCCGTACATCATTGGCGGTTACTGGGGATACGAAGACAGCCGTGATTCGATGCGAGGAAGAGGTCCGGGAAACGGCAATGGCCCGAATGGCGGTGGCCCACCGGATGGCGGTCCACCCGGGGGTTTTCCGCCTGGGCCGCCACCGTTTTAGGAGAGCCATTACGCGTTCATCTCCGTCTCGCACCATTTGCACGAGCAATTGGCGCCGTGGCGGGCTGTGGGCTGGTGATGAGAATCGATTGGGCAATGCTCGCCGGGGCTTTTGGCCTTATCCCGGCAGGGGCAGCCGCAGCCGTCGATCGCGGGGTCGCGGTCGATTTGTTGAAGCAGGGGGTTTCCGCAATAGGAGATGCCGCAGCGGATCACGCGCAAGGGGCAGCGCTCGCAGATGGCGGCGCGAGTTTCCCAATCGGGATGAATCGCCAATGCGCCGACGCGGCGGAGGCGGGCGGCGGCGAATTTGCCGACCGATTCCAGTAAAAAGCGTGTCACGCCAGTTGCGGGTGCTGATGTCGCCATGCCGGTTTTTATCGGCCCAAAGGGGGCCGTTGCTTCAATTGACCGACCCGCCGGACCAGACGAGGTTGGCAATTAGTTCCAATAAAAGCTGCCCGTTGATTTGCAAAGCGGGGAAGTTGTAGGGGATAACCGATGATTTGTCCATGGTGGGGGTTGACGAAGCGGCCGGGAACGGTAGCGTAATCGGTTTACAGAAATTGGTTTCCAAAGTGAGCAGTCAGTCAGGCGTCCGCACCCAAGATGGAAGGGATTCAAGTCCTGGTGCCGCCGGGGGTTTACCTCAGGCGGAGGATCGGTCCGCGCGCCAAGGGGGGCAACCGTCCAACGCCGCACTGTTCCGGTGGATGTTCCAGTTCATTCGGCCGGTGGTGCCGCTGGTGGTGATTGCCTGTTGGTGGGTGGCGGCGGCCACGGCGACGGACACGCTGACCATCGGCGTGGCTGGAAAGGCGGTGGATGCCATCCAGAGCATTCAGCAGACAAGCAAGATTCATACTTTGTCGCTGCGGCAATGGCTGGAAAAACCGGACGCGGGAAAGCATCGACTGCTGTGGCTGCTGAAAATCCTCAGCGGCCTGATCGTGCTCATGGTCGTCGTGCGTTATTTCAAGGAAACGGCCAATACACGGATGAGCATGAACATGGTTTATTACCTCCGCGAGGCGGTGTACGACAAGGTGCAGCGCGTGGGGTTCGGGTTTCACGATATCCACAGTTCGGGGCAACTGATCAATCGGGCGCTGTCGGATTTACAGCGCGTCCGGGCCTTCGTTCAGACGGCCGTGCTGGTCACGCTGGACATTGCGCTGGCGGTGCTGTTCAACATCATATTGATCTGGACCTTGAATAAATGGGTGGCGCTGCTGTCGCTGATTCCGTTGCCGATCTGGACGTATTACATCCTGCGATTCAGCCGAAAAATACAGCCGGTGGCCCGGAGCGTGATGGAGGCGGAGGACCGGAACGTTTCGATCATCACCGAGAACATCGCGGGCGTTCACGTCGTCAAAGCGTTCGCGACGGAGCGGCAGGAGATCGATAAGTATGACGCCAACTGCGACACGTTCAAAGGCCGCGTGCTGACGCGGATTCGGATGTACGCGGATTTTCAGCCGGTGATCCGCTCGATCGCAATGGCATCGTACCTGTCGCTGTTTCTGGTGGCGGGGATTTTGATGATTCACGGCAAGATGGCCGCGGGGGATTTGTTCATTCTCGGCGGGGCGATGGGAACGATCCTGGGGCGTTTGCAGCAGGTGGCGACCATCAACGAGCAATATCAGGACGCGATGGTATCGTCGCGGCGACTGCATGAGGTGCTGATGGCCGAGGCGACCGTGCCGGAACATTCCGATGCGCGCCATCTGCCCCAGGGGCCGGGAACGGTGACGTTCGAGAACGTGAGCTTTGGATATGATCCGAGCAAGCCGGTGCTGCGCGAGGTAAGTTTCAGCATTGCCGGCGGCAGCGTGGTGGCGATCGTGGGCCCGACGGGGGCGGGGAAGACGACGCTGGTGAATCTGATCGCGCGGTACTATGACTTGCAGCGGGGCCGGGTGCTGATCGACGGCGTGGACGTGCGCGACCTGACGCTGCAGAGCCTGCGGACGCAGGTGGCGGTGGTGTTTCAGGAAACCTACCTGTTCAGCGACACGGTTTCGGGAAACATCGCCTACGGCAGACCGAACATCAGCGAGGGAGACATCGAAGCGGCGGCCCGTCTGGCGCAGGCGCACGATTTCATCGAGAACCTTCCGCGCGGATATCAGACGATTCTGGGCGAGCGCGGGGCGTCGCTGTCGGGTGGACAGAGGCAGCGGCTGGCGATCGCGCGCGCGATCGTCACCAATCCGCGCATCCTGATCCTCGACGATGCGACAGCGGCGGTCGATCCCGAGACCGAAGATCTGATCCGCCGGGGAATGCGATTTGTCATGAGCGGGCGGACGACGTTCGTCATCGCACATCGCATCAGCACGGTAAAACAGGCGGATTTGGTGGTAGTGGTGGAGCACGGGAAGGTGACGCAGACCGGCACGCACGCGGAGCTGATGGCGCAGGACGGGCATTACCGCGAGATAGCCGAGGCGCAGCTCTTCGGCGACGGGACGGCATTGAACCCGGCGGAGGCGCCGTCGCACATGACGCGCGTGCAGTCGGTGGGCGAAGTGGAGGCGGCGGTGGCGGGACTGGAGAAAATGGGACGAGAGGAAAATCCCAAATTCGAATGACGAAACTATACCGATTTGGCCCCCGGTGATTCACCGGGGGCTCAATGGGTGATTCGGCACTTTTTTGGCGATGTCGATGTTCGGAATTTCATCTCGATCGAAGAAGCGCGCGGCGATGTCGCGGGCGACGGCACAGGCTGCGCTGGCCGAATCGGAGGATGAAGACCGTTATCGTCCGATCCAGTGGCCGCTGATCAAACGGCTGATGTTCTCGCTGGCGCCGTTCAAGAAACGGTATTTCTTGGCCATTGGGCTGGGGCTGGGACAGATCCTGCTGGATATGCTGGGGCCGCAGTTCATCAAGCGGATCATCAATTACGGGGCGGATTACTCGCAGGGCGAAATGCCGGGCGTTTCGACGCGGGCGGCGTCGTGGCATATCGTGCACATCATGGGGCTGTGGACGCTCGCGTTCATCGGCTCGGTCGTCCTGCAACGGTTTACCATCCTCATCATGACGCGCGCGGGCGAGAGCGTGCAGTTCGAGTTCCGCAAGAAAATCTTCGCGCAGCTCCAGCGGCTATCGATGAGCTTTTACGACCGCACGAAGCTGGGCCGCATCATCAGCCGGTGCACCACCGACGTGAACAGCCTGCGCGAGGTGAACGTTTGGGGGCCGTTTCAGGTCTTTGCCAACGGAACGATGATGTGCGTGGCGGCGATCTGCATCTTTCACGAGAACGCCCGGCTGTTTCTGGCGATCGTCTGGCTGGGACCGGTGCTGTACCTGCTGTCACGCGCCTATCACCGCAGATCGGCGACGCTGTATCAGATCGCGCGCGAGGGATTTACGCGGGTCAGCACCAATCTGGCCGAGAACATCACCGGAATGCGCGTGGTCACGGCTTTCAACCGGCAGGATCCGAACCTCGATGTCTTCAACGGGCTGCAGGAGATCAACACAACGAACAACATCGCGGTGGCGCGCGTGAACGGGATCTATCAGCCGCTGCTGGAGGTGGTGCGGTTTTGCGGACGCGTGACGATTCTGCTTTACGGCGGATACATGGTGTTCAGCGGGGTCAAAAGAGTCGGATCGGTCGTGGCGGTGTATCAATATTGGGACTATTTCATGGGCCCGGTGATCACGCTGGGGGCGTTTTACAATCAGTTGATGATGGCGATGGCCGGCGCCGAGCGCGTGTTCGGCCTGCTGGACCTCAAGCCGGATGTTCACGATGAGCCCGAGGCGCAGCCTCTGGCGCGGATTCAGGGAGACGTGCGGTTCGAGAACGTCGTTTTTGGCTATCACCCAGATCGGCCGGTGCTGCACGACATCAATTTTGAGGCACGGCCGGGACAGATGGTTGCGCTGGTCGGTCCGACGGGCGGGGGCAAGAGCAGCATCATTTCACTGATTGCGCGATTCTATCAGCCGCAAAAAGGCCGCGTGCTGGTGGACGATCGCGACATCCGTCACGTGACGGGAGATTCGCTGCACAAGCAAATGGGTCTGGTGCTGCAAGTGAATTATCTGTTCACCGGAACAGTGATGGAAAACATCTTGTACGCATGTACCGGCGCCACCGAGCAGGACGTGATCGCCGCGGCCAAGGCGATCGGATCGTACGATTGCATCATGAGTCTTGCCAGGGGATTTGAAACGGACGTGGGCGAGCGCGGAGCGAGCATGTCATTGGGACAACGCCAGCTCATCTGCTTCACGCGGGCATTTCTGGCCGATCCGCGAATCTTCATGTTGGACGAAGCGACCAGCGCGGTCGATACAGCCACGGAAGTTCTGGTGCAGCAATCGCTGGAGAAACTGCTGGCCGGGCGAACGACGTTCGTGGTGGCGCATCGGCTCAGCACGATCATGCGGGCCGACCAGATCCTGGTGGTGGATGGCGGGCGGATTATCGAGCGCGGGACGCACCGGGAACTTCTGGCCGCTGATGGGAAATACGCCCACCTTTACCGGCAGTTTGTGACCCAGGGGCAGTAATGTTGCGCGAGCACACCCCAAGCCGTGATATACTAGAAGGTGTGGTTCCCCGGGCGAGGACGATTCGCTCGAATAAGAAGAGGTGAGCACGATGACTGTAACGATTGCATTACCCCCCGATGATGAAAAGAAGCTCGCTCGCCTCGCCGCGGCCAATGGGACCGACACCGCCGAATATGTGCGGCGGATTATCAAGAAGGAGATTGATGCGCCGCTGTCAATAACGCAGGCGGCCGAGCCGTTTGCCGGCGCTGTACAGAGCAGCGGAATCGGCGACGACGAGTTCACTTCAACTTTGCAACAGGCCAAGACTGAAGCCCGCAGTGCGCGTCGGAGCCCCCAACAGGGGCCGGCATGAGCGCAAAGCCCGTGAGGGCGGTTTTCGACTGCATGGTTTTTCTGCAAGGCGCGGGGCGGCGGCGTGGGCCCGCGCGGCGATGCCTGGAATTAGTCGATGCGGGCCAGGTGGCCCTTTGTGTCAGTCCGGCCATTCTGCGGGAGTTGGCCGATGTGCTCGCGCGTCCGATTATCCACCAGAAGTTTCCGGCTTTGACATCAGAAGCGGCCGAATCGTTTTTGCGCGCGGCCCGCGCCAAGGCCAATTTGTTCACAGATGTTCCGAACGTCCTTGTTCTGCCAAGGGACCGGGACGACGAGATCTATCTCGATGCGGCCGTCGCGGCTCAAGCGGACTATCTGGTGACGTGGAACGAGCGGCATTTGACCTATCTCATGCGGCAAGACACGCCGGAAGGACGAGAATTTCGAATTCGATATCCCCACCTCCAAATTGTCGATCCGGTCAGTTTTCTTCGGGCCATGGATGCGGACCAACCGCCCGGAACGTAGACATGTCATCCGGGATCACCGCCCGATAACTCGCCTCCGGCACATTCGTCGCGACCGTCAAAGTCAATGTGGACCCTCCAGGCGGTCGAGACCACTCCGAAATTGCCGGGAAATCTGGTTAACGATCCGTCCCGCACGCCCGATTCAATTCGATATCTCCCCTATGAGGAACGCTATGAAAAAGCATGGCAACGCTTCGCGCCGTCGCGGTATGGCGATGATCTACGTCATCGTCGGCATGATCGCAATGTTAGGATTCGTCTCCCTGGCGGTGGACCTGGGCCGGGTGCAGACCTCCAAGACGGAACTGCGCCGCGCATGCGACGCCGCGGCGCGCGCCGGCGCGGCGTTTATTCCCAACGGACTTTCAGCGGTCCAGTCCGAGGCGATTACGTTGGCGGCTTCCAACAAGGTCAACGGCACCGCGCTGACCTTGAACAATTCGAATGTCACGATGGGGAACGTTTCCGTCAACGGCGTGCAATGCCAAGCCGTTACGATCACTGTCCCCGCAGGGCAGATCCAGATACCGTTGCTGTTCGGCTCGATTATTGGCATGTCGAATTGTGATATCACGGCAACATCCGTGGCCGCCCTCGTGGCCTCACCCACTCCGACGACTCAGTATGTTTCCGCACACGGCGACCCATGGCTGGCGGGCGAGCCGTCCGGCACCACCGGCAGCGTTCCCGACACCGGATACGTCAATATCCAGCATCCATGGAAAAACGATATCGCGAATCCCACGGCGACTGCGGCCGCCGATACCGCCGCCGGCCCCTCCGGCGCCTACACCCCGCCCACGGACTCATCGAAGGTCGCATCAACCGACTACCAAAAGGGCGAACCCTATGGCTCGCCTACGGAGTTCACCGTTGCGCCGGGATCGGTGGTGGGAATCAGCATCCCTTCTTCAGACGACTTCATGTCGGTGAACTCCGGCTTTCTCAGCAGCAACGGCAGCGGGGTCGACTATAACGCGGATGGCTCTGACAGCGGCTCCTATGCCATCTACAGTGACGACGCCGCCAATCCGAGCTTGCCGCAGGGGACCAACTCGACCAGCGGTACCGAACACGGCATCTCGAATATCGAGGCGCCGCTCAATTCCGTGATCGGGGTTTTCATGGACCAGAACGGCGCGACGTACGGTGCGGATAGCACCCAGGAGGCTGGCGAGTCCAACGCGCCCTCCACGCCGACCGGCCAAAGCTTCAGCACCCAGTCCGAGCGCGATTACAGCGCCGTCGAGCCGTCGCTCAACCAGTCGTTTTACGTCGGCAGCGGTCAGTCCAGCGCCGGCTCGCAGCAGTTGATCTTCGTTCCGAACAACGCCGCGGCGCTTTTCCTGGGCACCATGGACGGCCACGAATGGAGCAACAACCAGGGCGGCGGCGACCTCCAGGTTACGGTGTACCAGATCGAGATCGTTCACTGAACGATCGGGACCCAAACGCAGCGATCCAAGCTCCGGATGTACATCCGGAGCTTTTTTTGTTGCTCCGGTCGCTACAATACCCCGATGCCCCAAGTCTGGTATTTTCCGCGTTGGCGAGACCTGCTCATGCAGGTGATTATGTGGCTCGTGCTGGCCGGCACGGTGGCGCTGGCGTCGCTGCTCGATCAGCATCTCCTCCGTGCGCAATTGCTGAGCCTTTCCAACCCCGTTGTCGATGGGCCGGTTAGCTTTCGCTTTCCAGCGGAGTGGAAGAGCTGGACTCGTCAGGCCAACGGCGACGCCACCGCCCACGTTGCCGCCGATTCCGCCGATGGAGTCAGTCGCACCCTGCTCATCTCGCGGCAGCGGGTGCCCTGTCCGATGTCGCCCGCCCAGTACATGCTCCGGGCGTCGCCCCTGGCCGGAAACGTGAACGAGGACGGATTTAAAGGCGTGACGATTGACGGCTGGCCGGGCCAGACCATCACCTATGCCGGTCGCCGAATCTCATTCAGTTCCGGCACGGAGCTGCAATTCACAATCTGCTCCGCGATCGTTCTCCCCGGCGACCAGGCCATCATGATCCGCCTGGACAAGAACGCTCAATTCGAGCAGGCCGACGAGCGGCTGTACCGGCAAATCCTCGATCAGCTACGCACCTCCACCACCCGCCCCAGCGAGGGGGGGACGATCCGGCTCACGGATGGCATCAAGGTTGATGTCCCATCGGAATTAAACGTCTATGACCAGCCCGATCCGCTGTCGGAGGTGAGAACGGCCGCGGCGCTCACGGATGGCGGGGGATGGATTTCGGCGGAATTCATTCCCGTCGTGATGTCCGGAAGCGAGCCGTCGCCGGCCCTCGCGGCCGGCCTGGCGGCACGCGAGCGGCTGGACCCTCACGATCCCGCCCTGGCGGACCGCTGGATCACCGCGGCGATTTCCGCGCAGGGGCCTAACCAGTGGACGATCGACCCGCAGGATCCGCCGAACGACATCGTTACCGGCCATCGCGTGGCCCATCTTCTCACCGGCAACGGAGGCCACGGCCTGATTGTGGTGCTGAGCGCCTTTGCGCCCGCCGGCGGCAGCGATCTGGATCATCTCTGGGACGAGTTGACGGCGAATGTGCACATCGCGAAATCACCGCCGCTCAACCTGGCGCTTCAAGCCGGCGCCGCATTGCTGAGGTCAACGCCGATGCCGAACCCAGGCGATGCGTGGTGGCTCTGGTCGCGCGGATCGGTCCCGCAGGGATTCACCCATCTCGCCCGGAAATCGGCGTTCCGCTATACCGTTCGGCGAAACTGGAACGGCACGGCCACCGCGGTCACCCAGCAATGGGGAACCAGCGGCGAATCGGGGCCTTGGAGCAGCATGATCCGCGCCGACGCCGACGCCAACGTCGATGATCCGCTGGTTTTTCTGTTTGGCCAGACCACGACTGTCTCCGATTGGATCACGACCATTCTCCGCGATCGCGGCGGCCGCGAAAGCCCCAACAGCGTCCGCTTTTCTCCGCCGGCGTTTGTGCTGAGCCGATATCTACCGGATCTGTTGTCGCGGGTCGGCAAGACCCCCACGGCGTTTTGGACCGATCGCTTCGTCGGCGTCGAAGCGGAACTGTTTCCCTCGCCGCTGTTGCTTCTGGCTCACCGCGTGGACGACAGCGGGCGTCTTCACTGCATTGAAGTGCAGGTGAATGGGATGGGCGAACTGAGCCGCTGGTATTTCGCCGCGGATGGCACGCTGGATCATGCCGATTTTGCGGGGGATTTGCATCTGCGTCCTACCAGCGAAAGTGAAATCGAATCCGCATTTGCCGGCGATCGCCGCTTGACGACCCAGCCGCATTAGCCGACCATGGATCGCTCGCCGCTTTTGGGCGGCGCCGCTTTGAGCGAGGTGACGCGGATGTACTG
Organism: Tepidisphaeraceae bacterium; assembly: GCA_036267155.1. Taxonomy (GTDB): domain Bacteria; phylum Planctomycetota; class Phycisphaerae; order Tepidisphaerales; family Tepidisphaeraceae; genus PALSA-1353. The sequence goes on from DATAWP010000086.1 coordinate 24,600, forward strand.
GACGCGATTGTTTGTCGGGATTCCCCTCATTTTTTGTGCCGTGATCGCCGCCTGGGCCGATCCATCCGCGCCGGATGATTCTCCATCCACCGAACCGTCCATTCACCAGACCAATCTGCTGGGCCCGGAATTCATCAGCCACGTGCACGGCATCGAGTTTCGCCCGCCGGCCGATTCCGTGGAGATCGACAAGGCCTCGGCCGACACCATCGTGGAGTTCGATCGCGATGACTACAACTGGCAATTGAAATCGTGGAGCGTCCGGCTGGAGCGCTCGCTGCCGCTGACGATTCACAAGGACCAATTCGGCCGGGATCAGGATGGGGTGATGGAAGTCACCCTGGCCAGCATCAAGCAGCAAACGCCGTCGGTGGAAGTCGTGCGGAATGAGTTGATCAACGTCGGCCGCATCCGCGTGGGAATGCTGGCCGTTCGATACGAAACCGCCAATCACGACCGGCGATTTACGCAGGAGGCCATCTTTGAAGCGCCCGAGGCGGACCACAAGTTGTATTATTTCTTCGACCTGACGGGTCCGGGTAAACCGCTATTCGAACCGGACGATGTGATCAATCCGGCCGAAAAACTCGCCCACGATACGTTTGCGGAAGTCGTCGATTCGGTTGTCCTGCTGGATCGCACCAATATCGTCGAATACCAGCGGCAAGGGCTTTACAGCACGATGGGTTTGTTTGTTCTTTGGAACGCGAACCACAATCAAATGATCCGCGCCGCCCTGGTTCCGGAGCAATATCAGCGCATCATTCGAGATGGGCGGGACATCGGCTATCAGCACATCGTCGAGGAATACGAGTTGAGTCCCAAGTCACCCGAGGAATCGACGCTGCGGATTGGCGTGCGGTCGCACATGATGCCGACGCCTCTGGAGCAATGGGACACCGAAACGTGGATGATCAGTTCGGCCGATCGCAAACACGAGCATTGGGAAACCTCCGCCCGCCGTATGGACGGCAAGGGCGCTCTGGTCGACAGCTTTTCCCAGGTGGCCGCCAGCGATGAACAGACCAAGGCTTTTGCGATTGACACGCCGCAGGACGCCGCCAACGGCTCGCTGATGCCCAGTCGGGAGGGTTTGCAGCCCAACGTCGATATCGCCACTCACCGCACGCTGGAAGTGACGACCACCCATCGGCGAACTCAGCTCAGCCCGTTCCGGATGGACGTGCCCGTTTTCTATATTCCGCAGGCGTTCAGCTATCTATTGCCGGAACTGTTGCCGCTGAAGCCCAAGACCTACATGTTCGCGACGTTCGTTCCCAGCACCCCGGAAAACTCCGGCGTCACCAGCGGCGGAAACGTCATGTCCCGCTACCTGGAGGTGCTTCCCGCCCAGCACGTGAAGTTCCACGGCCAGGAGTTCGACGCCATCCCGATTACCGACAAGGTCACTCTGGAAGGATCCGTCACCACCTATTACCTGAGCCCCGAGGGGAAATTTCTGGGCAGCACCGCCAATTTCACGGATGGCGACAAGACCACCACGATCGAGGTTGTTCCCAGCGATAGTCAAACTCTCGAACACCTCTGGAACCGCCCCGATCTGTCGCGCCCCGACGAGCCAATGGGCGGCGGGAATTCCGGGAAGACGCCGTCGCAGCCGTAACGCGGGTGATATAAACCATGATTGGTCAGGCGATGCAGCTCGCCGTTCAGAATCACCGGGCCGGAAAATTTGCCGAGGCGGAAAAAATCTATCGTCAGGTGCTGGACCTGCAGCCCGATCAACCCGATGCGCTGCACTTGCTCGGCGTTCTGGTCCATCAGGCCGGCAGAACAGACCTGGCCATTGAGCTGATCCAGCGGGCCATCGCGATCAACCCCAACATCGCGGACTACCATAACAATCTGGGCCGCGCCCTTTGGGGAAAAGGGCGGCTCGACGAAGCCATTGCATCCCTGCGGCGGGCCATCCAGCTCAAGCCCGATCTTCTCGAAGCCCACGCCAATCTCGGTATTGTTTTGCGCGATCGGGGCCTGCTTGACGAAGCCCTCGACACCTATCGCAACCTTCTTCGGCTCAAGCCGGATTTTGCCGAAGCCCACAACAACCTCGCCGTGGTCCTGCGTCAGCAGGGCCGGCTCGACGAGGCGATCGACTCTTATCGCAATGCGCTGCGGTTCAATCCCGATTATGCTGAAGCCCACAACAATCTGGGGATTTCCCTGCATTTTACGGGGCGGTACGACAAGGCCATCGACGCGTATCGCAATGCCGTGCGGCTCAAGCCCGACTATGCCGAGGCTCGCCACAACCTCGCTCTCACTCTTTTATTAAAGGAAAATTTTGCCGAGGGGTGGCCCGAGTACGAATGGCGTTGGCGCTGCAAGGGCATTGCGTCTCCACCGCGGCGATGGAAACAGCCGCGCTGGGATGGGGCGCCCCTGAACGGCCAAACGATTCTCCTTTACGCCGACCAGGGATTCGGCGACGCCATCCAATTCGTCCGATACGCCCCGATGGTCGCCGGGCGCGGCGGCCGCGTGGTCGTTGGATGTCCGTTGGAATTGGCCCGTCTGTTTCGGTCCAATCCCGACCTCGGCCAAATCGTTTCGGGGGACCAGGGTCTTCCTCATTTCGATCTCCATTGCCCGCTGGCCAGCCTTCCCCTGGTTTTCCAAACGCGCATGGAATCCATTCCCGCGCGGGTTCCTTACCTGAACGCCGATCCCGCGCTGGTTGAAATGTGGCGACAAAAGCTGGCTCCGTCCCAGGGGAAATTAAGAGTCGCCCTGTCGTGGGCCGGCAATCCCGCTTTCCGCGGCGACCGGAACCGGTCGCTGCCTTTTGATTGCCTGACCCCCCTTGGGGGCGTTCGCGGCGCCACGTTTTTTAGTCTTCAGAAAGGCGAAGCTTCGCAACATGCAAAGAATCCGCCGCCTGGGATGGATCTGATCGATCTCGGTCCGGAATTGACGGACTTCGCGGATACCGCGGCAGTGATGTCGCTCATGGACGTGATCATTGCCATCGACTCTTCCGTGTGCCATCTCGCGGGGGCCTTGGCGAGACCCGTATGGCTTCTGTTGCAGTCCGTTCCAGAGTGGCGTTGGCTGCTGAATCGAGATGATTCACCCTGGTATCCCACGATGCGATTGTTCCGGCAAAAAAGCACGGGCGATTGGTCCGAATTGATCGGGCGCGTAGCGCAGGGGCTCGGCGCATTCCGCTAGCGGCATGGCGACTTCGGTCGGCAGGATACTGGAATATTCTGTGCGCCCGCGGACCGCTTCAGACCGATAATACTGATGAAAGACGCCCATGCTGCGCGCCCTGGCAAAAACCGCATTCCTCGCCCTGCTCGTCGTTGGCGGGTCCGCCGGGCTTTTCTTTTATTGCAACCACAATGCCGCCCAGCAGCAGATCGCGCAACTCCAGCAGAAAAACCAGCAGCTTGAGCAAATTCGCCAACGCCTCGAAACCGACCGCCGGGTGGCGAAGATTCTGGTCACGGATCAGAAAACCGTCGATGGCCAGATGAAGACCACGCTGCTGTTCGTCGAATACGCCCCCGATGGCCGCGAATTGCCGGCCAAGCAATTCACCATCGACGGAAATGAAGCTCATTTCGACGCCCAGATCATCAAGTTCAAGGACCAATACGTCGAGCGTGGCGATCCGTTCCGCGGCCAGAGCATCATGCTCTTCGTCCGCGTGTACGGCGCCGACCAGGCCCCCAACGCCGGATTCCCCATCGACACCCCCGGCTCGATCCCCGAAATCTACCGCGGCCAGAATCCGCAAGTCTCAAGCTTCGAGATGGATTTGTGGAACAATTTCTGGAAGCTGTACAACGACCGCGATGCCCGCGAGGCCCGCGGCATTCGCGGCCTGAACGGCGAAGGCCTCTACGGCCAATTCAACCCCGGCCACGTCTACACGATCACGCTGCGCACCAACGGCGACGGCACGATCGAAGAAGAGCCGCTCGACCCGCTCTACAAGCAAGCGATGTCTCGCTAACAAACGGGACGAGAACCCATGCCGATTTGCCTGCTTTGCCCATCCATTCGCGCCCAGGCGGCGCAAGATTTCTGGAATGTTTGGATTGTCATTGACCAAGCCCGCCATTAGCGATGCCAATACCGGGGCTTCTGTTTGCTCACGGGCTTGGCCGGAGGCGTCACCACTTCGGGCGCGGTTGTGGTCTTCACCTTTTTGGACGTGCTCGTGACAATCGGCGTCAGGGCCGGCGTCGAGGGTAATGCCGGGTCCACGGCGGCCAGCGTCACGGTTGGCGTCAGGGCCGGCGGCGTTGCGGGCGGCGGCGCGGCGGCCGTCAGCAGCGTTACGCTCGGCATCGAGGGAATCGACATCGAACGGCCGAAATTCGTCGCGAAGTAGCCGAAGTCGATGCTGTTGATTACGCCGTTGTCGTCGTAATCCAAATACCAATCGCTGGAATTCGTCGAGTGGCCGAAGGCTGGGGCGATCGTGCCGAAATCAATGCTGTTGACCACGCCATCGCCGTTGAAATCGCCGTAGAGACGGATGAACTGAAAGTCCTGATCGGCCGCCATGCTCAAGCCGCCCTGGGTTGCGGTCACGCCGCCGGCCGAGACGTTCAAGTCGTACGCTCCATCCGGCAGCGAGCTGCCGATATAGCTCGGATCCGTGAAGGTCAGCACCCAGGTTGTGCCGCCGTCGGGGGTGTTGAGCGAGAACGTCATCGGCGTCGGCGAGCCGCCGGTCTGCGACAGCATGTTCAGCGTGATCGCGTTGTCCGCCAGCGTCACTGATTCGTTGAAGGTGACGGTGAGCGAATCGACCATCGAACGCTGAGCATTGCCGTCGTTGACCTGGAAGCTGGAAACCGTCGGAGTTGCGGCGACGGTTACTTGCGCCGTGTTGCTGGCCGAGCCAAGGGCGGCGGTGACGGTGTACGTGCCGAGCGTCGAGCCGAGCGTGGCCAGGCCGGTGTCGTC
>DATAWP010000087.1:0-61968 GCA_036267155.1 Tepidisphaeraceae bacterium
GCGACTGCGCGCAGCAGGCGGCGCATGATTTTTCCGGAACGCGTTTTCGGCAAATTGTCGGTCAAGCGGATTTCATCCGGTTTGGCGATGGGACTCAGCTGGTCGCCGACCCAGGCGCGAAGCTCATCGATGAGCGCTTTCGCGGCGGCGCCTTGAGGCCGCGGCACATTCAGCACGACATAGGCAAACGCCGATTCTCCCTTGATGTCGTGCGGCTTGCTGACTACCGCGGCCTCGGCCACTTTCGGATGCGCCACCAATGCCGATTCGATTTCCATGGTTCCGAGCCGGTGCCCGGCGATGTTCAGCACATCATCGATCCGCCCCATGATCCAGTAGTAGCCGTCCTTGTCCCGGCGCGCCGAATCGCCGGCGACATAGTAATGATTCTTGAATTTTTCCCAATAGGTCTTGATGTAGCGCTCGTTGTCGCCCCAAATCGTGCGCAGCATGGAAGGCCAGGGCCGCTTGATCACCAAGTATCCGCCGGCATCCGCGGTTTTCACCGGTCTGCCATCCTCATCGACGATATCGGCAAAGATTCCAGGAAGAGGTTTGGTGCAGGATCCCGGCTTGGTGGCCGTTACGCCGGGAATGGGAGCCATCATGGTCGCGCCGGTTTCGGTCTGCCACCAGGTGTCGACGATCGGGCAACGCTCGCCGCCGATGACACGGTGGTACCACATCCACGCTTCGGGATTGATCGGCTCGCCGACCGTTCCCAGGATGCGCAGCGACGACAGATCGTGACCGTCCACGAGTTGCCGGCCGGCGCGCATGAAGGCGCGGATCGCCGTGGGTGCGGTGTAGAAAACGGTGACTTTATGGCGGGCGATGATCGCCCAGAACCGGCTGAAATCCGGGAAATTCGGAGCGCCCTCGTACATCAGGCTTGTGGTGCCGTTGGCCAGGGGGCCGTAGACCACGTAACTGTGGCCCGTGATCCAACCGACGTCGGCGGTGCACCAGTAAATATCCTGATCGTGCAGATCGAAGACGTATTTGGTGGTGATGTACGTTCCGACGAGAAACCCGCCGGTCGTGTGGACGATTCCCTTGGGCTTTCCGGTCGATCCGCTGGTGTACAGCACGAACAGCGGATCTTCGGCGTCCAGCGGCTCGGCATCGCAAGCGGCGGATTGGCCGGCGACCACATCGCTCCACCAGACGTCGCGGCCTTCGGTCCAGCCGATTGGTTCGGCCGTATGTTTGAATACGATCACTTTTTTGATCAGGGCCGTTTTCTTCGCGGCTTCGTCGACGTTATGTTTGAGCGGCACGAGCTGGCCGCGCCGCCGGCCGCCGTCGGCGGTGATGACGATCTCGCTCTTGGCATCATCCACCCGATCGGCAATGGCCTGGCTGCTGAATCCGCCGAAGATCACGCTATGCGGCGCGCCCAGCCGGGCGCACGCCAGCATCGCCACCGCCGCCTCGGGGACCATCGGCATGTAAATCGTTACCCGCGTCCCCTTCTTCACGCCCAGTTTTTTCAGCCCGTTGGCCAATCGGCAAACGTCCTCCCGCAATTGCCGATACGTCACCCGGCGAACGTCTCCGTTCTCGCCTTCCCAAAGAATCGCGATCTTTTCTCCCCGCCCTTTTTCGATCTGAAAATCCAGACAGTTATACGCCACATTCGTTTTGCCGCCCACGAACCATTTCGCGTTGGGCAAATTCCACTCCAGCACGCGATCCCATTTTTTGAACCAGTGCAATTCGCCGGCGATCTTTCCCCAGAAATCGTCCGGCCGGTCGATCGATTCCCGATACATCTGATCGTACTGCTGGCGCGATTTGATCCAGGCCTTGGCCGACACCTCCGGAGGCGGCGGAAAGACCCGGTTTTCCTGCATGGCCGATTCGATGGATTGATCTGACATGGTGTGGCTTCCCGTGTATTCAGCCGGCCAGCGGCAATTGAGTTTTTTTTCCCGATTGACGATTTTCGAAGACCAATTTCTTCACTCGCGCGGTGCCAAGCTGCTCGTTCGCGTTCAGCAACTCGATCCCATACACGCGGCCATCGGGACCGATGTCCACGTTCATTTCGTTCGATACCGAAACAGTGGTAACCTTTGCCCGCCGCGAACGGAACCGGATGTAGGCGACGTTGAATTCCGGGTCGTAAGTCAAATGCATCACGGACTCCTTAGAAGTATTTCACGATGACCGTGATCACCAGCCATCCACCCGGTATTGTAACCGCAAAAGCTTCGATCTGCTGATGCGCATAACGCTTAGCGTTCCACGACGCATTGAAGGGAAAAACTCGCCGGAATTTCGTACGGCCGAATTTCGCCGCGGTTGCACGTCCGCCCGTGATCGTCGCGTGGATCTGTGCGGCCGTAGCGCGCCTCTTTCCCGCATCCGCTGACACGCGTGCGGGTGAATGCGAATCTTCATTACCTCGCTCTCCGTGAGGCTTTCACGCCTTGTTCGACGCGAAATCCTTCATGAACTGGGACAGGGCCTGGCATCCCTCCACGGGCATCGCATTGTAGATGCTGGCGCGGATTCCGCCGACGGTGCGATAGCCTTTCAGGCCCATCATGCCGTCCTTCGTGGCGGTCTTGATGAACTCGTCCGTCAACTCTTCGCTGGGCAGGCGATAGGTGACGTTCATGTGCGAGCGCTGCTCCTTGTTGGAGACCGTGCCTTTGTAGAATCCGTTGCTGCCGTCGATCGCGCCGTAAATCAGGCCCGCCTTGGTCGCGTTGCGTTTTTCCATCGCGGCGAGGCCGCCCTGGGCTTCCAGCCAGCGGAAAATCTCCAGCAACACGTACACGCCGAACGTCGGCGGGGTGTTGATCATCGACTTGGCCTCGGCCTGATCCTTGAAGCTCCAGAGCTTGCTGGGGATTTTCTTCTGTTTCGCATACATATCTTTGCGCACGATCGCCAGAACGACGCCGGATGGCCCGAGGTTTTTCTGCGCGCCGCCGTAGACCAGCGCGCAATCGTTCACCGGATGGGGGCGAGACATGAACTCGCTGCTGGCATCGACGATCAGATTCGGATGCTTGGGCCAATTCACCAGACGATGGCCGTGAACCGTCTCGTTGGAACAGACGTGGAAATAGTCGGCCTTGTCGGACAATTTCCATTCACCGGAGGCCGGGGTGTGATCGAAATTACTGGCTTCGCTGGTGGCAACGACGTTGATCGTGCCGATTTCCTTGCCGAAGGTCACCGCCTTTTTGCCCCACTCGCCGCCGACGAGGTAATCCGCGCTGGTGTGCAGAAAATTCATGGGGATCAGCGTGAAAAGCTGCGTCGCTCCACCCTGCAGGAATATCACGTCGTGGGTCTCGCCGATCCCCAGAAGCTGCTTGCAGCGCTTGATCGCTTCGTCATTGACGGCCTCAAAATCCTTGCCGCGATGGCTGACCTCCGCGATGCCGTATCCCTTGCCTTGATAATCCACGAGTGCGGCGGCGGATTTCTCCAAAGCCTCGGTGGGCAACATCGCCGGTCCGGCACTGAAATTGAAAATTCGATGAGACATATTTGGTATCCTTGAAAAAAAGTTAATTAGAAAATTCAGGCCTCTTCCCATTGTCGCCTGAGAAAAGAAATCACTCGCTTTCCCATCGTTTGAAAATCGTCAAAGCCCAATGCCTCGACGCTGATCGCGCCCTGATAGTTGGCCTGCTTGAGCACGTGGAAGAACGGGCGGTAATCGGCCGTCCCGCTTTCGCCCGGCGCGACGCGGCCGTCCTTGTCGGCCACATGAACATGGCGAATCCACGGCATCGCCGCCGTCAGATTCTGCAGCGGCTCGCCCTCCATCCAGAAATGATAGCTGTCCACCAGACATTGGAAATTCCGATGATTCACCGCTTTCACATATTCCATGGCTTCGGCAACGCTATTGATGACATTGCATTCCTTGCGGTTCAAAGGCTCCGCAACCAGCGTGATTCCCGCACTCGCGCACAGGTCCGCGGCCATCTTGCAGAAGGTCACGATCTGTCCGTGGGCCCGCCGGCGGTCGAATCCCTCGGGCACATTCCGTGCGCCGCCGCTGCCGAAGACCAGAACCTTGATCCCCGCCCGGCGGGCGCGGGAGGCGATGTTGCCGATGTACCACTGCAAGCGACCAAAATCCACCGATTCGCCCACGATTTTCAAATCGGACGGAACCAGGGAATTGGCGGCAAACACCGGCAGGACCGATCCGTTTACCTTTTCCATCCCGTGCCATTTCGCGTCGTCGGTCAATCCTTGCAACAGCGCCTGGACGTTTTCTTCGACGAAATCGGCCCCGGCCGCCCGCAATTCAGCGGCACGTTCGACCTTCGCACAAATTCCAAGGAGCATGTGCGGATTTTAATGGAGCGGCGTGGTTTTACAACGCGCGGCGCGAAATCGAAATGCCGACACACGACGGCTGAAGCCGCCGCGGCGCAATGAATTATTCGCGGGTGGCAATTCCATCGGCGGTGACGAGCAGAATCTTGTTGGAAACCTGGTGCGGCATCTGTTCATAATCCTTCTGAATCTGCGGCCCCAGACGCTGCACCGTCGGCTCGTCGTTTCGGAAACAGAGCAGAATGTCGCGATTGGGAATCCCGGCGGCGAACGGGCTGCCGAGGTGCTCGCGCAGCTTGCCGTGCAGGTCGGGTAAAAGGAGCCGGCTGGCGTCATAGCCGTCCATGGTCTGGAACAGGATCAACTCGATGGCTCCCTGGTCATCCTGGGCGGCGTGGGCACTGATGGCCTGGCTGCGGAGGGTGAGGTTTTCCAGCGCGGCTTCGTGCAGATCGTCGATCGAAACGCCCCACTTCTGCATGCGCTTTTGCGTGACGTGCGAAATCGTCCGGTCGTTGTCGATGCCGTAGGCGACGGCAAGGCCTTCCACCAACGGCTGCATCACCGAAAGCGGATTCGGGTCGGCGCTTTCGGGAACGATCATCGGCAAAATCCGCGGACGGAGTTCTTCGAACGTTCCGTCCAAATCCGGAGTCCCTTCGGCAGCGCGAAGCAATTCCACAATCCAACGCTCGACGTGCCGCCGGGTCGATTCGGGTCGCAACACCGACATCCGATAGAGACTTTCCAAAGAAGCGACGTGGCCGTTGACGCGCATCGAAAACGGCTGATCGGCGCGGGCGATCTTCACCAGCGGGAATTTCTCGCCCACGACCTTTAACACTTCGTCAATGAATTGCTCGCGCGTCGGTGCGCTCATGGGTAATAATATACGCGGGGAAAGGGGAAAATCCGAAATGACGAGACACCAGTTGGACTTTTTGCCGGTTTCTTTGCGGGAATCAAGGTCTTGGTCTGGGGCTACTGATACCTCAATAACCATCGCTGAGGGTCCTGGGCAGCTTCCTGGGCGGCTTCCTGGACAGGTTGCACGGCGTTTCGCGCCCACGGGCAGGGGAGGTCGTCTATCTCCAGAATGCACGGGCAACGCGGTCACTTTGGTCTTTGCTGTCCGATGCCGCGCGTCGCCGCCGTATTTAATTCGAAGCGAGTTGTCTACAATCCCCCATTCCACAGGAGATTGATATGTCCATCCGTCCCGTTGCAAAGCTCATCAAAGCCAAACCCACGCTCGAGGGCGCCGGCGTCCATTTGCGACGCGCTTTTGGCTTCGGCAATACCTCGGAAACCGACCCCTTCCTCTTGCTCGATGACTTCCGCAACGACATTCCCGAAGACTATCTCGCCGGTTTTCCCTGGCATCCGCACCGGGGCATCGAGACCATCACTTATGTTCTGGCCGGGGAAGTCGAGCACGCAGACAGCATCGGCAACAAGGGAGCCATCGGCGCCGGCGATATTCAGTGGATGACCGCCGGCCGGGGGATCATTCACCAGGAAATGCCAAAGGGCGATGGTCAGGGGCGCATGCACGGCTTCCAGTTGTGGGCGAATCTTCCCGCTTCACTCAAAATGACCGCGCCGCGCTATCAGGAAGTGAAATCCGCGCAAATTCCCAATATCACTGAGGATGACGGCACGCACGCTCGCCTGATCTGCGGACATTTTTGGGGCAAGCACGGCCCCGTCGAAGGCATCGCCGCCGATCCGACTTACGTCGATATCTCGGTCCCTCCCGGACACAGAAAAGTCCTCCACGTTGAGACCACGAGCCACGCTTTTGCCTACGTCTTCGCCGGCAGCGGAAAATTTTGCAATGCCTCCGCTCCTCTGGCGGTGCCAACCGAAGGCCTCGGCTGGGCCGACGTCACCCCGCCCACCGAAGCCGACGACCGCTCCCTCGTCCTCTTCAACAGCGGCGATCAGATTGAAGTCCAGGCCGGCGAGACCGGCATCCGCTTTTTGCTCGTCTCCGGCAAACCTCTCCAGGAACCCGTCGCCTGGTATGGCCCGATCGTCATGAACACACAGACGGAGTTGCAGCAAGCGTATGACGAGTTGAAGAAGGGAACGTTTTTGAAAACGCGAAGCGGATAGAATCAAAAAAACTGAACTTGCCCACATTCCGTGTGCGCGCCGACATTCATGATCCTTAGCCTTCGCCGCCGCCCAGCTCGCGGCGCTGGAAGCTCCACATGCCGGCGCTGAGCACGAACGTGCAATATGCGATGGCGTACAGAGTCGCAATCCCCACGTATGCCCAGATCGGCCCCAGCGAAATGGCCCGCACGTCCCGGCTGAATTGACCAATCTTGACCGTCGATAGCACGGTCACGTCCTTCAAATCGAACGTGCCCAGATATGGAAGCACCAGCGCCACCGCCCGGCCCAGAATCTGAACGATTTCCGGCTTACCACCCAGCGGACCGCCGGCAATCGGCAACAAAAATCGCGTCAGGTTGCCGGCCAGATAGAGAATGATCACCGTCGGCAAATTGACCACCAGCGAGAATCGCGTCGATAGCGCCACCCCCACCGCCGCCAACACGCTGATCTGAAGCCACGTCAGCACCAGTTGCGGAAGCAGCCCCATGATGTGCATCAGGCGAAGATTCCAAATCTGCTCGCGGACAACATCGTTCAGCGAATTGGCGTTCATCAGATTGTCGGTGGGAATTCTTACCCAGGTGCCGAGGATGACCACCGCTCCCAGGATCGCCACCCCCATTGCGGCCGACAGGATGATGCCCAGGTATTTGCCGATCATCACTTCCCAGCGGCGAACGGGCTTGCTCATCAGCGTGAGCATCGTGCGGTCTTCGATCTCTTCATAGATCGACTTGCTCGTCGCGAACAGCGTCGCCAGGAGGACCAGGAGCAGGATCACGTCCAGGGCAACGGACAGGAACATCTTGGTGTCCTCGCCGAGGGTGAAAAATGGAAGCAGGGCGAAAATGAACAGAATGGCCGCCCCCAGGGTCAGCAGCAGCGCGTAGATCGGCTGCAAAACCGCTTCCAGGAACGTATATCTAATAATGACCAGCGTTCGATACATCGAGTAGTACGATATGTTTTAGTGCCGAATGGCGAAGTAATCAAATTCCCCCGTGGCGCTGACGACCGTCAGGTCAACCCCCCGGATGTAGCCGTTCATTTTCCTGTTGACGTCCTCCAGCAGGCTATCCATTTCCTGGTCCGGCCCCTCCATGACCAGTTCCACCCTTCCATCCGGCAAATTCCTCACGTAGCCGTAAACGTTGTACTGCATCGCCAGGTTCTTCACGGTGTACCGAAAACCGACCCCCTGAACCCGACCGTTGAACCGACATTCGCGGCGATGGATGGTATGGGTAGACTCGGGCATAGCGCAAATATAACGGCAATCTCTCGCACCACCAATATATATTTCGCCGGCAACATCATTGCATCTGGAATTGCTCGTTCATTTCGTCGTATGCGACTTTGTGCATGAAATCCCGGTATTTCTGCTCGGTGACCGACAGGTCTTCGCCAAGGTAGTGCTCCAAAAGCGGCTTCACCCCCGCCGGGTTCCATCCCAGATACGCCAACCGAAGCGAGCCCGTCGGGTCATAGACCGTTCCCGCGGCGGTATCGGCCAATAGCTGCTGAAGTGCCGGCCGATATTTGCCGTTCTCCCCTTCCATCAGGAATCGCGCAAATGCCCAATCCTGGGCATAAAAAGCTTCGATCCGTATGCTCGACCGCCCGACAACCTGCCCGGCATGAAGGGTGATCAACTCACTGAGTGGAAACAACTCGCCCTGATCCTCCACTTTTCGCAGGGACAGTTCACGCTCGGGATTCATGGATTGATTGAATCGCGGCAGATCACCGTCCCACTCCACGTCCTCAAACGTGCAGGCGAGCCCCTCTTCCAGGAACGGTGGGAGCCGGCCCCGAAAATGCCGCGCGACAAACTGGTGCCACCCCTCGTGCGCCGCCACGGAATAGGTGGCGATGTCCCCGATGTAATACGCAACGTACCAGTCGTGGAGCGTATAACCACCCCGTGTGATTTGGAGATAAATATTCGAATCCCGCCCGGTATGACGCCGCGTAAAATCCATCCATTCCGGCCGGGTGTTGAACAAATAGCACTGCATCGGATAGGTCGTCGGCTTCACCGACGGCACCATCATGCGATACCTGCCGTAGGCTCCCTCCATCAACTGCCCCATGCGGTTGAGCAAATCAGGCCGGTCCTGGATCGTCGAATAGATTGAGTAATGCTCCGTCCGAATCACCTTGGGAAACACGGCCGGATCGGACGGCGCCCCATCCTCCACGCTGACCGATGCGAGCACGGTTGGCCCGCTCCATTTATCGCTCGATGACGACCCCTGTCCCGAACACCCCTCCAGCGCCAGGCACGCCGCCACGGCGATCCACAACACCCTTCTCAATTCCAACACATACACCTCTCGATCGAATGGGCCATCATCAGCATAGGCCGCCTCGCCCGCAATAGTCGCGATTTCATGCACTCCCCGGCAGACTGTTCCTTGCTATGATGGCGAGCCACTAGAAAGGATAAGTGAATGGAAAACGTCAAACCCATCAGCCGCAAGAACATGATCGAGTTGCTCAACGAGGATTTAGCGCGCGAATTCCAGGCCGTCATCGCCTACGTGAACTACAGCCAGGTTCTCAAAGGCCCCCAATACATGGATATTGCCAAGGAGCTCGAAAAGCACGCTGCTGAAGAGTTGGATCACGCTCTGAAGATTTCGAAACAGATTGACTATTTCGGCGGAATGCCGACTGTTTCTCCCAAATCGGTGAAGACCTCGGAGAAACCCGACGAGATGCTGCGTTTCGATCTGGAAAATGAGCGGGTGACCATCCAGAATTATCGTACGCGCATTCGTCAGGCCGATGCGATGGGCGAATTTGCCCTCAGCGAAATATTGCGCGAAATCATTGTGCAGGAGCAGGACCACCTCATGGACCTGGCCGACGCGCTGGGCATCGACGCGCCGGACACCAGCGAGTCGGCTTAAAGTATTTTTTCCAACAGCCGGGAAAGCACTTTTTTCGCATCGAAATGCTCCTCCGCGATCCGCCGCGCCGCCGCGGCATGGCGAGGATAATCCCTGGCAATCTCGTTCAGCGCCGTCGCCGCGTCGTCTACCGTCGCGAACGAAAACAACCCCTCCCCCGTCGGGAGCCACCGGTCGAATCCGCTCTCCTGCGCCACCACCGGCCGGCCGCTGGCCAGATACGCGCTGCTCCGATCGCTGAACCATCCGCTGGGCAATCGCGCGTAAATTTCCTTCGCCACGGTAAATTCCCCCGCGCTGGCGCGAATGAAATCGCCGAATGCATCGCAACTCAGCGTTGATTTCTCCGCATCCACCACATTCCAACCATGCGCGGCAAACTGCCCGGCCGTCTCCGCCGGCATCGACTGCATTCCCATCGTCATCCGCCACGGCACCCGCCGCGGCAAATCCAGCATCTTCATCCATTCCACCCCCTTGCTGCTTAAGTACCGCTGGCCCTTGTAGTTCACGTGCCGTTCCGTCGTGTGCTCCCATTTCCCGATCGTCGTAAACGCCCCGCCATCCACCCGCCCCGCCGGCCATTGCCGCAGGGATATTGGCTGATTCGTGCCGATCCAATTCAGTCCATGCGTCGGCAGATCGCAGGAGTCGGTTCCAATGAGCCGCCCGAACGTCGCCACCGAGTCGAACCGGCGATAGTAGTCCAGAAATTCCGCATCGTGCGTCATCCGAATCTGCGTGAAGACCGGATCGGTGTCGATCACCGCCGTCCGTCGCGGCTGCGGGCGCTGCGGCCGCAACGGCGTCACCCCGCTCACGCACAGCAGCAAATCCGCCCGCGCCAGCAATTCATTCAGCTCGTTCTCGCTCAAGCCATAATGCGCATCCTCGAACTGCGAGTAATAGCAGTATCGCTTCGGCAATCCATACCGCGCAAATGTCGTCTCCAGATATTGCCGGCCGTAGGTTGAATCCGCCGACGATTGCCACGTCAGCGGGTTGTACGGATACGAATACGATCCGCTGTCTTCGAGAAACCAAACTTCATGTCCGAGTTCGTGCAGGCCGAGCAGATAGTTCAGATGATGCCACGTCATTCCCCCCAGGGGAAACGCGACGATGTATCCGCCGACGACGATGGTGAGGGGAGAAGACATAGGTCAAATTCGAAATTCGAAATTCGAATGGCGAATCAAATCCGAAATTCGAATGACGCGAAATGGCGTCGGTTTCGAATTTCAGATTTCAGATTTCGAATTTGATTCATCATTCGAATTTCGAATTTCGGGCTTCACTGGTTTCGCGCAAATTGACTCGATCATTTCCGGCAACACCTTCTCCGGCGCCAGATATTCCCGCGCAATCTCATACGCCGCTTTCCGATGACCCACCGGGTCGGCCGCCACGGCCTCGATTCCCGCCACCGCTTCGTCCATCGTGCTGAACGGAATCACCCCTCGTCCGCCGGGCACGAACCGGCTCCATCCGGTCTCCTGCACCACCGCCGGCCGGGCCGATGCGAGATAGCACGCCGTCCGGCAACTGAACCATCCGCTATGGGTGGCCGCATAAACATTCTTCGCCACCGACCACTCGCCGGCGCTGCGGGCGATGAAATCTTGATAGGATTGTGGCGTCAGCGTCGTTGCCTGGGCATCCACCACGCGCCAACCCCAGTTCGCCAGTTGCGGCAGCGGCGCCTTGACGCCGTTCAACGCCAACTCCAGCGGGGTTTTAACAAGCGCCGGCAACTCGTGGAATTTCTCAAACTCCACGACCTTGGCAAAATATTCCGCTCCCTTGTATGTCAGCTTGCCGCGGAACCAATCCCAGGTCATGACCGTCGTCATCGGCGCATCCGCCGGCGGCGGGGAATCCCGAACCGTGCTCCACTGCGGCAACGTCACCACGCACCGCGTCGGCCGCCAATCAAAATTCAGCCGCGGGATCAGACAATCGCTTCCGTAGATATTCTCCGCATACGTCAGGTGCCGGTCGTGATTCGCCACCAGATCGCACCAGCGCTGAACGTTGTCCGACCAGGCGAACTTCTCGCTCAGCATGATCTGGTTGTAGCCGGGGTCGGTGTCCATGAACACTTTCACGCAGTGCGGCCCCAGCTCCTCCGGCACAAAACACGCTCCGCTGACGTTCAGAAAAATATCCGCGCTCTGCGCAACCTCGCGAAATCGCTCCCCCGACATGCCGAAATGCTTTTCATGGCACAACAGGTAATGCCATTTCTCATTCAGATTCGGCGCATGCGCCTCGAAGAAATCCGCGATGAATTTAACCGTGTAAGATGGATCGTCCGTCGCATATCCCAGCACCGGCTGAAACGGCCAGACCCACGTGTCTTCATGGTAATAAACATCGTGCCCAAGCTGATCCAGGCCCAGGACATAATGGAAATAATCCCACGCGACCCCGCCCAGCGGAAACTGGCCAACGAGGCCACCGACGATGATACGCAGTTTCTGATTAGCCCGGATCATGCGCAGTTTACATCATACCCGCGAATCCCCACGCCCGCGCTAAATTGCTACGCCGGGCGAGCTTACTGCCGAAGGTTCCTGCCCTCTGCGCCTTTGCACCGCTGTGTTTCCCCTGACTGCTCCCGGCGTCGGCCGTCGCCAAACGGGGATTCTATGTCCACCGAATTCGATTCATATCGCGTATTCAGACTTCCCGCTCCCGCCGGAGTGGTCCCACGGCCTCTCCGCAAAATCCGGGGACATTTGCGACGTATTGGGACATCGGCCGCTGCCTGATGCGAAAAAGGCGCTTCACTGAGTATCAGTGATGTCCCTTTTGCGGCCTCTGCGCCTTTGCGACTCTGCGTGAGCTAATTTTTTGAATTCGCGACGATGAAAGAATGCAATTCAGCCGTGACGCCGACTCTTACGCCGCGGCGGTTTCGCTGATCCGGCCCTGGGAGTCGATCTGGTCGAACTTCACCGACACGCGCTTGCTGACGCCCTGCTCCTGCATCGTCACGCCGTAGAGCATGTCCGCGATCTGCATCGTCCGCTTGCTGTGGGTGATGACGATGAACTGGCTCTGATCCAGGAATTCCTGCACGATCATGTTGAATCGCTGATTGTTCGCCTCGTCCAAAGCCGCGTCCACTTCGTCCAGAATGCAGAACGGGCTGGGCTTGGATTTGAAAATGCTCATCAGCAGGGCGACGCAGGTCATCGTTTTTTCGCCGCCGGAAAGCTGGCTGATGCTCACCGGCTGCTTGCCCGGCGGGCGGGCGATGATCTCGATCCCCGCATCCAGAATATCCACCTTGATCTTCTGCGGCGGAATCGGCTGGCCGGCTTCGTCCAACTGCACCGGAGCATTTTTCGGCGGATCAAGCTCAGTCTCCAGATAAATATCCGCCTTGCCGCCGCCGAAGAGCTTTCGGAACATTCCCTGGAAATGCTCGCGAACCGCGTTGAACGTCTGTTCAAATCGGACACCGCTCTCGGCGTTGATCTCGTTGATGAGCTGCTCGAGCTGCGCCTTGGAGGTCGTCAGGTCCGACACCTGGGTGTCCAGGAATAGCCGGCGCTTCTCCAGTTCATCCTGCTCGTCGATGGATTCGACGTTGACGTTCCCCAATCGCTGGATCTTTTCGCGAAGCTCGCGAATCTCCTCCGCGACCGCTTCCCAATCCACTTGGCCCGGATCGTACTGTTTTCCATCGGCCGTCAGTTCCGCATAGCGCGCCGGCAAGTCCAGTTGCGATTCCTCCAGCGTGCGCTGCACGAGCGTCTCGATGCGCACGCGCACTTCGCCGGCCTTCAGTTCCAGATCGTGCAGTTCCTGCTCGATTCCCTCGCGCTGCTGCCGCGATTTTTCCACGCTCGCCGACAGCTCTCCGACGAGTTTTCCCGCCTCGGCGATTTGTCCCGCGAAGTCGGCCGATTTCCGCTCGTCCGCCGCCACGCTTGCGATCAGCGCTTCTTCCTCGTGAGCCGCCGCCTGGCGCTGGCGCTGCACGTCCGCCCGGCGCGATCCGGCCGCCGCGACGGCGCGTTCGACGCGCTCGATCTGCTGGCCCAATTCCGCCTGCGCCGCCGTCTGACGCTGAACGGCCTGCTGGCACGCGAGCTGTTTTTCCTGAACCTGGCCCAGATGCACGCGAAGTCCGGTCAACTGCTCGCCAAACTCGCGAAGTTGCTCGGCGATTTGCGTCTGTTGCTGCGTGAGCATTTCCACCGTGGAACTGGCCGCGGACTGGTCGGCTTCCATCTGGGTCCGCTGCTGAACGAGGGAATTCTGTTCCGATTCCAGCCGCTGCATCTGCGCCGCCAGCGACTGAAGTTCGCGATCCACCACCGGCTGCTCGCGCTTCAGCGCGTTTTGACGATCCGCGTTCTGGGCGGAGGCGCTGTTTAATTCCACCTTCGTCGTGTTCGATTGATAAACCGTGTTCCGCAGCGAAGAAATATCTTCCTCCAGCGTCCGGGCTTGTGTGCTGCCCTCGGCCAGGTCGCGCCCAAGCTGCTCGATCCGCCGATCCACCTCGGCGATCTGCTGGCTGATGACTTCAAGCTCGGACCGGCGTGAGAGCAACCCCATCGCCGCGGTCAATGGGCCGGCGCGCAGAACGCCGTTCGCTTCCAAAATTTCCCCGTTGGTGGTCACGTACCGGAATCCCCTCGGGCCACTCTCCAGCAGATCGCGCGCGATCGAAAGATCATCCACTACGACCGTTCGCCCCAGGAGATGCGCGGCAATCGCCGCATCGCCCGGTTCGAATCGCACGAGATCGACCGCCAGGCGAATCCGATGCGGATGAAGGTTCCAGTCATACGCTTCGGCTGAATCCGCAAGCCGGTCGGCGCACAGAATATTCACGCGGCCTTCGAGTTCGTCCATCGCTGCTTGGGCCGCGAGTGCCGCGTCCGAGTCACTGGTCACCAGATACTGATCTTTACCGTCCAGGGCGGCTTCGATGATGTGGGCGTGCTCGACATCCACGCGCAGAACATCGGCGACCAGTCCGCGAATGAACGGGAATTTCGTCTCGCGCTGGCGAAGGACCGACTTGACGCCTTCGCTGACGCCTTCGCGTTTTGCCTCCAGATCCGCGAGCAATTTCTGCCGGGAAATCAGGCCCGACCGATGCTCCTTGGCGGCGCCGAGGCGCTCGCCGATTTGCGAAATGTGCTTGCCCAATGCCGTGGCCGCGGCGCGTTTGGCTTCCAAATCCGCCTGCTGCTCGGCGATCTTCGCGGTGATCTCCTGCAATTTCCCGGCCAGTTCCGACCGGGCGGATTCCAGGGTTTGCAGTTCCCGCTCAAGCTGCATGCGCCGCTGATTGAGCCGGTCCTGCTGCGACGCGACGTTTTTCCGCTCGATGTCGATCGCGCCCAATCGGCTGCCGTTGGCCGCCAGCTTCCGCATTAAATCCAGGATCGCCGATTTCTGCTTCTCGATCTGCGCCGCGGCCGAGTTCAATTGCAGTTGCCCTTCGGCAAACGCTTTTTGCCGCTGCTCGATCAGGGCGCGTTGCTCGTCCAGTTCCGCCGTGAGGGCCGCCAGCGTTTGCGTATCCGCCGACAGCGATTGTCCTACCTCAACCAGCTTCGCCTGGATTTGAGCCTTGTCCTGCTCGAAGCCCGCCAATTGCTCGGCGATCTGTTCCAGTTGCTGGGCGGCGTATTGCTGCTTCTGCGTGGCCGATTGAATCTGCGATCTCGCCTGGACCAGTTCATATTCCAAACGCTGGCGGGTTTGCGAGAGCGATTCGAACGATTCCTTCTTCGCCGCCAGCGCATTTTGCGCCGAAGCCAGATCGCCGCTGATATCGTCCAGCCGAAACTTGGCTTCCTCGCGGGAGGCTTCCAATCTCTGCCGTGCCTGACTGTGCGTGTGATATTCCTGCAAGCTGTGGCCGAGGCGCAGCTCGGCCAGCTTTGTTGAATGCTCGCGGAAGGTGCGGGCCTTGGTCGCCTGGATTTTCACGCTGCGCAGGCGCTTTTCCACTTCCTCAACAATGTCGTTGACGCGGAGCAGGTTCTGATCCACTTTTTCGAGCTTGCGTTCCGATTCTTTTTTGCGGGCCTTGAACTTGGAGATTCCGGCGGCCTCCTCGAAGATCAAACGCCGTTCCTCGGGATTCGCATCGAGCATCGCCGAGACACGGCCCTGCTCGATCACGCTGTAGGCGTCGACGCCGACGCCGGTATCGAGGAACAGCTCGCGCACGTCCTTGAGGCGGGTCGTGGAATTGTTGATCTGGTATTCGCTGGTGCCATCGCGGAAGAGCCGTCGGCCGACGGCGATTTCGTCAGTATCGAGATTGATGGCCCGCTTGCCGCCCTCGGTCTGCGGGTTCTCAAAGACAAGGGTGACTTCCACCATTCCCGCCGGTTTGCGCGAGGATGACCCGTTGAAAAGAACATCCATCATCGCATCGCCGCGCAGGCTCTTGGCGGATTGCTCGCCAAGGACCCATTTGAACGCGTCAACGACGTTGGATTTGCCGCAGCCGTTGGGTCCGACGATGCCGGTGATCGGCCTGTCGAAGACAAATTCGGTGCGGTCGGCGAAGCTCTTGAACCCGTGCAGGATGAGTTTTTTCAGACGCATCGTGTGCGGTCCTCCTTGACCGAAAAGCTGGCGGCCAAATCCCTGGCCTGATCCCTGGCCTGGAGCCTTACAATGAACTTATCAAATCTCGAGACGCTTTTCCAATACATTCAACCCCCCGCCCGAACCGTTCGCGCTGGAGCGGTGACCACGGCGGCGTCGCCCTGGGGCCGGCCCTGGGGATTATCCGTTGGAATGCTGGTCCATTCGTCCGTTTCCAGCAGGGGATGTTCCAGTTCAAAAGTACACTGGCGCCGGCTGTTGTCGGCCAGGCTTACGCCGTAGACCTGACCTCCGGCAACCAACTGCTGGGCAACCGCGACAACGTCGCCGAAGCTCAGATCAAATTGATGGCTGTCATCCGGGCCCTCCCCGCCGAGGCGGGCGAGGATTTCCGGCAAATCATTGTGCGTCTCCACCTTCACGGTGTCGGGAGACAGCGGGTCGCGATAAAACATAGTCAGCAGGTTCGTCCCATCGCTGGAGGTAATGCTCAGGCGCATGTCCATCGCCGTGAACGTGACGGGAGTGCTCAACGCCATCCGATGCCCGATCACGGCAATTCGCGGCACGCCGGTGCTGGTCGCGTAAATCATCGGCGGGCCTTCGCTGGGAACAATGTCCAGCAGAAACCGATGCGCGATGTTGTACGTGAGGATCCCATAATGGTGGCGCATCTGGCCGCCGGAATCGTCGGCTGATTCCTGATCTAAATCACGGCTGGCAATCAGCAGGCGATACGCCGCCACGCGTACGTCGGCTCGATCCGAATCCAGAAGCTGGGCGATCATGTGATCGACCTCGGGCGAATCGGGCAACTCGCCGAGCGCGCGCACGGCCTCGAGCTGATTGTGCTGGGCCGGGTCCAGCGCTATGTCGACGAGGGCCCGCTTGGCCGGCTCATCATCCAAAAACGCCGCCGCCCGCGCCGCCGCGAACGCCACGTCCGGATTCGGGTCGGAAATCAGCGGCTCAAACATAGGCAACGCTTCGGCGCCCATCGCTTCCCAACAGAACGAAATGTCCGCCAGCGGCGCGTTGGGTTGGTGGGCCCTGGCCACAAGCTGGCGCAATTTGCCGGCCTGGAATGCCGGCGACTGATTCAAATAGAGATGCGAGACGACTCCCAGAAAATGCTTCCAGTCCCCCTTGTACTGCGGGGGAACATAGACGAGCACCAATCCCTGGTTCTCCGCCTTGGCAACGAGATCGCTCTTATCCCCGTGAACCGTGCCAAGCTGCGTCGGCGCCAGCCAGCGCTGTGAGATGAGCTGCTCGATCAGGCGGGCGGTGCTGTACTGCGGCTCGCGAATCTCCAGGTTGATCGGCCGGTCAAACCGGACCACGCCGCCGTTCAAAACCGTTCCCACCCGCAGTGCCGTTGGCGATCCGAGTTGCTTGGCCGTGCCTTCGGTCAGAGCATACGCGGGGTTCACGAACACCGGCCCGCCGGGCGTGTAGGCTTGCAGATGCGCGTCAATTCCCTGCGGGTCGATCAAACCGATGTCGCTCAGGTCGCATTCGTACAGGTCGCCGTGGGCCAGACTCTTGGTGCTGTTGCGCGGCATGGCGCGGACGATCACGTCAAAGCTCTGCCCCTGCCTGGCGCCAACGGGAATCCGCCCCTCAACTTCGACCAGCGCCACGCGCTTGTCCCGAAGCATCTGCTCGGGCGAGACGTTCGCATACGTCCCGGTCACGTAGCTGTCGAAACCGCGCAGCAGCATCTGCTTGATGATGTAATCGCGCACCATGCTGGGCGCACTGCTGTCGCCGGTGTTGTGGAGGTTGACGACGAGGCTGTACCCGTACACCGGCGCTTCTTCCAGGCCGGTGAATCGGACGCGTTCATAGAGCGTGCCGTGCATGAAATCGGGGACCTGCTGCAAAGGCAGAGTGGGCCAGAGTTGCCCCTTGGGGGGCGGCAGGGTCTTATGCGCGCAGCTGGTCAACCCCAGCATCAGCGCCAGAATCGCGCATCCTGTACATCGGCGCATAAAAAGGCCTCCAGAAATTATCGGACCGCTAACTGGATTGTCATCAATGACATTTTTTACGCTTCGGAGGGAACGGCAGTTGTCGAATGCTCGGCTGTCTTGTGCTCGGCTGTCTTGGCGGCCCTGCGTCGGCCGGGACCGTCCTTCACCGGGGCGCGACCCTTGGCCGGGTGGTGGTCGCCGTTTTCGCCATCGGTAGGCCGCGGACCATCGGCCGCTTCGGTGAACAGCCGACCTTGGCTGGGATCTTCATACCGCCGAGCATCGATCACCGCCTTGGCCTCGTCCACCAGTTCTTCCAGGGTCTTAAACTGCTTGTAGACGCTGGCAAAGCGAACGTACGCCACCTGATCGATCCGGCGCAACCGCTCGGTGACCAATCGCCCCACCGCATCCGATGGGACTTCGCGATCGTAGGTCTTGAAAACCTCCTCTTCCACCTCGTCGGCGATGCGCTGGAGTTCGCTTTCAGGCACTGGCCTCTTGAAGCAGGCACGTTCCAGTCCGCTGACAATCTTTTTCTGATCCCACGGCACCCGCCGGCCATCTTTTTTAACCACGCTCAGGCGAATATTTTGCTCAATTTTTTCGTAGGTGGTAAAGCGCTTGTTGCACTTGAGGCATTGCCGGCGTCTGCGTATCGCCTTCCCGCCCTCGCAGGTCCGTGAATCAATGACCTTCAAGCTGTCCTTCTCGGCTTCGCAGAACGGGCATCGCATGGACGCTGAAAGTTACCAGAATCGGCGGCAAAGCGAAAGAATAAGTAAATCGCCGCAACGGATGGGGATGGATTGGTGCGCGGGGGTCGGTGGTTTTTATCATCCCGGGAACACGGCGGCTCAAGCCGCCGCGCCGCGCGGGGGTCAAAAATCCGGCGGTGGCTTGGCGAGGGGGAGCCTACAGCATAAACTGAAAAAGGATATCTATTTATCGAGGGCCATGAGATATGACGATGACGCCAACACCGCCGGCTACCATCACCTACGACGATTTTGCCAAGCTCGATCTGCGCGTGGCAACCGTGCTGGAGTGCAAGCCGCATGGCAATGCGGATAAGCTGCTGGTGCTTCAGATCGATATCGGCGGCGAGCGTCGGCAGATCTGTGCGGGCCTCCGCCAGCATATTGCCGATCCGCAATCGCTGGTGGGCAAGCAGATCGTGGTGGTGGCGAACCTGGCCTCGCGCCAGATGCGCGGCGAAATCAGCCAGGGCATGCTGCTGGCCGCGACCGATCCCGGCGCGGGCCGGGTAATCGTGGTGACGCCATCTGAGCCGACGGCGCCTGGGGCGAAGGTGAGTTGAATCGAACGATTACAAGCAACAAGTCGCAAGTACCCAATGAGTTTTAACTTGCCGCTTGCACTTGCTACTTGTACTTCCCCAACATTTCTTCCGGCATGGCCCTCAACTGCCCGTCCCTGCCGACGCACGCGATGGTCGTTGATCCTTGGGCGATCAGCGTCTGCCCGCGCCGCAGGTCGTATTCGTGGTCAAACCGCACCGGCGTCTGGCGGATCACACGCGTCGTCAGCGTTAATTCCTCGTCGTACCTCGCCGGTGTTTTGTATCGCACCTCGGCTTTGACCACCACGAAGAAGATCCCCTGCCGCTCGAGGTCGGCATAGCTCATTCCGGCTGCCCGCAGGGCCTCGATCCGGCCCATTTCGAAATACTGCAAATAGCGGCTGTGGTGCAGATATCCCATCGCATCCACTTCAATGTAGCGAACCCGAATGGGGAGGGTGTGCGTATTGAACATTTCGGCCATTCCGTTAAGCTATCGGTTTTCTCGGATTGTGAAAGGACTGTGCTCGATGATCAAGGTCAAGTCGCGTGGCAACGAAACCGCCGAGCAGATGCTGCGGCGGTTTAAGAAGATGTGTGAGAAAGAGGGTCTCACCAAAGACATCAAGCGGATCGCCTATTACGAAAAGCCCAGCGAAAAGCGCCGCCGGCAAGCTCGCACGACCCGCAAGCCTCCGATGGGATCGCGACGCTAAAGCCCGTCAATCGTGCAACTTCTAACTGAGCAGCGCATTCCTTTTCTCACCGGACCTTTGCTTTCCCGGCTCGCAAGCGGACGCGGCCTTTCGACATCATGATGATGGCAAACAACGACGAAGCGGTTCATACCGAACATCTCACCAAAATCTATAAGGATTTCTGGGGCAGGGACAAAGTCCGCGCCCTGGACGACCTGAACCTCACCATCCACCGCGGCGAGGTTTTCGGCCTGCTCGGCCCCAACGGCTCGGGCAAAAGCACCACCATCAAACTTCTCCTCGGTCTGATCTTCGCCTCGCGCGGCACCGCGACGGTCCTGGGCCAGGCGGCCGGCAGCACTGCCATCAACGAACGCATCGGGTTCCTTCCCGAGGAATCTTATCTCTACCGGTTTCTCAACGGCGAGGAGACGCTGCGGTTTTACGGCCGCCTTTTCAGGATTCCCAGGGCCGAATTGAAACGCCGAGTTCCCGCCCTGCTCGACACGGTTGGTCTCGACGCCAAGGCCCGCAAACGCAAACTGCGCGAATATTCCAAGGGGATGGCCCGCCGGATCGGTCTTGCCCAGGCGCTGATCAACAATCCCGATCTGGTTCTGCTTGACGAGCCGACCACCGGACTGGACCCGATCGGCACGCGCGAAATGAAAGACCTGATCCTTTCCCTCAAGCAACAGGGAAAGACCGTGCTGCTGTGCAGCCACCTCCTGGCTGATGTTCAGGATGTCTGCGATCGAATCACCATTTTGTTCCGCGGGACGATGCAGACGATCGGCCAGGTGCGCGATCTGCTTCAGGTCAAGGATGTCACGCAGATTCAGACGCCCAGCATGGACGATCAGCAAATCAACGAACTCAAAATGTTTTTGTCCCGCATGGGAGTCAACAACACCGTGGTCACTCATCCGACCACGACGCTGGAAGACTTGTTCATCCGCATCGTCCGCGAAAACACCGTCGCCGGCCAATCGTCGGTCGGATCAGGCTGATGAGGTTCCTCCGTTGTACCCGCACCTTCACAATCTCCCGCTACTGAGCGCCGGCGAATTGCTGGCCAATAACTGGGGCTGGCTGGTCGTCGCCCTGATCGTGATCTTCGGCCTGTTCGTCGCCGGCGCCAGCGACGTCATGCGATTCAGCTTCACGCGTGTGTGGGCCATCTCTGGCGTTTGCTTCGACGAATCCATCCGCAAACGCGTGCTGTGGATCACGCCGCTGGCCATCGTCGGGGCCATCGGCATCACTCAGTTCCAGCGCGCACTTGACGAGCAGGATGCGGTTCGCCAATCGCTCAAAGTCTGCCTCTTCGCCACCGCGGTGGTCGTGATGCTCTCGAGCATTATTCTCGCCTGCACGAATCTCCCCAAGGAGATCGAAAGCCGGGTCATCTACACGATCGTCACCAAGCCCATCACCCGGCTGGAACTGGTCCTGGGCAAGGTGATCGGGTTTTCACGCGTTGCCCTCGCCATCGTCATCATCATGGGTTTGTTCACGTGGGCTTACATGCGGATCAGCGCCCATCAAAAGGGGCAGCAGATCGCGTACCGCCTTCAGGAAGGCGACGTCAGCGACACCGAGCGCGGCCGGCTTGTGGAATATCAGCAAACCGGCCTCCTGACCGCTCGCAGCTTCTGGGCGCCCGATGAACTCGGCATGTTCGGCGCGCCGCCCGACCCACGAACGCCCATCCGCATCATCAGCAACCAGGGCGATGAGGATTTCGTCGTCAGCTACCTCGGCGACCGGGCCGTTCTCTTCGGCCCGCCCAGCGATAACGTGGAAGATTGGGCCCACCAGGGCATCGGCGAAAACGGCTTGGCCGTTCGCGTCACTCTCAACACCCGCCGCACCGGCAAAGCCGACGATCAGCCCCCTACCACCCATACTCTGGGGCCCACCTTCGGACCGCCCCCCGTACCGGCTCGTCTGGTTCCCCCTCGAGTGTCTTTCGAAATTCTGGACCAAGATTATAACGACATAGACATGGGCAACCTGATGATCGGCGGTTCCAGCGCCGGTGAACTGGTGCAGAACATCGTCGCGTATTCCAAAACGAGGAAGATCAATCCCGCCCACAGCGGCGCATACGTGCGCTTGAGCGAGCCGGCCAAACTATCCGATGGAAGCACGGCGCAGTACGCATACGCCTGGCTCCCGCCGCAAACGGCGCTCGCTCTGTTTAATCACCCCGCATTCCGCATCCGCATCGTTGGCGGCAGCGCCAATGTCGATTACCTGGTCGGAACTCGTCCCGTCGATTGTTTTATTCCGGAAATCAAGCCAGGTGAGATCGACATCGACGGTCCACACGCCACCAAAATCAATCCCCTGCCGGGAGTTGACGGAGCCGAAGAATTGCTCGCCTTCCGCGGCCACCTGGGCGTCCACTACGATCAGGAAATGAATGGCGGCAGCGACTCGCCCAACGCCACCGCCATGTACAGCTTTCGCAATACCCCGCCGCCGTCCCTTCTGGTGCAGGACCAGATTCCGCTTCAGATCAGCGTGCAGGTGGAACGCTCAAATTCCGACGTGGAGGCCGGGCATGAGGATGCGACGGCGCTGGCCGTGCGGGTCATCGACGACGCCACAAAAAAGGTCACCGCCCTGCCCAATCCTGTCCTGGTGGAAAGCCGACTGCCGGCTTATTTCAGCATCCCCGCCGACGCGATCACCACCGGCAATTTCGACATCATCTTCCACTGCATGAACAACGAAGAAAGCATCGGGCTGTTTCCCGATTCGCTTCAGCTCATCATTTCCCACCAGCCTTTCGAGCTGAATTTGATCAAGAGCCTCTTCATCATCTGGATGATGAGCATCCTCGTCATCATTTTCGCGGTGTTGTGCAGCACGTTCCTCTCCTGGCCGATCGCCATCGTCCTGACGGTGCTGCTCCTGCTGGGGCACTGGGGCGTCGATCAGCTCGCGGATGTTTCGGGCCCGGGCCTCGGGCGGCAGATCGTCAGCGATTTTAAATTCACCGACCCCGCTCTCTCCAGCGTCGTCAGCACCGGAGTGGACACGCTGTCGCGCATCCTGAACGGGGTTTCGCAGGTTTTGCCTGATACGTCCAAGTTCGACGCCATCGAGGACATCGAGCAGGGCGTCAGCGTCTCCGCCGCAAAAATGCTGGAAGCCTTGACGGTTCTTGGCGGGTTCGGCGTCCCGGCGATCATTCTCGCGTATCTCGTGCTTCGCAATAAAGAGGTCGCGCCATGAGCCTGATGCTATCGCCCGAGCCGAAAATTCGCCGCCGAAACACCGGCGCACGCGTTGTCGTCGCGGTGCTTCTGGTCATAGGGCTTGTGGCGACCCGCTACACGCGAGACTGGGCCATCGACGAGCACAACGCCATCCGCAACAATGGCCACCCCGGCGGCTTCACCGCTTCCAACTCCGACTCTTCCCTCAGTTCCATGCCCAGCTTTGCCACCGCCCTTCTGCTGGGCGGATTGCGCGGTCCGCTGGTCATGATCCTCTGGACCAGCAGCGAAAATCAGAAACAAAAGCACGACCTCGAAGATTTCGACACCAAGGTCGAATGGATCCGTCTCCTCCAGCCCGAATTCGACACGGTTCATCTCTTCCAGATATGGAACAAGGCCTACAACATCTCCGTGCAGATGGCCAGCCTCCGCAACAAGTACACGACGATTCTCGACGCCATCGACTACGGCCAGAAAGTCGAGCGCGAGCGTCACGACGACATCAACATCATCACGGCGATTGCGGCCATTTACGGCGACAAGCTCGGCACCAGTTCGGAACACGTTTACTATCGCGCCCGCATCCGCCGCGAATCGCAAACCCTCACCCGCGTCACCTTTCCTCCTCAGCGCGCAAATGAATTCCGCACCCTCGCCGCCAAGGCCGGCTGGATCGAGGACGCATCGCCCATCTCGCTCGATGAGAAAACCCAGGTCGATCGGGTTCTCATCGAACCGAGCGTCGCAAAACAGCTTGTCACGGAATTCACCGGGCTCGGCGTCAACTTTGCGCCGGAAAACCGCCCCGCCGCCGAGCGGAACGACCCCAGTTGGCGCCGCGTCCGGCTTGATCCCATGCTCGATCAGAATGGGTACATCCTGCCCGATCTGCTGACCCCGAGATATCCGCGCCCCAAGGATTTGCCCGCTTCCGCCCCCTGGTATGACGGCTCCACCCTGCAATTCCTAAAGCAATACGAACCTTTTCCCTACGGCATCTCGACCCTTGCGCTTGCCTATAACGATTACAAGCGCGGCCAGTACCTGCAAACCCTGTGGGGCGAGCACCACATCCAAATCGGCGACACCGTGATCGACGCGCGTCCGGCCCTGTGTCTCAAGGACTGGGCCAACGATGAATGGGAACGCGGCCGGCGATTCGAGCTGCGCATGTGGGGGCTGTACGTTCCCGAGAGCGACGATCCGATCGAGTTGGAGCAGCCCACGGCCGCATTCCCCTTCGATCGCGCGACGCCCGACAAGGCCGACTACAACGCCGCGCTTTACAGCTACGCCATGGCCGCCCGTCTTTTCCACGATGCGAGAATCGAGTTCCAGCAGCACATGAAGAAATATGAAGCCAATGCTTCGGTTTATTTCATTCACGTGGACGACACCCTCAGCGGCGAGCAAATGATGTTGGCGGATCATGATTACCTCGCGGCCGCTTCCGCGAGCGGGTCGCAGCGGCAAAAGCTGCTCGAATCCGCCGCACGGGAATATCGGGACGCGATGCGCCGCTTCGCCGTGACCGTTCTGAAGTATTACATCGACGAGCCGGTCATGATCAAGATGTACCCCAAGGACCCGCGCACCGGCGAGCAATACAACCGGGCCACCATCGAGTCGGCCGACCCCAGCACTTATTTGTCGATCCTGCAAGCCGCCAAGGCCGCCACCGCGCGCTACCTGACCGACCCGGTCACTCACAGGTACATGCAGGAGCGGGATGACTATCACGACGACCGGCAGCAATACTTGACTTACCTGGATCGCTGCGCCAACCGGCTTAGTGAACTGCATGCCGACGGGATCGTCGTCAGGCCGTAAGGTCCGCGCTGACGATCCGGGCGACGTCGCTGGCCGCTACAACCTTCTCTTGCGCGCCCCCCAAATCGCCAACGATCACCGCCTCCCCCGGCGTCACAATGCCGTGGCTTCCCCTGACGAGCGCGGGATTCTGCGACACGCCATTCGTGCTCCGATCCCAGAACAATTCCAATGCGTCGTATCCGGGCTTGCGATGAATGTCGATCGTCTTGGCGAACGCTGGCGCATCTTCCGGCCGCGACCACCAGCGATAATCGAACCACGTCCCCGGCTCGGCGAGCAGAATTAAATCTCCCGCCCTGCGATGCCGAATGCCCGCCGCCGGTTCCCGCAGCACGGCCTGTACTCCCTCCAGGTCCAGCACCCGGGCCAGGCTGTCGATCTCCTCCGCAGTCTGTGCATACACATGGGCGATCTGATGGTCCACCATCACGAACGCCGACCGATCGAAATCCACCAGCCGGCCATCAGGCGTCTGGCGCGTGAACAGAAGCCCCTCCTGTTCCAGAACGGAATTGGGTTGCAGGAATGAATCGACCGGCCGCATCGCATATTCACTGAGCAGCACGATTTTCCCCCGGCTGGCCAGCACCTCGGCAACCAGCGGCTCAATCGCCATCGCCGCATCGCGCACGGCCGCCTTCGCCTGCGGCGAATTCGGGCCGAACCGCTGCATGTCGTAATCCAGGTGCGGAACGTAAACCCACTGAAGCTGCGGCGTCTGTTCCCGCCAAACGATCGCCGCCGCCCGCGCGATCCATTGGCTCGAAGCAATCCCCGCCATCGGTCCCCAATAATTCATCAGCGGAAACGGCCCCAATTCTTTGAACAGTCTCGGAACCAACTCGGCCGGCTGCGACCAGCAGAGATTCACGAGCTTGCCATCCGGCCCGTGATCCGGCTTGGGCGTCAGAACGATGTCCGCCGCGGGCCGAGCGGCGCCGGCGAAGCCCGGCATCGAATTCTGAAAGAACAGCAGGGCCGTCTTCCACCGGCTCTTTCCGGATGAATCCTGCCAAAAGCGCGGGACCTCCAAAAACTGGTTCGACTGCTCCCAGAAACTGATTTGCCGGCGGAACTCCGCAAAATTGCTCGCATCGACCAACGCCCGATCGTCCGCCGACCGGAACGTCGGCAATCCGTTGGCGATCATTCCGTGCTTTTCCGGCTCAACGCCGGTCGTCAGCGTCGCTTGCACCGAGCAAGTGACGGCCGGGAAACTCGGCGTCAATCCCAGCACCCGTTGACCCGCCAACCATCGCCCAACCGCACAACCCGGCGGAATCTCGCCGAGCAATTCCCGGCTCAAACCCGGCATATCAATGACGCAAACTCGACTGGACATCTGATCTCCTTTGCACCCGCGCCATCCTATCGCTAATCTCGCGGAAAGAGGAATGACCGATCGCTGAAGGATGTGCTTATGGATATCGAGGTCGTCCTGACGCCGACAGGTTTGGGAAAAACGTCGCTGGTCGGAAAGACCGTCGTGGTGTTTGACGTGCTGCGCGCAACCACAACGATCATCGCCGCTTTCGCGGCCGGCATCCGGAGCGTCCATGCATTCGCCGATCTGGCCGACGCCAAATCTGCCGCCGCGGCCCAAACGCCCCGGCCAATCCTCTGCAGCGAACTGCACGCCCTGCCCGCTCCCGGCGTGGACATGGGCAACAGCCCGGGCCAATTCACGGCCGAACATTCCGGCCGTGATGTATTCATGGCCACCACCAACGGCACCAAAGCGCTGAATGCCGCGCGGTCCGCATCGACCCTGTTTGTCGGAGCGTTGGTAAACTCCGCCGCCGCCGCGAAAGCCGCCGCCGCAACGATTCAACCGGTGATTCTATTGGGATCGGGAACCTATGGCGAAATCGCAATGGAAGACGCCATCGGCGCCGGCGCGGTGTGCGACCACTTGCTCCGGAGCGGGAAATATTGCCCCGCCAACGATGCCGCCCGGATGGCACACCAGCTATTCCTGAGTTGCCGGAATGATTTGCCGCGCGTTCTGCGTGATTGCCAGGGCGGCAAAAACGTCACGAAGGCCGGGCTGGAACCGGACATTGATTTCGCCGCTCGGCTCGATGTGTTCGACATCGCCGGCGTAGTGAACACCCAGAACCTGGTCATCCGCCGTGTGTAGTGAGGTCGTTAAATGATGATTCGCACTCAAATCAAAAGCCTGCGCAGAGGACACAGAGAAAATCACGGATTGCGCCTCTGTGCTCGCCTCCGGTGGCGGTCGATGGCTGCGCTGTGCGTGGTGCTTCTACTGGCCACCGCATCACCGCGCGCTCGCGCCGCTGATGCAACCACGCGGCCCGTCATCCACGTGAACCACGCCGCGCTGTTGAAGCTTTCCTGGCAACTTGCAGGCCGATGCGCCACATTCCACGACCGCTCAGCTTTGGAAACGATCGACTTATTGCATTCGCTCAATTTCCATCACCTTGAACTCGCGCCGGACGAGGCGCAATCGCCTGACGATGTCGACGCTCTGCTCAGCAAATTGAAACACGTTCACATGGACATCGTGAGCTTTGGCGTCGTGCGCCCCGACGACAACGAAAGTGACGTGCGCAAAATATTCGATCTGGCCAAAACGCTTCGGGCCAAAACCATCGTCGTCGATCCGCCGGATGATTCGCTGGAACTTCTGGACAAACTCGCGGGCGAATATCGCATCAACGTCGCGATCGTGAACTTTCCCAAGCCGGCAAATCATTGGAACCCGGACGAGGAGCTTCGGCTGCTTTCCGGTCGGTCCGGCCGGATGGGGATTTGCGCCGATATCGTCGCTTGGCAAAGTTCCGGCCTCTCGCCGGTGCAATGCGTGCGAAAACTCGCCGGGCATATCCTCGAAGTGCACCTGAGCGACGTCGACGATCAGGGCCGCGAAACTACGCTCGGTGCGGGCGTCGTCGATGTTTCGGGCATCGCGAGCGAATTGAAAACACAGGGATTTAAAGGCATATGTGCCATCGGATACGCAACCGGCTCGGGGCAGGATCTGATCGATCACTTTACGCTCTCCGTCAACGCGTTTTCGGATATCCTGGGGGAACTCTCGCGGGCGCGATGATCTTGCCGGCCGCGCTATAATTGAGGGCCATGGCCTTGGACAAAGACAAACCGGTGGATCGACGGCGGTTTTTCCGCATCGGGTTGTCGGAACTCCTGCGGCCGCTGGCCTCGGCGGCCAAGCCGCTGGAGCGAATCGCGCACCAGTTGGGCAAGCTCGATCAGCCGTCGGCGGAATCATCCCGGCGTGATCCGTCTGATGGCGTCTGGCTGCGGCCGCCGGGATCGCTCCCCGAGGCGCAGTTCCGCCAGACCTGCTCGCGCAGCGGCGCGTGCGTGGCGGCATGTCCGGTCCACGCCATCAAAATCGATTCCTCCAAAGCGGGCGGCCTACCACACATCGACGCGGATTCGGCCGCGTGCGTCGTCTGCTCGGGCCTTGCCTGCATGCACGTTTGCCCCACCGCCTCGATCCTGCCGACCTCCATCAACGACATCGACATGGGAACGGCGGTTTGGCACGAGTCGAGTTGCGTTCGCAGCCGCGGCGAATCCTGCACGATCTGCGTCGACAAATGCCCGCTTGGCTCGGCGGCCATCGAACTCAAGGCCGGCCGGGTGGCGGTCAACCCGCTCGGCTGCATCGGCTGCGGAGTCTGCCAACTCGAATGTCCCACCCATCCCAAAAGCATCGTTGTCATCCCCATCGCGGCAAAAACGGCAGGGAGATGAATACAACATTGAACCGTGAAACCGCGAAGAATGTGAAGATAGCCGCGAAGGGAGAAATCGCTTGTTTGCTTTCTCTGCCAAAGACCGGCCGGTTGCTTGACACCCCCTTCCGGCCGCCCTACTTTCCAAAAAGCGTTCGTGTTCATCCTGATTATTGGAAAGGCAAGCTGCTGTGATTCCCCTGCAAGAGCAAAATACCTGCGTCATCGGGCTGCAATGGGGTGACGAGGGAAAGGGAAAAATCGTGGATTTGCTCGCGGAACGGGCGGATGTGGTCGTCCGCTACTGCGGCGGAGCCAACGCCGGGCACACCGTCCGCATCGGCAGCGAAAAATATTCCACCCATCTGCTCCCCATCGGCGTCCTTCGGCCGGGGAAGATGAACATCATCGGCAACGGCGTCGTTCTCGACCCCGCGGCGCTGTTTCGTGAGATCGACGAACTGGCAGCCCGCGGAATCGCCGTCACGCCGGCCAATCTGCGGATCAGCTACAAAGCGCATCTGGTGATGCCGTATCACATGCAGGAGGATTCCGCCCGCGAGCAGAGTTCCGAAGGAACCGCCATCGGCACGACGCGCCGCGGAATCGGGCCGGCCTACGCAGACAAAATGCAGCGGTCCACCGCCCTTCGCGTGGCCGATCTTGTGGATGAGCAGAAGCTTAAAGAGCGCGTCGGCAACGTGGTAACGGAAAGGAACAAGGTCTTGCGTGCTCTTTACGATCTGCCGCCCGTCGATTGGAAGCAGGTTTTCGAGCAATACCGAGATTTCGGGCGGCGCATCACCCCGTTCGTGGACGATACGACGTTCCTGCTTTTGCAATACGCCGGCCAAGGCAAGCGAATAGTCTTCGAAGGCGCCCACGCCGTGCTTTTGGACGTCGATCATGGCACGTATCCCTACGTGACCAGCAGCAATTGTTCCGGGCTGGGGGTCTACAATGGCTCGGGCGTTCCCCCGCAGATGGTTCAGAATTTTCTCGGCGTCGTCAAATCCTACAGCACGCGCGTCGGGGGTGGGCCGTTCCCGACCGAGCAAAACAACGACATCGGCAGCTACATCCGCGAGCGTGGCAACGAATATGGAACGACCACTCGCCGCCCCCGCCGTTGCGGGTGGTTTGACGCGGTAGCCGCTCGATATTCAGTCGATTTGTGCGGCGTCTCCTCGCTGGCCATTACCCTGCTGGATGTTCTCTCCGGCCTGGATCGCGTAAACGTATGCACATCGTACAAATACCGCGGATCGCATTTACCCTATTTTCGCGCGGATATGGATGTCCTGGCCGAAGTGGAGGCCGGCTATGAAACCGTGCCCGGTTGGCGAGGCAACATCAGCGGCTGCCGCAACTTCGCCGAGCTTCCGCCCGAGGCCCAGCAATATGTTAAGAGAATTGAACAATTGCTGGGAGTTCCAATTACCATGGTCAGCGTGGGGCCCGATCGCTCGGCCATGTTGATTCGATAAAGTCATTTGCACTGTTCGTTCTTCGCAGCACCTGCACCGCAGCGCAATTTGCTTTTGGGAATCTGAAACACCGCGCCGTGAGAAATAGTCATTTCCCGGTTTTTTTCTTTCAATATAGCCGAGTGCGGCGATACTACTGCGATCGCTGAAGCGGGATCGATCCCGATCGTTGTACAATTCCGGCGTAGTTCTTCGACGTGGGTGATGTCCGCACGGACGCGACAATGTCTCTTCAACCGGACCTGCGCAAGCGCCTTGAAAAAGTGCTCAGCACCGTGGATGACCAAGGTTCACTGGGCTCAAGACTCAAAGGCGATGCCGCGCGCCTCTGGCAACGGACCAGCAAATTCATCTCGATGAATCTGATTGGCCAGCAAGTGGACGCCGACGCCCTGGAACTGGCGTGTTACGCGCTGCAGCTTCCCCCGCGGCAGGGAAAGGGATTGATTTCCGGCCGGCTGGGCCGGACCAACCTCCGCGACCGCTGCGAGCAGGCGGCCGAATTGCTCGTCAGCCTCGTCGGCTCAGATGTGGAAGAATCTCTTTTGGACCGAACCACCCGCCTGATCCACGAGGTCCCCCACCGCTCGCCCGTCATCGACGAGGCCAAGCTCATGGCCGATGCCCTGAACCTCGAAGATTTCGGCGTGATCGGCCTGATCATCCAAGCCATCCAGTTGGGATTGCAGGGCGAAGGCGTCGGCGATCTGGCAACCGCGTCCGAAAAACGCGAGGACTACGGATATTGGGAAGCCCGCATCAAAGATGGCTTCCACTTCGAAACGGTCCGGGCCATCGCCGTCAAACGGTTGGCAACCTCGCGCAAGGTCGCAAAGATGCTGGCGGATGAACTCAAGGAAGATCAGCCGTGAGGTACTGGTGGCAAAATTCCCTTCGCGGCGTCAGCCCTCCAAACGCTTTGGAAATTCACAGCTGTCCAATTTCCAACTCCGCCTTACGTACTTTTTTGATTGCGTATCGCCTCCGCTTCTTCTTTCCGAATTTCCGCGACGCGCACGATTCCGAAATAAATTGAATATGCGATCAGGGCCGGAATGCCGACAAGAAACACAAGCGACACGATATACGCCAGCACGCACAGGCAGATCAGAAACAGCATCCATAGCCACCACGTCTGCCTGTAGAACGTGCCCAGCGTCATCATATTTGCAGGGTAGCTTTGGATGCGCTGAAACGAAAGAGCCGCGACGCTCCCCCGGCGGAATCCACAGCGCCAGCGTCGCCACGCACAGCAGCAGCGCCATCGCCGCAAAACCATTGAGCAGCCATCGGCGGAGGCGTTTCATTTGCGGGAATTGTACCACGGCTTCGTCGGTCCGCTTCGGATAAAGCTTCGTGTGATTCTTGCCGCGGGGTGGGAAAAGCATTACTGGAAACACGTGCGACCATCCCTTAAAAGAGTATACGGTTTAGCGAGGACGGCCCATAGACGGCATGCGCGCGTTTAATGACCCAGTTTCAACGATTACAGCGATGTCGAAAGAAATCGTCATTCGCCTACCTGAAAAAATCAGCCCCGGCAAAATCGCCGTCGTCATCGACAGGACCACCATCGATCTCGGTCTGACCATGACGATGCGCGGAACCCTCAAATCTTTTCCGGGCTGCACGCATTGGCACCTGAAGCGCGATCGCGGACGCGGAACGCTTGAGATTACCTGGTGGCCCCATCGCCGGAAGTTATGGATCAAGATCCAATCAGGAAGGACCGCAGCGTGGATCGACGAAATCGCGCCGCGATTCAAGCGAGAAATCGAAACGAGACTTGGTGTTCTCGCGCGCTCGATGTAAATAATGACGAGTAACCAATTCGTGAGATTCGAAAAGTTTTTCTCTGCCGCTGCGCAGTTAGAACTTGCGAAAAAGCTTCGCGAGATTGTACGATCTGCCACATGCCTTTGCGGAAGTCGTACTTTTCCGCGGGCATAAATGAGATCATCGGCAGGGGGATTTGAGAGCCATCCGGCGGGAGTGATGACCCATGAGCGTGGTAGACCTAAAGGGGGCCTTACGCGGCGAACTGATCCAACCCGGCGACGCCAACTATGACGACGCCCGCAAACTCTACAACGCGATGATCGACAAGAAACCACGGCTGATCGCCAAGTGCGTGGACGCGGCCGATGTGATGGCGTGCGTCAATTACGCGCGGACGAATAAGCTTCTCTTGGCGATCCGAGGCGGTGGTCACAACGGGCCCGGTCTCGGCGGGTGCGATGACGGGCTCGTCATTGATCTTTCGCGCATGCGCGGCGTGCGCGTCGACCCTGGCGCTAAAACCGTCTCCGTCGCCGGCGGCTGTGTCTGGGGCGACGTCGATCACGCCACCCATCCCTTCGGTATGGCAGTACCCAGCGGAATCATTTCCACCACCGGCGTCGGCGGTCTCACGCTCGGCGGGGGCATCGGCCACCTTTCCCGCAAGTATGGGCTCACCATCGACAATCTGCTTGCCGTCGATATCGTTCTGGCCGATGGCCGGTTGGTCATCGCCAACGAATCCCAGAATCCGGAACTTTTCTGGGCCCTCCGAGGAGGAGGTGGAAATTTCGGCGTCGTCACCGGCTTCACCTTCCGATTGAACCCGGCTCATACCGTCACGGCCGGCCCCATCTTCTGGGCGATAGAAGACACTCCGCAGATCCTGCGGAAATACGAGCCATTCATCACCGATGCGCCGCAAGACCTCAACGGATTTTTCGCCCTGATGACCGTTCCTCCCGCCCCTCCATTTCCCGAAGCGCTTCATCTGAAAAAAGTCTGCGGCATCATGTGGTGCTCGACCGCCGACGCCGACACCACCCAGAAATGGCTCGCGCCGGTGCAATCCTGGGCCAAACCCCTCATGGCTCATGTTGGCCCCGTGCCTTTGCCGGCACTTCAAAGCCTCTTCGACGGACTCTACTGCTCCGGACTGCAATGGTATTGGAAGGCCGATTTCGTCAATGAACTGAGCGAACCCGCAATCGCGCAACACCTCAAATTCGGCTCTGAACTTCCGACCATGCACTCCGCCATGCACCTCTACCCCATCAACGGCGCCGTCCATCGCAAAAGCTCCACCGACGCGGCCTTCAGCTATCGAAAATCAAAATGGGCCGAAGTCATCGTGGGCGTTGACCCTTCCCCGACAAATGCCGGGAAAATCACCCGCTGGGCCAAGGATTATTGGCAAGCCGTTCACCCCTACGCCGCCCCCGGCGCCTACGTCAATTTCATGATGGAAGAAGGCTCCGCCCGCATCGAAGCGACCTACGGCGAAAACTATTCCAAGCTGCAGCAAATCAAATCAAAATTTGATCCCGAGAATCTCTTCCGCGTCAACCAGAATATCAGTCCGAAAAAGAATTGATTTGTCCTTGGCGTATACATCTTGCCTAGTCACCAAGATTCGGGTGAATCGCAATTCATCTCGCACCGTCGCGTTTTCTTGCAAGGAATCGTGGTGTTCAAAAGATAAACCGGTTACCAAACGGTGTGAACAATGTGGCCCAGGGCACCGATCGCGCCTAATATGGTGACCCTTCATTGCCGACAACCGCGCAACCGAATCAAAAGATCGTTCAACTTGGGCCTCGCGGACGGAACTTCGGGCAGCGAACTTCGCTCGGACGCTCCGTTCAATTCGGCTAAAAGCCGTTCATACTCGCGGCGGTGAAAATCAAAATCGGAACTGGGCAGCTTGGATTGTTCCGGTCCAGCCAGTTTTCGGGCAACAAGATCGGGGATATAGGGGAGCGGATAACGCTCGTTCAATGTCACAAGGTTGGCCTCGACCTCGCCGGTTCGCATCAGGTGAATGCCGGTCAACAGCACTCGATAGACATACAGCAACGGCTTCACGCGACGAGGATTTTCGTTCTCGAATAATTTCCACTGCGTGTCGGCGAATCCGATGTAATGGTGCGCGTGGTGTTTGGTGATGCACGTTCGACCGATTTCCTTCAACTCCTCATGCTCGGGTATGCTCCGCACCACCAGTGGCGAATAAAGCTGCTCCAAAACGTAGCCGTTCTTCTTCAACATGAGCAGGAAAAACTTACGAGCATCGTGAGTGACTAAATCCATCTCCATGCCATCGCGATCGCCGGAGACCTCAATGGTCTCGCGTCCTGCATCCAATCCAACCACTTCAGCGACCGGCAATACATGCACGCCGCGAAGATCGTAATCACTATCGGGCGATGGAAAGCCGTAGAGGTGCGCACCGCTGATCGTTACGAACACGAACGGATAGGGCTGCGCATCGACAAGATTAATGATTCCCGGCGCGAATTTCATTCAACTTTCGCTCGTCGCATCGACCATCGAACGTCTTGCTCGCAAGAGCCACGCGTTGGCGGCCTCGTAGTCGGGTCGTTCTGGCAATTTGGTGTTGGTCAGCGCCTTATCAAATTTCTGATGTAGTTCCCGGCGCCAGCCTTCACACTCCTCGAACGGAATTTCGCCGCGCTTGATCGCCAGCAGGCGGTCGCGATTGGAGCCGACGCGCACGGGCACATGGCCTTCCTCGAGCGCCGCGACTCCGGCGAGCAACAACCGAAGCAGGTGCATCACGTGCTTCCACTTCACGTCGCCTTTGTTGCGAATATCGGCCTGCAATTTCTTGAATTGGCTCAGGACGTAACCGTTGTAGGTTTGGTAAACCATCTTGGACAGAAATCGATCGCGTAAATCTAACAGCTCTATGGCAAGAGGGGTCGCGCTTTCAACCAGGGTGGTGTACAGACACTCCAGCACATTCGGATTTGCCTTCAGGGCCAGAATCACAAATTTCTGTGCTTCCCAATAGACCTCCTCGGTCGCGTTGTAATCGAGCTGCTCGGGAACGCCATAGAGCGACCAATGCATTTCCGCGGGCGGCAAATATATCCCGCGGCGATCGGTATCGCTTTCGGAATCATCGAGACCATAAGCCCGGGAGCCGACGATGCAACGATAAATCACGTGTCGCTGAAGATCGTACTCGGCCAACAACGGGGCGCTCACGCCGGAAACTGAATCGATGACGCCGCCGCTTTGGAACTGTGAAAGAACCGCCAACTCCTGGCGATGCAGCGCCGCTTCAAATGCATCCGGAAAGCGCACGCGATAGCTGTGCCAATAGTCCGACGGCGATTGAATCACGACGCCAACCGCCCCACGCGGATGCACTGGCTTTCCATCGGTGCCGCGAACTTCGACCAACGCGACGACCTGCGTCCCCACGGACAGAATGAGATTGGATTTGATTGATGCAGATTCGGCCAAAACTATCGGCTCCCTTGAGTGAGCGATAAAGGGATTATAACCCAACGTACATCGCCGGAGTGATCTTCAGAGATGGAACGAAGCTCGCCGCTTAAGCTGTCGTGACCATCCACTACTTTTGGGAATATCTCGGCCATCGGAAGACTTCACCTATCCTCGGCGGTAATGGGGCCAAAATCGAATTATTTCAGTAAATATTTCATGTTACAATTTCCACGTCCAACGGCCGCGCAGATCATCCAAGCTTATGGACATTGCGGATCGTTACCTTTTACGCACCCCGCAGAGTGTTCGGGAACCAGACCAGCTTCCTCCCACCGTCCCCTGCCGGCACCATCGAGCCCTCGAGGCGGCTTTGGTACGCCGCTCGTCCAATCGCTTGAGTGAGGGAGTGCGCCCCGTCGAGGCGTCTCCGATCGGGGTTGATCTTCCGCAAGACCAGCACATCGCGGTCGTCGCCACTTTCTGTGACCCGGCTGAAATAGCACTCGTCGTTGGTGAACCAAATGAGATAGTCCTTAACCAAGACTTCCGTATGGGACCCCCCTATAGCAACGCGCGATGCGAGCACCGCTTTTCGTTCTCCGCGCGATCGGATAGATTTGTCGTGTTCGCGGGGCGTATTTTCAGATAGGGTAAGCTGGTTATAGAGCTTTTCGGCGAGCATGAAAACACGCCTTTTACATCTGTGGGACGACCTCAACTCGAGCTACTGGTTCCTGCCAGCGACCATGGTTGTGTTTGCTGGGCTCCTTGCTTTCGGATCCCTTTGGATCGACCGTCACTGGAACGCGCCAAAGTCGTCGGATTGGATTTACACCGGAGGCGCCGCGGGCGCACGTGCACTCCTTTCAACAGTGGGGGGCTCGGTGATAACCGTTGCGGGAGTCGTGTTTTCCATTACGATCGCCGCCCTCACGCAAGCATCGAGCCAATTCGGTCCCAGATTGCTTCGTAACTTCATGCGTGATGTCGGCAATCAATTCGTGCTCGGTACGTTCGTAGCGACATTCTTCTACTGCCTTCTCATTCTTCGAGCGGTCCGCGGAGCGGATGACTCGTCATTCGTGCCAAATCTTTCGATTACTGTTGCGGTGCTAATGGCGGCTGGAAGCCTTGCGGTGCTGATTTACTTTATCGATCACATCAGCCGTTCCCTGCAAGGTCCACAGGTGGTGGCGGCGGTTGGGATCGAATTGGAGCGAGCAGTCAGCAGGCCGTTTCCCACCGGAGTTGCAGAGGCATCCGAAAATGAGTCCGAGATTAGCACCGATTGGGACGGGGCCGATTTAGAAAAGGGGTACAACGTCGCCGCGACTGATAACGGATACTTGCAGGCAATGAATGAAAATGGCCTTCTCGAAATTGCAAAGCGCAATGATTGGATCA
This sequence comes from Tepidisphaeraceae bacterium, assembly GCA_036267155.1. Lineage (GTDB taxonomy): Bacteria > Planctomycetota > Phycisphaerae > Tepidisphaerales > Tepidisphaeraceae > PALSA-1353. The sequence continues at coordinate 36,872 of DATAWP010000087.1, forward strand.
TCCGCCTCGCTTGTCGACCCGGGGACTACATCATGAAGGGCAGTTCCCTTTTGCGCATCGAGGGCGCGCGCCGATGCGACGAAGCCATGCAATGTTCGATGGTGAATCTGTTCTTCCTGGGCCGTCAACGCACGGCAGAGCAGGATATGGAGTATTCAATCCGCCAACTGGTGGAGATAGGCGTGCGTGCTCTTTCGCCGGGAATCAACGATCCATTCACGGCGATGAACTGCATCGATTGGCTAGGCTCCGCGATCAGCGCTGTCGCACGTCACGGGTTGCCGAGCCCTCGCCGATACGACGACAAAGGCAAGCTCCGCGTTATCGCCGAGGTCTGGACGTTTTCGGGATTGGTCGATGCCGCGTTTAATCAAATTCGACAGTTTGGCGCCGAAAGCGTAGCGGTAAGCCTGCGTTTGCTTGAGGTTTTAGCCTCTATCGCCGAACAGCTCCGTACGGACGACCAGCGTAAGGCGGTCGCGCATCACGTGGAGATGGTCTATCGTCAAAGTTGCAAAAGAGTTCATGAACCATCTGACTTGACGGAAATAAAGGTGCGATACCGGTCGGCGCTCGCGGCGCTTCATGCGGAAAATATTTCCACTAACAGCCCCGCTTAAGCAACACTCGGATGAATGTTCGAAGGGACGAGACCGCTGTCGATTTCCATGGCAATTCTGGTCTTTCTCGGAAGTTTACTTCTGAGCGTAGTCGCCAGCATCGTGCTGTCTCGGCGTATTGAGCAATTGGGTGCATGGCTACATCTGTCGGAATCGCTGGTTGGTATTGTCGCAGCGCTGGGAGCTGATGCGCCGGAGATTTCGTCGGCGATTACTGCATTGCATGCCGGTCAGCCCGATTTAGGATTAGGAATCGTGTTGGGCTCCAATATTTTCAATTTAGCAGCCCTTTTGGGTATGAGCGCCGTGTTGTCAGGAAAAGTACGGGTTTCTCGCAGTACGCTGTTGCTGAATGGTGGTGTCGCGACCTGTGTGATGATAGCGGTGTCCGCTCAACTATTCGGGTTGCTCACGAGTTTCTGGCCCATAACGCTCATCGCGCTGATGATGGTTCCGTACCTGGCTCTTACGGCAATTTCGCCAGGACGCATCGCTCGAATCGCCGCACGGTTTCGATTTGGGGATGACGTTGGACAAACCGTGGCCAACGTGCATCAAGATGCAAAACGCGCCGAGGTTCCGCCCCAGCCGTCTCGCGCCGATATACTCGGATCAATACCCGCTCTCGCGTCGATCGTCATCGCGAGCATTGGAATGGTGCGGTCGGCAATTGTGTTGGGCGCCCATTGGAAAATAACCGGCCCTGTAATCGGCACACTTATTCTCGCAACTCTCACGGGAATTCCGAACGTAGTGACTGCGATTCGGTTGGCGTTGCGCGGGCGCGGCGCAGCTGTCCTGAGTGAATCGTTGAACAGCAACACGCTGAATCTGATCGCGGGGGTATCCATTCCAATCGCAATACTTGGTATGGGATCCCTTTCGCCTTTGGCCATCATTGCGCTCTAGTGGATGATCGGGATGACGTTTTTGGCCCTGGCGCTTTCGTTCGTGCGAGGAGGGCTGGGCCGTAAGGGCGGCGCGTTGCTGATCACGATCTATGTCGGTTTCGTTCTGGTAGTCATTATGCGACGATAGTATGAGGCCGGTCTTTTGTCGGGTTCGAGACATTGCCATGGAATTTTGGCTTTTCGACATTCTGGCGTTGCTTGCCATTGCGATAGTGGGATTTCTTTTAGTGCTGATATTGTTCGAGCCGGGGCTTCGTTACCGGATCAGCCCGCCTCGGATTTCCATCGACTCGCCCGAATTTCTTCGGTTGCTTGGCGCATTGTGCGACGCTGAAGTGCGCGCGTGCGACCCCGTTGAAGTTCTTGCCGATGGCCCAAACTTTTATGCCGCCGAGATCGCGGCGATCTCGAAGGCTTCGAAGACGATTCATCTTGAGTCGTATATCTTCAAGCGCGGTCGGGTAGCGCAAGAATTCATTGAAGCGCTCAGCGAGCGGTCACGAAATGGGGTCCGCGTGAAGCTCGTCGTGGATGCCATCGGAAGCCTGTTCACTCCGGATGCATATTTCAAGCCGTTGCGCGATGCCGGTGGCAGCGTCGCGTGGTATCAACCACTGCGATGGAAAACGTTCAAACGCTGGAATAATCGGACGCACAGAAAGCTATTGATAATCGACGGCCGCGTTGCCTTCGCCGGCGGTGCGGACATCGGCGACGACTGGTTATATTGCCAAGACGGCAATCCGTACTGGCGAGACACCGTATTTTGTTTCAAAGGAAACCTGGTTTCCGGTCTGCAATCGACCTTCGCCGAGAACTGGCTCGAATCGTCGGGTGAGATTCTTGCCGATGATGACTACTTTCCGCTGTCGCGGGTCAAGGAACCCTCACCGGAAGAGCAATCCTCCGGCATCGTGGTCAATAGCACGCCATCGGCTGCGCGCGGAACCCGCGCCCATATCCTGTACCAGACATTACTCGCCTGTGCGGGCGCCTCGATACATATCACGACTCCCTATTTTCTACCGGACAGGAGCACTCTCGCGGAGATCGTCAAGGCAGTGCATGAGCGCGGAGTCAAGGTCATCGTCCTGACGCCCGGCAAACACGCGGACCATCTTTTTACCCGAGCGTCATCCCGACGCCGATACGGCGAGTTGTTGAAGGCGGGCGCGGAGATATACGAGTATCAGCCCTCGATGATTCACGTAAAAACGATGGTCGTCGATGGCATTTGGTCCGTGGTTGGAAGCACGAACTTCGACAACCGCTCGTTCGGACTCAATGACGAGGTGAACCTCGCCATCCGCGATCGCGATATGGCCGCGCGCCTGGAGGATGATTTTCATCGCGATCTGCAGAATAGCGCGCGAATCACCTACGACCATTGGATGAACCGCTCGCTCAAAGAACGATTGCTGGAACCGTTCTTCCAGATTTTTGACCGCCAATTCTGAGCATCGCAAATCACCCCCCCCTTTTTCGCATCATCGAATATTGTGTCGGCAGCTATACACTTGTGTGAACTCCGCTCCATAGGAGAAAACGCGAGCTGAAAAATACACCCAGACCAGGATGACCGCGACCGATCCGGTGGCTCCGTAGATCGACGTGCCATGCGATCGAGCCAGGTAGGCGCCCAGCAAATGCTTCCCCAGGGTGAAAAGCCCACCGGCAATGACGGCGCCAATCCATACGTCGCTCCAAGCGACCTTGGCATCGGGCAGAAACTTATAACCGACAGCGAAGACCAGCGAGAAGATCACCAGTGACACGATCACGTCGACCGGTCCCCCCAGATGCGCGCCATAGTTCCTTACATAATGAATGACCGCCGGCAATGCTGCGCTGATCAGTAGCGAGATCAGGAATAAGATGATGATGGCCACAACGATTGCCGAGGAGAGCAGTTGATCACGGAGGGTTCTCCACCAGGAAGATGTCGGCTTGTTTTCGACATTCCAAATCGTGTTCATCGAGGCTTGAAGTTCATCGAACAAAATGATCGACGCGTATCCAAACAGCGCGACACCTAAGATCGTCGCGATATTTTCATCGGAGCGGGAGGCCGATGCTTTGGTAACCAATGAAAAGAGGGCGCCGGCGCCCTCCTTGCCCATGAGTCCATTCAGTTGGGTCGACAACTGCTTTCGCGCGGCTCCTTCCCCAAAAAAATACGCGGCGACACGAACCGCAATGAGCAGCAACGGTGCGATACAGAAAACCGCATAATATGCCAGGGAGGCGGCCAGTCGGGATACCCGATCCCCCGATGATTTCGAAAACGTCCGTCGGGCCAGGAACCAGAGTTTTTTGAGCAGAGCCATAAGAATGCCTTTGGGATCGCTCAAAGATTGGCGAACCGTGAAGGTCAGGAAGCCGGTGCGGACCGGCGAAGCCGCGCATATTCCAGCAAAATGATCAGGACGATCAAGCCGTCGATACACGTCAGGAACAACAGGATAAAGCTGAAGTGCTCCGTGATCCGGTAAATCTGATATCCGATGAAGCCAACCAAAAAGATCGCCGCCAGGGGGTAAGCCCAGTGGATTCGCCGAAGCATTCCTCCCACGAGGCCCAGTTTCAGCACTCCATGAAAGATCAGGTAAATGGCGGCAAACGTCTTTGAATGGGGATTCAAATGTTTCGCTGCATGGGCGACGTGTTGGGCCACCACATTGTTTGGTTCTTCCGACAATTCATCACTGGTCCACAGCCAGATGAGGTATTTGATGTACGACGCGCCCAATGTGAGCAATATGATCCCCGCACAAAGTTCCATCGCTCCATCAATTGCCTTGAATGCGACGGCCACAAGGAATAGCCCATGTTCGGTAATTCCCAAGCTGGAAAACCATTTGCGAACACCGGCCATATCAGCGATCCAGATCCGGCGCAGCTGCTTGATGCGAGGCATTATGCGGGCAATGCGTTGCGATCCTGGTCATCATACAAGGTTTCAGTATTACCGTCTTCCATCAAAGCCGGCCGCCGGGGAATACAGCCCTGCAAAGGCCGTTAACGATATAAGGGCATTGGCGCATAAATACATCGTGGGCAGTTCGGCATTTACTTGGCCGCGCCGCTGCCGGGTTCAAAGACATTTTATTCGGGATAACAACTGCAAAACTTGTCATGGCAATAATTTTGACGTTGTTCTAAAGCCACTGGTCAGAATAAAAGAAATCATTGAGCAGTTAGAGCGCGGATTGCAACCGCTCTGAGCAGCAGGCGCTTGGGCCAAATCACGAACGTCAAAGCGCTGAAGATAAGACCGAGAATATCATGACAAAACTCACCGTCTTACGGAATCAGAGCGAATCATCCCGCTTTCATCGTTTGAACGTGGACGATTCGCGAACCGCCATTGCCGCGAAAGGATCGGGTGAACTCGAAGCGTCGCTCAAACAACTGTTGGACGGTGAAGTTCGATTCGATAAAGGAACACGAGCGTTATATGCCACTGACGGCTCGAACTATCGCCAGGCGCCGATCGGCGTGGTAATTCCGCGGCACGTGCAGGATGTCGAACTAACGATGAGAATCGCCCGCGAGCACGGCGCGCCCGTTCTTTCGCGCGGCGGCGGCACCAGTCTGGCCGGCCAGTGCTGCAACGTCGCCGTGGTGATGGATTTTTCGAAATACATGCACCACGTGGTCAAGATCGACGCGGCCAATAAGTTGGGACATGTGCAGCCGGGCTGCGTTCTCGATCATTTTCGCGAGACTGCAAAAAAGCAAGCCGGCCTTTTCTTTGGGCCCGATCCGGCAACGCACAGCCGCTGCACGATCGGAGGAATGCTTGGCAACAACTCCTGCGGCAGTCACTCGCTGCTGAGCAAAAAGTACGGCCTTGGCGTGCGTATGAGCGACAATACGCACGCGCTCGATGTGCTGTTATATGACGGAACGCGGATGCACGTCGGTCCCACGCCTCCGGAAAAGCTCGATGCGCTGATCGGCGGCGGCGGCCGGCAGGGGGAGATTTATGCCGCGCTCAAAGCTCTGGTCGATCGGTACGGCAACGCCATCCGGGAGAAATTCCCCAAGCTCGAACGCCGCGTCTCGGGCTACAACTTGAACGACCTGCTTCCGGAAAATGGCTTCAATGTCGCGCGCGCTTTGGTGGGTTCCGAATCGACCCTTATCACTGTCCTGGAAGCGACCCTTCATCTCGTGCCGGCGCCCAAAGCTCGTAGCGTCGTGATGCTTGGATTCGAGGATATCTACACCGCCGCCGAATGCGCGCTGGAAGTGCTGCCGTTCCAGCCGACCGCATGTGAAGGCATTGATGAACTGCTGTTTGAATATGTCAAAAAGAAAGGCGACGAAAGTGCCGCGTTGGCGATTCTTCCAAAGGGGCCGGCATTTCTTCTCGTCGAATTTGGGGGCGAATCCAAAAAGGATTCAGACGATCAGGCCAATCGGATGATCGCGCATGTCAAAGGGCTTGGCCAACGTGCCCCGGTCGATCACAAGCTATACGACAATCCCGAGCAGGAGAAAATGATCTGGGACGTTCGAGAAGGAGCGCTCGGCAGCACAGCATGGATTCCCGGACACCCCGACACATGGCCCGGGTTTGAGGACTCGGCCGTGCCGGTGGAAAATGTCGCTCCTTATCTCCGCGAGCTGCGCCCTCTGTTCCGCAAATACGGCTACAACCCGTCGCTCTACGGGCATATGGGACAGGGCTGCATTCACTGCCGGGTCGGATTTGATCTTTACACGCAGCCGGGTATCGAGACCTACAAGAAGTTCATGCACGAGGCGGTCGATCTCGTCGTGAAGTTCGGCGGTGTTGCCTCCGGCGAACATGGTGACGGCCAGGCTCGCGCTGAATTCCTGCCCAAGATGTTCGGCGACGAGCTGTTCGGCGCGTTCAAGCAGTTCAAACGCATCTGGGACCCCGCGAACCGAATGAATACCGGCAAGGTAATAAATCTTGAGGGACCGGCCTACACGATCACCGAGAACATGCGGATCGGCAAGGATTACAACCCGCCTCAGCCCGAAACCTACTTCTCCTACCCCGCCGATCGACACAGCTTCGCCCGCGCAGCCTTGCGATGCGTCGGTGTTGGCGCCTGCCGTCGTGAAGGCGGAGGCACGATGTGCCCGTCCTACATGGTGACGCGCGAAGAGAAGGATTCCACCCGCGGCCGCGCCCGCATGCTCTTTGAAATGATGAACGGCGAAGTGATCGACGACGGCTGGAAGAGCGAGGAAGTGAAAGATTCGCTGGATCTTTGCTTCAGTTGCAAAGGCTGTAAGGGTGACTGCCCGGTCAATGTGGATATGACGACCTACAAAGGGGAATTCCTCAGCCATTACTATCAGGGCAAGTTGCGCCCACGGCATATGTATGCGTTCGGGTGGATTCATATCTGGTCGAAGCTCGCATCATTCGCCCCGTCGATGGCGAACTTGTTCACGCAAATGCCCGGCCTCAGCGCGATCGCTAAATTGATAGCGGGCGTCCATCCCAAGCGCGTCATTCCCGCATTCGCGCCGCGGTCTTTCAAGCAATGGTTTCGCTCGCATGAGCCGAAGAATCCCGGCGGCACTCCGATGGTTTTGTTCGCCGATACCTTTAACGATCACTTTCACCCGGACGTGGCCATCGCCGCCGTGGAGGTGTTGGAAGACGCCGGCTTCTTCGTGCACGTGCCGATGGCGGATGTCTGCTGTGGTCGGCCGCTGTACGACTACGGCTTCCTCGGCATGGCCAAACGCTGGTGGGTACAGATGCTCGACGCGCTGCGCCCCTATTACGTCGCGGGGATGCCGATGGTGGTACTCGAGCCGAGTTGTTGGGCGTCATTCAAAGATGAGCTGGGCAATCTCATGCCCAACAGCGAAGACGCCAAGCGATTGGCCGATCTCACCTTCACATTGGCCGATTTCCTGCGAAAAAAGGCTCCGGATTACCGCCTCCCGGCGCTCAAACGCAACGCGATGGTTCATGGCCACTGTCATCAAAAAGCGCTGGACGCGCTCAACGACAAGGAGTTTGGAAAACTCTTCGCTGAAAAAGAAATCTTCGACAAAATGGGCCTGTCACACAAACATCCCGATGCCGGATGCTGTGGTATGGCCGGCGCGTTCGGGTACGAGAAGATCAACGACCATTATGAGGTCGGCGTGGCCGCGGGCGAGCGCATGCTCTTGCCCGAAGTCCGCAACGCGCCGGACGATGAGCTGATCATTGCCGACGGATTCAGTTGCCAGGAGCAGATCATTCAGCAGACCGACCGCACGCCGCTGCACACCGCGCAGGTGTTGCAGATGGCGCTGCATGGCGACGTGCCGCGCGATCACCCGGAAGCTTCCATTATTGACGCTCGCAAAAAGGCAATCCACGTCGGTATGGCGCGAGCCGCCGCTACGCTCGGCGTAGCCGTGGCGGCCGGTCTGTTCGTGATGCACGTGAGAAAAAAATCCAAAACACGCTCGCAACTAATGCGATAGGAACCCCATGAAAATTGGTCATCGAACGGTGGTGGTGGTAACCGGAGCATCCGGCGGCGTCGGTCGCGCAACCGTCCGAAAGCTTGGCGAACGAGGCGCGAAAGTCGTTTTGCTCGCACGCGGAAAAGACGGGTTGGCCGGCGCTAAGCGAGACGTGGAATCCCGGGGCGGGCAGGCGCTGGCGATCCCCACGGATGTCAGCCACTTCGACCAGGTGGAGGCCGCCGCGGAACAAGCGGAGCGCGAGTTCGGACCGATCGACCTGTGGGTAAATAACGCCATGGTGTCGATGTACAGCCCGTTCATGGATATGACGCCCGAGGAATTCAGGCACGTCGTTGAGGTGACGTTTCTCGGCAATGCCTACGGCACGCACGCGGCGCTCAAACGCATGATGAAGCGCGATCGCGGGACGATAATTCAGGTTGGGTCCGCCCTCGCGTTCCGGTCTATCCCATTGCAAAGTGCCTACTGTGCGAGCAAGCATGCAATTCAAGGTTTGTTTGAATCCGTCCGCAGCGAACTCATTCATCAAAAGAGCAACGTGCAAATATCGGTCGTCAACATGCCTGCGCTAAACACCACGCAATTCACCTGGACGAAAAACAAAATGCCGCACAAGGCCCGCCCGACCGGCACGATCTTTGAGCCCGAGGTGGCCGCCGACGCGATTCTGTTTGCGGCCGAGAATAATCGGCGGGAGATCATGGTCGGCTACACCACTGTGGAAGCGACGCTGGGCGAGAAAGTTATTCCGGGTCTGCTTGACCGTTATCTGGCCACCGCAGCATGGGAGGGCTCTATGCTCCCCGAGCGCGCCGATCACACGAAGCCGAATAACTTTTGGGAACCAGTTGCCGGGGACCACGGCGCGCGTGGTCCGTTCAGCAGCAAGGCACGCAACTTTAGCATCCAGCTGTGGGCGTCAAAGAATCGCGCGGCGATCGCGGCTGGTCTTGCGATCGCTGGAATGGGTCTGACCTTACTGGCGACGAAAGGCATACCGCGCCGGAAAGGCTGGTTCTCGTGAAGAAGGAACAATCACGTTCTGTTCGCTGCAGTGCCATTGGCTTGGCCGCCGGGTTGGCGGGTACCGCCGCGATGATGGTCATGCGAATGTTCGATCAGAAATATGCGCCTCGGACGGTCCCTAAGACCGAAACCGATCCCGGCGAGTCCGTGATGCATGCCGCCAAGGATGCCATCGGCGCCCTCGCGACGATCCCCAAGCCGGTCGAGCACGCCGTCGCGATGACGGCGCCCTTCGCCTATGGTGCAGCCTTCGGCGCGCTTTACGGGCTTGTCCGCCGTCATAGCAAACACCGCTCTGCGCTGGCGGATGGCATCGTCCTCGGATCGGTCGTTTACGCCGCCGGGTATCTCGGCTGGCTTCCGACAGTGGGGTTGACCAAACCGGTGTGGAAACAGGAACTTCCCGAGATTGCCGGCGAGGTGCTTCGCCATGTGGCATATGGGGTCGCGACGGCGGCGACGTATGGCATGATCGATGCGACAATTTGAATCTCCACAAATTCTCGCCGCCATGCCGACTCCGACACTCATCGCCGTCGCGTGGATTTCGACCGGCCTCGCCGTCATCAGCGCGCTGGTCATCCTGATCGACATTGCAGCCGGACGAAGACAACACATGGCGATCATGAACGTCGTCTGGCCGCTGACCGCGCTCTATGGCGGCCCGCTCGCGCTGGTCGCCTACTCCGCTTTTGGGCGCGCGATGCGAATGCCAATGCCGCAAACGGAAAAAATGCACAAGGATCGCCCGATGTGGCAATCCGCCCTTCTCGGCGCGACGCATTGCGGTGCTGGCTGCATGGCGGGCGATATCATTTCTGACACCGCGCTGTACCTGCTTGGCGCGACCGCCCTGCTCGGGTCGACGTTGCTGACCTCATACGTGTTCGATTTCGCACTCGCTTATCTGCTGGGCATCGTCTTTCAATACTTCGCAATCGTGCCGATGCGACATCTTTCACCGGGCGCCGGAATCTGGGCGGCGGTCAAAGTGGATACATTTTCGCTTATCGCTTTCCAAGTCGGGATGTATGCGTGGATGGCGATCTATCAGAAGCTGATCTTCCATCCACGCCTGGAGGCCAATTCGCTCGTCTTCTGGTTCATGATGCAGATTGGCATGATCGCAGGCCTGGCGACGACGTTTCCGATGAACTGGTTTCTGATCAACGCCGGTATCAAAGAGAAAATGTAACGCGATCAACGTTACCGAAAGGACTCGAACATGTCTGTTACCGTAGGCCAATACATCATGCAGCGATTGCAAGAGTGGGGAGTCGATCGTATTTACGCTTTCCCCGGCGACGGCATCAACGGCATCCTCGCGGGACTGCGCAAAAATGAGGACAAGCCGCGATTCATTCAGTCTCGCCACGAAGAACTTGCGGCTTGGATGGCGTCCGCACACGCGAAATTCACCGGCACGGTTGGTGTTTGCATGGCCACCAGCGGGCCCGGCGCGATTCATCTGCTGAACGGTTTGTACGACGCGAAAATGGACCACCAGCCGGTCGTCGCGATCGTCGGACAGTCCGCCACTACCGCGATCGGCAGCCAATATCAACAGGAAGTCGATCTGCAGTCGCTGTTCAAGGACGTCGCCAGCGAATTCTGCGTGACGGTGATGAGCCCCGCGGCGGTGCGGCATTGCGTGGATCGCGCGATGCGCATCGCGCTGGATCAACGGACCGTCACGTGCCTGATCTTCCCGAAAGATATCCAGGAAGAAGCCGCCGTTCCTGAACCGCCGCAGAAGCACGATCACGCGCTCACGGGCATCGGTTGTCCCGTACCGTACATCGTGCCGCAAAAGCCTGATCTGTCGGCCGCGGCGAAGGTTCTTAACGAGGGTAAGAAGGTCGCGATGCTCGTCGGCGCTGGTGCGCTCGACGCCAAGGACGAGGTCATTCAAATTGCTGAACTGCTCGGCGCCGGCATCTCCAAGAGCTGGCTCGGCAAAGCGGTCGTGCCGGAGGAAGTCCCCTTTTGTGCCGGCCACATCGGTTTGCTCGGCAGCAAGCCGAGCTGGGACATGATGCAGGACTGTGACACACTGCTGGTCGTCGGCAGTAGCTTCCCGTATGGAGAGTTTTATCCACCGGCGGGGAAGGTAAAGGGAATTCAGATTGACATTGACGGGCGGCTGCTGAGCCTGCGGTTCCCCATGGACGTCAATTTGAAGGGCGATTCCAAGCAAACCTTGCAGGCGCTCATTCCCTTGATTCAGCGGAAGGCCGACCGCGCCTGGCAGGACACGATCATTGAGAACGTAAAGAAATGGTGGAAGGTCACGGAATCTCGCGCAATGATGGACGGCAACAACGGGCTGCTCAATCCGGAACGCGTGTTCTGGGAACTGAGTCCAAAGTTGCCGGATCGCTGCATTCTCGCCGCCGACAGCGGCACAACCGCCAACTGGTATGCGCGCGACCTGAAAATTCGCCGCGGCATGATGGCCAGCGGCAGCGGCAATCTCGCCTCGATGGGCGCGGCCGTTCCCTATGCCGTCGGCGCGAAGTTCTGCTTCCCCGATCGAGTCGCGATCGCCGTCACCGGCGACGGCGCGATGCAAATGAACGGCATCAACGCGCTCATCACCGTCGACAAATATTGGAAAGAGTGGAGCGACCCGCGGTGCATTTTCCTGGTGCTGAACAATCGTGACCTGAATCAAGTCACCTGGGAACAGCGGATCATGATGGGCGACATCCGCTTCGTCGCCAGTCAGGAAATCCCGGACTTTCCCTACGCCGCCTATGCCGAATCACTCGGGCTGCGCGGCATTCGCGTCGAAAAACCGGAGGAAATTGCCGACGCGTGGGATCGCGCACTCTCCAGCGATCGGCCCGTCGTGCTCGAGGCGATCACCGATCCGGATACGCCGGCCCTTCCCCCGCACATCACAATGAAAGAGGCGAAGAACTTCACAGAAACGATTCTTCGCGGTGATCCCAATGAAGCGGGCATCGTGAAACAGGCGATCAAGGGAATGGTGCAAAGCTTTGTGCCGCATTCGGACAAATAATCGTGGCTAATTGGAGCCCCCGGTCAAATGGTGTCACAATCTCTCATGATGACCCTTGCACAAGTCAAAATTGACGAAAACAGGCCATTGGAACTGTTCGGTACGAAGTTGATAGGCTTCACGCCCGACAACGCCCGCAAGCTGCTCGTGACGTTGGTATTTATCATATGCGTCTTGCTGCTTCACTTGGGCTTCAGAACCATCGCAAAGCTGTTCCTGCGGGGTCACCGGAACGAAAAAGTCGTCTTCTGGATCCGGCAGGGCGTCAGCGTTCTGCTCGCCATCGTTACCTTGGTCGGCATCCTGTCCGTTTGGTTTGACAACCCAACCCGCCTGGCAACGTTTATGGGTTTGGTCACTGCGGGCGTCGCGTTCGCCCTACAGAAACCTATCAGCGCCATTGCAGGTTACCTGGTGATATTGCGGGGGAAAACATTTGGCATCGGCGACCGAATCACGATGGGAGGTGTCCGAGGTGATGTGGTCGCCCTTCGATTTACCCAGACCACGATCATGGAGATGGGCCAGCCGCCTGACGTGCAGGACGCCGATCCGGCGATGTGGGTGCATGCGCGCCAGTACACCGGCAGAATCGTGACGGTCTCAAATTCTCAGGTATTCGACGAACCGATTTACAATTACACGCGCGAATTTCCCTACTTGTGGGAGGAAATGAATATTCCTGTTTCATACAAGGACGACCGAAGACGCGCCGAGCAGATTCTCCTGGAAGTTGCCGATCGCCATACAGTCAAACTCCGCGAATTAAGCGCCGAAGCGCTGAGGGACCTCATGAACCAATATTTCATGGCGTCACCAGGTCTCGCACCGAAAGTTTACTGGCGGCTTACTGATAATTGGGTCGAGCTTTCAATCCGGTTCGTTGCCCCGACACACGGAGTCAGAGAGCTCAAAGACAAAATGAGCCGGGAAATCATTGACGCGTTCGATCAGGCAAAAATTGGAATCGCATCGGGCACCTATGAAATCGTTGGTGTACCGCCATTGAAGATTCTCTCCGAGCAGCCTGTCCCGGCTCCGCCACACTGAGAACCGGAGCCGCCGATCTCCGCCACGCAATTTACCGTGCGGAATAATTTTGCCCACTGACCGTTGCTTCGCTCGTCTCTACACTTGACATTTGGATTAGGCCTTAAGGAGATTTGACATGCCCGCGGTAAAGCTTGGTTGATCGGCGGCGCGGCTGGGCTGGTGAATCTCGGTCTGTACCTCGCGTTCACATGCAACGTCGGATTCCGCGAACCGACCGCAGGCATTATCACCAGCGGAATGGAACGTCGCATCGAATCCACGCGACCATTTTTGCACGACAGAAAGAACCAACATTAAGTTTCGAATGCGCAAATTCGACGCATAGCGCCGCCGCTCGGCTTCCCGACAAACCCGATTTCCACTTTTTTACTTTTCCCTCCCAATCGCTCTGTAACCCGCAGCGCCGGGTTTGCGTTGCGTTATTCTCTTCCTTGCCCGCTTCATGTCGCGGCAGAGCTGATTGGAACGTTCGCTGCAGAATTGATCCGGTACAACGGTTGCACTCCTCAGAACAGCTTGCGTGTAAATGACAGGTCTTGCCCCCGAAGGGTCGCTCGCGCGACGCCGGTATATTCCGCACGTCGAAGACCGCGTTTGGGACCGCAGCTCATCTTTAGGAGCCGGCAATGAATCGCACTCGCCTCAGCGTCTCTGTTCTCGCAGCCGCCGCCATGATTGGCCCGGGTGTTCTGGTTTACGGAGCAGATGCTCCGGCACAATCCGCAAAACAGCCGCAATCACAGCAGGATGCGAAAACATCGAACGGTCAATCAAATGGTCAAACATCCGATCGCGCGCCCGACGGCTTTGTCATCCTCGATGAGCGCGTCATCATGTTGACTGCCAACGAGCCCCAGGATCATTTCCTGCGCGCGCATCAATTCCTGAGTCAAAACGATGCGCGTTCGGCGGCGGCCGAGGTCCGCATCGGCGCCAACTACCTTGACATGCAGGCATCGCGTGACAAGAGCGACAAAGAGCAAGGTTCCAAGCAATCGCTGATTTCGGCGGCCAATCAACTTCGCAGCGTCGCGGATCAGGTTCAGAAGCAAGATCAGAAGCAAGACAACCAGGACAACTCGCAAGGCGACACTCAGGAACAGAAGCAGTTGACCTCGGCATTTGCAACCGCCAATCGCGCGCTGGCTGAACACTTTCAAACACTTGCACAGAAGGAAATCGCAAGCAAGAAAGGGATTATGGCCGGCGACGATCTGGATGCTGCCGCCTCCTCACTCGCCGCGGCATGGACTTGGTCGGGCCAGACGCCCTCGCAAGCGGCAACGACCGCTGTCAATGATGCGCGCCGTGTCGCGCAGGAATTGATCTCGCCCAATATGCCGATGGACGCCAAGGCCGCTGATCAAAGCGCATCGTCCAGTAACACGGGAGACAATTCCACGGATGCTGCTCAGCCTGCCGCTGCACGGATGCCCGCGAACTCTGACGCGAACGCCGCCAACGGCAGCATTCCCGACGACGCCTCGAAGGTGGTCGACGCGCTCGGCAAAGCGATTCAGGACACAGCGAACATGAGCGGCCGCGACGCAAATGGAACGAAAGCGTCGGATCAATCGGAAAACGCTGGCCGGTCAAAGTCGTAAAGTTTCGTTCATTTGTTCACCACCGGTGGCAGCGCACCCGCGCGGCCACCGGTTTATTTTTGCAGAGTAAACGAGGGATCAACCTGCAAGCAATTTCAAGTGAATACCGGTCACAAATTTGACGGAAACGAACAACTCGACGTCCACGTGCAATCGACGATCACACCCGGTATTGCTCGGCGTTCGCCAGCTTCAGGGACAATCCGTGACCTGGACGCGTCCGATCCGGACGAAGCTTTCCTCCAATCGGATCGATTGCCCCGTCGAAAAGGATTCGATCGATGCGATTGTGATCGTGAAAATACTCGACATGTCGAAGCGCTTCCGCAGCGCAACCGACATGCGCATGCAACTGCGGCGCGCAGTGGGCCGACAGCGGCATGTGGAATGCCTCGCAGAGCGCTGCAACTTTCAAAAAGCCCGTGTACCCGCCACAACGCGTCGCATCCGCCTGGAGGCAATCCACCGCGCCGGCTTCAAGCATTTGACGGAAGTAGCCGACCGTGTCCCCGTACTCTCCAGCGGCAATATCCATCCCGGCCGGACCACGATTCCGAAGTAGTCGCAGACCCTTTAGATCATTCGACGGGCGCGGCTCTTCAAACCACGAGACATTGAATTCATCTGCCAGGAGTGCGGCCATCTTCAATGCTTGTTTCCGCGAGTAGGCGCCGTTGGCGTCGACGAAAAGCTCGACCTTTTCGCCGATCGCCTCGCGCGCACGCCCTACGCGATGAGGATCCGCGGCAGGATCGCGGCCAATCTTCATTTTCACCCGGCCGATCCCCTCGGCCGCCCACGCGCCTAGTTGCTCCGCAAGCCGTTCATCGCTGTAGCTGGTGAATCCACCGCTGCCATAAATCTCAACGCCCTCGCGAACCGAGCCGAACAGATCAGCCAGCGACACGTCCAGCAGTTTCGCCTTGAGATCCCAAAGAGCGATGTCGACGGCGGCGACGGCCATCGATCCCACGCCGGGAACGCCGGCATTGCGAAGGCTGTGATTCATCGCGGCCCACGCGCCTTCGATGGCGCACGCCGATCGGCCGACCACCGCGTCCCGTAGAATGCCTTCAATCATTTCCGATGCAGCCTTGGCGGCATAAGACCATCCAAGTCCGGTCGAGCCGCCGGCCGTCACATGAACGACAACCACATCCGTATGATCCCACTTCAGGGTTCCATCGGATTCCGGCGCATCAGTTGGGATGCGATAGGTTGCAACGTCGAGACGCTCGATCACAGGCGCATTGGTCATGGTATCTCGCCGATTAGGTTAGCGCGGCCGCAACGACAACCGAGAAGTCTTTCCCTTCCCAACGATTCGCGTCACACCAGTGAAACGTAAAGACGATGCGAGCGCCGATTGGAAGCGATTTCGTCGGGAGGTCCGTCACGAATAGCCCGATGCCTGAGTCGCATGAGCGGGTGTCCTTGGCGTTTTCCCAATCATCGATAGACCAATGAACCGTAGTCGTCGCGGAGGTTTCTATGCGCAAGGTCAGTCCCTTTGGCAATTCCCGTATCTGCGCTTCGAAGCGCCAAGGGAAGTGTGATGAATGCTTATGATGGACCAGGTACCGCTTCACGGTCTGAGGCGGCATATCAAAGACGGCCCCGTCCTTGAGCGAACGAAGAAGCTTGACGTGCTCGGCATGTGCCCAGACCAAAGGGCGCGCCGATCCGCTTGGGCGTCCGGGACGGAGATCTTTTTCGCGAACCGGCGCTGAATCCCAAACCTGCTCGGAAATCAGCCCACTGTCGCCGGCCAGCGCTTCCATAACTCCCAGTAGCCGGCGCGCCTTCTTTTTGTTTCCTGCTGCCAGTTCGAAGTGGGCACGTTCTCCGGCAAATAGCGGCCAAATGCGCCCTATGCCGGCGCCGTCGAACGGGCTGCCGTCGGCGTGCTCGCCATATCCATCGTGGTTGTATCGGTGCCACGACGGTCCCTTGGGCGTTTCCACCTTCAATACCGCGTCGATCACACGCACCGTGTTTCGTATCTTCGGATCATCGGCGGCGCGCAATCCGAACCGGACCAGCGCCAGTGCATCGACGCTCACGATTTCAGATGCTGTAAAAGTTCCGCGGCCAGCGGGAAGATTTGGAATGTTGAATTTCGCGTCGGTGACGGGTGTCTTTCCGGAAAGCGTCTCCGGCGGCGCGATGCGCAGATAATAGCCCTTCACGCCCACCTTGGCGGCTAGTTCGGTATTTTGAACATAGGTCCACCGCTCGATCGAATCGTTCCACGCATCCGCGGTTTCCCGGAGATAGGTCCCAAGCCTTTGTTCCTTGTTTGAGTCCGCCATATCGGCGGCAATAAGCAGGGCCGCGATCATACAGGCGAGGCTGTAGGCGGTAAGTCCCGCATCTTCTTCCCAACGATCCTCTGGCGTGGAAGGTCCGGTTTGCACGATGTATGCGGCGGCCTTCCGCACCATCGGCCAGAGCCGTTTCAGTTCGGCCGCATCGACCCTTTCATTCCGCCGAGCGAGATCAAGCAGCAGAATCGGGGCGGCCGTCTCATCAAGTTGAATGTTTTTCCAGAAGCGAATGCCGTCGAGCCACATGTTCTGCGGCCAGTGTCCATCCGGTTCCTGTGTTGTTTCAAAGAAATTCAGCGCGCGAGTTACTTCATCAGTCGCACCCGCGGAGAGTAGCGCGCTTGCTGTTTCGTAGGCATCGCGCGGCCAAACGAGATGATAACCGCCTTGATCCTTGTCGCCGTGAACCTCGCCCCATGGAAACGACAAACTGGCAATCGTGCCGCCTTGGAAATCCTTGGATTCATGAGTAGCCAGCACCGCGGTGCTGACGCGATACGGGCTGCTTTTGGATTTTCCGCGCGATCCCAACGCACGAAGCGACTTCTGCCAATCCGTCCATTCCTTTTCATACAACACACGACACGCCTCGAAACCCTCTGCAAGGCTGGATCGGGCGCGGTGGGCCGCCTCATTCGCATTTCGGCCGAAACCGAGCGCCAGCAGGAATTCCCTACCGTTTGACAGATCGATCTCACCCGTAAGCGCTACATTACCGTCGTCAGCACAACCGTATTCCCATTGCATTCGCTTATGCGCATTGAGATCCTGCCATCCGTCTGAAACGCCGACGTAGCCAGCCGACCGACGAAGCCAGGGGGCCGAACAAGCCAGCGCTAAAGCGTAGCCATCACGTTCGGCCATCAGCATGGGCACTCCCTTGAAATCCCCGACGCGCGCGTTGTTACCCATGCCGTGATTTCCGAGATGCGGGGCGAGCAAGACGTAGAGATGATAATCATCTATTGACCCCTCAAGCGGCTTGAAGATGGTTTTCTGCAAGACGACGTGCCGATGGGGGTCCGCAATGATCAGCTTCTCAATAAAGTAGCGGCCTTCTTTGCAGGTATTGACTATCCGAAAGCCGGGTACACCTTCCTTGATCCAAGAAACTTTTGAATTCGTGTCGGTTTTCTCTTCGGAGAAAAACGAATCTCCGTCTGTAACGAGCATCCCCATGTCCTTGACCGAGGCTCGATCAATCCGCGGATAATAAATTTCTCCCAGAATGCCATGACTCGTGGTAAACCAGACATGACTGCCCAATCCTCGAGCCGTTCCAACCCCATTCTTGCGACTGGTCGTCCAATGCGGCGCGACTCCGGGCTTTCCCGGCGCATGATCCGAATTATTCATCTTGACCTTTCCTGCGACCCCAACGAGCCGCGGCAAATTTGTATGTCAGACCATCTTGAGCCGATTTTCATCGGCGTTACGGCACTTGCGAAACCGAATGGGGCGCGAAGCCAGCGCCCCCTTTGCGTGTCTCCAAAAAAGCCACGATTGCCTTCAATTCGTCCGGCTTCATGTTGTAGGTGTACGCGGGCATGTTGTAGCCGCCGTTTGATATTCTGATAATCATTTGGTCACGACTGAGCCGATCGGCCACCGAACTCAGGTCCGGTCCACGTATGCCCCCCTGGCCGTCAATCGTGTGGCAATAAAGGCATGATTTTGTGTAAAACAGATTCGCGCCGTGAATCACCAGCTTGTCCTCAGAGCGCACGATGGACGGTGGCAGCGGGGGCGTCTTGAAGCGCGGCGTCCAAGGCGCCTGTACGGCCAATCGCCAAAGCCCGGCAATGATCACGACCGTCGCGAACACGATGACCGGCGCCCAGGGACGCCGCCGGACGCTTCGTTCGCCCTTGGGGAAGAGCAGCGGCAGGAATAAGGGCACAATAAAGAGCAGGAGCGGAATGACGATAATGAGGTATTTCTCGGTTCCGTGTGGGAGCAGCGCCAGGACGGCGAAATACCACATCAAATACCAGTCGGGCCGTGGAACCGCGTCAATCAAAGTGGGGTCTGGCGGCTTGCCGAGCTGTGGCGGACCGATGAAGATAGCCAGGGCAAGGACCGTCAGGCAAAGCGCCAATGTAACAACCGCGTCGCGCCAGATCGCGTCAGGGAAAAACGGCACTCCCTCTTTTTTCAGCATTTCCTCGTATTGTGTTTTATAAGTTTTAGGATCGACCGGCGCGCCGACTTCAGGGGGTTCGGAGATTCCGTGGCGAAGCACCAGATAAAGATGGATTCCTATAAAGGCGAAGATCAGGCCGGGGATAAAGAAGACGTGAACGGCGAAGAACCGGGTTAGCGTGGTGCCCCCCACCGTATCGCCGCCAAGCACCAGGTGAGCGAGCCATTTGCCGATCAACGGTGTGCGAGCCGCTTGCTCGGCTCCAACTACAACCGACCAGACTCCATTCTGATCCCACCGCAACAGTTGCCCGGTAAATCCCATGCCAAGCGTCAAAAACAGCAGCACCAATCCTGTAAACCAGTTCACGGTTCGCGGATATTTGTAGGAAGCGGTAAGAAAAACCCTGGCCATGTGAACGCCAACGAGCAATACCATGGCCGAAGCGCCAAAGTAGTGCATTCCTCGAAGCACGCGCCCGAGCGTCGCGCCGTGCGTGATGTATTGAAGGGTGCTGTATGCCTGCGAAGTCGATGGGACATAAATCAATGCCAGGGCCGTGCCGCTGACGACTTGAATCATGAAAGCCGTAAGCGTCGCACTTCCGAAAACGTACATCCAGCCTGCGCGCGGCGGAACCGGATGCCGCAGGATCTTCCCGATCGTCGACACCAGGCCCGTCCGATCCTCGATCCAATCGGCGATGTCTTCCGTGATCCGAACCCCCCAATTCCGCTCGGGGGAAGGCTTTGCTTCGGGAGATTCCTGCGGGGTTGGTTCGTCGTCGGGGGCCATTTGCGTTTCTCGTCCGATCTCACAATGTCAGGGGGATTGAACTGGCCTCCACTTGAACTTTTCCATTCTTGATCCGCACGTTGTAGCGCGGAAGCGGTTTTGGCGGCGGCCCGGCCGCGACGGTGCCGTCCTTGTAGTAGACACCACCATGACACGGACACATAAAAAGCTCCGATCCTTCTTCCCAACGCACAGGACAACCCAGGTGAGTACAGTTGACTGAGAAGCAGGTGAATGTGTCGCTGCTGTCCCGCCGAAGCCACGCTGCGGAGCGGCCGGCGTATCCCGCCCAGGGAACCGTCGAGGCATCCTGGAACGTCACCACTTTCGTGCCGCCAACGGCGAAATCATCCACGGAACCTACCTCGCGCCACGCGGTGCTGCTCTTGCGAATCGCTGGGGCGATGACAAATCCCAGGATAGACCAGATGATTGACCCCGCCGAGGCTGCGCCCAATCCCAGCGTGATGCGCGTCAGGAACTTACGCCTGCGAAGTGTGCGCGAATCGACGGGTGCGCAGGGGCCGTTGGCGCCCTGCGCACCATCAGGGCTGCTCGAGTTCGAGGTGCTGGAAGTTGTCTTTGATTCATCACCCACGTAATAAGTCTCCAATCCAGCCGGCGCATGCGATGGCAAAGAGTAGAACCGCGGCGCCAACGACGATGTAGTCCAGCAATATTCCCCACATCCCGACCATGATCGCCAGGGCCATCACCGCCGGCCAAAACGTCGGCTGCGGAGGATTCCGAGGGCTGGGCTCACTCCAACCCGTGCGATCGCCCTCCGGCGATAAATCGGGCCGGCCCGATGCCACGTAGGGCTGATGATTCCGCTGCGACATACAAACTCTCCTTCCCGCTCCGGCGCCGCCAACATCAGGACCGGGCCGGAACTTGGCCGATTGACGCTTCGCCGTATTGTTCCTCGGATGCGTGCCACCTGCCGAGCGTGATCAGAATGGCGGTGGCGTAAATCAGGCAGCAGGGAAGCCACATCAACAATCCGCCGAACTGCTGGTCCTGGTGAAGCGAAATGCGCGATCGCAGCGGCGCTAAAATGCCGAAGGGATCGGCCCCGGACGCATAAAACGGATAGAGCTGCGCCGACGCGAAGGTGATAAATATCCCCAGCAACGAACTGACCGTGCAGGCGGTGAACAAATAGAAAACTGCCGGGAAGGTCGTCATCCGATGGCCCGGCAACGGGCTGACCACCGGCCACCAGAAAACGCAGCCGGTGACCATGAAGCACAGGTGCTGAAAGATATGCACGTTTTCGTTCCGCAGCGCCAGGTCGAACAGCCGCGGCCAGTGCCAGATCCACAAGGCGACGATCCCGCACAACCAGGCGATCACCGGCTTACGCAGGAATCGCTCGGCCGTCGCCGGCGCCTGCCATCGCAGCACGCGCTCCCACCATGCGGCCGGAATTCCCAGCAGCAGCAGCGGCGGCACCACCTGCGACAGCAATAGATGCTGAAACATGTGCGCACTGAACAAGTAGTTGTCGGCCATCGTGTCCAACGGCGAGACCAGCGCCAGGAACATCACCACCACCCCGGCGATGAAATACGCCGCGATTCCCTTGAAGCGCAGCCGGCTCGCCGCGGCGTAGCCGATGAGCAGCGCCGCGCATCCGGCGATGATGGAAGGCTCCCAATCCCATTCGAGCAAGACGGTTTTCCAGAAGGTCATAATGCCCCCCAGAGGTAAACGATCGAAAAAATCACGACCCACACGATGTCGACGAAATGCCAATAAATCCCGATCGTCTCCAGCGGAGATTGAGGATCGCGGATGCGCCGGCCCAGCAGAAGGACGTACAGCACGGCAAGCATCACCAATCCGGCCGCCACGTGCAGGCCGTGCAACCCCGTCAACGTGAAGAACGTGCTGCCGAACAGATTTCTTCCGATCGTGACGTTCTGATGGATAAGGATCGCAAACTCCCGGCTCTGAAAAATGAGAAACGTCAGACCGAGAATAATGGTGGCCAGCAACCACCCTCGCAGGCGGCCCATTTGCTCTTTCGCGGCCCCGGCTCCGGCCCGCCAGATCGTGAAGCTGCTGGCGAAGAGGAAGATGCTGTATAAGCCGGTCGAAAGCGGATGGAGCGACTGATGCGCCGTCGGGCCGCCCCCAACGCCGTGGAAATAAATGAACGCGATGATGACCATGAGGAAAAACAGCGACTCGGAGGCGAGAAACAGGGCCATGGAAGCTCGCGGCTTGTTGGTGGAAACCCATTCCAGGGCGCGCCGCTCCTCGCCGGCAACGGTCCGCCCCGCGTCCATTGGGACATTGGCGGTTTTCGTTTGCGCCGCCGGATGCGCCAGGTTCCATAACGGCCGGCGACCCCGCACGGGCGGGACGAGATCAAAGTTGTGCGGCGGCGGCGGCGAAGTCGTCGCCCATTCCAGCGACCACCCCTCCCATGGATTGTCTCCCGCCACCGTGCCCTGCCGGAGGCTACGCCAGATGTTCCACAGCAAGAACAGCATCGAAACGCTGAGGATCGCGGCGCCGATCGTGGACAGGAGGTTCATGGGAAACCATCCTGGAATGTCCGGATAGGTATAGACCCGGCGCGGCATCCCCTGCATGCCCAGCACGTGCTGAACCATGAAGGTGGCATTGAAACCGATCACGGTCGTCCAAAAATGCCATTTGCCGATTCGCTCCGACAACATTCGCCCGGAAATTTTCGGGAACCAGTAATAGAATCCCGCCAGAAACCCGAAAAAGGCCCCGCCGAACAGCACGTAGTGGAAGTGGGCCACCAGGAAATAGGACGATTGCAACTGCCAGTCGATCGGAACGGCCGCGAACATGATTCCCGACAGCCCGCCAAGCGTGAACTGAATCAGGAACGCGATCGCGAAGAGCATCGAGGTGGTGAAGCGGATGGATCCGCCCCACATGGTTCCAATCCAGGCGAAAATTTTCACGCCGGTCGGCACCGCGATCAACATGCTGGCCGCGGAGAAGAAATAATACTGAGTCATCGGCAGGCCCATGGTGAACATGTGGTGGGCCCACACGCCGAAACTCAACAGTGCGATCGCCACCGTGGACATCGCGACGAACGTGTAGCCGAAGATCGGCTTGCGCGAAAAGACCGGGATGACCTCCGAGATGATGCCCCACGCGGGGACGATCATGATGTACACTTCGGGGTGGCCAAATCCCCAGAAGAAATGCTGCCACAAAATGGCCGATCCAAACGAACTGGGCCTGAAAAAGTGCGCGCCGAATTGCCGGTCGGCCAGCAGCATCACCAGCGCCGCGTTCAACACCGGCAGCGCAAAGATGATCATGAAGCAGTCCACCAGCATCATCCAGACAAACAGCGGCAACCGGCGGATCGTCAGCCCAGGGGCGCGCAGCGTGAAGATGGTAACGATCAGATTGATCGCGGTGGTGAGCGTTCCGACGCCGATGGTCAGAAGACCCACCAACCAGTAATCCATGCCCGGGTAATAGGAATAGGGCTGCTCGCTGAGCGGCGGGTAGCTGAACCATCCGGCCGGCGGCGCATGTCCGGTGGCAACGCTCATATAAAGAAGCAGCCCGCCGAACACCGTCAGCCAAAAGCTCAGCGCGTTCAGCCGGGGCAGCGCCATGTCGCGCGCCCCGATCATCAATGGAACCATGTACACCGCCAAGCCCAATCCCAGCGGGATGACCACGAGGAATATCATCGTCGTGCCGTGCAGCGTGAAAAGCTGGTCATAGACCTCGGGCGAAAGAAAATGGTTATTGGGAATCGCCAGTTGAATCCGCATCAACATCGCCTCGACGCCTCCCACCAGCAGGAAGCCGAGGACGACGAAGAGATACATGATGCCGATCTGTTTGTGATCGACCGATGCGACCCATCGATACCAGCCGGGAGAATGCGCCGCCGCCGCTTCTGGCGGAACCGCCGGAGCCAGATCGAGCGGCATGTCCGTCATTTCAGCGACTCCAGGTATGCCGTCAGTTCATTGATCTCATCGGCACTGAGGTGCATGTTGGGCATGTGACATCCGGGCTTGACGAGCTGGGGGTCGCTCAGCCACTGCTTCAGATTATCCGGGGTGTTCTCCAGTGCGCCGGCGGCGAGGGTCGCGCGCGAGGCAACGTGGGTCAAATCCGGGCCGGCGTGTCCTTCGGTGGAGGTGTCTTCAATGGAATGGCATTGAATGCACGTGCGTGACAGGAAAAGTTGCCGGCCCCGCGCCGCGTCGCCCCGGACCGGTTCGGGCGGACTTCGCTGCTCTTGCTCCCACTGACGGAATTGGTCCGGCGGCTGGACGATGACCCGCACGCGCATCCAGGCATGCCCCGCACCGCAAAATTCTGCGCATTGCCCCAAAAATGTTCCCTCCGAATTGCTCTCGATCAGCAGGCGGTTCGTCTGTCCGGGAACGTCCGCGAGCTTCGGACCTATCTGCGGCACCCACAACTCGTGGATCACGTCCGCGGAACGAAGCTCGGCCACCAGCGGCCGGCCCAGGGGCAAGTGAATTTCGTTGGCCGTCACCACGCCCGCCATCGGATATCGAACTTCCCACCACCATTGATGGCCGATGATGACCAGTTCCGGATCCTTGCCAATCGTCGACGGCTCGGCCCGGTTCATCGTCCGCACGGTGTAAACGAACAGGGTAACCATGATGGCCAATGGAATTCCGGTGTAGATCATTTCCATGGTTGCGCTGCCTTCGACCTGCGGAGGCTCCCCGTCGCCGCGAACCCGGTAGCGCACGATCGACCATGTTACCAGTCCGATGACGACAAGCCCCACCACGCTGACCAAAATGATCACGGATATCAGCAACTCGCTGATGGCGTGCGCCTGCGGGGAAACGGGCGACAGGGCCGAACTGATTTGCCACGGGCCATCAGTCATTTCCGACGATCTCCTCGGAAGGAAACAATTCTCGCCCGGATGCGAAAACGGGACTCTTCACATCCGGTGCATGGTCCCCGCCTGGTGCAGGTTGCCGACCTCAGCTTGCCAACGTTTATACATGCTTCCCGCAGATTTACTCAATCTAAAATGCGCAACGATCATAAACCCTAGCTAATCCACCGCCTCTGGCGGTGAGAATTCATCAGGCTCTGCCGTTTC
>DATAWP010000088.1:0-44104 GCA_036267155.1 Tepidisphaeraceae bacterium
TCACGTGGGCCTGACTCTGCCAATCTTTCATGACGGTTCGCCTTTCGGGGCCTTCCTCAAGGAGGACCGTCTATCACGAACAACGCAGAAACGGCAGAGCCTGATGAATTCTCACCGCCAGAGGCGGTGGATTAGCTAGGATTTAATAGTTGAAATCGAAGAATCACGTTAAAATTCCGCCGTGACCGAAAAGGAATTCGTCGCACATCTTGAAATGCGTGTCTGCCGGGAACTGAGCGGCATGCGCGAAAATAGACTTCGCGGTATTTGGTGGCGTTTCGGGGGCGGATCGTCACAACGGCGTCCCGCAAAAAAATAGCGCGGGATGCCGAAAAACATGTCCAATTCTTTCACCTTCCGGCCTTAGTAATAGAGGGACTATCTCATGGATCACCGCTTGGGCCACGCTGGACATTGGTCTTCGCGTGGCCCTTCCACCCCCGGCCGGCCGATGAATGGATTTCGAATATTCACCAGTAACAGTAACAACTTCCGGCCTGGCGCTATCAAAAACGCGGAAGTTGTCACCAGAGTCCCCTCGATTGTCTACATGGCGACGCCCTGATTTTGCCCAAGGTTCGATAACTGTTGCCATTACCCGAACCGTCCCGTAAAACTTAGCGCAAGTCCCTTTTCGACAATACAGACGCTGCCGATTTTGGACGATGCACGAGGTATCTATGGCCAATTTAAATGACAAAGTCGTTGTTTGCGGAGCCGGTGGATTCATCGGCGGACACCTGGTCGGCGATCTGATCTCCAAGGGCCACAAAAATATCCGGGCCGTCGATATCAAGCCGTTCGGCGAGTGGTATCAGCGATTTCCCGAAGCGGAAAATCTCCAACTCGATTTGCAACTCAAGGATGCCTGCTACAAATCGCTCGAAGACGCCAAGGTGGTTTACAACCTCGCCGCCGACATGGGCGGGATGGGTTTCATCGAAAACAACCGCTGCCTGTGCATGCTCAGTGTGCTGATCAACACGCATCTTTGCATGGCGGCCAAGGACTGCGGCGTGGACCGTTATTTCTACGCCTCCAGCGCCTGCGTTTACAACGCCGATAAGCAGCGCGACCCGAATGTCACGGCATTGAAGGAAGAGGACGCCTATCCCGGCCAACCCGAGGACGGCTACGGCTGGGAAAAACTCTTCAGCGAGCGGATGTGCCGGCATTTCCGCGAGGATTTCGGCCTCAAAACCCGCGTTGCCCGCTATCACAACGTCTACGGCCCGAACGGCACCTACGACGGCGGCCGCGAAAAGGCCCCCGCCGCCATCAGCCGAAAAGTCATCGACGCCAAACTCTCCGGAAAGCACACCATCGAAATCTGGGGCGATGGGCATCAGACCCGGTCGTTCATGTACATCACCGATTGCCTCAAGGGCACGCAGGACCTGCTTTGGAGCGACATCATCGAGCCGATCAACCTCGGCAGCAGTGAGCTGGTCTCCATCAATCAGCTCGTGGACATCGTCGAAGACATCGCCGGCATCAAGCTCAAACGGTCGTACAACCTCAAAGCCCCCAAGGGCGTCAACGGCCGCAACAGCGACAACACGCTGATCAAAAAGCTCATGGGCTGGGAGCCGAACACCAAGCTCCGCGTGGGCATGGAAAAGACCTACCGTTGGATTTACGATCAGATGGTCAGCAAGCGGAAATCCGCCTAAAAGCGGCTGAAAATTGATCGATGCCCCACATCCCCGGCGAGCGTAAGACGGTTCTGGTCGTCAGCCAGGTCTTCGTACCAGACCCCGCCAGCGTCGGCCAGCACATGGCCGATGTCGCGTTTGAACTGGCCCGCCGCGGTCACGCCCGAGGTGAATACGACGTTCGTGTCTACGCCTCCGCTCGCGGATACGAAGACCCCACCGCCGAATATCCCCGCCGCCAAATCCTCAATGGCGCCGAAATCGTCCGATTCCCGTTCGCTTCCTTCGGTAAAAAATCGATGCGTCTCCGCGTCTTCGGCACCGCGGTCTTCATGATCCGGGCCTTCCTGGCCGTCCTCTTCACGCCGCGCGTCGCCGGCATCTTCTTCAGCACATCGCCCCCGCTGATCGGATTGCCCCTGACCCTCCTCGCCGCTTTCCGACGCATCCCCACGGTCTACTGGGCCATGGACCTCAACCCCGATCAACTCGTCGCCCTCGGCAAGCTCAAATCCACCGACTGGACCTGCCGCCTTCTGGAAACCGTCAACCGATTCATCCTCCGCCGCAGTTCGCTGATCATCGCGCTGGACCGCTTCATGGCCGACCGCCTGGCCGCGCGCAGAATCCCGCGATCAAAAATCCTGGTGATGCCTCCCTGGCCGCACGAAACGCACATTCACGACACCTCCGCCGATGCGGAAAATCCCTTCCGGATTCGCCACAATCTGGCGGGCAAATTGGTCTTCATGTACAGCGGAAACCACAGTCCCAGCAATCCGCTGACGACGATCCTCGACGCCGTCGTGCGGCTCAAGGATGAGCCGGACATCCGCTTCCTTTTCGTCGGCGGCGGCAGCGCCAAGCCGCAGGTCGAGAAATACATCCGCAATAACCAACTCACCAACGCCGTCTCGCTTCCCTACCAGCCGATCGAGGAATTGAAACATTCGCTCACCGCGGCCGACGTCCACATCGTCTCGCTCGGCGACGCGATGGTCGGCATCATTCATCCCTGCAAGATCTACGGCGCGATGGCCGCCGCCCGTCCGATCCTTTTCCTCGGCCCAAGCCCCTCGCACATCGGCGATCTCCTGGAAAAGCACACCATCGGCCTGCACATCCGCCACGGCGATGTGAACGGCGCGGTCGATGCCATTCACCAATTCCAGGCGATGTCCCCCACCCAACGGCGCGACCTTGGCCGAGCGGCCCAGACGGTCCTGAACGAATCCCTGAGCCAAATCCTGTTATGCGGCCAACTCTGCGACGCCGTCGAAAAGACGATGCGCATCAAAGACGATCCCACGCAGAGGCGCGGCTCGACTGAGCTCGCCGAAGTCAGAGGCGCAGAGATTTAAAATCTTTGTATTTCTTTCTCTGCGCCTCAGCGCCTCCGCGTGAGATTTATTCTTTGGCTCGCTGACGCTAGACTCTTTGCCATGCGACGTTGGCTTCTGCTCCTTCTGACGATGTCCCTGCTGGCCGCGGTCATCAGTTGCGAAACGACCATCCGCGAGCCAGGCGAATCCGAACACGGCGGAGTCTTCCTCTACGGCACCCCGCCGACAACCCGATAGATCGCCCGTCAGCGGCAAGTCCGTTGAGGTGAGACACGATAGACACTTTTTCGGGTATTAATTAGTTTTCGCTAACTTATTTTTCTCCCCATCTGATTTTGCCAAAGCGATTTACGGACAACAGGCGGGAAAACACCGGCAAGACAGTCCAAAAAGTGTCTCAGCGGGCTGAACAAGGATTTCCTGATTAAAATTGGGGAGACCAGCTCAAATCATCAGCGTTTGCATTCTCGGCTGGGCGCAACAGAATGGAGGAAATGACGGCTGAACAGATTGTCCAAAAATGTGGTTAGAAGCATGGCTGCAGAGACCAAAAAGGTCGCAATGCCGGCTGTGGACCTCCTCGAGGAGGACGCCTCTCAATGCTATTTTGAAACGCGAGAATGCCAGAGTTTCTACGGTGCGATCAAGCACGCAACGCCACGCCGCGATTTCCATTTCAAACTCATTCCGGTTTGCACCCGCTTTTTGCAGCTTACGTCGTCACCGAATAACGAAGCACTTATTGATGTGCTAATCGACTGGTCCGTCAAGAATTCGGTGACTAGGAATGATTGGTCGTACGATCGAGGAGACCCCGGACGGAGAAAGCAAAATATCGCTGACGAGGTCCAGAGACGCCATCCGCATGGATACCATATTCTCGGCTTGGAAAGCCCACTAACGCTTGACGCGCTGAAGAGCGCCTATCGCTCGGCCGCAAAAAGATACCATCCAGATCGAGGCGGTTCACATGATGACATGGTGGAATTAAATGAGGCGCATGTCTTGCTCGAGGACCTTCTATATCAGGAATCGCTGCGCGAGAATATTACGCCGGGCGCGACACCGAGTACGGCTTACCCCAACGCTCAAATCCTGACATGCCAGGACTACAGGTATTTTATCGCTCGATTGTTGTTCGCAGTTCATTTGGATGACTGGGCGGTGGACCAATCATTTCAATATTTAAGAATTCTCGTCTCTTCAGAATGGCGACTTGTCGGTGCTGTTCGGCAACACCAAAGCAAATCGGGCCTCTGCGAAGATTGCGCGAAATTAGCGACAAGGCTGGCGCTCGCGGGCATGCAAAATGAGGCCAAGTTCGCGCTCCAAATATTGGAGGAGGGGGTGTCTGAGCGTCAAATCATGCTCGGCACCATAGGGTTGCTCAACGTCCCTAGCTCAACAGGTGTCCTTGAGAATATTAGGGCCGTCCTACAGGGTACGAGGAAGCCAAATATCGTCCTTAATCACCGTCGCCAGGCCGACAACGCTGTTCGGCTGAATATCGTCAGCCGAGCCAAGTATGAGTTGGTGGTGGCCAAACTGCTCGAAGCAGAGAATGCGCGAAATGATTTTGGCGTCCAGCAACAGATCAAGGTGCAAGACTACACAAATCGTATAGGTTTCCTACGAGATCTCCCACCAGATGAGGCATCCGTGAACAAGCTTGCTAACTCGCGTTTGGTACCTGAGCCAGGCTATTTTTCGACGAAGTTGGCCGGACTGACGGACGATCAGCAAGCCGAATACGCGGCCGCTTTTGGCGTCCACGCCAGTTCGCACGGGGTATGTAAATACTTCTTCGTGCGATTGCAAAGCCTGCTCGAGACGGCAATTTTACACAAAGGTGACGGGCGCTTGGTGGAGATTGAAAGGGAAGGTCGATTCCTTTCGACTCTTGTGGACAATTCTTGTTATTCGTATGTTTGGTTCGCGGTGAGCGTTGCTGATGTAATCCGGTTTTTGATGGAACTCGCTCCCACAGACCGTGAGCAAAGGCTCTTTTGTTTGCGCCGTCTTCATTCCATGGATGCTCAGACGACGATAGCGGGCGAATTCTCGGTGCAGCTTAACGCGCGATACTTCGATATCGTGCGTTGGCCGTTAGTGAAGCTTCAACATATCACAGATAACCCCGGAGGTGGGAACTAGCGGAAGGGAAAGGGCCTCAATGTTGGGCCAGTGGACCAAGGGGCCGATGATATAATGCCGAGGCAATACAAAGGGTGACGATATGGTGAAACAGGCTGCAGACGTGGTTCACAAGATTGATTCGCTGCCGGCAGACGAACTGGAGTTGCTGGCGAAGTATTTGTCCGTCCATTTCGACGATGTGCTGGATGAAGCACGATGGGAACAACTTTTCCTCTGTTCTTCGTCCACGCTCGATCAATTCACGGCCGAAGTGGATGAGGCAATTCGCGCAGGAGACGTGGCCGAACTCAATCCGGACGAGCTTTGAAATCTGGTACAACTACCGCATGGCGATCCGCAGTTTTGCGTCTCGGGCGACGGAGGACTTGAACTATGCACGACGCAGCAAACGGGCAATGCGTCTGCTGCCGATCAGCCTCCACGAAAAAGCTCGGATAAAGCTGGCTCGGCTTCACGCGGCGGAAACGCTGATGGATTTGGCTTCGTTGCCTGGAAGCCGGCTTGAAAAACTGCATGGGAATCGCGCGGGGCAGTATAGTATTCGGATCAATGATCAGTATCGCGTATGTTTTCACTGGACAGATGAAGGGGCTGAGCAAGTTGAGATTGTCGATTATCATTGACGGGAGACGATTATGAGCCATGGCATCGCAGTTCATCCCGGCGCGGTTCTCAAAGACGAATTGGAAGAGCGGGGCATTTCGCAATCGGCGCTGGCGGTGCATATCGGGGTTCTGCCGCGATCCATTAATGAAGTCTGCCGCGGCAAACGCGGCATCAGCGCTGAATTGGCTGTTAAGCTTTCCATGGCACTGGGCGCCAGTCCCGCGTTTTGGATCAATCTTCAAAAGAATTGGGAACTTAGCCGGGTCAAATTGCGCGGCGCAAAAAAAATTAAGCCGATCGCGGCGTAGATCGCTGTTTGCCCTGGCAAAATGCCAGTGCCGGCCTCACACCACCGCCGCGAGGCGGTCCACCGCGGCGATGGTTTGCTTGACGTATTCGCCGCCGAAGAGCATGACGTGATTCAAGAGAAAATAGAGCTGATAAATCAGCTTGCGAAGGCGGTGGTATTCGTCCGTCAGTCGCCGGCGCTGTTGGTAGGCTTTTAGAAAGGCCGGGGTCGAGGTTTGGAACAGGGACATGTAGGCGATCTCGGCTTCGAAATGGGCGAATTTGCAATTGGGGTCCAGAAGAGCGGCGATTTTCCAGTGGCCGGCGTCGTCGGGGCGGACCAGGATGTTGGTGGACCAGACATCCCAGTGAACCAGGCGGGGAACCTCATCATTGGCCAGCAGGCGGTCGAGGTGGTCGTGAATCCGGGCGACGTGTTTTCGATGTTTGATCGGCAGAGATTTGGAATGCAAAACCTCGTGACAGATCGGATCGAACACATGGCGATAAAAGCTGGGCCAGGAATCGAATTGTGACGGGGCGGGCTCGATTTCCACGCGGCCGTAGGAATGGGCGGTGCGCTCGTGCAGGGAAAGGAGCATCTCGGCCAGTTGGGTTTGGAGCGCGTCGAATTCCTCGACGGAGCATTTCCGTTTGGCCTGATGCAAATTGATGCCTTCGATGAACTCCATCAGGATGTAGCTGAACGGGTCGTCGAGGGAGCCAACCTTGGCTTCGTACACGCGCGGGACGGGCAGGCCGAGATCGGACATGAATTTCAACTGATGGGCTTCGTTGATGTAGCTGTGATCGACGCGATGGGCGGAGATTTTGCAGACGGCCTTGCGGCCGTCGGTCAACTGAACGGCAACGGTGGTGCTGATACATCCCCCGTCCAGAGGCGTGACCTGGGCGATCTGGGCCGATGTGCCGCCCCACCCCTGCACAATCCGGCCCAGAACCTGCCACGAGATGTCCATCTCCTGTGACATCGTCGCAGAGAGCACTATCGCATGATCGGGAGTCGGGCACAATCTAAAAAAAGAGCCGGCCCGAAAGAAATTGGACCGCGGAGACGTAATTGTTTGCCGCAAAACGGAATTGCTCCACCAGAGCGGTTTTCGGCGTGCGGCGGATCAGCTTTTTTATCGGTTGCGGTTTTCGTCACGGCCGAAATCGCTGGCTCGTATGTCAGAAATCGCTGCCGCCGCCGAACCCGTTGGCCGGCCTGACAATGGTCTGGCAAGCCGTCTGCAACCCAAGAGTCGCCGCCTCTGGCGGCAAGGGCGGCGGAGTTTCGAGCACGTGCTCGACCTCAACCGTCCTTCACCGCCGCTTGTCCGACCTACCCTTAATTGGCACAGGAGCCGGCACACGATACGTCGGTGGCCGTCGCCGCCGAATGTGCAGGCCGAGGTCGGACAAGGCGGGCTGTGAAGGACGGTTGAGGTCGAACCTGAGTTCGAAACTCCGCTGAGCTGGCCGCAGAACGCGGCGACTCCGCTTCTGGTCCGCCGACGGCTCGCCGGAACGTCAACAGGCAAGCCAACGACGTTCGCGGCGGCAGCGATTTCTGACATACGAGCCGGCGATTTCGGCCGTCAAGAAAATCGTAACCGATCATCATCTTGTTCTTCATCTTGTTCTTCATCCGTTGGCTCGGTGTCGCGATATAGATGATTTGTGTCCCCCGACGGGAAACACTTCTCATTTTTTTAATTTCCGTCACGGGCTGTAGGAACCAGGTAGCTGTCGTAGTTGTATGCGGGGCCGAGGTCGGTTCCGATGTATCCGGGGACATCCAGCGGGGGATGAGCCGCGGCCAGGCGATGGGGCGCTATTGCGGTGTAAATATTGTCGTTCGACACGCCGCAGTATGGGGTGGATTCAAAGGAGACATCGCCGCCGGGATGCAGAACGTTCTGGCCGGCCCGCTGGTGGTTGAGTGAATTGCCCTTGGCCAACTCGAACGGCGGCGCGTCGCGGGGCGGGCCCAATACGCGATCGCCGTCACAGGCGTAGCCCGGGTTCTTGTCTGCCATCACGGCGTATTCTGACGGAAGCTGATCGGTGCTGAAGGTTACGTTAAACGCATTGGTGAAGGGGGAAGCATAGGAATAGCTGAGGTTTCTCGGCGAGCGGAAATTTCCGCGTTTCAGGGCCGGGGTTGGGTTGCCGGCGAAATTCGTCAGGCGGTCGGGGCGATCGTGGGTGCTGGGGCAGATGAACGTCGCGGGGTCTTTCACGTACCCCTCGCGGACGAGCAGCCAGATCGACGCCGTGATGTCGTTGGCCTGGACGGCTTTGGGATCGTCCGCGCCAGTGAACGCAACGTAGCCGGTGGGTTTGTGGATGGGATCGTAACGCGTTTGCGGCAATGGGAAGGTGGCGCCGTTGTCGCGGGCATAGCGTTGCAGGGCCTCGCCGATCTGGCCCAGATGCGCGGCGCATTCGGTTCGCCGGGCGTCTTCTCGAACCATCATCATGTAGGGAAGGATGATTGCTACCAGGATTGCGAAGATACCGATGGCGACGAGGAACTCGATCAGCGTGAAACCGGGACGGGAAATTCGAATTTTGAATTTCGAATTTCGAATTTCTTCCGCGGCGGTTCGGCTCACGGCTCTCCTCTGAAAAATTGGGCGCGGTCGATGCGATTCGCCTCGACGGCGCTGGCCACCTCCCGGGACGTCAGCAGATGGCCCTTGTAATCATACAGCAGCAGCGGCGCATCTGGCCGGGTCGTGGGCTGCAGGTGGATCTCCGCGAGGTCGTAAAAAGCTTTGTTCGCGCCACTGATCTGGTCGGCGACGAGGCCCACGCATCCACCGGGGATCAGGATGTTGCCGACCAGGCTCATCGCATCCCACTGCGGATCGATGGAAAACTCCAGCGTGCGATATCCCGGCTTTTCGATGGTGACGTGGTGACCTTCCTTACGGCGAAGGCTCACGCTGAATGGCGAGGCATACACAAGTCCGTCCACGGTCACCCTGGCCAGCGAGGGATTGGTTAGAAAATTCAGCGTCTGACGAGGCCCGCGCATCAGGGTTGCGCATCCGCCGCAAAACAGGACCGATAATAGAGCCAGACACATTCGCCGAATTGGCATCATAGCTCCGGTAAAATCCTGATTTCATTATCGGCTGTTCCATATCCGGAAATCGGAAACGTGGAGCGGTTTGGCGTCAAGATTTCGCCGGGGCCGGCGGGCTCGGGGCTGACGCCTGAGCGGCTGTTTCACTGCGGCGGAGCTGGCCGCAGGCGGCGTCGATGTCGCGGCCGCGGCTCTTGCGGACGTGGGCGTTCACGCCGGCTTGACGCAGAATCGACTGAAACCGCATCACCGCCTCGGCCTTGGGCCGCACGAACGGCAAGCCCTCCACCTCATTGTAGCGGATCAGGTTCACGTTGGCCCGCAATGTCTTGCAGAGGGCCGACAATTGCCTGGCGTGCTCGGGGCGGTCGTTCACGTCGTCCAGCAGAATATATTCCAGCGTCACCTCGCGGCCTGTCTGCTCGAAATAGTAACGGGCGGCTTCGAGAATATCTTGCAGCGCGAAATGTTCCGCCCAGGGGATCAATTGCTTGCGCAACGATTCGCTGGGCGCGTGCAGCGAAATCGCCAGGTTCAGCGGCAAATCCTCGCGGGCCAGTTCGCGCATCTTCGGCGGGACGCCGACGGTGGAGATCGTGATCTTCCTGGCGCCGATGTTGAAGCAAAGCGGATCGTGGAGAATCCGCACGGCCTGCATGACGTTCGCGT
Organism: Tepidisphaeraceae bacterium; assembly: GCA_036267155.1. Taxonomy (GTDB): domain Bacteria; phylum Planctomycetota; class Phycisphaerae; order Tepidisphaerales; family Tepidisphaeraceae; genus PALSA-1353. The sequence continues at coordinate 9,816 of DATAWP010000088.1, forward strand.
AGTTGGCCAGCGGCTCGCCCATGCCCATGAAGACGACGTTGGTGATGCGCTCCTTGGCCGGCGCGAGAAGCGTGTTGGCTACAAAAATCTGCTGAACGATTTGGTCGGCAGTGAGACTCTGTTTCACGCCGCCCAGTCCGCTTGCGCAAAACTTGCACCCGACCGGACAACCCACTTGCGAGCTGATGCAGGCGGTGCGGCGATTTCCATCGGGAATTATCACCGATTCCGCCATGGCGCCGTCGTCGGGCCAGGACACGAGCATTTTTCGCGTTCCGTCGGTGCTTTTCTGATTTCGCGCGATGACGCCGACATCGAAGGAAATTCGCTCGCCAAGCGTTTGGCGGTCGCGTTTGGAGAGATTCAGCATTTCCCGCGGATTTGCCACCAGTTGCTGGTAAACCCACTGGTAAATCTGCGGCGCGCGATACGCGGGCCAATCCCATTGCGCGATGCGCTGAGCCAATTCAGCGGGCAGGAGTGCGAAAAAATTGGGTTTGTCGGAATTCCGCATCGAACACGCATATTATGTATGTGTGAAGGTGATGAGCAATGTTGGGTACGAGCGAAGGAGGCCCGCATGCCAAAACTGAGCGACCGCGTGAGCGTTTCGTTGCACCAGCGCCGGCAGACACCATCCGTGAAATCCGAGGACGGAAAAATTTTCCGTAACGGAAATTCCGCACTCACCGCGCCTGTTGCTGCGACACTCAAGCCGGCCGAGGTGAGCGACGAGCAGCTTCTGGTGGCCTATCGTCACGGCGACCGCGCCAGCTTTTCACGACTCGTGCAGCGCTATCAGCGCGAGCTGTTCCACTTCCTGGTCCGATTCACCGGCGACCGCGCCGCGGCTGAGGATATTTTTCAGGAAACTTTTTTACAGGTCCATCAAAGCGCCGAGCAATTCGATCCGCAGCGGCGGTTCCGTCCCTGGCTTTTCACGATCGCCGCCAACAAGGCGCGCGATCTTCACCGCGCCCAATCGCGCCGTGCGGCCACTCCGCTGCAGGCGTCCATCACGCCCGGCAACGACGACAGCGGTGAATTTATCGATCTGATGAAAAGCGCCGACGGCTCGCCGACCGAACCGATGGAGAAACAGGAACTTCAACAACTGGTGCAAAAGACCGTCATGGAGATGCCGGCGAATCTTCGTGAAATCCTGCTTCTTTCCTATTTTCATCAATTTCCATACAAACAAATCGGAGAAATACTTGAAATCCCCTTGGGGACGGTAAAATCACGGCTGCACGCGGCGGTGGCATTTTTCGCAAATCGCTGGCGAATGCTGAACCCAGGCAGTTCTGATTCGTAATGATCCGGAGAGAAACGCCGCCTTTGAGTTGAAGTTCCCATCAAAAAGGGCGGCGTGACAATTTGTTGTATCCCTGGTCTTTGTTCAGATCTTTATTCTGGTCATTGACTTACGCCTTCCTGACGGAGAGGCGAAAACGGCGGTTCGATGGCGATAGTGCCATCCACCGCAGATAGCGGGGCCGTTATGAAGCTCAGCGACGAAGATGGTCGCGTTGTGGATTTGCTCCTGGATAGGCAGCCCACAAATCCCGCCACCGCCGGAGGTTTTGTGAAATCCGTTAATGTTCAACCCCAACGCGTGCAAACCATTCAGCAGATTTTGTCGGTATTGAAGGAGCTTCCGGTGGAAGATCCTTCGCCGGACTTGGCCAAGCGAACGATTCATCGAGTGGACGCGGCGATTGCCGCCCTGGACGCCGTGAACCCCGGGGCAAGGCCGCCGCCGGGGAGCAGTCCGGAAGATAGCCGACATCCGGCGTAAGTTATCGGGCGTTCGGTGTCGATATATTTCTGCCGCAATCGAAAACGGGTTTGGGCCGGTCAAATAGTTGGCCGGCCGCGTTTGTTGGTGGAGAGGGCATCGCGTAGGCGGCACCGCCTGCGCGGTTGCTCTTGATCGTTTTCCCCCTTGCCCATAAGCTCTTGTGATCGCTTTTTCTGCGAAGTTGTATTGGTCCTATGTCCCACATTCCAACGTCAGTTCCAGAGCGTGCCGCGCAACAGAATTATTCAGGCAAGGTGATGCCTCGCCGCTCGTTTGGGCAGACCAGCCGGCCGGGGATGTGGTGGATCGTGCCGCTGGTGGTTTTTCTGGGGTTGGGCGGGTTTGTGGTGTACGCGACGTGGGCGGCGTTTCAGGGGACGCATTACCGCTGGGGGCCATATCTGTCGCCGTTTTATTCTCCGGAACTGTTCGGCAATTCGGGGCATAGCTGGTTTGGCGCGAAGCCGCTTTGGTGGCCGACGTGGGCGCCATGGTCGCCCGCCCTGCTGATTCTTTGGGCGCCGGGTGGGTTTCGATTGACGTGTTATTACTATCGCGGGGCGTATTACAAAGCGTTTTGGGCCGATCCGCCCGCTTGCGCGGTGGGTGAGCCGCGAAAAAGCTACTGGGGCGAGAAATCGTTTCCGCTGATTGTTCAGAACATCCACCGGTATTTCCTGTATCTGGCGCTGCTGTTTCTCATTTTTCTGGCGACCGACGTGTGGCACGCTCTGTGGTTTGTTGATCCGACCACCGGCTTAGTCCATTTCGGAATCGGGCTGGGGACCATTATTCTTGCGGTGAATCTGTTTCTTCTGTCGGGGTACACGCTCGGTTGCCATTCGCTGCGAAGCCTGCTCGGCGGCTCGCGCGACAAGCTCTCGACGGCGCCCCTTGGATTCAAATGTTATAGCTGCGTAAGCTGCCTCAATCGGCGTCACATGCTGTGGGCGTGGTGCAGCCTGTTCATGGTCGCGTTCGCGGATGTGTACGTGCGGCTCTGCAGCATGGGGATTTGGCACGACTGGAGAATTTTCTGATGGCCGAGTATCCCGTACATCAATATGACGTATTGATCGTCGGGGCGGGCGGCGCTGGATTGCGAGCGGCGATCGAGGCATCAGCGGCCGGAGTTTCGGTGGGGCTGGTCTGCAAATCACTGCTGGGCAAAGCGCACACCGTCATGGCCGAGGGGGGAATCGCCGCGTCGCTGGGGAACGTGGACGAGCGCGACAATTGGCAAGTGCATTTCACGGATACGATGCGCGGGGGGCAATATGTGAACAACTGGCGCATGGCCGAGCTGCACGCCAAGGAGGCGCCGGCGCGGGTGCGAGAGTTGGAAGCGTGGGGCGCGGTTTTCGACCGCACGGCGGATGGGAAGATCCTTCAGCGAAATTTCGGCGGACATCGCTATCCGCGCCTGGCCCATGTCGGCGATCGCACCGGGCTTGAACTCATCCGCACGCTGCAGGACCACGGCGTGCATCAGGGGATGGACGTTCACATGGAATGCACGCTCGTGTCGCTGCTGAAGGATGGGCAGCGGGTGGTCGGCGCGTTCGCCTACGACCGCGAGCACGGGCGGTTCAAAGTTTTTCATGCCAAGGCGGTCGTGCTGGCCACGGGCGGAACCGGCCGGGCGTACAAAATTACCAGCAACAGTTGGGAAGGAACGGGCGACGGACATTCGCTGGCCTACCACGCCGGCGCGGAACTGGTGGACATGGAATTCATCCAGTTCCACCCCACCGGAATGGTCTGGCCGCCGAGCGTGCGGGGAATTCTGGTCACCGAGGGCGTTCGGGGCGAGGGCGGGGTTTTGCGGAACAAGGAGGGCCGGCGATTTTTGTTCGACGACATCCCGGAACTTTACCGCAGCCAGACGGCCGACAATGAGGAAGAGGGATGGAGGTACACCCAGGGCGACAAGAATTCGCGCCGGCCGCCGGAGCTTCTTACGCGCGATCACGTCGCCCGGTGCATCATGCGCGAAGTGAAAGCCGGACGCGGTAGTCCCCACGGCGGCGTGTTTCTCGACATCGCCTGGATCAAGGAAAAGCTTCCCAACTCCGCGAAGCATATTCAGAAAAAACTGCCGAGCATGTACCACCAGTTCAAGCAGCTTGCCGACATCGACATCACGGCGGAGCCGATGGAGGTCGGGCCGACGATGCATTACATCATGGGCGGGATTCGCGTGGACAGCGATACGCAGGCATCGACGGTTCCGGGGCTTTTCGCCGCGGGGGAATGTGCGGCGGGGATCAATGGGGCGAATCGACTGGGCGGAAACTCATTGTCGGACCTGCTGGTGTTCGGAAAGCGCGCTGGGGAACACGCGGCGATTTATGCGAAGGAAAATTCGATCGGCCGGATCAACAACGATCAGCTCGATGCGATTGCCGCCGGCGCGCTGGCGCCGTTTGAACGGGCCGTTAACGGCGCCGGGCCATTTCAGGTGCAGCAGGACCTTCAGGAGACGATGCAGAATCTGGTCGGCATCGTCCGCACGGAAAATGAGATGACCAAGGCGCTGGAGGAAATCGCGGCGCTGCGGGAGCGCGCCGGAAAGGTCGGCGTCGGGGGAAACCGCGACTATAATCCGGGATGGCATACGGCGCTGGATCTCAAGAATCTTCTGACGGTTTCCGAGGCGATCACCCGTTCCGGGCTGGAGCGAAAAGAGAGCCGCGGCGGGCATTTTCGCGAGGATTTTCCCAAGAAAGAGGATGCGTATTCCAAGTTCAATGTCGTGACGTACCGCGCGGAGGATGGGAAAATGCAATTGCGCCGTGAGCCGATCAAGGCGATGCCTGCCGAGTTGCAGGCGGTGATTCAGGAGATGAAATAGCATGTCGAGGGCGACGTTCAGAATATGGCGCGGCGACGGAACGGGCGGGGAATTCGTCGATTTTTCCGCCGAGGTTTCCGAAGGCATGGTGGTGCTCGATGCCGTGCATCAGATTCAGGCGACGCAGTGCAACGACCTGGCCTGCCGGTGGAATTGCAAGGCGGGCAAATGCGGATCGTGCTCGGCGGAGGTCAACGGGATGCCGCGGCTGATGTGCATGACGCGGCTGAAAGATCTGAATCTGGATCAACCGGTGACCATTGAGCCCATGCGATCTTTTCCGCTGGTGCGTGATTTGGTCACGGATGTTTCCTGGAATTTCCGGGTTAAGAAGCAGATCAAGCCGTTCAAGCCGCGGAAGCCGGACCATCCGGATGGGTCATGGACCATGGCGCAGGAGGACGTCGACCGGGTGCAGGAATTTCGCAAGTGCATCGAATGTTTCCTGTGCCAGGATGTTTGCCACGTTCTGCGCGACCATCAATTGCAGGATCAATTCATCGGCCCGCGATTTTTTGTTTACACCGCGGCATTGGAAATGCATCCGTTGGATACGCAGGACCGCGTGCCTGAATTAAAGCAGGCGCACGGAGTCGGCTTCTGCAACATCACCAAGTGCTGCACGAAGGTGTGCCCGGAAAGCATTCATATCACGGACAACGCGATCATTCCGCTGAAGGAGCGGGTGGCGGATCGGTATTATGATCCGATCAAAAAATTATTTCGTATATTCAGTCCGTCGAAAGAGGGATAAATGGGGCCCGCGGGACTGCCATCCCGTGGCTTTTGGAGGACGACCCATGGATCGAACGGCGCGCGATGCGATTCGGGCGGTTTGGGTGGGAATGATCGGCGTCATGCTGGCGCTGTCGGGCTGCGCAACGAGCGTTAGCGAAGCGCCGGCGGTTTCACAAGTCGTCGGCAAAGCCGAGCAAACGGCGATGACGCCGGATGAAGCGCTGGCGCGGCTGGCCGAGGGGAATCAGCGTTTCGCGAGCGGTAAGAGTCTTCGACGCGATTATCCCGCACAGATGAAGGCCACGGCCACGGGTCAATACCCGTTCGCGGCCGTGCTGTCTTGCATTGATTCGCGATCATCTCCGGAGATCGTCTTCGATCAGGGCATCGGCGACCTGTTCGTAGCGCGAATCGCCGGCAATTATGCGCCCACCGGCATCATCGGAAGTTTGGAGTACGCGACCAAGGTCGCGGGGGCAAAGCTCATCGTCGTGCTGGGGCATACTGAGTGCGGAGCCATCAAAGGCGCGTGCGACGACGTGGACATGGGGAACCTCACATCGGTGATCCAGGCGCTTCGCCCGGCGGTGGACGAGGTGAAGGATGTGCCGGGAGAACGAACTTCGGCGAACAAGAAGTTCGTGCTTGCCGTCACGGAGGCGAATGTGCGGCGGACGGTCGCCCACCTCCGCGCCCAGAGCCCGATCCTGCGTGAGCTTGAACATTCCGGTCAGATCAAGATCGTCGGCGCGATGCATGACATCGCGACGGGCCAGGTGACGTTTTTCAACTGGCACGACGATGCTGAACAATCGCGGCGATCAGCCGATCAATCTGCTCCGGCGTATGCTCGCAACTGACGGTGACGCGCAGCCGGCTGGTTCCGCGCGGAACGCTCGGCGGCCGGACCGCCCCTACCAGCAATTGGTTTTCCAGCAGCTTTTCCGCCAGTTCCAAGGCGGCCGATTCTTCGCCGACGATGATCGGGACGATGGGCGAATCTCCATCGGGGATCGCCAGGCCGTTGCGGCGCAAACGATCGCGAAGGACTTGGGATATTTGCCGCAGTTTCTGCTGGCGCTGCGGTTCATCGTGCATGATGCGAATCGCCGCTTCGATTCCCGCGGCCATGGGCGGGGCGATGTTGGTTGAATAAATGTAGGCCCGACCGAGATTCAGCACGGCCTGGCAGAGGTTTTTCGTGCCGCAGATCGCGCCGCCCATGCAGCCGGCGGCCTTGGAAAGCGTCACGATGAAGACGTCCACCATGTGCGACAGGCCGCGTTCGGCGGCCAGACCGGCGCCGCTGGGGCCGTACACGCCGCCCGCGTGCGCTTCGTCGAGCAGAAGCACGAACGGTTTCTCCCGCTTCATGCGATCCAGGGCCGACAGGTCCGCCGCGTCGCCGTCCATGCTGAAGATCGATTCCGTCACGACGACCTGCAATTGTTTCGCATTGGCTTCGTCGAGCAGACGTTTGAGTTTGCTCATTCCGTTGTGCGGAAAGACGCGCCACGCCACCTCGGAGCCGCGGATTGCGTCGAGCAGTGATGCGTGTGCCAGTTTGTCGATGAGAAACCGTACGCCGCCGGGATGATGTTTTTTCAGGGCCGCCAACGTTTGGATCGCCGCGTGGTTCGCCTGGTATCCGCTTGGAAGCAGCACGGCCGATTCGGTTCCCTTCCACGAGGCGATGGCCGATTCGGCGGCGGCGTGTTGTGGGGAGAATCCGCTGATCAGGCCGGCTGCGCCGGCGCCGGCGCCGAAGTTCGCGGCTGCGGCGCTCACGGCTGCGACAACTCGCGGATGATGGGTCAGGCCGAGATAGTTGTTGGAGCAGAAATTGACGCAGACGTGCCCGTCGATTTCAACGTGTACCGCGTCGATGGGCCGAACGATGCGTCGCTTGCGAAGGTGGTGCGCCTCCGTAAGGCGAGACAACTCATCTTTCAGAAGTGAATCCAACGACTCCGGCATCGGTCGGGCGCGTTCTACTCGTCCTGATCGTCGTCGGCGTCGGTCATCTCGGCGACGTCCCCCGCCTCGTCGTCGATGGCGCCGCCGATCAGATCAGCCAGCCTCTGCTTCATCAGCCGGCCGACCTTGAACTTGACCGTTCGCTTCTCGGGAACCTCGACGGGTTCGAGCGTTTTGGGATTCTGGGCTTTGCGTGCTTTGCGGATTTTTGTCTCAAAGACGCCGAAGTCGCGGAATTCCAAGCGGTTGCCTTTGCCCAGCTCGTTCACGATCTCGTCAAGGAACTGTTGAACAACCCGTTTCACCTGCACGCGTCGCTGTGCGGCGTTGTCGGCGATTCGGTCGATCAACTCCTTTTTCGTGATGGTCGCCATAGCGCCCTCGATTGGTTTTAACACTCGACGGGAAACAGACTTAAAATAATATCTCTTAGAAATTGGTGGATTGCAAGAATAATACGACCTTGTGACACCCTTAATTAACACCCTGGGTTAACAAAATGATCGATTTTAGCGGTAGGTAATGCCGTACGTTTGGCTAACGGCCTGGCGTTGATAATAATCCGGATTACTGCCTCGCCGGCCGCCGCCGCCGCTGGAAAAGTCGGAATACCAGTCATCGGACCGCAGGAAGTAGTAGGTCGTGGTCGCGTCCTGAAAGCCTAAAAACGCCGCCGTGCCCCGGTCATCACGCGATAGGTCCAGTTGGGGCGTTCCGGCAAGGACCGGGGGATCAAATGCCAAGGCGACCGCAGGAGCGGCCGGGGCATAGGCGTGTTCTTGTTGCAATGGCGAAACACTGGCTGGTTGCGAAGCACACCCCGCCAGGGCAACGGCCAGTAATATGAGTCCAACCCATCGCATGTGCGGAGTCATTCAAATCCAGTGCCATCTCACGCAAGTAACGCCGAGTCATGGATTTTAGCGTGTTGGGCGATCCGCACGCGAATATTTGATTCGCCGGCGACGCCGTCGTGTTGCTTTGGATCAACATTGATGTGGCATTTATCGGACATGTTTCGGCGAAGCGACAAAGGTGTAAGTTTTATTTCCTATTGCCTATTGCCTATTGGAGAAAACTTGGGGGCGATGGCCATTTCCCGATTTTCAAATGGCAATTGGCAATCCTTCGTTGGGGCGGCGCGGCGTGATATTGTTGCGGAGTCATGAAATTCAAGAAGCCGCCGCTGCGCATTCAACCTACGACGCTTTGGGATTATCCGTCGCAAGACTATGGCGATGAGCCGCAAGGACGCCCCGGATACAAAGGGGCCACGCCCAGCTACATCATCTGGAATTTGCTGCAACGGTACACCAAGCCCAAGGACCTGGTGATCGACCCGTGCGCCGGCAGCGGAACCACCCTGGACGTGGCGCGCGACCTGAATCGGCGGGCGCTGGGATACGATCTGAATCCGACTCGCAAGGACATTTTTCGCGTGGACGCCCGCAAGTTGCCGCTGGAGAATGAGAAGGCGGATTTTGTGTTTATTGATCCGCCGTACTCAACGCACGTCGAGTATTCCGACGATCCGCGCTGCATCGGCAAACTGGACGCCGCCGGGCCCGAATATTACCAGGCGATGGACCAGGTGATCGGGGAGATCCATCGCGTTCTGCGGCCTGGGCGGCACATGGGACTTTACGTCTGCGATTCGTTCGTGAAGGGAAAAGGATTTTTTCCGATCGGATTTGAACTGTTCGCGCTGATGCGGAAGCGTTTGGAGCCGGTGGATGTCGTTGCGGTGGTTCGGCACAACAAAACGCTCGACATGGGCAACTACCGGGCCGCGGCGGAGGAGGGCAATTTCTTTTTGAGGGGGTTTAATTATCTGTTTGTGATGCGGAAGGCGGAAAACACGGGGAAGGCGCATTCGTAGCGTTCGAGACCCGCGGGATGGCTATCCCGCGGCTTTCACGAGAATCGAAAACCCTTTTACAGGCCGCCGGGCAGCGGGCGGAAAAGTTTTAGGCCGCCGTCCTGGGGACGGAGCAGGAAGCAGAACCGATCTTGGTGAAAGCCGCGGATGGGAGCGTCCGGATCGGGGAAGCCGGGGGGGACGGGCCAATCGGGGGGAAGCAGACCTTCCATGGAAATGGTGCGGGATTGGCGGAGGTCGCTGACTTCCTGGTCGGTCAGGATTCGAGCGGGCGCCCAGGGAAGCAGATCGCGGGCGTGGAGCGCACCGCATTGGTCTGGGCCGGGGTCGGTCCAGGGTCCGATGGCGGTGCGATGCAATTCGCAGAGATGTGCGGGGCAGTTGACGAGCCGGCCGAGATCGCGGGCCAGGGCTCGAACGTAATACCCGCCGCGAACGGTCAACTGTAGTCGGCTTTCGCGCGGCAAATTGTGCCTGAGCCACTGGGCCTCGTGGAGATAGACTTTTGCGGCGGGCATGACGACGGATTCGCCTCGATGAGCTTTGAGGTAGGCGCGCTCGCCATCAATCCGTTTGGCGCTGGTGGCGTGAGGGATCTGGTCGTGCCAGCCGATGAATGTCGCCAGAGCTTCGTCGAGCTGTTGCGGGCTCAGCGAGGTCGGGTCGCCTGAGAGGATGACGCGGCCGTGGGGATCGCCGTTGTCCGTTTCGGTCCCCCACCGAACGGTGGCGTGGTAGACCTTGGGGATCGCGTGCAGGTAATCGAACAGCCGGGTGGCCGGTTCGACCAGAACGAGCAGCAGACCGCTGGCGAACGGGTCAAGCGTGCCGCCGTGGCAAATCCGCGGCGGCCTTCGGCCTTCTCGGGCGCGAGCGGCCTGGAGGAAAGTCTGGACGAGCGAGAAGCTCGTGGGACCGACGGGTTTGTGGACCAGGTAAATGCCGGGGGTCATTGCTCAATAAAGTACAGAACAACCCCTGGCCCAACCAATCCCCTTACAGATGGCTCTAATTTCTCCAACCGGCCCAATCGCCTGGTTTTTTTCTAAAAGCAGCCTGGAAACAAAGGATTTTTCTTGACCCTTTCTCGCAGCTTATTAAGCTAAGTAATCGTTTACTTGAGTGCCTTCAATCCTGCGGAGGTGGAGCACGCCGCGATCAGTGGCGAATCGGTGCGCTCCTTAAAAAATATCCTCGCAACGCGCCAATGATGGAAGAGAGGGTCCATGAAACGATTGGTGAAATGTTTCGTGATCGTCGGCGGAATTTCCTCACCGGCCTTTGCACAAACGTTGATTGACGGCAGCAGCTTGGCGCTGCAATCCAGCGGCGCTGCCAGCGGCACCGGCTGGACGCTCAGCAGCAATGGATATGTGGGGACGTACATCGACCTGAGCCAGGCCGCGACGGTGACCTTCACGGCGGATGCTTCGGGCACGGCTTCGGGGGGCTTGAATCCGGATATGACGATCTCCATCGCCGACAGCAATCAATCATTTGACGTGAATTCCAGCAGTCTTAGCAACTACACGTACACAACCCCGACGCTTGCGGCCGGTACGTATTTCGTCAGGACGCAACTGGATAATCAAAATGCGACGCAGACGCCGGACCTGACGGTGGGCAGTCTTAGCGTCAGTGGCACGGGGGTGTCGGTGCTCAACTCCAACACGAGCACGAATGCCCTGAACGCCGCCACCACCTATGCTGACAACTACCGCGAAGGTCCCGGCACGATCACGTTGACGAACGGCAACGGCAACCCCCTGGGCGCAGGGACGCAGGTGCAGGTGACGCTCGTCGACAATGCGTTCAATTTCGCGGCCGCGGTCTATGGGCAGAGCCCTTACTCAAGCCCTTCGCTGTGGCTGAACGGCGGCGTGAGCACTCCCGTGAGCGGGACGCCGACAACCACCGAGGAGATCGACTATCAGAATGCCGTTCTGAAGAACTTCAACATGATCGTTCCGTCGAACGCCGGCAAATGGCAAAATGATGAATTCACCCAAGGCAGCGTGAACATGAATCTGGTTGATGCCCAGACGGACTTCGCGTCGCAGCACGGCCTGAGCATGCGGATGCACAACCTGCTTTGGAACCAGCAGCAGCCGTCGTTTGTGAACAGCCTGTTCGCATCAAACGGCACGCTCACCGCCGCCAACAAGGCGACGCTCCTCAACGATATCACCAGCCGCATTAACTATTATGTATCGCAGAACAACGCGGCATTGGGGACCCCGCGGGCACAAAGCTATGAAGAGATGGATGTTTTGAACGAGGCGTGGCACGGGCAGGCCGACCAGGATAATTATCTTGGAGCACTGGGGGTGCAGGGCATCGCGAACATTTATGCCCAGGTCGCCGCGGCGGTAAACGCCGCTGGCGCCAACACCCGGCTTTACACCAACGAATACAATGTCCTGCAGTTTTCCCCCCAATCCATCAGCAGCGCCGGCGTGGAAAGCGGCTCGGACCCATACGCCAACTGGTATCTCAACGGCGTTCAGCAGATTCAAAACGACGGCGGCCCCGTCTCCGGCATCGGGATGGAACTCTACGTGAATGCCACCAACGCAGTTAATCCCTCGCAAATGGAACAGGCGATGCAGAATCTCTCGGTGGACAAAACCGCCAGCGGCAGTCCCATTGACCTGTCGCTCACCGAATTCGGCGTGGCCTCCGGATCGCCCAGCAATACTCTCTATGACACCGATCTGACCGACGCGCTGACGATGATCTACGGCACGCCGCAGGCCACCACGTTCGGCTATTGGGCAGGCGTCGGCGGACCGGATGGCGGCGGCGCGTACGCGCTCTACAACAGCAGTTATCAACTCACCTCGGCCGGTCAGACGTTCGAGAATTGGATGGCCCAATATGACACCAATGAAACCTTGACCACCAACGCCGAGGGCCAAGTTTCGTTCAACGGCACGTACGGCATGTACGACGTGACCGTTGACGGCAAGGTCTATGAGTTGGACCTGGAGAAGGGAACGACGGACTACGGCCTGATGACGCCGATTTCCACCGCGACGTGGGACGGCGGCGGGTCCGACAGCAACTGGAGCACTTCCGGAAACTGGACCGGCGCGCTCGTCACCAACGCCCCGCTGATCTTTGCGGGCACGAATGGCCTGACACCCAACAACGATTCAACGGCGGGCACCGCATACAGCGGCATGACCTTTAACTCCGGAGCGGGCGCATTCGTCATCGGCGGGAATGCGATCGATCTCGGCGGCGACATCGTCAACAACAGTTCCAGCACACAAACCATCAACCTCGGCTTGGCGCTGCAGCAAAATACGAATGTCAACGCGGCCGCGGGCAACATCAACATCGGCGGCGCGATCAGCGGGGCGTTCTCGCTGACTGCAAACGGAAGCAATGTTGTCACGCTGAGCGGATCCAATTCCTATTCCGGCGGAACCAACGTCAGCGCGGGCACGCTTGTCATTGGCGCAGGGGGGGCTCTTCCGACGAATAGTAACGTATCAGTCACCGGCGGCACGCTGCGGCTGGCTGCCAACACCGGCGGTGAGACGGTGTCGTCCTTGTCCATCTCCGCCGGCGCCGCGCTGGATATCGGCAATAACCACATCATCATCAGCGATCCGGGCGGGAGCATCGACGCGACCATCGAAGCCTATCTGGTCAACGGCTACAACAACGGCAATTGGAACGGCAGCGGCGGGATCATTACGTCCGCGGCAACGGGCACCAAGTATGGCATCGGTTATGCCGACGGCGCGGATGGGGGGATCAGCGGCGTCACCGCCGGTCAGTTCGAAGTCGCATATACCCTGAACGGCGACGCCAATTTAGACGGCGCGGTCAACAGCGTGGACTTTGGCAACATGGCGGCGAACTTCGGCAAGTCGGGCAAAACCTGGGACCAGGGCGATTTCAATTACGATGGCGTGGTCAACAGCGTTGACTTCGGCTTGTTGGCAGGCAACTTCGGCCAGTCCGTTGGCGGCAACGCCGACGTGGTAACGGCCGCCGATTGGGCGGCGCTCGATGCCTTCGCGGCGGCCAATGGTTTGATGGCCGATGTGCCGGAGCCGGCTTCCGCGGCGCTGTTGCTGCTTGCGGGCGCGGGGGTTTTGGGCCGCCGGCGGCGAATAAGGTAGTGAACACAGCCCGCAGACAGGCCGGCTAAAATGAGCGCGGAACATTGACAATTCGGCCTCTTCTCGCTTTAATGCTTTGATATGCGTTCGGCGATCCTCCTTGCGTCTCGACTTGCCTTGGCCCTTCCCGGCCTTACCAGCAGCGCGCGATCGTAGGACGCCTTTCCAATTCCATTGAAGCCAAGGCCCTGCGATCCAGATCGTAGGGCTTTTTTGTTGGTTGTTTTTCGAGTCACTTGTTTGAAGGAGCCTGTCATGGACACCGTGCGAATTTTCGATACGACGCTGCGCGACGGCGAGCAATCCCCCGGCGCTACACTGACCCGCGCCGAAAAACTCGAAATCGCCAGGCTCCTGGAAGCGATGGGCGTCGATATCATCGAGGCGGGATTCCCAATCAGCTCCAACGGCGATTTCGAGGCGGTGCATGCCATCGCGTCGGAAATCGGCAACAGCGTCGTCTGCGGGCTGGCCCGCTGCACGCCGCGGGACATCGAGCGCGCTGGCGAGGCGGTGCGGCCCGCCGCTCATAAACGCATCCATGTCTTTTGCGCCACGAGCAAAATCCATCGCGACCACAAGCTCAAAATGGGCAAAGAGCAGATCATCCAGATCAGCGTCGAATCGGTTCTGCAGGCGCGCCAGTACACGGATGACGTGGAATTCTCCCCCGAAGACGCGAGCCGAACCGAACTGGAATTCCTGGAGGAGATCGTGCAGGCCGCGGTAGAAGCCGGGGCCACGACCGTGAATCTTCCCGACACGGTGGGCTATGCCACGCCGAAAACCTATGGCCAGATTTTTTCGCACCTGCTGGCGAAACTGCCGATTCTCCAGCAGAAGAATGTCGTTTTATCCTGTCATTGCCATGACGACCTGGGTTTGGCGGTGGCGAATTCACTGGCGGCAATTGAGAGTGGCGCGCGTCAGGCGGAATGTACCGTCAACGGCATCGGAGAGCGGGCGGGCAACGCGGCCATGGAGGAAATCGTCATGGCCATCCGCACGCGCAGCGACCATTACAAAACCACCACTCGCATCGATGCGACCAAAATCTATTCCGTCAGCCGGATGGTCAGCACGCTGACCGGGCTTGTGGTGCCGCGCAACAAGGCGATCATCGGCGAAAATGCTTTCGCGCACGAAGCCGGCATTCATCAGGACGGCGTGCTGAAAAAGCGCGAGACCTACGAGATCATGGACCCGGCCACGGTGGGAATTCCCAAGACTTCGCTGGTCCTGGGCAAGCATTCCGGCCGGCACGCGTTTCGCGATCGCGTGAATTTTCTGGGCTACACCCTGAGCGACGAGCAGATCCAGGCGGCTTTCGAAAAGTTCAAGGCCCTGGCCGACAAGAAAAAGGAAGTCTTTGACGAAGACATCGAAGCCCTGGTGGACGACCAACTGGATTTGACCGGCAACCTGTGGGAATTGGTCGGACTCCAGGTGACGGCCGGCGGCAAAACGACGCCGACGGCCACGGTGACTCTGCGTGACAGTACCGGCCAGACCGTTCAGGATGCCGGCATCGGCGACGGGCCGGTGGACGCGATTTATTCGGCGATCCAGCGGCTGACGGGCATCAAAATGGCGTTGACGGATTACCGCATCCGCTCGATCACCAAGGGCGCCGAAGCGCTCGGCGAAGCTCATGTGGAGCTGGAACACAGCGGCCGTAAAATCCGCGGCCGGGGTCTCAGCACCGACATCCTTGAAGCCAGCGCCCTGGCCTATGTCGCGGCGGTCAACCGTTTGCGCAGCCTGAGCAATCGCGTAAAAACGGTGACCGAGAAATCGACGGCGCAGAAATCGTAACTGTTTACCGCAAAACGAAATCACGCTACCTGGACAGTTTTCGGCGTGCGGCGGAGCGGATTTTGATCGGTTGCAGTTTTCGTCACGGCCGAGATCGCAATATAGATGATTTGTGCCCCCCAACGGGAAACAGGTACCGGAAATCGGGCGTGTAGGTTTTCAATCGCCTTTAGCGGTCCCACGACAGTGCGGTCGGCTGGGCAGGCGCTTGTGTCAGATCGTAACAGGCGGCGTATTCGTTGAACGGATGCGTCCGCCAAACGCATCGGCCCATGGTGTCCAGAACGTCCATGGCGATGGGCTGCTCGGTGTTGAACTGCTTTTCCCGGACGGGATCGCCGTTGTACGGGTCCTCGAAAAGCACCCACAGACGCTTGGCGGCGAACTGGTCGAACTCCCGGGCGTAATCGTCGAGGGCCGGAAGATGACGCGCGCCGACGGTGACCGGAACGCCGTCAAGTCCGAAGCGCGACTGGTAATACATGAATCCGTATTGGGCGGTCGGAGAGAGATAAAAGACGTCGCCCGGCTTTCGGTGAGCGGCGATGAATCGCATGGAATCACTGATCTCGCAATTCTTCGGCGGAGCCATCAGCGTCTGCGTTGCCGTGACGATCGGGGAAATCATGACCAGTATAATGGCGAGGATGCCCACGAGCCGGTAGCTCCCTTGGCAGAGAAAATCCAGGCCCGCGGCCACGGCGATGGTTGTCAGGGGGACGAGAAACAACAGGAGACGGGTATCGAAGGGGTATTGATGAACCGCCGACGCGGCCAGAGCGGCGAGCATCGGCACGAGCAGCATCGCCAGAAGGGCCTTTCGCCGGTGAAAGATCAGGACGACGCCGAGCAGAAACGCGAGGGCGACGAGGCCTTCCAGCGCCTGTGCGAAGGGATATCGGAATAACTCAAAAAAATGCCGCTTGTACCAAATGAGGGAATCGATGGAGGCGGACATCGGGGCAAACGCATCGGCCTTCTCCGACCAAAACTGTTGGAGATAATCACTGTGCGCGAGATTGCGCAGGCAGAGCAGATAATTGGCCAGGAAGCTGGCGCCCCAAACGGCGGCCAGGAGGAATACTTCAGCGGCGCGGCGGCGGGATTTTTGTGCGAACCATCGGATCACGGCGGCCACGCCAATGCCGCTGAGGACAAAAACCGCCGGGTGCGAGAACCAGATAGCCACGGCCCCGACAACGATCAACGTAATTTTGCGGCGAGTGTTTTCTGCCGGAAAAGCCTCGGCGGCACATAAGAGCAGCGCAACGGTCGCGAGGACATCGGTTGAATATTGTTTGGCGTCGGCCCAGTAGAACGAATTGCCGGCTGACATCGCCAGCACGGCCAGCGCGATGAGGGCGCCGCGACGGCTGAGAATTAATCGGCAAAGGCGGTAAAAAAGAGGGAGAACGAGAATCGAGGCGAGCGTTGGCCAAAAGCGAAGGACGAATTCATTGCTGCCGAAAAAGGTCACGGCCAGCTTTTGAATCATCAGGAATCCAATGGGGGCGCCCTGGTCGTAATCCAATGGGTGAAGAAGTCCGCCGAAGGAACGGTGGATGATGTTCAGGGACAAGGACGCTTCGTCCCGCCAGAGGGATCGGTCGGCAAGATACATGCGCAAACGAATCGCGGCGCCGATGAGAATCAGAGCCCATGCGATCGCCTGGACATGCCAGGCATCGGCGGCGCGGGGTGCGGGCTGCTCGGTTTGAACAGGCGGAATGGGGTCCTGAATTACAGTCACGAAACGCTCTTTCACGAATTGGTGTTCAGATTGTTTCTAACAGCGCGACGATGAAGCTGGGATGAAAACGGAGGCGCGGAGGAGAGAAGTTCGAACCCCGCGGGATTGAAACCCCGCGGCTTTGGGCAGGATTGTGAGCGTCCGATGGCGCGGGAGTTTTATGCGGGATGGAGGGTGAGGTGGACGATTTCCGCGGGAGCGTTGATGCGAAGGGGAAACCAATCACCGACGCCGTTGGAAACGATCAGGCTCGAGCCGGGATGCTGATCCTGATAGAGGCCGGACCAGTATCGGAATCGCAGCGGGCCGGCGCCGATGTGCTTGGTGAGCATGATCTGCCCGCCGTGGGTGTGGCCCGCGAGGACCAGGGGCACGCCGTTTTCCGCGGCCAGGTCCCAGGCGTGAGGATGATGAGCCAGGAGGATCGGGAAGAGCGTGGGATCGCGAAGCGCCAGAACGGTGCGGACGGCTTCGTGCTGCTCGGCGCCGGGGCCTGTCCAGATGATGCCGAGCAACTGAATCGGAATACCGCGGGGGCGAATGGTTTGTGCCTGATTCAGCAGCAACGGCACGCCGCGCGCGGCGCAGGCATCGTTGAACCGCTGGGCTCCGCCCATGACGTCGTGATTTCCCTGAACCATGTAAAGCCCGCACGGAGCGTCAAGACGATTCACCATGTCGAGCGCGCTGGGCAAATCGGCTTGGGAGATGTTGACCAGATCGCCGCCGAGGAGAATCAACTCGGCCCGAAGATTGTTCGTGGCAAAGGCGATGTCATCGAGCATCTTGTGCGAGGTAAAGACGCCGGCATGAACATCGGCGACCAGCGCGATGGTGAAGCGGTCCAGGCCGGCAGGCCAGCCGGGGATGGCCAGCTCGTAGCGATTGATGCGGAATTCTCCGAGTTGGGCGACCCCGACGCCGCCAAGGGCAACGCTTGCCAGCGGCGGCGCGGCAAATGCCGCGGCGGTCAAAAAACCTCGGCGCGATAACAGTGGCGTGGGGGGCGATGGCGGCCGGGCAACGGACGGTGGATTGGTGTTGGGCTGGGCGCGCCGCCGATACATTCGTCGAAGCAGCCGCACGCCCCACTCCACTGCCAATGCGGCGATGGTGGCCGGCAGCAGCAGGAAATGCCAGACGAAAACGGTCGAGGGAATCCATTGTGGGATCACGCGATGCGAACGCAAAACGGTGGCGCTGCCCGTGCCCAGCAAGACGGCAAATCCGACGGCCATCAACATCATCACGGCCAGCAGACCCTGCCAAAGCCAGCGATGCCGCATCCGGCTCAGCATGGCGTGGAAGCGCACCCAGACCAGCCCGTCCAGGCATATAAAAAAAGTGATGGTGAGGACGACCCAATTCATTTGGCCTACAACGTCCCGATCATAACCTCAATTTTCGTCATCGGGAGGTTAAGGCGTGAACTTTTGGCCAAATACCTTCAGCGCAAGCCGGACGGTGGAATATGCCCAGCGAATATGAAATGCCGCTAAATCCAGCGGGCCGAGCCAGCGGCTGGCGTGAAGGTAATGGATAAACCGCTTGCGAACCGGCTTGAATCGGCCGGCATTCCAGGGCTTTTTTCGGCCGGCGTAATGCTGGATGCGGGGATGAAACAAAAGCTCGTCGCGCCGGCGGCGAATTTCGTTATCCGTCGAATTATTGCCAAGCTGCTCGGGGCAGATCAGGTTGTCCACTTGCGCATTCCAGCTCAGATCCAGTTGCCGCCATTTTCCTAACAGGACCGCGTTGAGGCCATCCTGATCGGGGAAGCGGACCAGCGGTTTGAACTGGCGAACATAATCCAGCACCGCCTGGCCGACGCGATCCGCGCGCCAGCGGCTGCGATCGATCATGAGTACGCCGGAATTGAAATAGGGCGCGTCTTTGCGCTGCGAATCATCCACGCCGGGGAGGGGAAGTTCCGGACGGATGACCGATGATCCGTAGTCACGGACGGCCAGGACGGTGGCGCCGGCGAAATCCTCTTGCCAGAGTTGCGACAGATCGCCCTCGACCAACAGATCGCCGTCGAGATAAATAATTCGATGGAGGTCCGCGGGAAGAACATCGTCCATCAAGAGGCGAATATAGATCGTGCTATTGAGGCGCTTGAGGATGGGAAGTTCCTGGAAAGCATCGAGGCTGATCCGGCGCCATTCGAGATCGACGTTTCCGAAGCCGGCGATTTTCTTTTCGAGCAAGCGGCGAGACTCGGGAGTGATTCCGCCGTCCATGAGAAAGACGCGCAGCCGCCAGGGCGGCGGCAGGTTGACGGAGGCGGAATAGAGCATGACCGCGAGGGGCATGGCATAGCCGTCGTCGCCGCAGCACAGCAGAGCGATTTCATGCCGGGACTGGATCGGCGGTTGTGCCATATTTTTGCCAGGCGCCGCCCGCGGCGTTTCCATGAGCCGAATCGCCGGGGCCTGCGTTGAGGGGATCGATCGCCTCGGGCGAAAGCGTGGCCAGCCAGGCCTCGGTTTGCCGGGGACTGGTAAATTGGAAGATGCGGAGGTGGCGGTTCTCGGGCCGGCGGAAGATTTTCGGATAATCCCGCCGCCGTTTGCGCCAGCTATGAATCACCCAGAGCAACTGGGATCTGGAGGAGAAGAAGCTGCGCCGCCAGGTTTCGACGTTGTGATCGCCCAACCGCTCGCGGGTGATGCAGCGTTTGAGCGTACGGACCAAGGCGCGCGGGAAGACGAGCGACATCGGATAATTCAGCCAGATAATGGTATCGGCCCGCCCCCAGACGAGATCGCGATGCTCCGGAAAAACGCCGTCGATGACCCAGAAATCCGGCGCGATCTTTGAAATCACCTGTGCCAGCAATTGCTCATCGGAAGGAAGCGACCAGTTGGGCCCCCATACCAGCGCATCAATCTCGATATGGGGAAGGTTGAGCCGGGCGGAGATGGATCGGGCCAAAGTGGTCTTGCCCGAACAACTTGCACCCACAACCACGACACGCCGCATCTGCTCTCCAAAGAATTCGTTGAAGCCGGTTACTTTATCGTTCAATTGAAGCGAGATGAAGAATATATGAAAGCAGATTACCGCGAATGCTGATAAAATCCAAGAAATAATGAGATATTGGGCTCCAAAACACGAAACCCCACGGCGATGCCGTGAGGGTTATGATTGCCAAAACCACCGGCCCCGTCATGGTGGCGGGGCCGATGGACTAGCGCTCAATTAATGCCGCGCTTCCGTGGCGCGGAGTTCCCATGGCATCAGATCACGATGATCGCCGGCGACGGCGTACCGCCAAAGTGATCGCCGGGACCAGCAGCAGAGCCGTCGTGGCCGGCTCCGGAACATCAGCCATCAGGCCGTTCGCCGCCGCAAAGGCATCGAGCGCGGCCCAATCGGCGGAGGTTACGTCCGCGTTGCCGCCGACGGATTTGCCGAAGTTGCCGGCGAGCAATCCGAAGTCGATGCTGTTCACCGTGCCGTCGTAATTGAAATCGCCCTGATCCCACATCTTGCCGGACTTGCCGAAGTTCGCGGCCATGTCGCCGAAGTCGATGCTGTTGACTGAGCCATCGAGATTGGCGTCGCCGTAGAGTGTGTATTTCACTTCGAGTTGGCCCGAGCTGATGCCGCTGATGCCGCCGTCGGCGCCGTCGGCATAGCCGATGCCATATTTAGTGCCGGTGGCGGCGGAGGTGATGATGGTGCCGGCGGTGGCACTCGTGCCATTCCAGTTGCCGTTGTTGTAACCAGCGGCCAGATAGGCGCGGATGGTGGCATCGATGCCACGCGATGGATCGTTGAGAATGATGTGGTTATCGCCGATGTCCAGGGACGAATTGGCTGCGATGGTCAGGCCGCCTTGGGTCGCCCCACCGCTGCCGACGGCCAATTCCACGACGTTGTGCGTGCCGTTGCCGATGTTCAGAGTGCCGGTTCCGCTCAGGGCGCTGACGCCGCTGGCTCCCAAAGTTTCGTTGCCGTAGATGTCGGTGGTGCCGTTGTTGACCAGGCCTTCGCCATTGGGCAAAGCCCCGGTGACGTTCGCGATCAGGGTACCGCCTGCGACGGTGGTGCCGCCGCCATAGGTATTGGCCGATTCCAATGAGACGGTTCCGAACCCGTTGGTTGTAGCCCCGATGCCGATGGTGGGTGCAGCCAGCGTCCCGCCCGCACCGGAGTCTGAGAGTCCGAGCGTCGAAGAGTCGTTCACGTAGAGACCGCCGGCGCCGCTGATGGCGCCGGTAATATGCAGCACGTCTCCCGAATTAACGACGTTCACACAAAGGCTCGTGTTGTAAACATTAGTCGTCGCCCCGGAAACGACGGTATTGGTGGCGAGGATCAGGGGGGCCGAAATTGTGTGCGTGCCGGCCCGGTCGTCAATGAGAGCGGGTTCGGTCCCCGGCATATTCATCGTGAGGTTGCCACTGCCTGTCGCCATGATGGTGTATGAAAAGGCGGCATCATTGAAAAGAATCGTGCCGATGTTGGTTGTTTCGGAGACGGTGACCGTCGTGTTGGAGGTCACGTAGTTGAGGAAATCGGCTTCGAGCCCCTGGAAATTCGGGGCCGCGCCGGAGTCTTTGGTGGTCCAATTGGTGTAGATATTCCAATTGCCGGCGCCGGAGGTATTCCAGCCCGGTGGAATGACGCGCAGGTTATCAATGCTGAGCGAGGTGTTTCCCACGCTATTGTAATCGGAGTTGAAGTAATATCCCAGATCCAGGTAGGTGGAATCGGCGTTCAGGAACGGATTGATAAAATACTCCGTCGTATAGCTGCCGTTGTTGATTTGGCCGGCGCCGTATTGGGTGATCCCCATTGGATTGAAAACATTTGCCGGGTTGGTGAAATTGTCCTCCTGAGAGAACTCTCCATAGGTGCCGTCAAAATTTACAACGAGCTTCAGCTCGAAATAAGAGCCTGCCGTCAAACCAGAGTTGTTCGTCGGAGGCCCATTGAAATCCACCGCAAAGTAATCGGCCCCGTTTGCGGCTGCGATGGCATCTGGATTTTGGAACAAGTTTTGGGACAACCCGGCTTCCCAATAGTTTGCGCCCGGATTGGTCGCAGCGTTTACGGCGTTGACGTTCATGGTCATGGAACCGGGTGTTCCAGCCAAGCCGCCTTGGGGGGAGCCGCCGACATAAGCGTCATTGGCGTCATAAGAACCCTGGGAGATCGATCCCAAGCCGTTGTACGCACCGCCATCGCTATCAAAAGAATTGTTGGTGACGACGGTTCCTCCGGGCGTAGCGTTGTAACCGGTGGCAGCGACGTCGACGGGGTTGATATTGTTCCCCAAAAATGCCCAGCCTTCAAAATCGGTTTGCGTGTTAAAAAGCGACTGGGCCTGAACGACAGAACCTAAAATGCCGGAAACAGCGAGACCACCAGCGGCTGCCAGCATCTGCGTGCGACGAACTCTCTTCATTTTGTCCTCCTCTGCCGGAAACAATTGCGGGTATCGATCAACGATGCAAAACGGCGGTTTCTGCGGAAAGCCGCCTCTTTCAGCAATCGCTTGCTGAACGGCAGTAGTCTAACTTTCTTTATCACAAGGTCAATAAAATTATTCGTCAAATTACCCCATATTCTTCGCCCTGACCAGTGGGTTGATCTAAATGTTAAAAGGGGCGATCCTACCGGGCATGGCTCTGACAATGCGGTGGGTTGGTGAGGAAGAATTGGATCGTGTCGCCGAGACGCGATGGATGTGCTACGCACATGCCAATAAAGAATTAGCCCGCTTTAAGGAGCATCTCCATGCCGATCCCTGGGGTGGCCCTGGCGACTATTTGCTGGCCGAACGGGATGGCCAGGCCGTGGGGACGGCCACGGGTTTGCCGTTCAATTTGTGGGTGCGCGGCTCGCCGATTTCCTGCCAAGGCGTTGCGTACGTGGGCACGATCAAATCGGCCCGCAGGCGCGGCGGCTCCGAGCCGGGCATCGCTTCGGCCGTCATGCATGAAATCCTGGGGAAGGCGAGGGAACGGGAGCAGGTCGTCTCGCTGCTTGCGCCGTTTCGGGCCTCGTTCTACGAGCATTTTGGATACGGCGTGGTCGAGCGGCGCGCGCAGTGGACGATTCCGCTGTCGGTTCTCCCGGCGGGGGAATGCGACGGCTGGCGACTCAGCACGCCGGCTGACCACCGAGCCTACTGCGACCAATGGCAAGCGGCCGTCGTAGCCGGCCAATGCGACATCGAACGCTCGGCCGGACGATGGAAATATCTTCGCGCGCGTGAGGACGACGCCATGGTTTTCATTGACCGCCCCACGTCCAATGGACCGGTCCGGGGAGGGGCTTTCATCGCGCAGGAGACGGTCAACGATCGAAGAATCGTGAAAGTCCACGAATGGTCGGCCTGTTCCCCTGACGAACTCGTCCGGCTGCTGAGCTTCCTCGGCACGCTGCGCGATCAGTTTTCGGCTGCGGCGATTACGGTGCAGGCGGATGTGCCGGTGAATCGGCTGCTGCGCGAGCCACAGGTGCCGCACCGGCCGGTGGATCATCCGACCCCCGAGGTTCGATGCTTCACACGGATGCAGGCGCGGATTCTGGACCATAAGAGATTTCTGGAATCGTTGCATTTGCCGGCGAACGGGAAGGGTCGGGTGTCGGTGGCGATCATGGAAACCGAGGGGAATGTTTCGCGTTTTGCGTTGGAATTCGAGGCGGGCCGGGCTCAGGTGACAACGGCCAGCGGCACAACGGGCATCGAATGTCTGGATCGCCATTGGGCGGCGATCGCCACCGGCGATTTGCCGGCAAGCCAAGCGGTCAGATGGGGATTTGCCCGTCAGAACACCGCCGGCGCAGCGGAGGTTCTGGACATTCTGGCCGCCGGCCCGGGCCCGTGTTGCCGGGAATCGTTTTGACGCTAAGTTGGCCGATAAATCCGTTGATTTGATTGAGCTTGGGCCTTTGCGGCGTACAATTCCATGGCCGGCAAAACATCCGCCGATTTTGAGATGTAGTCAATGGACGAAGTGGAGCAACAACAAGCCGCACCGCAAGAAATCGCGCCGCCGGAAATCGCGCATTCGGCAATCGCGCAGCCGGAAATCGCGCCGCCGGAAATCGCGCGGCCGGAAATCGCATCACCAGAAGAGGATAAACCACCGCGGCGGTCGCGCTGGTTGCCCAAGCGGCTGCAGACGCTGTTTTCCGAGCCGGAGTCCGCGGGGGCGCTGGCGTGGGCGACGTCCATCAGCTTCCACGTCATTTTGTTTGTCACGGCCATCATTGTTCTTCCGCCCATCGTGCGCGGATTGCACGACACCAGCCAGGAACAAGTGATCATCCCCGACACCACGCTGGCCAACGACAGCGACATCGGCGGCGTGCCGAATCCTGGTCTGGGCAAAGACCCCACGCGCGACGCATCGCAGGAAACAGATCCGAACGAGAATGACTCTCGCGGATGGGCTGATCGCCGCAGCGATGACCTGGCCCAAGCGCTCAACGGCAGCGCGGTCGCCACGGGCGACACCGTCGCACAGGGGGATCAGAAACAAGCCACGGCCGCCGGCAAAGACAACACGCTCTTCAGCCTTTTCAGCGGCGAGGGCGGGCAGATGGGAAGCTTCGGTCCCCGCGGCGGCGGACAGGGCGTCGGTCCAAAGAGTAAAATCTTCGGTCATGGCAGCAACGTCCGCAGCATCATCTACGTTTGCGACGCGTCGGGGTCCATGGTCGGTCAGGGGGATGACGCATTGAAGACGGAACTCAAGCGGGATATCGCGAATCTTTCGCCGATTCAGCAATTCAACATCCTGGTTTTCCACGAAACCCGGACCGGATCGCTCTACCAGGAAATGGCCGACAAGCTGCTCATGGGCACGCCGAGCAACAAAGCGACCGCGTTTAATTTCATCGACAATCTCCCCTTTTCCAGCGTGAACAATCCGATCCCAGCGCTGGAGGAGGCCTTCCGGGAAAAGCCGCAGTTAATTTTCCTGCTCAGTCACGGAGACTTCAACAATCGGTACAATACGACCAACAACGAGGAAGTCTTTTCGAAAATCGAGGAACTGAACAGTGAAAAAAAGACGCACGTGAATACGATTCTGCTTCTTGGAGAGAGAAGCAAGGAGACCTTCGAGCGAAAGGACCTCGAAGCCATCATGAAGAAGATCGCCGATCAGAACGGTGGTGTGTACAAGAAGTTCTACAGCGACGATCTTTGATTCGTCGAACTCAGGCAGTGACCGTCGGAAAGGATAGGGCTCCCCAATGCGTGGTTATGCGAATTCGCGCCTGCGGCTGGCGCTGCTCGTGATGTTGTTCTCCGCCGCGTTGTTCGTCGTGGCGGGACCGGGTCTGGCCGATACCACGGCCGACAAGGCCAACCAGGTCGCTCAATCGACGTCGGTGTTCCAGCTCGTGATGGCAAACCGCGATCCGGTTTTTTTCACGATCCTGGGATTATCCATCTGGGGGCTGACGCTGATCATTCAGGGCTTCCTGGTCAATCGTGCCTCGGTCATCATGCCGCCGCGCACGATCGAAACGATCCGTGAAATGATCGCCCAGCGACGATTCAAGGAATTGATCGACTTCACCGAGACCGATCCGAGCTTCGTAAGCCGGGCTCTGAATCCGGCACTGAAGCGCGCGCCGAGCTTCAGCAGCATGAAGGAGGCGATGGAGACGGCCGTCGGTGAACAAACCGCCGACCAGTTCCGCAAGATCGAATACCTCAACATCATCGGCAACCTTGGCCCGCTGCTGGGTCTGCTGGGGACGGTCATCGGAATGATCGACGCGTTTTTGGCGCTGAACGCCTCGGGCGGCAACGCGTCACCGGCAAACCTGGCGTTCGGCATTTCCAAGGCGCTGGTTCACACGATGCTGGGGCTGCTATTGGCGATACCATGTCTGGCGGCGTTCGGATTTCTGCGCACGATCGTGGACAAATATACGGTTCGCGCGTCGCTGATCGCGGAGGAATTGCTGCTGATGATCAAGCCGGCCGAGGCCCGCCCCGCCGCTGTCGGCGCGATGCGGCCCGGGGCGATGCCCCAGCCGGCGCCGCAGATCCCACGCAAGCCCGCCACCCCGATTCCGGTTCCAGGCGCACAGGTCTAATCGCGCGGAGACGACATGCGAAGGCATCTGATGCCCGAGATTCGAGAAGGCGGCGTCAACGTCACGCCGCTCATCGACATCGTCCTGTGTCTCATCATCTTCTTCATGCTGGTCGCCAAGATCGGCGTGGACACCGGGGCCGACCGAAACATCGACATTCCCACCAGCATCCTCGGCACCGACATCAAGGACATGGGCAATACGCTGGTGCTGAACGTGGTCAACGGCCCCACCGGGGTGCCGAACCCGCAACCCATCGTCACCGCGCTGGTGAAGGGTCAGATGCAGGAGCTGAAGCTGCGCGACTTCTACAACGGAAAGGCGCAGGACCAACTGCTCAATACGCTCAAGCTCTACCGCGAAGGCGATCCCATCTTGAAAATGACGCCGAATCCGGATTTCAAGGTTGTCATCCGCGGCGACAAATCGCTGACGTTCCGATTCCTTGCCCCCGTGCTGATGGATTGCAACCTGGCCCACGTGAAATCGTTTGCGTTCGATACCAAGCAACCCACCTGATGCGATGAAATTCCAAGGCGCGAAAAAGATTCATTACGATTCCGGGCCGAACATGACGGCGCTGGTGGATATCGCCATGGTGATCCTGATATTCCTGATGCTGGCGGGGACATTTAACCAGATGGAGCATTATCTGGTGAGCGATGTTCCGCTGCAGGCCAAGGGCGTCGGCGCCAAGCCGCCGGAGGGGGCGGTTTTTCCGACGAAATTTACGATCGACGTCAGCGAGCAGGGCCCGATGTACACGGTCAAGGCCGGCAACTTCGCATCGGTGAAGGACACCGATCCGCGGCGGGCGTGCGATCGGTTGACCGTGCAGCTCAAGAACCAATACAAAAATTTCAAAGATGCGGGCGTGAAGATGGATGACGTGCAGATCATCATTTATCCGCAGGAAAACGTGACGCTGGATGGATTGGTTCCCGCCTTCGAGGCCGCCCAGAATGCCGGGTTTGCTAAAGTTGGATTTGGGTTGAATACGAAATGATCCATTCAACAACAAATACAAACACAGAGAGCACGGAGGACACAGAGGACACAGAGAACACAGAGAAGAAGAACTTGCGCGAACGTCCTCTTCTCCCCCTTTTCTCTGTGGTTCTCTGTGGTCTCTGTGTCCTCTGTGTTTGCATCTCCGCATTCGCCGCGGCGCCGCAGACCAAGGGCCTGGCCGGGCTGGATGAAAACAGGCTGTACAGCGAATTGGCGGATCGGGGTTTGGATGATCTGTTGAAGCGGGCCATGGATTCCGACGGCGTACGGGCGGAGCAGCGGTCGGTGATCGGCAGTATTTCTTCGCTGTATCGTCTGGAGAACGAAAAGAACCTCAGCGACGACCAGCGGCAGGCCCTGCTCGACAACGTCGTGGCCGGGCTGGATCACATCCTTCAAACCCTGCACGGCGATCCCGAACTGATGGTCAAGGAAGCCCGCATCATCGCCGAGCAAGGCGTCGATCCGCTGACCGGCCTGCTCGAATATTGGGGCAACAGTGATGTCGAGAAAAATCGCCTGCGCCCGCTCGCGGATGCGGCACTGAAAATGTACGACCAGGCCGGCCAGATCGCTTCGGCCCAGGCAACCGATCTGGCCAATCGCATCACCAGCCCGGATGACAAGCTGGCGGATCAGTGGCGACAGGCGAGCGAAACCGCTGCCGCCGCCGACTATCAGAAGGCCCGCATGCAATATGCCCTGGCCCTGGCGCTGGATCCGGCCGATTCCCAGCGCGGCCAGCTGATCGACGATGCGCTCAAATCTTTCGCCGCGTGGGACAACGCCGATTCGCAAATCCAGCCGCAGGTGCGTTTGCTGATCGCCAAGCTTCACGTGCTCAGCGGCGATAAGGACGAAATCGCCACGGCCCTGAATATTCTCAATTCGATCATTCAAAATCCGAACCATGAGATTTCGCCGGCCCCGTCGGCGGAAATGAACTTCGAGGCGCGATGTTTCAGCGTGATCGCCTACCTGGCGGCCGACGATCTTTCCTCCGCCCGGAAAGCGCTGACCGGAGCGACGGCGTATCAGCGGAGCAATTTCCCCAATGACCGGGACCAGGCCGCGGCGCTGCGGCTGCTGCAGTTCCGGCTGCTGGCGACGGTGGCGGATCAATCCCCGCCGGGGCCCCAAAAAGATGCCGCCAATTCCGCCGCCGTGGAAGCGCTCGTTCAGCTTGTCCGCGAATTTCCCAATCTTCGGGATGCCATTTTCCGCCAGCTAGTGGCCCGTCTTCCGGCCCATCCCGATCTGACCAAGCTCGATCCGATGTTATTGCTGGCGCTGGTGGACCAGGGCCGGCAAACGATGGTCGCCGCTCCCGGCGCGCCGGGACATCCAGTCAGCAGCGCGAAGCTGAACGAAGCCGCGGATGCCGCCAAGGAAATTCTTAGCCGCCTGGCGGCCGGCAATTTCCCAAGGGCCGAAGCGGTCGATCCGTCGTTTTTGCTTGGGATATTCCAGGAATATCAGGGCGATAAGATCGCGGCGGTCGATTCGCTGTTGGATCACATCGAGCGATTCGGCAAAGACCCTGGCGCCCACGCCGACGTGGCGCTGGAGCGCGCCCGCTCGATCATCGCGCAACTGCGGCAATCCTCGCCGAACGATCCGCAGGTCCAGCGGGTGGAAGACCGCTTTCTACCGATCGCCATCAACCCGCCGTTCAACCGCCATGAATTCGCTTTGCAATATG
The DNA here is from genome assembly GCA_036267155.1 of Tepidisphaeraceae bacterium. Lineage (GTDB taxonomy): Bacteria > Planctomycetota > Phycisphaerae > Tepidisphaerales > Tepidisphaeraceae > PALSA-1353. The sequence continues at coordinate 38,557 of DATAWP010000088.1, forward strand.
CCGCCAGCCTCTTCGCGCAATCGCAATGGGCGCAGGCAATCCGGTATTACCGCATGGTCCCCGACACCGAGCCGCCGAGCCGGCTGCTCATTGCGCGCTATGGCGAAATGGTGGCCCTGAAAAATCTTTTGGAGCAGACCCCGCGCTTGCAGGCCAATCAAAAGCAGCGGTGGATCGACCGGATTCAGACGCTGGCCCAAACCGTAAATTCCCTGGCCGACGAGGTCATTGCCAGTTCAGCGCCCGCCGCCGAAAAATCCCGGGCCACATCGACGCTGGCGCGGATGACGCTCATCGCCGCCGACATCACGCGCCGCCAGCACAACGATCCGAAGCGAGTTTTGAAGCTTCTAAACGGTTTTGAACAGACGGTGCAGGGCCTGCCCGATGCCAAGTCGCTGATCAGCGGCGCGCTATTTCTGCGCGTTCAGGCGTACATGCAGCTCAATCGCAACAATGACGCCACCCAGACTCTGGTGAAATATCTGAGCACGACCAGCGCGAACGAGGGGGCGCAAACCGTGCACGATCTGTTGGCCGTTCTCAACACCGAACTTGACGAAGCACGGCGCCAGGGCGAGAGCGAGGCCCACATCCGCCAACTGGCGGACAATCGCGCGATGCTCAGCGGCTTTCTCGTGAAATGGGCCGAGGACAGCAATAACCCCAAGGTCCACGCCTACGCCTACGTCTACCGGCGATTCGACGCCGACACCAAGCGGCTGGCCGCTGAATTGGAAGCCGACCCCGCCGCCCGCCAGCGCGATCTTGCCGCGGCTTTGGACCTGTACAAGCAGCTTCAATCTCCCGAAAACATTGCCCTGTATCAGGCCAGCCTGGACCCCGACGCGGACAAGAATTATCCCGATCCCCTCGTAACGCTGGGCATCGGTTTGATCGCCTATGACCAGGGGGATTGCCACACCGTGAAGGCCACGCTCGGCCAGCTCATTCAGGACGAAAAGCTCGGCGAGAACAACGATCAGTATTGGGAGGCGGCCTACAAACTGCTGGACTGCATGCACACGCTCGCCAAATCCGGCGATCCGAATACGACCGATGCGCAGGTGGGGCAATCGCTCAAGGTGCTATTTTTGATCTGGCGCGATGAAACCGGCGGCCCGAAATATCACGAGAAGTTCGAAACGCTGCGGAAAGAAGTCGTGCCGAATTGGACGCCCCCGCGACAATGAAGCTGGAAAATCGAAATCCGAAATCCGAATGACGAATCAAATTCGAATGACCGAAATCCGAAACGGTCTTCGTTTCGAATTTCTGATTTCGAATTTGATTCGTCATTCGGATTTCTGATTTCGGATTTCTTCTCCCGGTTCGTCCCCAAACAGCGCGCTGACGAATCTCTGCGGATCAAATGTCTCGATATCCTGCGGCGTTTCGCCCAGGCCGATGAACTTCACCGGAATGTTCAACTGGTCGTGAATGGAAATCACCACGCCGCCCTTGGCGGTGCCGTCCAGCTTGGCGAGGACGATTCCCGTCACGCCGATGGCGGCGCTGAAATGTTTCGCCTGCTGAATCGCGTTCTGGCCGGTGGTGGCATCCAGCACCAGAAGAACCTCGTGCGGAGCGCCGGGGATCCGCTTGGCAACCACGTCGCGAATCTTCGTCAGCTCGCGCATCAGATGATCCTGCGTATGGAGTCGGCCCGCCGTGTCCACGATCAGGATGTCGAAGCCGCGGGCCTTGGCGGCCTCGCAGGCGTCGTAGGCGACGGCGGCGGGATCGGAACCCATCTTGTGCTTCACGATCTCCACGCCAATGCGCTGCGACCAGATCGTCAATTGATCCACAGCCGCGGCCCGGAACGTGTCGCTGGCACAGACCATCACCTTCTTGTTCATCTGATTTTTCAGCAGCCAGGCCAGCTTGGCGATGCTGGTGGTCTTCCCCGCCCCATTAATCCCGGCGACGAGAGTGACGGTCGGGCCGGCGGCGGCGACGCGCAATTCGCGATCCTGCGGCGGGACGCGGGTCAGGATTTCCAGAATCTGCTCCCGGACGATCTGCTCGGCTTCGCCGGCGTTTTTGATTTTTCCGACGCGCCAATTTTCCCGGATTTCGCCGATCATCCGCTGGACGTTTTTTACGCCCATGTCGGCCTGGAGGAACTTTTCCTCCCAGCGGACCAGCGAGGCCTCGTCGATCTGGCGGCCGGGAACAAACAGCGTGCGAACGTCGGTGTTCAGCACCGCGGCGGTTTTGCGAAGAGCGCCTTTTAGTTTGTCGAGGGTTTTGGAAAAGAATCGCATGGACGAAGGTGAATCCGCGGGTGCTGCGCACCGCCGCTAATTAAGGGGTTGCCGCCGGCGACTGCTTTTCACGCAGGATCGCATCTAGTACGCCGTTGACGAAAGCGGGACTTTGCTCCGTCGAAAATTCCTTGGCCAATTCGATCGCCTCGTCGATGACCACCTTCGGCGGCGTGGGTTGATTGGTCAATTCCCACACGGCCAAGCGCAGGATGTTGCGATCCACCCCCGGCTGGCGCCGCGGCGGCCATTGCGGGGCGATCCGCTCGAGGAGCACGTCCATCGACTCCCGCTGGCTCCAGGCGCCCTCGGCCATCTGCAGGGCCTTCATGCGAACGGTCTCTTCCGTCTTCTCGTCTTCGGTCGCCTGCCAGCCAAGCTGCAAATCCTGGTTGGCGTTGGAGTCCCAGAGGAACAAAACCTGCATCGCCAGCTCGCGGATTTTACGCATGTTGGACATCGGGCGTCAGTATAAGGAAAAATCGCGGGCGCGAAATCCGAAATCCAAAATGAATGGGCAATCGAGAACCCGGCGGCTGAAGCCGCCGCGCCGCGCTGGGCTAGCTCGGCGGGAGGGCCGCGGCGGCGGGAGCGTCGAGGCTGCGCTTGCGCTTGCCGCCGGCCGGAGCGGAAGATTTTTCGGCTTCCTGGCCCTTCTGCATGCCGCGGGTCATGGCGATGACGCCGGTGCGGGCCAGCTCGCGCACGCCATAGGGCTTCACCAGTTCGACGAACGCTTCGATTTTCGTCTCGGTGCCGGACAGCTCGACCATCAGGCTTTCCTTGCCCACGTCCACGACCTTGCCGCGGAAAAGGGTCACGATCTCGATCACCTCGGCCCGGTGCGCCGGGCCGGCGGCTATCGTCACCAGGGCCAAATCCCGCTCGATATACGCCGAATCTTTGAAATCCTTCACCTGGGTCACCGGCACCAGCTTGGCCAACTGTTTGCGCACCTGCTCCAGCGTGTTCTCATCCGCATCGACAACGATGGTCATGCGGGAAAGATTGGGATCCTCGGTCCGGCCAACGACCAGCGAATCAATGTTGAACCCGCGGGCCGCGAACATGCCGGCCACATTCGCCAGAACACCCGGCTCGTTCACCACCAATGCGGAAATCACGTGACGCATAATTGTTCTCCAACCAAACGCGGCTGGATTTTAAGGGATCGTGCCGCGGAATGAAACCATGCCCGCCACGGGGATCAGAATCGGACAATTCCGGACATGTATCGGCGAAGTGCATCGACATCGCCACCCTGGCATCGCAGACCGATGTAACCATCGGGGCGGATCAGAAGAATTGTGTCGGATTTCGACCCGGCGGATGAGGTCTTGATCTCAACATGGGTTGAGTAGGATTCGCGGACGGCATCGCCCACGCGGTTGGCGGCGGATGCGCAGAGCAGAAGATGCTTTGAGCCCGGCGGCATTTCCGGGGCGCGATCGCCCGCCTTGGGATCGGGATCGTAGGGCGCGGCCTCGTGGACGATGGGGCTGGTGCGGTAGTTCACGCCGATTTGGGAGACAGCTTGTTGGATGCGTTCCCGCACGAAGCCAAAGGAGAGCAAGACGTGGGCGATCATATCCCGCACGGATTCTATGAGTCGGCTTTCCGACAAAATCGCTTTGGTGGCGGCGCCGGTGGCGCGAAGAAGCCGCTGGCCGACGAGCCGGCGCTCCGCGTCATAAGTGTCGAGCAGGGCCGGGGCCGCATGGCCGTGAACCTCTAGCGCCAGCTTCCAGGCAAGGTTCACGACATCCTGAATTCCCGTGTTCATTCCCTGTCCGCCAATGGGTGAATGAATGTGCGCCGCATCGCCGGCGAGAAAAACTCGGCCGTTGCGGTAAGTGGAAACCTGGCGCTGGCTGATCTTGAACCGGGACATCCAGATCGCATCGTGGGCCTTTGCCTGGGGCGGGCCCCATTCGTCCAGCGCTCGCTGAAATTCCTGGATCGTCGGATCGCCGGTGGTTTCGGCAACGGGCGTTTCGACGACGAGCCGCCAGAGATCGCCCTTCATCGGGAAAATGGCGGCGAGGCGCCCGGCATGGAGATAGATCGACGGCCGGTCGCGGGGGCCATCCCAATCCAGTTTCAGATCGGCCAGCGCGAATGATTCTTCAAACGCGTGGCCCGCGAACGGGATTTGAGCCGAATGTCGGACGATGCTGTGCGCCCCGTCGCAGCCCAGGAGCCACGACGCACCAAAGGTTTGTTGATTGCCCGCATGATTTAATTGCGCTTGGATGCCGGAGGAGTCCTGGGTAAAGCTCGTAAGTTCAGTCGAAAATTCGACAGCGACTCCCTGACGCTGGAGATGTTCACGGAGGAGATTCTCCGTGGCGGATTGCGGATAAGCGAGGATGAAATTGTAAGTGCTGTGAATCGCATCAATGTCGAATTGAAAGACAGGCTTTCGATCGCTGAACATCCGGAGGCCGTGCAAGGGAAGGCCGGCTTCCACCGCTTTGCCGGCGAGCCCAAGCCGATCGAAATATTCCAGCGTTCTGGCCTGGACCGCGAGGGCCTTGGATGTCATGGACCCGTGGGCGGCTTTATCAATGATTCGGCAACGAACGCCCTGGCGGAGGAGTTCGATGGCGGCCATCAACCCAGTGGGGCCAGCGCCGACGATCAGAACATCAATGTCACGGATCATTGGGGGCGAATTATCGGTCAACTGCCACCATCCTCTTGGTTTCTCTGGCTCTACAGCTAGGGGATTCGGGATTAAGTAATATCCAATTTGACTAGAATTAGCGAGTTTACGATATTTTTATAAACTGCCCAATAGTGCTATAATTGGGCGGCCATGAATCCAGAAACAAATCCATATTCCCCAGGTGCGGGTACGCCGCCGCCGGAGCTGGCCGGTCGCGATGAACTCCGGGAAACCACCCGCGTGGCGATAGCAAGGGCGCGCGGTGGCTTACCGACAAAAAGCGTGTTGATGGTTGGACTGAGGGGGGTAGGCAAGACCGTACTGTTAGATCGAATGCGAGAGGATGCTGAAGCCGCTGGGATTCAAACGATGCGTGTCGAGGCGCCAGAAGGCCGTTCGTTGCCTGCGCTTCTATCGCCCGAATTTCGTCAAGCGCTATCACTACTGTCCGGTTAAAAACTGTTGTTAGGTTCGGTTTCGTTCGGTCTGATCGAGTCGGATTGCTCCGATGTTAGGGTACACGATTTCAATTTCGTTGGTCGATCTTCCGCCTGCCGCGGCCGAGTTTGCGCGACGATGCGGGGATGAACCTTGGTCGCACTGTCTTTGC
>DATAWP010000089.1:0-1589 GCA_036267155.1 Tepidisphaeraceae bacterium
CGATTACGCTGGAAACAATGAGTTTGCCGGCATCGGCAAAACTGGCTCTGAAGACCCTCTTGAGGGATTAGCCGGCCTCCGCTGCTACGCACCGATACCGACTATCCTGCATCACAACTGCGCCCGCTGCGGCGGATTGAGCGCTGGCTGATGTGTATTGAACCTGTGGCGCGCCGAAGAGATTCCAATCCGTAAACTCGGAAAATGCAAGAAGTGCCTATTTCATCGGTGTTTATCCTGTCGCCAATACGACGGAGTCGAAGTCGCGACGGATTCGCCTAATGGACGATTGTGAAAACCGTTCGGCGTGTGCCGGGTCAGTCTGGCTTGATGTTGGCGGCTCGGACCACTTTGGCCCATTTCTCGGTCTCTTCGGCAATCAACTTTCCGAAGTCGGCAGGCGAGCCCACAACAACCATACCGCCCAGGGCGGCGAGCTTGGCTTTCGTAGCGGGATTGGCAACGACAGCGTTGATGGTGGTGTTGAGCTTGTTGATGATCTCGGAGGGCGTGTATTTGGGTGCGCCGATGCCATTGAGTACGCTCGCCTCGTAGCCCGCCAAGAAATCACCAAGGGTCGGTACGTCAGGTAGTGCGGCGGCACGCACCGCCATGGTCACCGCGAGCGCGCGTAGCTCGCCGGCCCTGATGTGCGCAAGCGTCGGAGGCATCGGAGCAAACATGAACTGCGCCCGTCCACTGATTAGATCAATAAGCGCGGGCGGAGCCCCTCGATAGGGCACCGTAGTCATATCGACACCCGCCATCATCTTGAACAATTCGCCCGCGACATCGCCCGAGCTTCCGATGCCGTCCGACGCCATGTTGAGCTTTCCCGGATTAGCTTTGCCGTAGGCGATGAACTCTGGAACCGTCTTGGCCGGGACCGCGGGATTGACCAACATGACGAGAGGCGTGCGCATAATGCTCGCGACCGGCGCGATGTCGTGGATGAAATTGAAGCTGAGCTTGTCGTAGAGCGTCGCATTGATCACGTTCGACGGACTGACTAGGAGAAGCGTATAGCCGTCAGGTGCCGCTCGTACGACCTCCTCAGTGGCGATATTGGTGGCGCCACCAGGCCGGTTCACGATGACGAACGGCTGTCCGAGCCGCCCCGAGAGATTTTGTCCGATCAAGCGCGCAAGAGTGTCGGACACGCCGCCCGGCGGGAAGGGGTCGATGATGCGCACCGGTCGCGTCGGGTAATCGAGCGCCCACGCCATGTGCGGCAACGCTGGAAGGGCGGCAGCACCCGCTGCCACGTGCAGAAAAGTTCTGCGGGAAGGTTTCACGACCCATCCTTTGTATGAAGCCAGACCGATGATAACCAACGCTCTTAAGGAATGCGGGTTCGGCTGAAAATTAGTTTGCGACCTGTCGCCAATGACTGTCGCCAGTGTCGCCAAACTGTCAGTCAAGTAATTGATTCCTAAGAAACGACGACGCCAGGTATCGGCTCCATGGGCTGGAGGACAAATCCAAATGCCTTGGCGCGCCGATGCAGACTGTTGACTATCCGCGCGCGGTAGCGTGTCTCGTAGGCCGACGCACCGGGGTCGATGTACTCCATTCCGTGACGGACGGCA
>DATAWP010000090.1:0-2607 GCA_036267155.1 Tepidisphaeraceae bacterium
CGCCTCTTGCGGCGGCGTCGGTGGCCATCTATAAACGAAGGTCCGACGTGCAAGCCGAAGTGGCGGAATTGGCAGACGCGCTAGCTTCAGGAGCTAGTTCTCGAAAGGGAGTGCAGGTTCAAGTCCTGTCTTCGGCACTTGCTTCATATCAAGAACTGTGAGCCCTGGCACCAGACAGCCACGCCGGTTGCCAACAAAGTTGCTAACACATATCGGGGAGTGTGGCGTTGGCATGGGGGCCTCTCATGGCAGGCGTGCAGTCGGGCGCCTCGCCTTCGGCGACCGCTCCCAGGCTACGCTGCGGTTGCTGAGGCGAACGAGCTATCGCCCCCTTCCCGCTCGCTTGCCCGTCGGCCTTTCGGCCTCCAATGGACGCCTGCGGCGATGAAGGCATATTCTGCTTTGGGGGGAAGCGTCCCCCGGCGCCGTCAAGGATGAATCCTGCGGGCGACGGCGCGGCCTCCTCCCCAATATTCCGCGCTCGTGCCTCGAAGGGAAAGACGACGCCAGACGGCTTTCCGTCTATTCCAATCGTGCGGTGCGCTCCGTCGTCAATTCTTTGTATGCCTGCCTTTCTTCGGCAGACAGGAACGAGCGATCGATCAGTGCCGACGCAGAGTTGGTGACCGACCGTTGAGTGTCCAAGACTCGCTGGGCGGTCTTTGGCGGCAATTGGCAGTATTCGGCGAATTTCAGCCAGTCGCCGCGGTCGAGATTGTCCTTCTTGCCAGTGATCGTCAGCGCCAGCGGATCGTTTTCGATGACGAGCCGGGTGCAGACTAGATCGTAAGCCGGCGTCAGCCGCATGATGCCCTGTTGGTCGGCGAGCACTGAAAAGTTTTTGAGGTGCATATCGCCATTCCCGGACCACCAGACGAACAGCAACAGCCGGTAGAGCTTCAAGGTTTCGATCAACGGTTCCGAAGCGTATTTCCGCAGCAGTCGCACGCACAGTTCGGCCGATCCGTCGTATTTTTCCTTCGGCGACCGTTCGGCAAGCTGGCAAAAATCCTCCTGCCGCAGTTTGTGGCCGTCGTCGAGCCGGTCGAAGCGCCGAACGATGTAGGCGAGGGAGCCATCTTTAAGCGACACCAGGCCGAACGGGGCCACCTCAATCTCGACCAATTGTGCCAACCGCGTCGTGAGATGCTCATTCTCCGGCAACGCCGGATAGGTTTCCGTTTGCGGCTTGAGGATGTACCTCCCGCCTTCAGCAGCGACCTGAAGCGTCGCACGGTCGGCCGATAAATTGACAGAGATTTTCTTTTGGATTCCCGACAACGACGAATGTCCGACCATCGCCAGGGCCGCCGTATGCAGTTTGCTGAGCTGAATGTCGAGCGTCGGAACCTTGCTGGTCCGAAACAACGAGCGCAGACAGCGATCGTGATAATCCTTCTCACCACGAACCGTTCCCAGACAAATGCGGCAAACGCGACTCACGATGCACTCTCCCCCACCGGCAAAATCTCAACGGCGCCAACGCAGTCGGCGCAAGTGGCGATCAGCAACCCAAACTCGTCGTCCTTGGATACCTTGAGTTTCTTGGTCGCCAATTCCAGCAACCAGCCTTCCGGCAGCAGGTTCTCAAAGAAAGGATGCAGCCCATCCGACACATACGGCTCAGGGCGAAGGGGCAACGTCACGGAAACGGGGACCGCCTTGGCGTCGGCCAACCACTCGGCGTCGTAGGCAAACGTGATCTGCTTTCCCTGTTCGCGCAATCTGCCGACCGGCCGGCCGTCCAGGCGAACAATGGCTTCCCGTGACTTCGTCATGCCTCATCCTTTTTCGGGGCATCGGCGATCCCGAGGCACTTGCCGAACACGGCTAGGACCCGGTTCACGACATCAAGCCGCAGCGATAGCTTGCCCCGTTCCAACTCCGAGACAAATCGAGTCCCGACGCCGGCCAATTCGCCCAACTCACGCTGCGTCAGATTGCCGGCTTTTCGCCGGGCACGAACGAAACTGCCGATTTCCTGGCTCACGACAACTCCAATTCATGCCCGAACGGGACAATTCGCGCGTTCTGGACGAATCATAGCCCAAGAAACGGCTTCGTTCAATGAAAATAATATCGAACGGGAACAAACTAAGTAATTCGCATGGATCTCTATGTAGGAAGGGACGAAATCCTGGTCGGAATTCCCGATCGGGAATGGGCTTCCGCCGCCGAGTCAGCGTTTTTTAACCAAGCAGCGGCGGGCTCACGTCGGCGGCCGATGATCCAATGACGACGAGATTCTCGCGAACGGGCAGGCGGGCAGGTGGATGCGGCGCGAAGGGCGTGGCGACCATCTGCCGGCCGAGACGGCGGCCGGATGATTTACGCGATTTCCCTACGATTGCCATGCGGCAAAGATATCAAAAACCTACCTTCAGGAGGTAGTTATCGCAAAAAGAAGGAATCGATATCTACCGACGAGCCTTCGCCGAATGGTCACGAGACGAACGCGGTCTTTTTAGATCGCCACGGCCGCCGGTTGAGGAATCAGCTTCGACTTGTCCATGGCCGTAATTCGCGAGCGGCGATTGTTCGGACCTGAAACCGGAGGCGGTTGCTTCGCCCTCGACCGGATTTCCGGCATTTCATAACGACTCATTC
>DATAWP010000091.1:0-35422 GCA_036267155.1 Tepidisphaeraceae bacterium
CGCCTGACAATGTTCCGGCAAACCGTTTGCGGACGAAGAGCAGAGTCGCCGCCTGCGGCGGCAGGTGTGGCGGAGTTTCGAGCACGTGCTCGACCTCAACCGTCCTTCACCGCCGCTTGCCCGACCTCCTGTTGGTTGCCAGAGGAGCCGGCACGCGATGCGTCGGTGGTCGATCACCGCCGGATGTTCAGGCAGCGGTCGGACGAGTGGGGCTGCGAAGGACGGTTGAGGTCGAACTTGAGTTCGAAACTCCGCTGAACTGGCCGCGGAACGCGGCGACTCTGCTTCTGGTCCGCCGACGGCTCGCCGGAACGTCAACAGGCAAGCCAACGGCGTTCGCGGCGACAGCGATTTCTGATATACGAGCCGGCGATTTCGGCCGTCAAGAAAATCGTAACCGATCATCCTCTTATCCATCCGTTGGTCCGGCGTCACATTAAATGATCGGGAAACGATCGGGACCAAACAGATGTTTTGTGCCCCGACGGTAATCAGGTGCCACACTTCTTACATCTTCCGTTGAACTTTTCTGCGTTCGTTGCCCAGAAATCAAAGTTGAAGGGCCCTTCGGCAACCCGCGCTGAGCGCTGCCTCAAAGCGCACCTATGACCGCCTGCCAAGCCGTTGAGATGAGCCGTCGTTCTTAGATAAAAATAACGTCCCCATAAATACTTCGTCCCCCTCAATTGCTTTCAAATTACTCAACGTTGCTTTCCTCTCGGAATGAACCCGGGAACGCCGGTCTGCACAACGGCATTAAACCTGACCTGCGACTTGATTCCATCTCTAATCTCTCGCATGGCATCTTCGGGAAGGGCGGAAACTTGAAAGTTCTCCTGGATGCGGCTGGGCGTCTTCGAGGTAGTCAGCGGCGCCGTCCCCCGCTGGATAGCCCACGCGAGCAACACTTGCGCCGGGGTCTTGTTGACTCGCCGGGCGATCGCGGTGATGACGGGATCCTTTAGCAGATTGGGCTCGCTACTATGGCCCAGAGCAGCGAAAGCTTGCAGCACGATGCCTTTCTCCGTGCAATAGTTCAAAAGGTCCCATTCCGGCAGATACGGATGGGATTCGACGTGAACGACTGAAGGCTTAATCCTCGCGGCTTTAACGATATCTTGTACCTGTGCCAGGCTGACGTCGGATATTCCGATGGCCTTACACTTGCCTTCACTCACCAAGCCCTCCATCGCTCTCCACGTATCCAGCAACGTCACCCCTTGGTCATAAATCACATTGCCGTTTGCGTCTCTCGGATCTTGCTCGTCTCCGGGTTGGAAAGCGAAGGGGGTGTGGATGAGATAGAGATCGACGAAGTCGAGTTGAAGTTTCTTGAGACTGGCTTCAAAGGCGGGTTTGACTCGTTCGGGACGATGATTTGTGTTCCAGAGCTTCGTGATGACAAAAACGTCCTCCCGCTTAATCTTGCCCCCCTTGAACACCTCCTGCATCGCTTCGCCGACCTCTCTTTCAGTTCGGTAACGTTCCGCCGTGTCGATGACGCGAAATCCTGCTTCCAGCGCCGCCTGGGTCGCGTTTCTGGTTGCCACGGGGTCGGGAATGAGTGTGCCAAAGCCGAGCGCGGGCATGGCGCCGGAGCCATTGTTGAGGGCTATTTTCGTATAGCGAAGGTCGTCGGGATTCGCCATTGTTTCACTCCTTCGTAATTTTCCAGGTGGACTTCAGCCCGCGGCTGTCGTGGACCGGCTCCGTGCCATATGACCCTATCCTCCCATTTTGGCGGCGTCCATGTTCTGCAATGGCCCAGAGGCGGAGGTCTCCGAAGAGTTGCGCGAGGGCGGCGGGCAGGTAGTGGGCGTTAAGTCCGCTGGGGTTGGGGAGAACCCAGGCGTGGCTGCCGCCGAAGAGGGGATTTTGGAGGCCGACGCGGGCGTCTTTGATACCGGAGACGACGCGGTAGGGGTGAATGCCGACAAAGGCGACGACGGTCGGGCGCCAGCGTCTGACTTTGGCTTGGAGGCGCTGGCCGCCGGCGCGAAGTTCGTCGTCGGTGAGTTCATCAGCGCGGGCGGTGGCGCGTTCGACGATGTTGGTGATCCCAAACCCGAGGTCGAGAAGAAGGGATTCTTCAAAGGGGGAGAAGAGGCGCGGAGTGAATCCGCCGCCGTGAAGGGCGGGCCAGAAGCGATTGCCAGGGCGGCCGAAGTGGCGGCCGATGGCGGCGGTGTAGAGGCCGGGATTGATGCCGGCGAAGAGGACGATGAGGTTTTTGGCGACGAGATCCGGGATGATCTTGTCGTGCGCGGCGAGGATCTGCGCTTTACTGGGTTTCCAGGCAGTGGGCAATGGCTGAGCCCCACGTGGGCGTGACATAGGCCTCCTCCGAATGCGTTTTTGAACGGATTTTAGCGAAAAGTTCAAATTCCGTCACAACCCCAATGAAAAACCCCTTGTCATACAGGGGGTTAGGTAATCATCGAATTGACAAGATTTGAACCCGGCCGATCAAAACAGCTTAATCTCCGGCCCAAGGTCGCTATGTCCCATCAGAAATGCATCAACGCCTCTGGCGGCCTGGCGGCCTTCGCTGATGGCCCAGACGATCAGGCTTTGGCCGCGGCGCATGTCGCCGGCGACGTAGACGCCGGGAATGCTCGTGGCGTAGTTCTCATCGCACTGCACGTTGCCGCGGGCGTCGAGCTTTAATTTGAGCTGGCCGACCGGGCCGTCGTGTTCGGGGTGGATGAAGCCCAGGGCCAGCAGGCACAGATCGCAATCCAGTTCAAATTCGCTGCCGGGGCTCTCTTTCATCGACAGGCGGCCGATGGAATCCTTGGCCCATTCCAGGCGGATGCCGTGCAGCTTCTTCACTACGCCGTTTTCACCGCTGAAGGCTTTGGTGTTGATGGAGAAATCGCGGATCTCGTGGCCGGCGACCTCGTTGGCTTCTTCATGAGCGCCGCTGGTGCGGAAGATCATCGGCCACTCGGGCCAGGGTTTGACCTTTCCCTCCATCACCGCATCCAGCGAGCGATTGTCCACCGGGCGCGGAAGCAGCTCGAATTGCTTCACCGATTTACATCCCTGGCGAAGTGCCGTGCCGAGACAGTCGGCCCCGGTGTCGCCGCCGCCGAGAATGATGACGTGCTTGTCCTTCGCGTCGATCATTTGCGGCCCGTCGATTTTGTCGCCGAGGTTTTTCTTGTTCTGCAGCGGGAGATAATCCATGGCCAGATAAATGCCCTGAAGATTACGGCCCGGCACGTCAAGGTCGCGGGCCTTGGTGCTTCCGCCGCACAGAACGATCGCGTCATAATCCCGCTGAAGATCGGCCACCTTGATATTGTGGCCGACGTTGGCCTTGGTGACGAACTTGATTCCCTCGGCTTCCATGATCTTCACGCGCCGCTCGACGAATCGTTTTTCCAGCTTGAAGTTGGGGATGCCGTACAAGAGCAATCCGCCGACGCGGTCGTCGCGCTCGAAGACGGTGACGGCATGTCCGGCCTTGTTGAGCTGGGCCGCGCACGCGAGCCCCGCCGGGCCGGAGCCGACCACCGCCGCCTTTTTCCCGGTTCGTTTTTCCGGAGGTTCGGGTTTGATCCAGCCCCGCTCGAAGGCATGCTCGATGATGCTCAATTCAATGTTCTTGATGGTGACCGGCTTGTTATTGATCCCCAGCACGCAGGCTTCCTCGCACGGAGCGGGGCAGACGCGGCCCGTGAATTCCGGGAAATTGTTGGTCTTCAGCAGCATCTCCAGCGCATCGCGCCAGCGGTTGCGATAGACCAGATCGTTCCATTCGGGAATGATGTTGCCCAGCGGACATCCGCTGCCGCTGTTGCAGAACGGCACGCCGCAGTCCATGCAGCGGGCGCCCTGCTTGCGCAGCTTATCCTCGGACAGTTCGTTGTAGACCTCTTTCCAGTCCAACAGGCGCAGCCGCACCGACCGCCGCGACGGCGTTTCGCGATTGATCTCTTTGAATCCAGTCGGCTTGCCCATTCTAAATTCCCAAATGCGTTTTTAGCCACAGATGTAAATCAGATGCACACAGATGAATCAGGTTCGATTTTTGAATCGCTTGACCTCTACTCTCTTGCCGAAGTTCAGAAGCAGGCAGATGGGGATGCCGGTGGCAGCCAAATAGTTCAGGCATTGAGCAGCGTGAACGTCATCCAATCCACTAGCTGCTTTCAATTCAACCAGTATCTTTCCTTCCACGACTAAATCTGCCAAATATTTCAACAATCACGCCATCATAGATTACAGTGATTGGTTTTTGCTGCTCGACAGACAATCCCGATTTGCGCAACTCATGTACCATGGCGTTCTCATACACTTTTTCCGCAAATCCGCAGCCAAGCACATTCGCCACTGTAAACGCGCAACCAATGATTCGTTCGGTAATCTGATTCAGCATTTCTTCATCTGTGTGCATCTGATTTACATCTGTGGCAAAAATGCATTTTCTTATGCCTGCCGCTGCGACAATTGCCGCGCTCGTTCTTCCACCTCCGCCCGATGTTCCAGCACCCGGCGATAATCCGTCGGCATCACTTTCACGAACCATTTCAGTTCCTGCTCGAAATCATCGAGAATCGTCTTGGCGACAGTGCTTCCGGTGAATTTCCGATGATTTTCCAGCAGCCGGCGGATGGTCTGGATGTCTTCGGGTCTGTCGGGACGTTCGAGTTCGACCATCTCCGGATTGCACAGGTCCTTGAATTGGCCGGAGGTGTCGTGGACGTACGCGATCCCGCCGGACATCCCTGCCGCGAAATTCCGGCCGGTCGGTCCGATGACGATGACCCGGCCGCCGGTCATGTATTCGCAGGCGTGATCGCCGACGCCTTCCACGACCGCCTCGGCGCCGCTGTTGCGCACGCAGAATCGCTCACCGACCACGCCGCGGAGATAAATCTCCCCGGCGATCGCGCCGTATCCGATGACGTTGCCGGCAACGATGTTCTCCTCGGCCTTGAACGGCGAATTCTTCGGCGGATAGACGATGACGCGCCCGCCGGAAAGCCCCTTGCCACAGTAATCGTTGGCGTCGCCCTCGAGTTCCAGCGTCACGCCGTGGGCCAGGAAGCATCCAAAGCTTTGCCCGGCCGAGCCGTTGAATTTGACATGGATCGTTTCATCGGGCAGGCCGGCGTGGCCGTGCTTTTTGGCGATTTCGCTGGAGAGGATCGTGCCGACCGTGCGGTTGGTGTTGGCGATCGACAACTCGCCCCGCACTTTCCTGCCGCGCTCCAGCGCGGGGGCCGCGAGCTTCAGCAGCTTGTTGTCCAGCGCCGCATCCAGGCCGTGATCCTGCTTCCGCACGTTGCGGATAGCCACGTCCGGACCGACCGCCGGCTTGTGAAGGATCACCGACAGGTCCAGGCCCTTGGCCTTCCAGTGTTTGCTCAGATCGGCGAATTCGAGCATCTGCGACTGGCCCACCATGTCTTCGAATTTGCGGAAGCCCATCTGGGCCATGTATTGCCGAACTTCCTCGGCGATGAAGAACATGAAGTTGATGACGTGCTCCGGCTTGCCGGTGAATTTGCGGCGAAGCTCCGGGTCCTGCGTGGCGATCCCAACGGGGCAGGTGTTCAGGTGACAGACGCGCATCATGATGCAGCCGGCGGCGATCAGAGGGCCGGTGCTGAATCCAAATTCTTCCGCGCCCAGAAGCGCTCCGATCACGACGTCGCGTCCGGTCTTGAGCTGGCCATCGGTCTGCAAAACGATTCGCCCGCGCAGATCGTTCAGCACGAGGGTCTGTTGCGTTTCGGCCACGCCCATTTCCCACGGAATGCCGGCATATTTGATGCTCGTGAGCGGTGATGCCCCCGTCCCGCCGCTGTCGCCGCTGATGAGAATGTGATCGGCCTTGGCCTTGGCGACGCCCGCCGCCACGGTGCCGACGCCCACTTCGCTGACCAGTTTCACGCTGATCCGCGCTTCACGATTGCTATTTTTCAAATCGTGGATGAGCTGGGCCAAATCCTCGATCGAATAAATATCGTGGTGCGGCGGCGGAGAGATCAGTCCGACGCCCGGCGTGCTGTGGCGGATTTTGCCGATGTATTCATCCACCTTGTGGCCGGGAAGCTGCCCGCCCTCGCCCGGCTTGGCGCCCTGCGCCATCTTGATCTGCAATTCCGCGGCGTTGATGAGATATTCCGCCGTGACGCCGAATCGCGCCGATGCCACCTGCTTGATCGCCGATCGGCGCAGAACCTGCGACGCCGGCAGTGAATCGTTCATCAGCTTCAGCTCCGGCAAAGTCACCAGCTTGCCGGCCTTGTCCCGGTCCGGCAGGAAGCGATCGGCGTCTTCGCCCCCTTCGCCGGTATTGCTCTTGCCCCGGATCCGGTTCATCGCGATCGCCAGATTCTCGTGCGCCTCCTTGCTGATCGATCCAAAGCTCATCGCCCCGGTGACGAAACGCTTGACGATCTCCTTGGCCGGCTCGACTTCTTCGATCGGGATCGGCTTGGCGGACTTTTTGATGTTCAGCAGGCCGCGCAACGTGCAGCGATGCCTCGCTTCATCGTCGCTCAGACGCGTGTATTCCTGGAACGCTTTGAACCCGTCGATCGGCTTGGTCATGCCGACGCGCACGGCGTGCTGCATTTTGCCGATCGTGTCGGGGTTCCACATGTGGTATTCCCCGTCGCGCCGCCACTGGTAATTTCCGCCGTTATCGAGCACCTGCCCGTTGACGCGGATGGGCGGGAACCCATGACGGTGCCGCATGAGCGATTCGCGGGCAATCACGTCCAGATCAACGCCGTTGATTCGGCTGGCGGTGTTGGTGAAGAACTTGTCCACCATGCGTCCGCTCAGGCCGATCGCCTCGAAAATCTGCGCGCCGCGATAGCTCTGCACCGTGCTGATGCCCATCTTGCTGGCGACTTTCAGGATCGCCTTGTTCGCGGCCTTGATGAAATTCTTCTTGGCCGCCTCGAAGGACAAATCCTGCGGCAACAGGCCGTCTCTGTGCAGGTCGGCCAGGGTTTCAAACACCAGGTAGGGATTGACCGCGCCCGCCCCGTAACCGATGAGCAGACAGAAATGGTGTGATTCGCGCGCCTCGCCGGTCTCGATCACCAGCCCGCATTGCGTGCGGGTTCCCTCGCGGATGAGGTGATGATGCACCGCCGCCGTCGCCAGCAGGCTGGGGATCGGGACATGGTTCGCGTCCACGCCGCGATCGGACAGCACCAGGATCGACGCCCCCTCGCGCACCGCTTTGGCCGCCGCTTCGCACAGCGCATCCACCGCTTTTTCCAGTCCGGCTTCGCCGGCGGCGGCGCTGAACAGCATCGGCAGAGTGACGGCCCGCAAATCGCCGTGCGACACTTCCCGCAGCTTTTCCAAATCGGGATTGGAAAGAATCGGCTGTCTGAGCTTGATGAGATGGCAGTTCTTCGGCTGTTCGCTCAGAAGATTGCCCTCGCGGCCCAGGTAGGTGTAAAGGCTCGTGACCAACTCCTCGCGAATCGCATCCAGCGGCGGATTGGTCACCTGCGCAAAAAGTTGCCGGAAGTAGTTGTACAGAAGCTGCGGCTTATCGCTCAAACAGGCCAGCGGCGTGTCGGTGCCCATGCTGCCGATCGCTTCCTGTCCGGTCGCGGCCATCGGCATCATGATCATCTTCAGATCTTCAACCGTGTACCCGAAGGCATGTTGACGCACGCGCAGGGTCTGGTGGTCCGGCTCCTGAACCTTTCGCGGAGCCGGCAGATCGTCCAGCGGGATCATGTATTGATTCAGCCATTCCTTCCACGGCCGCTTCTCGACCAGATCGCGCTTGATCTCGTTGTCGTCGATGATCCGGCCCTGCTTGAAGTCGATCAGGAAAATCCTGCCCGGCTGAAGCCGCCATTTGCGGGCCACGTTTTCCGGCTTGATCGGAAGCACGCCCACCTCGCTGGCCATGATGACCATGTCGTCCGTGGTGACGTAATACCGGCTCGGCCGCAGGCCGTTGCGATCCAGCACCGCCCCGACCTGGGCGCCGTTGGTGAAGACAATGCTGGCCGGCCCGTCCCACGGCTCCATCAAACAGGCGTGATATTCGTAAAAAGCCTTGAGTTCCTCATCCATCTTGTGATTGTTCTGCCACGCTTCGGGGATCAGCATCAAAACGCTGTGAGCGAGGCTCCGGCCGTTGAGCGTGAGGAACTGCAGCGCGTTGTCGAGCGTCGCGGTGTCGGAACCGGATTCGGTCAGGATCGGAAACATCTTCTGCAACTCGTCGCCGAAGATGTCGGATTGCAGCGAGCCGTACCGCGCCCGCATCCAGTTGCGGTTGCCGCGAAGCGTGTTGATCTCGCCGTTATGCGCGATGTAGCGGTAGGGATGGGCCCGATCCCACGATGGGAACGTGTTGGTGCTGAAACGCGAATGGATCACCGCCAGGGCGCTTTCAAAATCCGGCTCGCTGAGATCGGGGAAATATTGACGGACCTGAAGAGCCGTCAGCATCCCTTTATAGATGATGCGCGAAGCGCTGAGGGCGCAGATGTAAAACATCCCGCGGGCATCGGCCGGGAGATTGCTGAACTCGATGGTGTTCTCGGCCTTCTGCCGGACCAAATAAAGCCGGCGGTCGAAATCCTGCCGGTTGTAAAACGAGCTGCCCATCCCGACGAAGATTTGCTGAATCCTTGGCTCGCATCGCCGCGGGGTCGGGCCGATGTGGCGATTGTCCACCGGCACATCACGCCACCCGAGCGTCACCATGCCGTAGTCCGCCACGACTTTTTCCAGAATCCGCTGGCATTCCTGGCGCTCGCCCGCGTCCTGGGGCAGGAAGACGTTGGAAACGCCGTAATGGTTCAGCGGCGGAAGCGTAAACCCCAGTTCGGCGCACTTGCGGCGAAGGAACGCATCGGGCAAACGCACCAGTATTCCCGCCCCGTCACCGCTGTCCGGCTCACAGCCGCACGCCCCGCGGTGGTTCATGTTTTCCAGCATCTCCAGAGACTGCAACACGATGCGATTGCTGGCGTTACCCTTAATGTGGCAAAGGAAACCGACGCCGCAGGCGTCGTGTTCGTGTTGAGGATTATACAGGCCCTGTGCGGGCGGATAGCCTCTCATGACGTTACTTCTGGGTTAGAAACCAGCGCAGAACGACTCGAAACGTGCTTTATAACCAATAGGAGCGGGGTTCACAAATATATTACGTGCGGCCGGTTGTCGCAAGCGTACGTACACAAAACGCAATAGTCAATTATAACCACGAGGTGGAGATCGCCGAATCGCTGGGGCGTAACTCTTATTTGTGGCGGCACCTCACTCTAATCCCTCTCCCGGTATTCCGGGAGAGGATTAGGGTGAGGGCCATTTGCGAGCAACAGTGTGAGTTGAACAATCGCGGAAATCACCCTCACCCTGCCCTCTCCCGGAGTACCGGGCTTTGTATAAAAACCGCCGTTTGATGAAAAACCGAACGGCCTGAATAAATACTCTCATCCCGGAAAACCACGCGTCGGTCCCGCCGAAGCCGATTGTTGATGACGGCCACATTTTGGGCACACGCCGGAATTCGGCTTATCTTTCATCTTCTCAAGGCAATCCATGCAGATTGTCGCCCCGCACTGATTACACGTCGCCATTTCTTGTCCAAACACAGTTGCCGTGCTGCATACAACGCATTTTTGGCCGGTGGGATAAGTCATGGATGTTCATTCTACCATCCCCGCATTATAAGGCGTTAGAATGCCAACCATCGGGATCAGCGGACCAATTACCCGCTGACGGCCCAGGTCCGGCGAAACCGCAACCACGGCGTATGGGAAAAGATGTTTCACTTTTTCTCGTTCAAGCAAGACGAATTTCTGGCGCACTACCACAAGCGGTCAAACGTCGAATCGACGTTCGGCATGATTAAGCGGAAATTCGGTGATGCGGTGCGCAGCAAGACCGATGTGGCGATGAAGAATGAGGCGCTTTGCAAGCTGCTGGCGCAATATTTGCTGCCTGATCGCGGCGATTTATGAACTTGGGATTGATCCGGTTTTCTGTGCAAATTGTGCAGCTACAAAATTATGAAGTTGGCTATTTTTGCTCAGCCGAAGACGATACCTTTTTCCTCTCCTCTTCAAGCAATTCCAAAAAGAAATTTCTAACCTCCGACAGTTGATTCGGTAATGGGATTCCCCGGCAGAACCAATCATTCCATGCCGAAAGATACTTCATGCCCTTGGAATTCAACTTGAATTCCATTGGCGAAAGCAATTTCGGTGGTATCCACGTTAAGCGATCTAGCCGCAAAAATGTTTCCCTGTCCTCAAACTGGGGATGCTTTGGAAGGTAGCAAAACGGTGCATATTTCAGCGCACGAACATTTTCCACAAATGCCCCTTTGTGTCGGGACATTTCATTAGTCCCCGTCAGCGTATAGCTTGGCACACAACCAAAACAGGTTTGAATGTCATTCGCGCTTTTGGCTCCATCTTTTATAACCTCTTCGTGTGATGCCCGCGGATTGAACAGCACAACCACTGGTCTCACCTTCCCACGAATAACAAAAAGGTCTTCGCCAAGTTCCAGCTTTAGAAAATTATCTGGAAATCGATGCTGAAAGGGGACGCTTTTTTTGCCAGCGATTGCTCTAAGGTCTATTTGTTGAACCGTATATTTTCCAAAATTCTCGTCGGCCGGATCGTTGGCTAGTGGTCGTACGACATTGACCGAGGTGTGCGTGTAAAGTACGGGTGCCCAACAAAAGCTTCCCAATGTTCCTTCATTGGAACCGTCTTGGACGTAGATATCGCCGACATAATCAACAAATCCTTCCCCCATCAACCCTCCTCAATGTCTGACAACCTATGCGCGCCGTCCTCGCGAATCTCGATTTCTCCATCAATGCTAGGCGTAGCCTCTGCATCGTTCATGGCCTTCATGGCTTCTATCATTGCCGAATCCATCGGTAGGCGGATCGAATTTGTGAGCAATGGCTGTGATAGCCAATTGGCAAGCGCCGTCTTCAAATGCTCTTTTCGTGATCGTTGTTTATCGGCCAGCTTATAGACATTGATTGGATTGTATTCGCTTTTAGCTGACACTATCGTGCTGAAATCTAACGCCTGTCTTCGTTGCGCATCCCTCATCGGCGCAGTATGAAAATAAACGAAATCAAGTAGTTCGTTGAGCGGTCGCGTTAGCCACTCTTCAATGATCCGCTCAAATATTCCCTGGATCGAGTAATCGCCGAATCGATCCGGCAACTTGTAGAATTCGTTTTCGTCGTAGGTAATAGAATTGATTTGTCTTCCATCGCTCAAAAGCTCAGGCGTGATGTTGAATTCTTTTTTTAGCAGGTCATCAAGCGTCGGACTCCAAGGACCATAGAAATAGTAAATCCATTGCTCGGAAGTAAGGCGCTTTTGTTCCCACCTGTAGTACTCGCACTCCATCAAATACAGAAGCTTTTGTGATCGCACCGCCCCAAGCGGGAAGCGGGCTTCCACTGCCGCACGGCTGATCCGAGCAATAATGTCGGATGATGAAATGGGCATAAAGACCACTACAAATATACCTTTAACCGACCATCGGATCGGCCGCGTGATGATAATTGCTTAATTATACGCGATTTACGCTAGCGAAAATCCCAAAAAACCAGGAGATAGAGAAACCGCCTTTCGGCGGTTCCTGTCGGTGCGTTGCCACGGTGGCGGGGTCCATTTCCGCGATTTCTCCACTCCTACCGGGACACCATCGCCACCGACTGCGAATGGTCGCTTTAGTGGGTGTCCGGTACGATCAAAATGGCCTTTAACATAAGCCATCCTTTCGCCGCAACATGCGGCTGTGCCATGATAGAATTGAAGAATGGCCGAAGGCAACCCCGCCGCCCTTCGCATCCCAAACACCACCAGCGTCATGGGCAAGCCCCGCGAGGTATGGGTGTCGCCGCACTTGCGGGGCCGCGTCGTCTTAACCATCCACGTTGGAGACAAGCCGGTATCCGTGGTAATCCCCGTCAAAGAACTCCATGCCAAGGTTGATGAAATTGATCAGAGCAATCCCTGATGAAATACTTACCCGGCTGATGAAATACCCCGCTCGAAAACGAGGTACTTCATCAAAGCCCGGAGTACCGGGAGAGGGGAAGCATAAGAGATGGCCACAAGGAAGCGCTACAACCGATCGCCGACCGGCGCCGCCGACGTTCTGCCAAGACAGATCCTATCTTGGCCGTTCGTCGCTGCTGACGGACAGATCGCGGGGAATCAATTCCGCAAACGCACTTTTCGTTGAGTCTCAAACGGCTCACATTCGCGAAATACGGCCTCCGCGTTCTCCGCGTCTCGAGCAAAGCGGGCGGTAAATCAGAATTTTCAAAGAAAAATCGCCTCAGCACCCAAAAATGCGTCCAAAACTTACACCCCTCGAACTATATATATAGAGGGGTAGTGTTTTTTGTTCGCTCGACCCGGCTCGGCGTTGCCACCGAGGAGTTCGTGGCCTTTTGATTTGGTCCCTTCGAAGCCCGATTTTTTATAAATGCCTTTGCTTTAATAGCGCATATACGGGGTATTTCGGGACATTTTGTGACATGGAGCGTGCAAGAGGAATTACCATTTCACCAAAACCGCCGTGGCATCGTCGCTCAGGCTTTGCGTGCCGGCGAATTGGTAGACCGCATCGAAGAGCCGCGCGATGGCATCTTCGTCAGTTTTGGCCTCCGCCACAGAGGCCTGCACACGCTCGATCCCGAATTGCTCCCGTGATTGGCCCGGTCCCGGCTCGAGGGTTGGTTGTTCCACCAGGCCGTCGCTGATGACCAGGGCTCGGCCGTTCGGCGGCAGTGGATGGGTCGTCACGGAGTATGTCGAATCCGGCATGATGCCGACGGGAACGGCGTCGCCTTCGCTGAGGGATTGGAACGTCCGATCGGGATTCGCCAGCAGCGCGTAGCCGTGGCCCGCGTCGACGTAGCTCACCGTCATTTTCTTCGGATCGAACAGGCCGACCCAGAGCGTGACGAAGATCGTTTCCGGCCGGCGCGGGTGGACGAATGCGTTCAAATCCTTGACGGCTCGGGCCAGATCGCCGTGCTGAGTGATGGCGGCGTGAAAGAACCCCTGGGTTGCGGTCATCAGAACCGAAGCGGCGACGCCGTGGCCGGAAACGTCGCCCAGGGCCACGACGAGCCGATTGTCCGGCAGGACGATCGCGTCGAAAAAATCTCCGCCGACGTATTCACCCGGCCGGCTCGTGCCGGCGCAGACAAACGATCCCGCGCAAACTTTTTCGCGAGGCAGAATCCATCGCTGAGCGGCCATCGCCGCTTTCAATTCCGCTTCGATCTGGGCCGAACGCCGCTCGATGTCCAGACGCTTGAGATTCGCCAGCGCCAGTCCGGCGATCTTTGCCAGCGCCACGCAGAAACCCGCCGCGTTTGGCCGCAGCGTCCGGGGAGCGTGAGAGCCGCCGCGAGAATCCAGATACAGATACGCCGCCACCGTGGAACCGAGCATCAGCGGCACGCAAATGGCCGCATCTACATTCATTTGGATGATGCTCTGGGAAAAGTCGCCGGTGGACGTGGCCGACATCTCCGCCAAAACGCCCTGCGACGCGGTCGTCAGCAGCGAGCGGCTGAACCCCATGGCCGTCGGCTCGCGCAACGTTGGTCCAACGCGGCTCATGACGACCTCGATTCTCCCCGCCGAGTCCAGGGCCCGAAGCACCGCCGCGTTGTGCAGGCCCGTGCCGCGGCAGGCAATGTCCATCAGCAGATTTGCCAGCGATTTCTCGTCCTCGGCCCCGTGGATCGCCGAGGCGCTTTCCAGCAGCAAATGCAGCAAGTCATCCTGCAACGGCTCAATCGCCCGCTCGGGACCGTGGCTGCGGATCATCGCGCCCGCCGTGGTCGCATCATCGACCGACCGCAGCGCCCGCTGAGGCACGCCGTGCGTTGAAAAACTGAAGGTCCACGGCACGATTCGCAGCAAATCCCCATCGCTCAGCGGCATTTCACGATTGGGCGGAATCTTCACGCCGTTGAGAAATGTACCCCATCGGCTGTGCAGATCGGTGACACGCCAATGACCGGCATGTTCGCTGAACCGCGCATGTTGGCGAGAGACCTGTTCCGCCTCGACCGGCAGCCGCAACAAACAATGTTCATGTCTGCCGATGACGACCCCACCGGGCGCGGACTTGAGTTCCAGCGGCTCAATAGGTGGTCCACCAGGCAGCGGGATGAGCCAGGCGGAATTGCCAGCGGGGGTGGACATTGGACAATCAATCTACGCTCGGCGGGCAACGGGGCAAGGATATTTGAAGAGGGAGATTTGTGAGGCCGCTGGATGATTCCGAATTCGCCTCAGGGAAAAAGCCAGATTCGGCGACGCGATGCCGAGCAAGACGGACAGGGCGCAGGTGAACGAGGTGCTGTGCAAGCTTCCTTGCCACAACGTTTGTGAGGTGATTCAGTCGATGTTCGAATTGGCGATTCAGCCGCAGCTAGGGAGGAATTGAACAGACCTCTTTGTAGTGATATTTGCCTCCCCGAAGCGGTCTTTTTCGCGCGCGGATGGTAAAATACTCGGATGCCAGAAAATAACAATCCAGGCCCAAATCCAGATGATTCACTGGTCGTGTTCGGTGGAAAAGAGATTCGCCGCGCTTGGGTTGGCAACGAGTGGTTCTTCTCCGTTGTGGATATTGTTGCCGCTCTCACCGATAGCACTAATCCGCGAAACTATTGGAACACAATGAAATCGCGGGCGAAAAAGACTAGCGGGGTTGAGTTGTCCGCACTTTGTGTACAACTGAGATTAAAGTCTTTGGATGGCAAGAGTTATCTAACAGAATCGGTGAACACAAAAAATGCTTTTCGCGTTATCCAGTCCATCCCCAGCGCAAAGGCCGAACCATTTAAGCAGTGGCTGGCCCAAATGGGCTACGAGCGAGTACAGGAAATTGAGAATCCAGAACTAGCTCAACATCGAATGCGGTCCATATACAAGGCTAAAGGCTATCCAGACGATTGGATCGAAAAGCGGATGCGATCTGTCGTTATTCGGGATACCCTCACGGCAGAATGGAAAAAACGCGGGATTAGAGAGCAAAAGGACTTCAGCATTCTGACAGCTGAGATTTGCAAGGCCACATTCGGATTGACTCCATCTCAGTACAAATCCTTGAAGGGACTCAAGCGGGAAAACCTACGTGATCACATGAGCGATTTAGAGTTGATTTTCAGCATGTTGGGCGAGGCCTCAACGACAGAAATCGCTCGCAACAAAAACGTGAATGGATTTGAACAGAATAGAAACGCTGCGGCAGAGGGCGGCGCAGTGGCTGGAAACGCCCGTAGACAGTTAGAGGCCAAATCAGGAAAGCGAATAGTTACCGGCCAGAATTATCTAATAGAGAAGCCTAAACCTTCTATTGATTCAACTTCGGCTCCCGGTTATCTGCCGGAACCACGAACGCCGGAAGATTAAATTATTCTGTCCCAAAACTCCGAACCGCGCCCCAAAAATTGCCCGTTGGAAAGGGATTTTAAAGCAAAGCCATTATGATGCTTGATATCGCACTCGCCCAGTCCTATATTCGTTGAGACGCGGTATCAACAATGCTCTGCCTCTCTCGAAAGACCGATTATGCTCTGATCGCCCTTGGCTATTTGGCCGAGCGGCAGGAGCAGATTGTTTCGGCTCGAGAAGTGGCGGTGGCATACAGTCTGCCGCAGGCGCTGCTGATGAACATTCTTAAGCGATTGCAACAGCACCGAATTGTTGTCAGCACGCGCGGAATGAAGGGCGGGTATCGGATCGGTACGGATTTGGATGCGGTTTCGCTGCATGAGCTGATTCGAATCCTCGAAGGCAAAGTTGAGCCGGGGTGCGATCATGGGCATGATCCGGACGGGCCGATCGCGGTGAGGAGAGGTTCGGCGCAGGCGCCGATCCAGGCGCTGCATTATAAGCTGATGCAATTCCTGCACGATGTCTCGTTGGCGGATTTGGTGATGCCGGGCCGGCGGATCGATGTGCCGGCCGAGGCGCTGCGGAGGGCAAAACGGAAATCGGAATCCGGCCACGGGGCCGGGATCATTGGTTCGGCAGTTGCGGTTTAATTACAGTGGGTATTTAACCACCAAAGGAGTAGATCCATGGCGATCATATTGTCGGAAACGGCGGCCCGCGAAATCAAGACGATCATCAAGCAGCAGGAGTTGCCTGAAACGGCCACCAAGCTGCGCGTCGGCGTCAAGGGCGGCGGGTGCAGCGGGTTCAGCTACATGCTCGATCTCACCGAGGAAGCCAAGGGCGACATGGACGAGGAAATCGAATCGCAGGGAATCAAGATTCTATGCGATATGAAGTCGTACCTTTATCTCAACGGAACCGAGATCGATTTCAAGGATGAGGTCATGGGCCGGGGATTCGTGTTCAAGAACCCCAATGCCACCAGCACGTGCGGCTGCGGAAGCAGCTTCACGGCATAGCAGTGCTAAAGGCGTGATGTAATGCCCACCGCTGAAACCGAAATCGAGACGCTCGCCAATCGCGAGTACAAGTGGGGCTTCATCAGTGATATCGAGGCGGACGAAGCTCCGCCTGGATTGAACGAAGAAGTCATCCGCTTCATCTCGCACAAAAAGAGCGAGCCGGCGTGGATGCTGGAATGGCGGCTGCGCGCCTATCGGCACTGGTTGACGATGGCCGAACCGCACTGGGCCATGGTGCATCATCCGACCATCGACTATCAGAAGACGATTTACTATTCCGCGCCCAAGCCGAAGAAAAAGAGTCTGGATGAAGTCGATCCGGAATTGCTGAAGGTGTACGAAAAGCTGGGCGTGCCGGTCAGCGAGCGCAACGCGCTGCTGGGCGTCGAGCAGCCGGCCGTCGCGGTGGACGCCGTGTTTGACAGCGTTTCGGTGGCCACGACGTTCAAGAAAACCCTGGGCGAGAAGGGGATCATTTTCTGCTCCTTCAGCGAAGCGGTGAAAGAACATCCCGATCTCGTGCAGAAATACATGGGATCGGTGGTTCCGTATTCCGACAATTATTTCGCGACGCTGAACAGCGCGGTCTTCACCGATGGCAGCTTTTGCTACATCCCCAAGGGCGTGAAGTGCCCGATGGAGCTAAGCACCTATTTCCGGATCAACGCGCGCAATACCGGGCAGTTTGAACGGACGCTGATCATCGCCGAGGACGGGGCATCCGTAAGTTATCTGGAGGGGTGCACCGCCCCGATGCGCGATGAGAATCAGCTTCACGCGGCCGTGGTGGAATTGGTGGCGCTGGAGAATGCCAGCATCAAGTACAGCACGGTGCAGAACTGGTATCCCGGCGACAAGGAAGGCCGGGGCGGGATTTACAACTTCGTGACCAAGCGCGGCGCTTGCCGCGGCCGGGCCAGCAAGATCAGTTGGACGCAGGTGGAGACCGGATCGGCCATCACCTGGAAATATCCAAGCTGCATTTTGCAGGGCGACGATAGCATCGGCGAATTTTATAGCGTGGCCTTGACCAACCACCGCCAGCAGGCCGACACCGGGACCAAGATGATTCACATCGGCAAGAACACGCGCAGCACGATCGTGAGCAAGGGGATCAGCGCCGGATTCGGGCAGAACTGCTATCGCGGATTGGTGAAGATTCTCAAAGGCGCGAGCAACAGCCGGAATTACACGCAGTGTGATTCGCTGCTGCTGGGCGACAAATGCGGGGCGCACACGATTCCGTACATCGAGGTACGCAACACGACGAGCCGGGCCGAGCATGAGGCCAGCACCAGCAAGATCGGCGAGGACCAGTTGTTCTATTGCAAGAGCCGCGGGATCAGCCTGGAAGATGCGATCAGCATGATCGTCAGCGGGTTCTGCAAGGAAGTGTTCCGCGAATTGCCGATGGAGTTCGCGGTTGAGGCACAAAAACTACTGGGCGTGAGTTTAGAAGGCAGCGTTGGGTGATCGTCACAGCGAAGCGACGCTGTAAAGGGAAAAAGACATGAGATTTCTTGAAATCGAAAATCTCCACGCTCGCGTGGCCGTGCCCGGTGGCCGGGAAATTCTCAAGGGCGTCAACCTCTCCATCAAAGCCGGCGAGGTTCACGCCATCATGGGCAAAAATGGCTCGGGCAAGAGCACGCTGGCGCAGGTGCTCGCCGGTCGGGAAACTTACGAGGTGACCGAAGGAACCGTCGCCTACAACGGCAAGGACCTGTTGGAACTGTCGGCCGAGGAGCGAGCACGCGAAGGCGTTTTCCTGGCGTTTCAATATCCCGTTGAAATCCCCGGCGTCAGCACCAGTTATTTCCTCAAGGCGGCCGTCAATGCGGTTCGCAAGCATCACGGCCAGCCGGAGATCGACACCGTTTCGTTTATCAAGCTGGTCAAGGAAAAGATGGCGCTGCTGAAAATGGATCAGAGTTTTATGAACCGGGCCGTCAACGAAGGCTTTTCCGGTGGAGAGAAGAAGCGAAACGAGATTTTCCAGATGGCCGTGTGCGATCCGCGGCTGGCCCTGATGGACGAGACCGATTCCGGCCTGGACATCGACGCCCTGAAAATCGTCTCCCAGGGCGCCAACAGCCTGCGGGGTCCGGACCGCGCAATCCTGGTCGTGACCCACTATCAGAGACTGCTCAATTACATCGAGCCGGACTTCGTTCACGTCATGATGGACGGTCGCATTGTGAAGACCGGCGACAAGAATCTGGCGATGGAGCTTGAAGAGCGCGGGTACGATTGGATTGAACGCCAGGTGGCCGCGGGAGTTTGAGAATGACACGACTGGCAGCGGGAAAAACATCCGATCGTTCGCGCCCCGAAGACGCTTCGGGGCGGCCGTGGCTGCAAGCGCTGCGGCTGGCCGGCGCGGACCGCTTCGCCTCGGTGGGATATCCGACCACCCGCGAAGAAGAGTGGCGGCTCACCAACGTATCGCCGATCGCCAAGACCCAATTCGTCGCCGCCGAAGGGCAGATCGACGAAGACGCGATCGAATTGGTGCGGCAATCGAGCTTCGGCGCTGATGCGGTGGCGGAATTGGTGTTCGTCAACGGGCACTTCGCTCCGTCGCTGTCTCGCCCGGGAAAACTACCGCGCGGCGCAACCGCCGGCACAATCGAGCAAGCACTGGCGAGCGATAACCCCGTCCTGGAACGGAATCTTGGCCGCGTCGCTGATATCTCGGCCAATCCGTTCGTCGCCCTGAACACCGGGTCGATGCGCGACGGAGCCGTCGTGCATCTTGGCAAAGGGGTTGCCGTCGAGGGACCGATCCATCTGTTGTTCGTTTCGACATCCGGCCTCGAGCCGACGAAGTCGTTTCCGCGGATTCTGGTAGTCGCCGAAGAGAACAGCCACCTTACGCTGGTGGAGAGCTTTGTCGGCGGCGGCGGCGTGCATTTCACCGCGGCGGTTACGGAGATCGCCGCGGCCAATGATTGCCGGATCGATCACAACCGCGTGCAGCTAGGTGGCGACGGCGCGTACGCGGTTTCGGCGCTGTCGGCCCGGCTCGGTCGGGGGAGCCAACTCATCAGTCAAGCGGCCACGCTCGGTGGAAAGCTGACGAGAAATGATCTGGCCGTCGTTCTCGCTGGCGAGGGAGCGGACGCGACGCTCAACGGTTTGGTGATTCTCGGCAAGGATCAGCATTGCGACAACCACACGCTGCTCGATCACGCCGCGGCGCGCTGCCCCAGCCATGAGCTGTACAAGCACGTGCTCGACGGACGAGCGACTTGCGTGTTCAAGGGAAAAATTCTGGTTCGGCCGAATTCGCAGAAAACGGATTCGAAGCAGACCAGCAAATCGCTGCTGCTGAGCGATGAGGCCCAGATGAACAGCCAGCCGGCGCTGGAAATTTACGCCGATGACGTCAAATGCACACACGGCAGCACGACGGGCCCGGTGGATGAGGAGATGGTGTTTTACCTGCGTTCGCGCGGCGTGGGCCTGGAAGCGGCGCGGCATCTGCTGACCTACGCGTTCGCGGCCGACATCACCCGGCGCATCAAGGTCGAGCCGGTGCGCCGCCGGCTGGAGGATTTCCTCGCGGCCCAGCACGGTCTGCCGAGAGATCTGCGAATTACGGATTTAGGCGAGCACGATGAAAAGGCGCGCTAAGATGGTGGTACGCACATGCCGGCCGAAGCATCCATTTTGAGTGATCGTCGAACTCCAGTGCTGGATGTTGAAGAAGTGCGCCATCAATTCCCGATCCTGGGAAGAAAAGTCCACGGCAAGCCGCTGGTTTATTTCGACAACGCGGCTACCACGCAGAAGCCGCGAGTCGTCATCGACGCGCTCCGGCATTACTACCAATCCGAAAACGCCAACATCCATCGCGGGGTCCACACGCTGAGCCAGGAGGCGACGCTGGCGTACGAGCAGGCGAGGCACAAGATCGCCCGCTTCATCAACGCCGCGGAGGATCGCCAGATCATCTTCACGCGCGGCACCACCGAAGGGATCAATCTCGTCGCGGCAACCTACGGCCGAAAGTTTCTCCGTGCCGGCGATGAGATTGTCCTGTCGGCGATGGAGCATCACTCGAACATCGTTCCCTGGCAGATTTTGGCCGAGGAGATCGGCGCGAAAATCCGCGTGATTCCGATGAACGATCGCGGCGAGCTTTTAATGGATGAATTCGACCGCCTGCTGAGCGATCGCACGAAAATCGTGTCGGTCGTGCATCTATCCAATTCGCTCGGAACGGTGAACCCCGTACGGGAGATCATTGCCAAGGCCCACCAACGCGGCGCCATTGTGCTGGTGGACGGGGCGCAATGGATTGCCCATGGTCCGACCGACGTGCAGGAACTGGACGCCGATTTTTATGCGTTCTCTGGCCACAAGCTGTACGGCCCGACCGGCATCGGCGTGTTGTACGGCAAGGCCGCGCTTTTGGAAGCGATGCCCCCCTACCAGGGCGGCGGGGACATGATCAGTTCGGTCACGTTCGAGAAAACAACCTATAACGTGCTTCCGCACAAATTCGAAGCCGGCACGCCGCACATCGCCGGAGGCATCGGCCTCGGCGCGGCGATCGATTTCGTCAGCTCCATCGGCCTGGAGGAAATCGCCCGGCACGAACAGGAGCTTCTGACTTATGCCACCCGATTGCTGGAAAAGATCCCTCGCGTCCGGATCGTCGGAACGGCTCGAGACAAGGGCGGCGTGATTTCGTTTGTCGTTGAAAATCCTTCGCTTTCGCCGCTGGACGTGGGCAATCGGCTGGATGTTGATGGGATCGCGGTCAGAACCGGCCATCACTGCTGTCAGCCAGTCATGGATCGGCTGATGATCTCCTCGACCGCGCGGGCGTCGTTTGCCATGTACAACACGAAGCAGGAGATCGACGCGCTGGCGGCTTCGCTGCGGCGGATCGTGGACAAGGCCAATATCTCCGTGCCGTCCCAACCCCCCGAGCAAATCGTCTATCCTTCGGCCGCGGCCGCGTCGCCGGCGAATATGGCTGATCAATTGGCCGACGATTTCGGCATTCTGGGCGAGGCGAGCGAACGGGCCGAATATCTCGAGGAAATGGGCCGGAGCCTGCCGAATTTGTTCGACATGCTGAAGCGGGTCACGACGCGGGTGCCCGGCTGCATGAGTGAGGTTTATCTCGTTGCCCGACCCTCGCCGCGACAACCCGATCTTCTGGAATTCGTGGCCGATGCCAACAGTTCCATCGTCCGCGGCCTGATCGCCCTGCTGCAGCGCCTTTTTTCTGGCCAGTCGGCGGCGAAGGTTCTGGCCTTTGATATTGACGGATTTTTTCAACGGATCGGCCTGGAACAATTTTTGACGGCCAAGCGACGCATGGGCCTGGACGGCATGGTTCGCCGTATCCGTTCTGAAGCAGCCGCCATCACGTCCAAGTGAGCCGGCATGGAATCAAACCCGCCAGAATCGCCGCCCCCCGATCGCCAGCCGTTGCCGGTGCTCCCGCATTCGGGCAAGGTGGATCGTCTGCAGGAAGAGGCTGCGTCGTCGCCGGGCATCCATCCGACTCCGCTGGATTTCGGACATGCGATGCACCGGATCGTCGGTGAATTGTCGCCGGCCCAGCGGGCGATGGAGGCAACCATCGTTGAGGTGCTGCGAACGGTTTATGATCCGGAAATTCCCGTCAACATCTACGAGTTGGGGCTGATTTACGAGATCGCCATCGATTCGGAGAATCGCGTAAAGGTGAAGATGACGCTGACGGCGCCGGGGTGTCCGGTGGCCGGCTCGCTGCCGGGCGAGGTCGAGCGCAAGATCGAATCGATTCCCGAAGTGAAGGATGCGGAGGTTGAGCTGGTCTGGGACCCGCCCTGGGACAAATCTCGGATGTCGGAGAGCGCGCTGCTGGATTTGGGATTGGTTTGAAGCCATCTGCCGAGTCCGTGACAATTCGCGCGGGCGTCGATACATTTCGGCTACTTTAAGGAGCCGGAATGAGACTGGGGATTTGCTGGGCGATCATCGCGGTGGTGCTGTTGCTGGGCCGCTGCGCGCCGGCGCAGGATTTGGGGTCGGCGGAGTCCGGTGGTACAGGCATCCTGGGCCAGATGGTAAAAACCGACCTCGCCCTTGAAACGGCCCTCAATAACCAGGAAGACCCGTTCGCCTCCGGCGAGCCATCGTCCCCGCCGGAATGGGGGGATCAGCACCTCAACAACGGAGGGACGCATTTCTCTCTCGATTTCGCTTATGCCAACAAGTACGTCTACCGCGGCCTGGATCACGATGTCGTCGCTTCGCATGGAAACTCGTTGAACCTGCTGATCGACGGCCGGCTGGAGTTCGATTTCGGGAAGTATCCGCATCCATTCGTGGAACTGTTCACCAACATTTACGATGCCGATCCGATTTCGCGGTTTCAGGAAATCCGCCCGATCGTCGGTGCGGATTGGAACCTTCGACCCTTCGACCTGGAATTGGAAAACATCGACTACATCTATCCCGATCGCGAGGCGTTTAACGTTCCCGAGATCGATACCAAGATCACCTTCGACGATTCGTTGTTGTTCGATACGGCCAAGCCGATCTTCTCTCCGTATGTTTTGGGGGCCTTCGTCTATCAAAAAAACCAGGGCTGGTATCTTGAGTTCGGAGTCAAACATGATTTTTCCTTCGAGGATCTCGGCCTGGTGATTACACCCGAGGTCAATGTCGGCTGGATCAGCGGATTGAACCAACAGTTTGTGATCGTGAACCCCGTCCACAACACCGGTTGGCAGCATTTTGAATTTGGCGTGACCATCTCCTATTCCTTGAATGTTCTGCTGAACGTCTCCAAGAGATACGGGGAGTTCGACGTCAAGGGGTACGGCTTTTACGATGATCGGCTGTCGACTTATATCACGGCATCCAATGCCGTCTGGGGCGGAATCGGACTGGGGTTCAAGTATTAAACTCTGAGTTTGTCCACCAAATATTTCGTTAGAATCGGTTCGATTGCGGTTCGCAGCGCCGGATTGGCGAACGCGGCCCACGAAATTCCGGTCGTGACATCCAATGGCCCATCCAGCGGCCGGCCCAGGCCGTCGGTCAGAATGACGCCGGCCTCTTCCGCCACGAGCCATGTCGCGCAATCGTACGGATGACAACAAAGCCCTTCCGGCTGATTCTGAATCTTGTAGAACAACGGACGAAGATCAGCGTTGAAGCGATCGTGGCCGACGATCAATTCGTAAAATTGTCCGCCGGTGGAGATGTATTGATCTTCAAACACCGTGGCCTTGGTGACATCGGCCGGCCCAATGAGGTTCTTCGCCAGGTGCTCCATCAGATCACCGGCCAGGACTTTGGTCCCAGGGAAGAAATTGGTGATCGTGGCAAATCCATGGTTAATGGTATCTGCTTTTGAGGGCGCGATGGCCAGCGGCTGGGAATCGTTGTTTCGCAGATCGACGCGAACGCCGCCGGTTCCCTGTCCTTTGACGGCCCATAGAACATCGGCGAATCCCGATTTGCTGGTGGGCAATTCCGTCATGACGGCGATCTCGATATCGCGGAGGCGCGTCTGCGGCCCGTTGTTGGGCGCGACGCCTGCCAGCGCCCAGGCCGGACGTTTGTCGTACATAATGCCGCGCGTTCCGTCGATCGGATCGAAAATCAGCCGCAACGCGGCGTCCGCTTCCCGCGCCGTGGACGGAAAAACCCGGCTCTGCACTTCGCGCCCCTCGCCATCTTCCAGCCCCTCGGCCACAACCACAATCGGCGTCTGGCGACCCCATTCCTCGCAAAACGATTCGAGTATGGGATCGACCTCGGTGTCGATTTTGTAAATGGTGTCGGCCGAGCTGGATCGGCTGATTTCGTTCATCCCGGTGCTCTTTCTCGAATTGATGATCATTTCGCGCACAGTTCCCTGAAAGGCAATAAGACGGTCGAGAATGGGCTGGGGATTGGAAAGCATGACGAATGGCAATCAGCTCGATTGAACTTTCACGGTTCCCACGGTCCACGCTCCCGGGCTGGAACCGAGCAAGGCCTGAGGTTTACGGCCGGTTTGTTTTTCGTAACTGGTCATGATTTCCGCCAGTGCGGCGTCGGCGCTGGGGCTTTGATCGGCCAGGACGGCGACGGTTCCCCCGCTGCCGCCGCCGGTGATCTTGGCGCCGTACAAACCGGCCGATTCGCGATCGCGCACCAGTTGCACGAGCACATCGCATTCGGGAGCGCCCAGGAGCGCATCGTTGGTGTAGGACAAATGCGACGCGTACATCAGGTGACCGGCTTTATCCAGCGCGAGCTTGCGCTGCGAAGAACCCACCACCAGTGCAGCGGCTGTTTCCAGGTGCCGCACAAAATTTCGCACTCGGCGAGCCTCCAGCACGTGATGATCGACGGCCTTGACGATGTGATAAACCACCTCCGGCTCCACGCGGGTCACGGTGTCATGGGTTGCGCCGAATGTGGCGAGAAAACTCTTGCCGTCCATTTCCTCGGGAAGAAAGGGTCGGAAAAGTCGTTTGTAATCATCGGCATCCAGATTCGCGAGATAGCCGCGCATCGGATCGGATTGCAGGGTTGCGCCGGCTGCTTGGCCCATCTCGCGGATCTTTTCCAGGATGATGCGATGGCCCATGAACGCGGCGCAGCGGGTCTTGCCGTACATCCCCCCGCTCACGCTGTGCTTGACGTTGGTGTTGATGCCGATCACCCGAATTCCCGGTGGAAGATCAAGCGGAGGCAAAAGCTCGTGCGGCTGGCAGATCATGCGCAGAAGCGTCCCATCCTGGCCGGCACAACTGCTGACCTGATCCATGATCCCACAGGGGGCGCCGACGATCTGGTTTTCCACTTCCTGGCAAAGCGAGGCCAATACCATCGGATCGTTGCCGCGAACATTGAGGTGATCCATGAAGTTTATCATCGCCGCGACCTCGATGGCCGCCGAGCTGCTGACGCCCGCCCCCAGCGGAACGGTGCTTAGCAGCGCCAGGTTAATTCCTTGCAGCGACGGATTTTTCAGGTCGATCCGTTTGCGGTGATGCAGCATGGCCAGGCAGCCGGCCAGGTATCCGGCCCACCGCCTGCCCGGTTGGTTGAATTCGGATCGGAGCGAATCAATCGAGTGATCGGCCAGGGCATCCAGGGCAATTCGGAAAGCGAACGGTTGACGCTCGTCGTAGAGGTTGAAAGAAAAGACCTGGACATCGCGGTCGTCGCGCGCCTGCAGAGCGACGGCGGCGGCGCAGTTCAGCGTTGCTTCACAGACCAGGGAGCCGGTGTAATCCGCGATTCCGCCCATGACATCCAGCCGCCCGGGGGCGCGGCTGACGCCCAGGGGCTTGCGCGAAGAAAAATCGGCCGCCAATTCGGCGCGCACGCGCCCCAACAGTGCCGGTACCGGGTCGAGTGACAACAGATCCCCGCCTTGCATGGCCTCACCGGGAACTGGAGACGGAGTTGTTGGTCGTTGGTTCACGATGGTCTGGTTGCGCGGCTCGCAAAACGATTCGGGAGAAAAATCGCGCACCGCCGGCGGATTGGAACGTGGCTGTTAAAACATAATTGCGGTTCCATGCGAGTCCATCGATCGCCAGACGGAACAGATAAGAACCGCTGGCCGTCTCCCAATGCGCTTTTTGCTCTTCGTACGTGGTAAGCGAAGCGGTCCAGGGATTGGCCAGGCGCCCGCCGCGGGGGTCGGGCCAGCCCTCGCGATAATCGAATAGCTCGAACAGAATGGTCCCCGCCGCCTTGGTGCGGTCGCCGAAGCGGTCGTCAAATTCCACGAGCGCCTCGACTCCGTCGGGAACGCCTTTGCCGGTCCAGTCCTTCACTTTCGAAAAAGTGTCAAGCTTCATCGACACCGGGCCGAACAGCCGGCTTTCCTCGGCCGTCCGCGGCTGAGGCGCCACCTGCGAAGAGCATCCGGCCAAAAGCAAAGCGGCCGACAGCGCAAGACGGACGGCAGTTCGCATTGCCGAAATGTAGAAGCGAGCGCCCGTCGTGTCAAAGAGACGATGCCGCGCCACGATTACCGCTTTTATCGGACTCTTCATAATCCGCGACGTAAACATTTGCCCTAGTGCGTGGATGTATTGTACCTCTCGTTCTGGAGGATCTTTAATGACGGCGGAGCTGCACGAGACATCCACGGAGAACGGCCCGGCGTGGCACCCCCAGGCCGATATGGTTCTCTCCGCGCTCGAGGCGGGGAGCTGGTTCGACGAGCGCCGCGAGCAGGCCCGAACCGCTTATCGGGCCAAGGTGTTTCTGAAACTGCACACCGACGGCCCGGACGAGCCGGATCGCGTTCTGTACACCCGGGATGTCAGTCATCGCGGTATCGGGTTTGTCACTCAGGATCGGCTTCCGCTGGGGTACGGGGGAATCCTCAAGCTGCCCAGCCCCCGGACGCCGGGGAAAATGCTGAGCATTCAATGCACTCTGTTTCGCTGCCGGCTCACGGCCGCGGGTTGGTACGAAGGCGCCCTCCAATTCAACCGCCACCAGTGGGAATTTCTGGTCGAAAGCGGCTGTGGCAATCTGGTCGGCGACGAAGAAGACCGCGGCAAATGAAATGATCGCCGCTCCGGCATACACTGTTAGCAACGGTTTGCCGGGAGCGGTAAATGATTCTCCGATATCTGCTGATGGTTTCGATGTCGTTGGCCGCCTTGGCCGAGGCCCGGGCGGATGACGCCGCAGCGCCCCCCGCCACCCAGCCGGCGGCGTCGGTGGCGCCTGAGGACGGCGGGCCGTTGCGCCACGTCCAAATTGACCTGAAAAACAAGCGGATCCGCGTTGATTGCGAGGCGCTGAACGCCCACAACCCGCTGGAATTTTTCTGCGTCGTCCGCGGCGCTCAGGAATACGAATCCGTCCTGCGGACCGATGCCAGACCCTCGATCATTCATTTCGGCCTGCTCGCGATGGGTTTGAAGCCGGGCGAGCCGGCTCATCTCGACGAAGCCACGCACATCTGGTACCCCCCCACCGGGCCGACGCTGAAGATCACGTGCGAATATTCCCTCAACGGGAAAACGGTGGTGGTCCCTGCCAATCGAATGATGCGTTCGGTGAAGACGACGCAGGAGATGCCGCCGATGTCGTGGGTCTTCGACGGCTCGCGCATTTTGCCTGATGGCCGCTACGCCGCGGACCTGACCGGGTATGTGGTGAGCATCGTGAATTTCGATTTGACGATGATCGATGTTCCCGAGTTGGCCAGCAACGCGAACGAAACGCTGGAATGGGAATACAATCCGGCGCTGGTTCCACCGCTGGGCACGCCGGTGACGATGATTATCGAACCGGCCGGCCCCGAAGCGGCCACCCGGCCGGCCCAGGGCAAGCCGGCGGATCAGTACAATCCCGGCCCGGGATTGAACGGCGGCGGTTAATGGCCGCATTGTCGATTGACGCCAGCAACATGCATTGTTGTATCCACCGTCCGGATGGGGCAAAATGGTCGGGTTATTTGCCGCCGGCTTGGGAGGTTCGTGGATGTTGATTAGATGTTTCGTAATGCTGTCGCTGGCGGTGATCGGGTTGTCGCTGGCGGCGTGTGCGGAGGCGGGCGAAGCGATGGCCGCGTCGCTGGCCGAACAGGCTGCGGAAATCGCCGCCACCCAGGCGGTCACCGCCACCACCCAGGCGGTTGCGCAGCTTCAATCGGCCGCGACACAGATGTCCGCGGCTAGCACGGCCCAGCCCGTCAACCTGCCAAACCTGCCCCCGGTGGGAAAGGGAAACCTGATCATTGCGTCGCCCAATTACATCATCGTGCAGACCGGCGGGAAGCGATTCATCTTCGTGAAAAGCAGCCCGCCGACGGACGACGAGGCGGATCACTGAACCCGCGATACTCTGCTGGCTTGCCGAACAATCACAGCAATTCCGTCAAATCCTCCACGATCAGGTCCGGCTGCCATTCCGCGGGGAGATTCAGCAAATCGCTGCGGCGAGTAACACCCGTCAGAGTCAAGATGGTGCGCATCCCCACCGCCTTGGCGCCGAAGATGTCGGATTCCAGATTGTCGCCGATGAGGATGCAGCGGTCGGGCTCTGCGCCGACGCGGCGGCAGAGTTCGCTAAAGAAGATTTCCTGCGGCTTTCCGCAGAAGACGGGTTCGACCGCCGCGGCATAGCCGAGTTGCCAGGACAGCGCCCCGCTGCCGAATTCCAGGCCGCGGTCGCTGGGATAGACGCGATCGGAACAGACTCCCACCGCCGCGGCCCCTTTTCGCAACAGCCGCAGGGCCACGCGTTGGCGCTCGGGCGTGGCGTGTGAATTGGCGGGGGCGCCGATGATCACGGCATCGCATGGCTCGGCATCGGTCTGCACCCAATCCACCAGGCCGTCGAGCATGTCCTGAATGCCGTCGGTCGCCAGGTTGTAAACCCGGGGATGGGTATTGTTCTCGTGCTTGAAGTGCTCGACGACGTAATCGGCGGCGGCAGCGGCGGCGGTGTAGACCCGGTCCAGATCAACGGCCACGCCCATCTCACCGAGCCGCGTGGCGACGCGCAGCGGGCTGGAGGTGCTGTTGGACAGGCAG
Source organism: Tepidisphaeraceae bacterium (assembly GCA_036267155.1). GTDB lineage: Bacteria > Planctomycetota > Phycisphaerae > Tepidisphaerales > Tepidisphaeraceae > PALSA-1353. The sequence continues at coordinate 28,960 of DATAWP010000091.1, forward strand.
GCAAAATTGCGGGCCTGGTCCTGCAATCGGCGAATCAACTCGGTGGCGCCGGGAAGCGGTTGGTTCTCATGATAGACGGTTCCGTCGAGGTCGAGCAGCACCGCCTGGTATGGCGAAAGATCAATCGGCACGGGCGGGAAGTGTAAGCAACGGGCCCCCAGAGGCAACTTCGGCGGGAGAATGATTTTTCGGTCGAAATCGCGTAAAATTTCCTCTTTATGACAGAGACTAATTCGCCGGCCGACCGGATTGAAAACCTTCAGATCGAGCAGGAACTCCAGGACAGCTATCTCACCTATGCCATGAGCACGATCATGGACCGGGCCCTGCCCGATGTCCGCGACGGGCTCAAGCCCAGCCAGCGGCGAATTATGGTCGCCATGAACGACCTGAACCTTGGCCCCAACAGCAAGCACCGCAAATGCGCCAAGATCGCCGGCGATACCAGCGGCAACTATCACCCCCACGGCGAAGCGGTGATTTATCCGACGCTCGTTCGCATGGCCCAGGATTGGAACCTGCGGTACACGCTGATCGACGGGCAGGGGAATTTCGGAAGCACCGACGGCGACCCCCCCGCCGCTATGCGTTACACCGAAGCCCGCATGACCGCGCCGGCCATGCAGTTGATGGAAGACCTGGAGTTCGAGACCGTCGATTTCATTCCCAATTATGATGAGACTCGTGAAGAGCCGACCGTCTTCCCGAGCAAATTCCCGAACCTGCTGGTGAACGGCTCAACAGGGATTGCGGTGGGGATGGCCTGCAATCTCCTGCCGCATAATCTGGTGGAAATCTGCAACGCCATCGTGCACGTCATCAACAATCCGGATTGCGAGTTGGCCGAGTTGCTGGAGATCGTGCCGGGGCCGGATTTCCCCACCGGCGGAATCATCCGCGGGAAAGATGGAATCATCGAAGGTTACAAGAGCGGCCGCGGCCGGCTCACGCTTCAAGCCAAGATGTCCGTCGAGGAGCAAAAGAATGGGAAAAGTTCGGTCATTGTCGAGGAACTTCCATACGGCGTCATTCGCCGCTCGATCATCGAATCGGTGGCCGAATGCGTGAAAAAGGACCTCATCAACGATATCTCCGCGATCAACGACGAGAGCGGCCGGGAGCACAAGTGCCGGATCGTGATCGACCTGAAGCGGGATGCCGATCCGAACGTCATCATTAACCAGCTTTATCAGTACACGCCGTGCCAGATCACGGTGAGCATGATCAACATCGCGCTGGTGAACCGTCAGCCGCGCACGATGGGGCTGAAGGAATTGATCCAGCACTTCATCGAGCATCGGAAGGAAGTGATCACCCGCCGGACGCGATTTTTATTGCGCAAGGCCCAGCAGCGTGGGCACATCCTGGAGGGATTGATCTTCGCCGTGTGCGACATCGACGAAGTCGTGAAGCTCATCCGATCGAGCAAAACGCGGGAAGAGGCGATCAACAAGTTGCGCGAGCGGGCGTTTCGGATCGCCGCGGATCATCCCGCGGCGTCGCGGATTCCCGTGGCGCTCCTGGAGCGAACGGCTAACAAGCCGGTACTGCTGACCCAGGCACAGGCCGAGGCGATCGGGCGCTTGCAGCTCATCCAACTCGTCGGCCTGGAAATCGAAAAGCTCGTGGATGAGTACCGCAAGGTGGTGGAAGAGATCGAAGGGTATGAAGCGATCCTCGCCGATGTGAACCGGGTGCTGGACATCATCCGCGAGGACATTTTTGAGATGAAGGAGAAATATGGGGACGAGCGCCGCACGAAGGTGGAGGGCGGCGTCAGCGAATTTAATATGGAAGCCCTGATCGCCCAGGAAGACGTGGTGGTGACCGTCTCGCACGAGGGGTACGTGAAGCGGCTGCCGGTGGATACCTACCGCAGCCAGGGCCGGGGCGGCCGCGGCATTCGCGGTTCCGAGGCCAAGGAAGGGGATTTTGTCGAGCACCTCTTCGTCGCCAATACGCACGATCACCTTCTGTTTTTCACGAATCAGGGAAGGGTATATCAGCGGCGGGTTTACGATGTTCCGGAAATGAGCCGCACCAGCCAGGGCCGGGCCGTCGCCAACCTGCTGGAATTCCAGGAGTCGGAAAAGATCGCCAACGTGCTGGCGATCAAGGATTTCACCGGCGGCGAGCAATTCCTGCTTTTCGCCACCGCCAAAGGGACGGTGAAAAAAACCGCGCTGAGCGCTTATGCCAATATCCGCACCAACGGCATCATCGCCATCGGATTGGAAGATGGCGATTCGCTGATCGACGTCTGCGTGACCGGGGGGAAAGACCACATCATCCTGGGCACGCGGAGCGGACTAGCGGTCCGTTTCGAAGAGACGGACGTGCGGGCGATGGGCCGGCCGGCCGGCGGCGTCACCGGGGCGCGATTCAAGCGGGAAGGCGATGCGGTCGTGGCCATGCTGGTTGTTCCCAATGGTCAGAACAGTGGATTGAAGGTCCTCACCGCCTGCGTGAACGGATACGGAAAGCGGACGCCGCTGGAGGACTATCCCGTCAAAGGCCGCGGAACGCGCGGGGTCATCAACATCGACGCCAACGAACGCAACGGAGATGTGGTCGGCATGAAACTCGTCACCGATGTCGATGAGGTCATGCTCATCACCGAGCGGGGAATCCTCATCCGAACGCGCGTGTCGGAGATTCGCGAGACCGGCCGCAATGCGGCGGGCGTGCGACTCATCAAACTCGACGATGGTGACCGTCTCGTGGCCATGGCGCAGATCGATAAGGAAGAGGGGGAGGAAGAAAAATCCGGAGACGAGAAATCCGAAACCAGAAATCCGAATGACGAATCAAATCCGAAACCCGAATGACGAAACGGTCTTCGTTCGATATTTTTGTTTGATCGGAGCGTCAATTGCGGGGTCCGCGATCTGCTGGTGGGCGGCGGGCAATTCTCTGGGGCTTTTTTTTGGCGGATTATTCATTGCAACCTTTCTAGCCCCGGCGGCAGTCCTGGGTCGGCGGAAAGTTGTCCCGGCAATGATCGGCCTCGCCGCCGTGGCCGGTCCGGTCGCGGCCGTATGGCTGGCGGCGGTTTTCCGCACACACGGCACCATTGCACAGTGGTTCGAAACGATATGGGTGTTGAGCGCTTATGCGCTGGCGATCGGCGCGATCGCTCTCGTGCTGGCGGCGATGAGATTTCCCGAAATCTTTGCTGCCGCGGTTGCGATCGTCATTGGAGTGGCTTGGTTAACGTGGCCGGTCTGGCTGTCATCCAACCTGGTAAATCGCGGCGCGACGAGGATTGTTAATGACTTGGTCAAAGTGCATCCGCCGCTCGTCATCAATGGGATTCTGATTAACGAGCCCGCCTGGACGGAAAGGTCTATCGCATATCATCTTACCGATCTCAACCAGGATGTTCCGGTGGCATTGCCCAGCGGACCGGCGGCTTGCGTTGCGGTGCATGCGCTAATCGGACTCGGCCTGTGGGCGGTGGCCTGGGGAATGGCCAAGAGGGCTGGGCGGTTGTATTCTCTTGAGAACCCTTTGTTCCGGGAGGAATCATGAATTCTATTATCTGGTGCGCCGCGGCGGTTGTGACCTTGGGATTGACCGCATGGCTCGGGGCCGAGCCAACCACTGAGCCTACGACCCAGCCGACGGTCGATCTCGCTTCTGTTCCGCCGGTTCTGCGATTCACCATGAAATCTTTGAGCGGCAAGGATGTGGATCTGGCCCAATACAAGGGGAAGGTTATTCTGATGGTGAACACCGCCAGCAAGTGCGGAAACACGCCGCAATATGCGCCGCTGGAAGACCTGTACAAGAAATATTCTGGTCGCGGGTTCGTGATCCTGGGATTTCCGTCCAATGATTTCGGCCACCAGGAGCCGGGCACGGATGTGCAGATCAGCGAATTCTGCACGAAGAATTATGGGGTGACGTTCCCGATGTTTTCCAAGGTGGATGTGAAGGGGGCGGATCAGTGCGATCTTTATAAGTTGCTCACCAGCCCGGAAACGGACAAACCGTTCGCGGGCGTCATCACATGGAATTTCGAGAAATTCCTGATCGGCCGGGATGGCCGGATCGTGGCGCGGTTCTCGCCGCGGACCAAACCGGAAACACCGCAGGTGGTCAGCGCCATTGAGGCCGAATTGGCGAAATAGGTGTGAGCAGTCGACTCTCTCTTGTCTCATCCGTGATTCGCAGTAGCTCGATTGTTTCCATTATCGCTTGTGCATGGTCTTCAGGTGTTCGATTAGGCTACGAGCAAGGGTAATGTAGAACGAAGAAGAGAAGAGAACAGACCATCCCTGAATTTAGCCGATCGATGCAGCAAAGGAATCGTCGGTGTTCGTATTTCCCATCGCTTAGCGAGGCGGAAGCCGAGTACGTCGTGCGTCACGCGCTGCCGCCGTATCCGGAAAAGCGTGAGAACCGAAAACTTTACGTCGCAGGTCGAACTCTCGATGGCTCCTACATTCAGGTAGTTTTCATCGTTGATCCACCGCCGATGATCTACGTTATTCACGCCCGCCTGCTGGACGAGAAGGAAAAGCGAATTTATCGGAGACGTACACGATGAAAGCCACCAAGCCGTATACCCAAATGAGCGCCGCCGAACCGGCTGAGGCAACCAAACAGTACGACGAAATGGTGATTGATAAAACACGGCCGTTGAATCGCCGAGAGCGCAAGTTGTGGGAGCAGGCCAAGCGTGGCCGCGGGCGGCCGAAGATCGGGAAGGGAGCCAGGAAAATCAGCATCTCGCTGGAGGGTGATCTGCTGCACAAGGCCGATGCGCTGGCGAGAAAAAAGGGTGTGAACCGTTCGGAACTGATCGCGGGTTTTGTGATGGATGGGCTGAGGCGCAAGGCGGTTTGAACTGCGTTCACGGTTTGATTTCCGCCCCCATCGCCTCGCGAAGCAATTGGCGAACCTGGGGGGAGCCGATTTGCCGCTTGCCAAATCCCGGTAATGCCCCCGCGGCCACAGCTTCGGCTTGGGCGTCGACATGGTTGCTGATCAGCATCATCTTGACCTGTGGATATCGCGGCTTGAGATTGCGGATCATTTCCACCCCCATTGCCGGCTCGAAGCCATAGCCCAGTTCACGATTGAATAAAATCAAGTCGATCCCTTGTGCCAGGGCGCGTTCCAAGGCGGGTCCGTCATCAGCCATGCTGAGCGTGACATCGCCAGCAACCGATTTTACGGCCATGCGAAGATACGTGCTATCCGGGCCGCAGTGTCCGACGAAAAGAATCTTGCTCATATCGTATTTTAGGCGGGTAAATCCGGCGCATCGCTGCCCGGTGGGAGTTCGGGCTCCGGCGGCGGCTCCACCAAATCCTGGGCAACCCTGCTCAGAAAAAACTGCAATTCGTTTTCCGCAATGGGGCCGGGGATCGGGTCTCGCAGGTCGTACTGGTGGCTGTGATCCTCGGAACTGTCCTCGCCGCGTTTTTCGCCTTCGGTGATGATATGGTGCTCAAAGGTGACGCAATCCTCGTGGCTCTGCATGATGACCAGCTCCCCCCATCTCCAGGCCAAATGAATCCGCAGCGAAAGCTGGTTGCCCCACGTGCTGACGCGATGGACGATTCCGTTCTTAGCCAGGAATTTCACCAGATCGTCCACGGCGGGGAAAACGGCCCGGTTGAGGAATTCGGCGTAATTCTGGTTGTAATCGCTGAGCCGTTCGACGGCGTCCCGTTCGGCAGCCAGTTTTTCCGGAAGAACATCCCGGAACGGCGTGACGCGGCCAAGCCACCATTTGACGAACGACTTGTCGAGCATGGTCCTTATGATAGCGGCATCAAGCAGGCCATCTCAAATGCGAGGGACCTGGGGCAGGTGATCAAAATGACGATCGCGGGCATATAGAACCAATCCATGTTGCACCACCAAGGCGGAAATCCATAGATCATTGCTCGGAATCGGGGTGCCCTGGCGACGAAGTTGTTGATAAAGGGCGGCGTAGTGATGCGTCGTTTCCTGATCTGGATAAAGAACCTCCACGCGCGGTGAATCGAGAACTTTCGTTAGGATCGCTTCATTGGCGCGCGAGCGCAACCCCCCGGCGAATCTGGCCCGCAATTCGCCCAAGACGGCGAATGGGATATAAACCCGGGCGGCGCGGGAAAAGATATTGACTGCCGCGGCATCGTTACGCACGAAATCCGTGTAACGGTTGGTGTCGAGAGCGATCCTCATTTCCACATGTCCGGATCGATCTGATCCTGCTCTTGGATGATTTTGTCAAACTCCGGGTCTTCCACCCAGGTACCGATGGCAAAATCTAGATCGTGATATTCGGCCGGTTTTTGTTCAATCCTGGCGCCCCGCGACAATGCCTCTAACCCGGATTATTCCGCTGCCTCCGCGCGCGACGGGCCTCCTTGTGGTTTAATGTCTTTTATCAGGAAGAGTTAAACCGTGCAGGGAGGCCGCGTATGTCGTCGCAGAGTGCTGAACAGCTTTCGTTTGATTTTCT
>DATAWP010000092.1:0-38022 GCA_036267155.1 Tepidisphaeraceae bacterium
TCTTGTTCGGTAAGATGGGTGTAGGACATCGCCGTTTGGGCCTTTCGATGGTTGTGTCTTGGTAAACAAAACCTATCGAATCCCGACGGCGATGTCTTTCACTTGCCGGCTCGGCGTTGCGCCTCTAAATTAAATTCGCCAGTTAATTCAATGGAGCCAGCGGGATGTCAATAGAACTCGCAACCGCGTTTCTGAGCGAAATTCGCAGGTTCCCGCCCAACGGCAGCGATCAAGCGGCTTGTTTGGTGATCCCCAACAGAGACCGCCGCAGTGTTACCCACGCGGACCAAATCTTTGAAAACGCGCCGGCAGGAAGAGAGTTTAAGATTTGATAAACGGCCAGCCGAAGCCGCCGGTCGAATTTGATGGGCAGCTTCCGGCAGGCTTCGATCGCTTCGTTTGCCAGATCGGGACAGCCGATTTGCATACCTCCGATGATCACGCTGGTGATGCGCTGGACGAGGGGCGCAATAAGACGCGGGTCGTCGATCCGACCCCAGGCCGCCGCCGCCATCGCCATTCGCTTGTACGAGCGCAGTGCGTGGTCCAAACCGCGTCGGACTTTCTGCACGTCGGTGAGGCGCGGGCCGGCATGGTCGCGGAATGCACATAAGGTATCCGGCAGATAGACCAGCTTGGAGATCGAGAGCAATGCGCGGAAGCTCCATTCCTCATCTTCTCCAAGCGAGATGTCTTCCAGCCACGGACCCGCGGCGTCGCAGGTCGTACGCCGATAGACGCCAACCATGGTCAGCATGAGCGGGCTGCAATAGAAGTCCGCCGCGTCACTTAACTTTGTGCGCTCGACGCAGATTTGCGGCCACTGCTGGAGATCCTCAAGTCGCGTCATGTGGCTAAAGGCATACCCGCTTTCGGGATAGCGCTGCAGCAGGCCGATGTGAATCTCGAGCTTTCGCGGATGCAGAATATCGTCGGAATCGAGGAATTGGATGAATTCGCCGCGGGATTCGGTCAGGCCGCGGTTGCGTGCCGATCCGACGCCGCAGTTAGACTGATGGAAATATCGGATCGCGATGTCTGAGTGCTGGTCGCAACGCTGCTGCCACCGATCGACGACGGAAGATGTGTTGTCGGTGGATCCATCGTCAACGACGATGATTTCGATCGGCCGGTAAGTTTGTGCGACCGCGGATGCAAGCGTTTCGTCGAGCAGCTTCTCGCGGTTGAAGGTCGGAATAATGATGGAAGCAAGCCCGGGCTGCCCGCCTTGGGCCGTCCAAGGGCAATCGCGGACCCCCTGAACCAGTTCATCCGCAAGGTATTGCATGACTTCGAGGTATATCGGCAATCTAGCCAGCATGTTTTGGCAAACTGGCTGGAAACAGCCCCAATTGAGCCAATTTCAGGGACTTAATGTCAAAACGACGCGGATAATCGCAGGTCTCATAATGAAGGATCCCACAACAACTCGTCAAGCCGGCGAAACTCGAAGCCTTCGTCCTTCAGGCGCGGAATGAGCCCCTTTGTTAATTCAAATCTATGTCGATTCAATCGCATTGTGTTGGCTGATGCTTCGGCCGTCCCACAGGATGAATGCAGCAGCATAACTCCTTTCCCCCGCTTTTTGATCTGCGACAGATAGGCGTACTGGCATCTTTCCCGCGTCCATTTCCGGCCCCACGACCATTGGCCGATCTGCCAGTCTCGTTCATCGACGTCCCACAGGATTGGGCCGATGTATTTCGCGGTGTCGCCGTTGCCATTGAGCGCACGCGCGGCCTCCGGCGACCACTCCCCGTAAGGCGGCCTGAAAAAAAATGGCCCGTTGCCAATGTGTTTTGCAATCAACCGATCGGTCGCAATAACTTCCGAAACGAGGTTTCCCTGATCTCGCACAATGTTTGCCAGATGTGGATGACTAGACGTATGGTTTCCCACGCCATGTCCCAGATCAATCAATTCCTTTACTGCTGTGGGGTGGCGCTCGATCAGTCGTCCGATAAGAAAAAAAGTCGCGCGAACGTCCATCTCCGCAAGGAATTTCGCGATGTCGATGGTATGGCCGCCCGGCCCGTCGTCGTAGGTCAGGGCAATCGTCCCATCGGGAATTTCTAAATTCGTCTTGGATTCAGTAAGCATCGAGTCCTATGGGACGATGCTAACTTATCGTCCGCGCCGCCCGGCCACCTTTGAACCTTTCCCATCTCATAATGGCGTCCGCGTTGTAATGGTCAGGGAATTCTGAGGTGGCATGGGTCGTAGACTTTCAGATTGTCGAACATGAAGGCCATTTAGAACCGCGAATAGGAGTCGTAGAACAGTTGAGCAGTAGGCCGCCCTGGAGCGGCTGCTCGGCCAACGACGCCGTTCTCGTTCTTGGATTTTCTTGGCTCTACTGATCCACTGTTCTACTGCTCCACTGCTCTAATTCTGCCTACGGAAAAATTGGAGCGACGGGGAATCGAACCCCGATTTGCTGAATGCGATTCAGCCGTCATCCCGTTAGACCATCGCCCCGGGAATCAAAGGAATTCTAGAGTCCGGGTTTACATCGTCAAGCCGGCCATTCCTGCGGAAACGCTTTCAGTTACAATCCCTGCCTCATGTTTCGGCACGTGCCTAACGCTTTGACCGCCTCACGGCTCGCCCTGGCCGGAGTTTTCTTCGTGATGCTGGCGTATTACCAAAACCAAAGCACGCTCAACCATCATGGCGACGAGGTCTGGCTCAATATCGCCCTGGTCATTTACGTCATCGCCTTGATCACCGATTTCCTGGACGGATACCTGGCCCGGCGGTGGAAAGTGGAAGGAGCCTTCGGGCGGGTCGTCGATCCGTTCGTGGACAAGGTGCTGGTGCTGGGAAGTTTCATCTTCTTCGCGGGAAAGAATTTCACGGTTCCGTGGAATGGTCCCGGTGGCATTCCGCAAAGCGTTACGACGATCACCGGCGTGGTTCCGTGGATGGTGGTCGTCATCCTGGCGCGCGAGCTGCTCGTCACCAGCCTGCGCGGAAGCATGGAAAGCGTCGGCGAAGCATTTGGTGCGCAGCTCAGCGGAAAACTCAAAATGGGTTTTCAATCCGCGACGATCCTGGTGATTCTGCTCTTCGTGAACAATCGCGACCGGCTCGATGGCCAGGCTCTGCGCAACGCGACGACCTTCCGGGATTTCTGTATCTGGGCGACGCTGACCATCACGGTCGTCAGCGGATTGATGTACGTTCAGAAGGCCATGACGCTGTACCGAAAAATCAATCGTGCTCCACAACCATGAAGCGATGGATCGTCACGATGGGCGGCGTCGGATATTTGCCGGCTTCCGGCACGTTCGCGAGCCTGTTGACGTGCCTGCTGCTATGGCCGCTGCTGGCGCGGGCGGGGCCGATGGGCCAGATGGGGGTGGCGATCGCAGGGACGATTCTGTTCTCGATATTGAATATCGCGCTGGGGCCGTGGGCGATCCGTGAATTTGGCGATAAAGATCCGAGCCGATTCGTATTGGATGAAGCGGCGGGAATTTGTCTGACGATTTTGCTGTTGCCGGCACGGACGGGATGGGAAGCGGGAATCACTCTGGCCGCGGCGTTTCTGGCGTTTCGCGTGTTCGACATCACCAAGCCGCCGCCGGCCCGGCAATTGGAAAGCTTGCCGGGAGCCTGGGGAATTTTGACGGACGATCTGGCGGCGGCGGTTTATGCGAATCTGGTGTGTCAGGTTTTGTTGAGGTGGCTCCTGCCGACTTAAGTCGGCAGCCCGCGCAGCAACGTGTCGGCGATTTGGAGATCGACGGGCGTGGTAATTTTCAGGTTTCGCTCTTCGCCCTCGACGAGCCAAACGGGTTTGCCGGCCAATTCCAGCAACTGAACGTCGTCCGTGACCTGATCGAGAGGAATGGGACAGGCGGCGAAAGCATCGAGCAAATCCTGTCGCCGCATCGCCTGAGGGGTTTGCATGGCCCAAAGATCGTGGCGGGGAATGGTTTGCTTGACCTGTGCGGGCAACGGGCCGGCGGCTTTCTTGATCGTCAGATGAACGGGCAAAGCCGCGGCAGCGGCGCCGTGGGCGAGAGCGACCTGGAATGTGCGGTCGATCAATGCCTGCGAAACCAGCGGACGCGCCGCGTCGTGGACGGCGATCCAATCAATCGCGGCGTCGCAAGCGAGCGCGGCGAGGCGAACGCTGTCGGCCCGGCAAGATCCGCCGGGGCAAATCTTGAGCTTGGCTAATACGGACTTTTCGAGCCCTTTCGCGCAATCGCGGATCGCATCGGGGGCGTTCGCGGCAATGACGATCTGGCGGACATCGTCGCGCGCAGCGAAGGCGTCAAGAGTCCATGCGAGAACCGGCCTGGCGGCGAGCGGCTGAAGGAGCTTGCTGGTTGATCCTCCGAAGCGCGTCGAGCGCCCGGCGGCGGGAAGAATTACGGCGAAATCAGGCATGGATGATTCGGTTGGCGTCAGGAAACCTTCGAAGCCGGCTCGTGCTGCATCCGGCCGAAGATCATCTTGCCGGCGCTGGTTTGCAGGACGCTGGTGACGGTGAATTCCACTTCTTCGTTGAGATGCGGCCGGCCCTGCTCGACGACGACCATGGTTCCATCCACAAGATATCCGACGCCCTGGCCGGGGGATTCGCCGGGCTTGAGCAGGCGGACGGTCATCCGCTCGCCGGGGAGGACGACGGGCTTGAGGGCGTTGGCGAGATCGTTGATGTTGATGACATCGACGCCGCGCAGGCTGGCGACCTTGTTGAGGTTGAAATCGTTGGTGAGAACGCGGGCGTCGAGGTCGCCGGCAAGATTCATGAGCTTGGCATCGACATCTTCGGGTCCGGCGTCGCGGGCGGAGGAATCGTAGAGGGTCACTTCCGTGCGCTTGTTGCCTTGAAGGCGCTGCAGGACATCCAGGCCGCGCCGGCCGCGGTTGCGCTTCAGCTTGTCCCCGCTGTCGGCGATGGTTTGCAATTCACTCAGCACGAAGCGCGGAACGATCAGCCGGCTTTCGAGGATGCCGGTTTCGGCGATGTCCGCAATGCGGCCGTCGATCAGAACGCTGGTGTCGAGCAAGATTGAGCGGGCGCCTTTGGTCTGCTTGCTGAACTCCACGTAGGGGATGATGAAGCGGAAATCATCCTTGGTTTGGAGGATGAAACTGATAGCCAGATACGAAAAGACCACCGCGATGACGATGTTGAGATAATGGACGATGGCGTCTTTCTGCGTGTCCTTGGCATCGGGCATGTAACGGTCCACGAGCAGGGCCACGATGAAGCTGAAGCCATAGGAGGTCATCATTCCCACGATCAGGCCGAGAAACGTTCCGGAGAAGATCGCCAGCTTTCGTCTGGGGGAGAGGATATCGATGCAGACGACCAGCACGCCGATGGCAAGCGTGATCATGAGCATCAGCCAGGGAGGGATTTCGTAGAGGTCTACGCCGATCTGCTCTTTGAGGAAGTAATAGCCGATGGCGGCCATCAGCAGGACGAACAGCGCTCTTAGGACTTGCAGAACCATGCCGGGCCCCGAGCCTCCATCCGTGCATGATAGATTGCCGAATGCGGATTGCCAAATGAAGGGAATGTGGCTGAAGGAAATGTCGCTGGCCATTTGTGCGTGGGTAACGCAATCGGCGGATGTAATAGGTCGGGATTTTGTCGGTTGCGATTTTCGTGGGGGCCAGCAGCGTAACCGTGTTTTTGCCCGGTTTGTGTCTTGTGTCAGGGGGAATGTGAGCCTATCGTAATAGGGTTTACTGGTGTCTGGTGCGATATGCAGCCTGATGTCGCTAAAGATCAGTTTGTGATCATCCGAATTGATGGAATGCACTGTCACCAGTGCGAGCAGGCGATTCGCAAGGCGATATCGGCCAAGCCGGGGGTGCATGAGGTGGAAGTGGATTTCAACAGCCAGCAGGCCTCGGTCCTGTTTGATCCGTCGCAAGTGAAAATCAGCGAACTGATGGCGGCGGTGGACGAGGTGGGATATCGGGCGGTCTGTTTTCTGCAGGGGTCGCCGGATTCGAAGCCGTCCTAGTAAAACACACGCCGGAACGACGACGGATTATTCTACGATTCCCTTGATTTGCAGGTGGCCGGTGGGCTGCTCGTGCGGGCCGTGCATGGGTTCGTCGGTGACGGCCAACGATACGGCCGCTCCGGGCGGAATCGGGGGGACGGCGCCAAGCAGGGTCGCGGTGCCCTGATCGCTGACGTTGAACGTGCCGGCGGGGATTTTCTGGTTGTTACAGATGAGCCAGAGTTCGTAGGTCTTGCCATCGGCGGCGGGCTTCATGCCGCAGGTGAAGAAGTACCACTTTTTCATCTCTGGATCGATGAAGACGTGCCCGACGGCGTCCGGCTGGACGGACCCGGTTAATTCGGCGAATTGCATTCCACGCAAATCCTGCCTGATCGCGACCAATTGAGCCTGGGCCAACATCAATTGGGTTTGCAGATTGGCGATGGTGGCCTGATCGTTGGGCAAAGTTTTGGGTGTGGGCCAGAAGCGGTCCACGATGGCGAGTGTGAAAGCGACGGCGAGCACGGCGGCGATGGCGCCGGAAAGGACGATGCGATCCCATGCGCGCGGTGAACCGGTACGAGCGATGCCGCTGCGCGCGGCGCGGGCCTGGTTGAGGATGGAATATTTCAGCGCCGGCCGAGCCGGCTGCGCGGGGAGCGACAGGGAGAGCATCGCCAGCGTGGCCTCGGCTTCGGCGTAATGGCCAGCGCAGGCGGGACAGCCGCTGGCCAGGTGCTGGCGCAGCTCAGCCGACTCGGCCGGATCGAGCATGCCGGCGACATACAGCAGAATCATGTCTTTTCGTTCCTCGCAATCCAAAGCGAACTCCCATTATTCTTTACGTAGGCAATCGCGCAGACGGATTAGCCCCTGCCGTACATATGTTTTTACGGTACCCAGGGGTTTGCTTAGCCGCTCGGCGATCTCTGTATGACTTAATCCGTCGAAAAAGGCCAATTCGACGGCCTGGCGATAAAGGGGGTCCAGTTGCCGCATGGCGGCGAGGACCCGCTGGCGGTTTTCGTTCAACATCGCGCTGGCGGGCGGATCGGGCGCTGGCGAGGGATCGGATGATTCCGGAGGCTCGGCGCTGGACAACTGGCTCTTGGTGCGAAAAGCGGCGGATCGCTGACGATCAATCGCCCGGCTGCGCGTCAGCGTCACCAGATAAGTCAGGGGTGCGCCGCGCGATGGATCATATCGAGCCGATCGTCGCCAGATTTCCAGGAGGACATCGGAAACGAGTTCCTCGGCTTCGCCGCGGTCGCGGAGCATCCGAAGACCGAGCGTGAAAATCAGGCCGCCGTAGCGATCGTACAATTCCGCCAGTGCATCGGCGTCCTGCCGCTCGATGCGCTGCATTAGCTCGAAGTCATCTGGCGTGTCGGCCATCAGATTCGATCCTACCGCAAGAGGCGGGACATGCGAAACGTGGAAGATTTGAAAAACACGCCGCCGCTAAGTGGAGGCGGGAACTCTCGAAAGGCGCGGGGCTAATTGCCTGGCCAAATCGATGAGGCGCTCAAATTCGATTTCATCGAAATGGCGGGTGGAAAAATCGAGGATGAGATAAGTACCGGTGGCGATTAATGCGATGTCGGGCGGCAAGAGGGCTGGGGCGGAAGATTCGGCCAGAGCTTTTGCGGCGCGGGATTCGGAGCCGAAGACCACAAACCGCTCGGTCGGCATCAGGGAGGGATAGCTGGAAAGCGAAAAGAGATCGACGAGGCTGAACGCGCGGGCGGTCGGGCGCAGGGCGCTGGGGGGCCAGGGAGTTTTCAGGTCGCACAGCATCACGTTCCATTGACGTTTGGAGGCGGCGGTGGTTGGCCCGGCGGCGGCGGTTTCGATCTGGGCGAGCGTGATTCCGCGGCCGCGGATGCAGCGGAGAATCTTGGGATCGAATTGCTCGAGCGCTGGAAGCGGCGCGGAATTGCCATGACCCCGGCGAAATTGCATGTCGTGCGACCGGGCCCACTGCGCCATGGATACGAGCCGGCGATGGCGGGTTTCCCGGCGCACTAACATCGCGAAGACCCAGACCGATGCGCCTAGAATAAGAAACAGGATCAGAAGCACTCCGGGGGAGGGATGAGGCGCGGGAAACTCGGCGGCGGGCAGCATAGACGGGCTATTGTAGAAACACCCGATAATTTCCGCAGCTTTACTCGTAGAAAATGGGTAGAGACCGATTTGGGCCAAAACACGTGAATTCGGACGTGGCGTTATGTCGATAGTGCGCGGCATCGCCCCGAAACCGAGGAAGCATGGCGGACTTCAATACGATCGTCGAGAAGATGAAGCGGCGCTACGACATACGGGTCAGGCGATGGCGCTCCAACATGAGCGGCAAAGCGTGGCGCGTCTACTATCACGACGGGCGGGTCATCAATTGGATCGAATCTCCCAAGCCGAAGACCCCTCTGAGCCTGGCGATCTTTCTGCACGAGGTGGGGCATCACGTCATCGGCTTTGAGAGATATCGGACACGCTGCGAGGAGGAGTTTCACGTCTGGATGTGGGCACTGAAAGAAATGCGCCGGCGGGGAATCGAGCCGAACGAAAAAGTGCATCGGCGAGTGGAGCTTTCGTTGCGCTACGCGGTAAGCAAGGCCGTGCGGCGAGGGATTAAGCGAATTCCCGAGAGCCTGCTGCGATACCTCACCTAGGGCGGATTGTACAAATATATGCAATGCCCCAGAACGGCAATCGGTTTTTGGCTTTCCAGCTTTTCGTAAAAGGCTGTTTCCTGCGGGCTGAACCACGGATTGTAGAACGCGGCGGCGCTGATGGCGAAAACGCGCGGTTGTGAGTTCACGGGGACTTGATCTTCCGGAGCGGAGCTGCCGTGGAGGTTCACGTAATGGATCTGGTAATAGCGCGGATCGGCCGATCCAAGATAGTTCAGGAACAATTGAAATTGCGGATGCTCGCGCTGCCACTGGGCGAGGGCGGGGAGTTCCTGTCCCCAGTCCACGTTGGAGCCGCCGAGCAGGTGCGGGCCGTTGCGCCATCCGCCGGCGGCTATGTTGAAAAATGGAATGAAATCGGGATAGGCCAAGTAGCATTCCGACAGCAGGCCGAGCAGAAAAAGGGTGATGAAGATCCGAGCGGCTTTGCGCGTGCTTCGCAAGGCGTCGGCGGCAGTGATGCCCAGGAAAATGAAGAGAAATGGATAAACCGGCAACACGTGGCGAAGGCCCAGATTCAGCTCTGACCGCATGGCCAGGGCCATATAGATGATCGGCATCAGCGCCAGTGCGGAGATGTCCCACCACCGCCGCGAGGGGAAGCGGCGAAGCAGCCAATAACCGGCCGCGAGGATCAAGGCCGCGAGCGTGGCCAGCGGTGTTTTGACGGCCATGCCGACCGGAAAATAATACCACCGCCCGGTCATCGAGAATTCTCCTAACAGAAACGACACCCGGCCCGGCGCGGTACCGAAGGTGAACAGAAATCCTTCGACCCAGGTTTGCGGCAGCAAGCGATGTTGGCCAGCCCACAGGCCCAGGCGAAGAATAAGATCGGGCTTCCAGTGGAGATACCATTGCCGGAACTGATCGGGGGTCAGCATGAACTCGTTGTAGGCGGCAAAGGCCTCGTGCCTTGAAATGATCCGCGGAAGCTCGCTGAAATCGAACAACTGTGCAGGATCGGCGCTGGGACCGAAGCGAAAACGATAACAGGCCCAGATAAAGCCGTAAGCGAACAGATATGCGGCCGAGGCGAGACAGACGGCCAGGACCAGCCGCCGGGCGCGGCTTTGCGCCGTGGATTTCAGAAATGGCCACGGCTCGGGGAGGAGCACGCGGATGAACAAACAGATCGCCAAAAGAGGAACGGCGATGATGCCGGAAAACTTCACGGTCAACGCGGCGCCCAGAGCCAGCGAGAGGGCCAGCCAGCGGGGCAGCGTCGCGCGCTGTCCGATCAGCCAGACGGCCGCCATGAACAGCAGCAAGACAAGCGCAATGGGCACGTCATTTTTAACCAGAGGGGAATAGGCGAGAAAATTGGGATCGAAGCAAAATGCGGCGCACGCGACGACAGCGGCGCGGGGTCCGCCCCATCGCCATGCCCACCAGGCGATCACCGCGCCCAGGAGCACGCCGAGCAGGGTCATCTTCACCCGTGCCGCGAAGATGAGGCCGTCCACGTTATTGCCCGGCGTGTGGTAAAAAACATCTTTGAAGTACAACCCTTCGGCGCCGCGTTCATAGAGCATGGAGTCCCAAACCAAACCGGATGTGGGAACTTTAAGCTGGCTGCGGGAAGTTCCGAGCATCACGTAATCGCGCCACAGCGGCGGGTCTTCGGGGTCGCAGCGGAAATCGTCGTAGTGAGTCTGAAGCCACGCACCCATGAAGTGCAGGGGCTCGTCAAATGTAGGAGAGGTATTTCGCCAGGCGGTCAGGGCCGTCAGTGCGAATACGAGCAGGAGGCCGCCGATGATGAGAAGGAAAACGGCGGAGGCGGCATTTCGCGTGGGCATCTTGGGTCGATCAGGTTGAGGCCCTGCCAGCCTGGAGCAGATCCAGCGGTTGGGCGCGGGCGACGCTGAGAGCGGGCCAGATGCTGGCGGCGATGGCGATGGCCACGACGGTCAGGCAACCGCCGGCAACAATCGCCCAGGGGATTTGCATCGCCGGACTATAGCCCAGGATGGCGCCGCTGAGTTGCCTGGCATCGACGCTGATTTCCAAGCCCGCGGCGATGCCGAGCGCCACGCCGACGAGGCCGAGCATCGTCGCCTCGGCGAGAATGAGGCGGAGCAGATCGCCGCGGCCCAGACCGATGCTGCGCAGGACACCGAACTGCCAGCGGCGCGAACGGACGGAAGCCATGATCGTATTGGCGACGCCGAGGGAAGCGACGGCCATCGCGGCGATGGCGACGGTGCTGATCAAATCGAGCAGCCGGTAAAACGCGCGTTCGATGCCGTATTTGATGTGCCGAACGTCGCCGGCAACCAGGCCCTGCTTATTGAGGGTTTTTTGAAGGTTGGTGAGCAATTTATTTTTGTCGATCCCCCCCACCAGATTCGCGGCGAAAAGACGGGCTCCCGTGACGCCGAAATCCCGTTTCGCATCCGCGATGGAGCCGAAGACGCTGCCGGCGGTGCGTTGGTCGAGCACGTGGCTCATGTCGTACATGCTGATGATGACATCGGCGCCCGGCGACCAGACGATGCCGCAGATGGTGTAGTTCTGCCGGCCGTTCAGCGTGGTCATCACCGAAACCGTGTCGCCGATCTTCACGTGCCGGGATTGCCTGAACTCATCGGTGACGATGATGCGGCGCGGCGTTTTCATTGCCTCGGCGGCGCGAGCGGCTGCGGCGGCCTGCTGGTCGGCCGGCAGCGGGCGGCCGCTGTCATCGCGGAAATCCAATTGAATCATCCGCAAAGCCTGCTCAGGATCGACCGCGAAAAACATGAAGCCGACGTTCTGCCCCGACAGCATCGAGGCCAGAAATAAATCCTCTTTGCTGTCGCCGGCCGGCGTCGTAACCACGACGGGCATGAGTTCACCTGGCGCGATGCCGGGAGTTTTCGCGAGGGTTTTCTGATCCTTCCAGGAAATGATGTCCGGGCTCCAGATGAAGATGTCGGGAAATCGGTCGGGAAGCGTCCAGCCGCCGATCATCGTGTGGCCCTGGACCTGCATGGCGATGAGGGTGGCCAAACCGACCATGAGGGCGGCGGCGGTGCCGGCGGCGCGCCAGATGCCCGTGGTGAGTTGTTGACGCAGGAGCTTGAGGGGCAACGCGAAGCTGACCGCCAGCAGCGGCGCGACGATGCGCTCGACGATCCAGACGAACATCGGCGCCAGCAGGAAAAAGCCAATCATGATTCCCGGCAGTCCGAGGGTGAAATGCCAGACGAATCGGAATGTCTGGGCGGAAGCGGAGGGATCCTGGAATCCCAGGCGTTGCAGCAGGGTTTCGACCGGGCTGAAAAACACCAGCGGATCGAGCGCGATGAGAACCAGACCCAGGGCGGCCCAGCGCAGCGGCGGTCCGTGGGTTGGTGTAGCGTCGTGGGCATTCATAGCGTCCAGCGGGCTGATGCGCGACGCCCACCAGGCGGGCAACATGCCGGCGATCAGCGCCGTCAAAATTGACCCGCCGCCGCCGAAGATCATGCCATCGATATTAAAGACCAGCCCGGCGGAAAACAGCTCGGTGAAGCGCAGGTGAAGCAACTCGATCCAGAGCATTCCCATCGGAATGCCAAGAATGACGCCGAGAATCGCCAGGACCAGAGCTTCAAGGATGACGAGTCGGAACACCTGGGATTTGACGGCCCCGACGGCTCGGAGCATGGCCAGGGTTCGCTGCCGTTCAGTGACGCCCATGCTCAGGGCGGAGAAGATGATGAACATGGCGGTGAGCATGGAGATGGCCCCGCCGAAATAGCTGAGGATTTGCACGCCGCGGAGGTTGCGTTCCAGTTGGCCGGCGTTTTCCCGCCGCATGCGCAGTTGGAGATTCGGATTGGTCCGCGCCAATCGGGCCGTCCAGCGTTGCTTGAATGCGTCGAAGTCCGTCTTCTCGCGCAGATAAATGCTGATGCGGGAAACCTGCGGCGGATTGTCGTCCCCGGCGAAATGCTGAAACGTCTCCATGGGGATGTAAACCGAGGCCCACCTCTCGGCGAAGAATTTGGGTTTTTGAACGATGCCAATGACCTTCAGCGTCATCGGATGGATGCCGGGGAGTTCGACGCTGTCGCCGATGTTCAGGCCGAGCTTGTCGGCGGCCACCTCGTCGATGACGGCAACCTTGGCGCTGGACGTGTTGAACCATTGGCCGTCGGTCAGGTCGAGGGAATTGACCGTAGTGTCGGCGGGTCTGCGGACGCCGATGAGATCGACGTTGATCTTATCTGGGGGGACCGCGCCGGCCGCGAGCCGGTCTGAACTTTTCGGGGGCCGTTCGGTCCCCGGGGCGCGATCGAGCATGCGGTCCGATTCCAATCGGCCGACGGCCTGCCGCACCGCGGGATCGGCGGCCAGGTCGCCGACCAGCTTCTCCGGCACCAGAACCTGCTGAAAATTGTTGGCCGGAATAATCAGGGCGTCAGCCGCGCCCATATACCGATCCAGGAACCGAAGCGCCGACGCCTGCATCGACTTGTATCCACTGGTGACGGCGACGACCAGGCTCACCGACAAGGCGATGGCGGCAACGGTCAGCAGCGTCCGCACCCTGCGGACTTTGAAGTTGGAAATGGCCAGGCGAAGAAGAACCATAATGGTTGTTAAAGGTTTTGGGCCATTTTGGAGGGATTTGGATCATCCGAGAACACGGCGGCCCAAGCCGCCGCGCCGCGCTGAAATAACCAACGGTATTTCATCTGAGACATTCGGAATACTTTGCCGCCAGGTCCTGGCTGCTGAGGCCGTCGGTGGCGAAACGGTTGATCATGCGTCCATCGCGGATCACCGCTACTTCCTGAGCGTAGGCGCCGACGACCGGCTCGTGCGTGACCATCACGATCGTTTTATTGTGGATTGCCGACAGGTCGCGCAGCAGCTCGCACACGGAGCGGGAATTGGCGCTGTCGAGATTGCCGGTGGGCTCATCCGCGAGAATCAGGGCGGGATCGGCCACCAGTGCCCGGCCAATGGCGACGCGCTGCTGCTCGCCGCCGCTGAGGGCATCGGGACGATGAGTGCGCCGATCCGCCAAGCCCAGGTTTTCCAGCAGCCGCTCCACCTTTTCCTGGGCCGGCCGGCCGTTGGCGTGCTCCAACATCAGGGGCAGAGCGATGTTCTCCTCGGCCGTCAGGGTTGGAATCAGGTTGAACGATTGAAAGACCAGGCCGATGTTGCGCCGCCGGAAGATCGTCAGTTGCCGGTCAGGCATCTGGGCCAGATCGGCGCCGTTGACGCAAACGCTGCCGGAATCGGGCTTGGCCAGACCGGCCATCAGGTGCAACAGCGTGCTTTTTCCTGATCCGCTGGCGCCCATGATGGCCAGGAACTGGCCTTGGCGCACCTCCAGGTCGATCGACGTCAGGGCGGTGACGGTCCGGTCACCCTGGTGGAAAGTTTTGGTGACGTTTTGGACGACGAGTGGTTGCATCGGATCGGGCATTGAATCTGGAACCGACTATAGCGGGGCGAAAAAGGAATTGAAAACCGTTTCGTCATTGGGATTTCGGATTTGATTCGTCATTCGAATTTCGGATTTCGGACTTTCCTTCCAGCGCTTTGATTCCGCGCACCGCGGCTGCGCACCCCGGGTCGTCAGCCAGTGCGCGGCGGAATTCGGCCAACGCCTGGTCACGATTCCCGTGCCGGGCGAGATACGTCGCCCAATTGGCGCGGGCTTCGGCATAGTCAGGGGCTTGCCGAAGAACCTCGGCGAACTGGGCCGCAGCTTCGGCATCGTTGCCTTGCTGGGCCAGCAATACAGCATAGTTATTGCGAAATTGCGGATCATGCGGGCGGAGGCGAAGGGCTTGGAAATATGCCTGGGCGGCGGCGGCGAGCCGGCCGGCGGCGCGAAGGGTGTTGGCTCGATCGAAAATCAGCAGTGGATCGTTCGGCTTGGTTTGCAGGGCGCGGTCGTTGTATTGCAGGGCCAATGGCCATTGCCCGTGCGTTCGCGCTTCGAATGTGAGAATGCGAAGGGCGGCCACGCTGCCGGGATTGGTCGTCAGCGTGTGGTCGCACAGAGACGCGGTGTCTTGCCAGAGGCGAGTTTGGCGATTGGATGCCGCCCCCAGGGCGGCGACGATGATGGCGGTGAATGGCCAGGTCCATCGCGGGATTGCCGCGATGACGGCAGCGACGCCGAGGGCTACGCCAAGCATCGCCAAATATGCGTAGCGGTCGGCGACCGTCGAATAGTATTGAAAATTGAATGGGACCAGCCCCAGGACCGGAAGCAAAGCGCAGATCCCGATGGCGGCGGCGCGAGCCATGCGGGGAATTTTTTGGCGGTATAAAGTCAGGGCCACAAGGATGGCGGCGACGACACCGGCTGGCCACCAGGCCGCCGGATGAGACATGAGCCAATCGGGGCTGCGTCCGTAATCGATCACGAGGTGAGCCGGCAACAGCAGCTTGCGGAGATAGAACGACAGCGCGTCGAGGGCGACGAGGGGCCTTGCCCAGATTGGCGGGCGATAGACATCGCTGCTGGGCTGGGCGAAAAAGGCGATCACCGAAATGGCAGCGGCCATGATGACCCACGCGGCCAGCCAGCGCGCCGATGAACGCCACCGCCGGCCGAGGATGATCGCGAGCATCAGCGGCGTCACGACGGCGGTGGGTTTGGAAAGTAATGCCAGGGCGAAAACAGCCGTCGCGGCGAGGCATCGCCATGTGCGGGGTGGTCCGGTGGATTCGGTCGCCCGCAGATACATCCAGATGGCCAGAACCGCCAGCGCGCCGCTGAGAACGTCGCGCAGGCCGGAGACCCAGGCGATGGCTTCGACCTGGATGGGATGGACGGCAAAAACAGCCGCGCCGACAGCGGCCGGCCAAATGCCGGGAACGAGCCGGCGCACGATCAGAAAGACCAGGACGACGGCGGCGACGTGAACGGCCAGATTCAGAGCGTGAAAAACGGCCGGGTTGCCATGGGCGACCGCAGCCGTGGCCAGCCAAGCCGAATATGTGACCGGCGCCCATAATCCGAAATAGGGCTTGGCCCAATACCGCTCCAGGGCGTGGAACGTGGGCGGATTCATGTCGGGATTGCGGGCGACATGCTCCATGTCGTCCCAGTTCACGAAGCCGCAGCGCAGGACTGGGTAAAATGTGCCGACCGTCAGGACCGCCAAAAGCAGGCAAATCCACGGCACGCGGCGGCTGGGGGACTTGGAGGGGATGTCATTTGACATGCAAAGTTGTCAAAATCGCGCATCAGACTTATCTGGTTATGCGAATGTAAGGATGATACCATTAAAGCAACACAGAGAATCGAATTATGCAAAACGCGATCGTCATCAAAGGCCGTTTAGTCGGTTCAAGGAAGGTGGAATTGGACGAACCGGCGCCCAATACGCAAGGTGAAGTGGAAGTGATTGTGCGCACGGGAAATGGCGCCGAATCGAATCAAGGCGAAAGCATTTTTGAATTTTTGCGGCACCTTCCAGCTGGAACACGAAGCAGAGATGAAATTGATCGACAGATCCGCCAAGAGCATGAGGATTGGGAAGATGGCCGATGAGGTTTTATTTGGACGCCAGCACGATCGTTTACAGCGTTGAAAGCCGCTCGCCGTTTCGGGAGGCGGTGCTAAGCCGTCTTGGGCAGGTCGAAGGAACTCCCGGAGGAATCCTCCTCACATCGAGGCTTTCTCGATTGGAGTGCCGCGTGAAGCCACTACGCGAAAACAACGCTGCATTGCTGGCAACGTACGAGGGCTTTTTCACGCGGGCGCTGGTCAATGTCATTGAGATAGGACCGAACATTGTGGAACGTGCCACGGAGTTGCGTGCGCGATATGGGCTGAAAACGCCCGACGCGATCCACGTCGCGACGGCGATCGAGGAACACGCCGATCTATTATTGACAGGAGATCGGGAATTGGCCCGGTGCGGGGAAGTGAAAGTGGAGATTCTATAACGCGGCCTATAATTTCGTAGATTTATGCTTCATAGTCGTTTGCTTGGATAGAATTGGTCGTCGGAGGAGCCTGCGATGCCCGGAATGACAATGACGGAAAAGATTCTGGCTAAACATGCCGGTAAAAGGCACGTTCAGCCTGGGGAGAACATCTGGGTCAATGTGGACATCCTCATGACCCACGATGTGTGCGGGCCGGGGACCATCGGCATTTTTCACGAGCAGTTCGGCCGCAATGCCAAAGTTTGGGACAAGGACCGGGTGGTCATTATCCCGGATCACTATATTTTCACGGCCGATCAGAAGTGTCATCGGAACGTGCAGATCCTGCGGGATTTCGTGAAGGAGCAGGGGCTGCGGTATTTCTATGATGCGGAATTCGTCAAGAGCGAACCGACGATGCCCAACCCGTACCGTGACCCGACCAAGACGAGCTACAAGGGCGTCTGTCACAAAGCTCTGCCGGAAGAGGGGCACGTGCGTCCCGGCGAGATTCTGCTGGGGACGGACAGCCACACTTGCACGGCCGGGGCGTTCGGGCAGGTGGCCAGTGGAATCGGAAATACCGACGCGGCTTTCGTGCTGGGGACGGGCAAGCTCTGGCTCAAAGTGCCGCCGACCATGCGGTTCACATTTCACGGCTCGATCCCGGCGTATCTGACGGCCAAGGATTTGATTCTGGCGGTCATCGGCGAGATCGGCGTGGACGGGGCGACCTATCGCAGCATGTACTTCGCGGGCGACGGCATTTCGTCGCTGACGCTGGAAGACCGCATGACGCTGACCAACATGGCCATCGAGGCGGGCGGCAAGAACGGCGTGTGCGATGTGGATGAAAAAACATTGCAATACGTTCGCAACCGCAGCACCATCCCGAATTGGGAGGTCGTGCGCGATGATGACGATGCCAAGTATTTCTTCGAAGCGGAATGGGATTTGGCGACGTTGGAGCCGCTGGTAGCCAAGCCGCACAGCCCGGACAACCGGGACACCGCCTACAACTGCCGGGATGTGAAATTGGATCAGGCGTATATCGGAAGCTGCACCGGCGGCAAGATCACCGACATGATCTTCGCGGCCAATATTCTCAAGGGCAATACGGTGAAGATTCCGACCTACGTGGTGCCGGGCAGCACGGAAGTGCATGCGGACATGAAACGCCTGAATCTTCGCGGGGCGGAAAAAGGCCCCAACGAAAAGAGCATTGAGGATGTGCTGATCGACGCGGGGTGCCTGGTGGGCGCCAGCGGGTGCTCGGCGTGCCTGGGCGGGCCGAGCGATACCTTCGGCCGGCTCCAGCGCAGCGAGGTGTGCATCAGCACGACCAACCGGAATTTCCCCGGGCGGATGGGAAGCACGAAATCGGCGGTGTATCTGGCTTCGCCACTGACGGTGGCGGCCAGCGCGCTGCGGGGATACGTGACCGATCCGCGGGAATATGTCAGCCAACCGATCGAAACCGGCAGCGCGGGGGTGCTGTAAGCGGTCCTGAGCGGGTAATATTCCCAGGCCATGAGCATGATCGCCGACATTGGCTCCGATCGACTCGCCGCGATCGCGCGTCGCGTTGCTCACGCGGATGAGGATTTACGGGCGCATCCGCCCCGCCCCCTGGCACAATCCGATCCAAAACACTTATCCGATGCCCTGCTTTGCACGGAGGCCGATCCGCATGCGCCCATGGAATTGTTCCATCGCCTGCGCTGGGGCGGACAGGTGGTGTTCGTCACGCGCAATAGGAACGCGGCGCAGCAACTGAGCACTGAGCTTTGCGGCAATGGGTTTGAGATCACGCAAAAGCCGGCAACCCTGGTTCGGGGGCCGCTGGGATTGCCGATTCCATTTTTGTCGCAGAAGACGCACTATTTTGTGGCGCGCAAAGTGCAACTGATCGTGCCGGGCCAAACCACGGACCGGTTTACGTATCACGTACATCTGGAGCGCCCAACCGAGGGCCAGCCGTACGAGGTTGTGAAAGAGGTTCCGACCCTGCAAATGGTGATGGCCCGGCTTCGGAGCAAATGGCCGGACCTGGCGAATGAAGTGATCGAAAAACGGGCTCGGAAATTCACGGACAAGATTTTCCCGGTTTTTCTGACGCGCGAGGCGGCGATTCTAAAAATCGTCAACCGGGATTTGCCAGAGGCATATCGAGGAAGGGTCCCGAGCTTGCTGAACCTTGAAAAAGACGAGCGTGGCTACGCCCGGCGGTTGCATTTGAGCTGGCTGCGCAACGGCGGCGAGCCGTTGAGCCAGATGGAGTTCGCCCGCCAAAGCGCGGATTTGCTTCGGGCCCTGCATGACGACGCGGGGGTGATGCACCTGGATCTGCGTCTGGATAACTTTGTGATTACGCCGCTGGGTGTGGGATTTGTCGATTTCGGGTCGGCGGTGCGAGTGAACGAAAATTTGAAGCAGAGTCCGTTACTATCCAGTCTCTTTGAAGAGCTGATGCGGACGAGCGAGATTCAGCGCATGATGTTTCGGATGACTCGAACGGGGGAGGTCACCAGCGAAGCCATCAGCGGGGGCGTGCACAAGGTGGACAAGGCCGTGGATTATTTTTATCTGGCGGTGCAGATCACTTCGCCGCACGCGAATCCGGATTTGAAGGATTTGATCCGGTACGACAGGCAGGGCCGGGAGGCGCGGTTGCTGTTGAAATTGACCGAACAGATTCTGCGGCCGACGGACCCCGCCAAGCCGGCGTTCCGATCCGCGGCCGATATTTTGCGGGGAATCGAAGAGTTGAGAGCGGCCGAAGGCTTGGACCCGCCGGGAGGGAACCGGGATTCGGAAAATGGAAATCCCCCACTGTTGAAAACTTCTGGGCAGGCTTGAAGTCATAAATCGGATAAAGTATATATACGGCTACCGATGAGGCTTTAACGCCTATCTTGGCCTACGAAACGGTCAATGGGCGGTGGAGGCCATCGGAGACCACATCGGGCAACCGCGGTGCAGCGCGCCGCGGGCAGTTGGAGGGTACGGCTTTGAACTGAAGGCCATGGGAAAAAATGAGAGGTGTCAGGACCTTTTTTTGCCGTCGGAGGTCATGCGTTTCAAAATCATCTCGGCAACTTCTGCGCGAATGTCTTGCGGGTAGAGGCCGAGAATGGCAGCCTGAACCACATCGGTTTGAGTGGTGAACCACTCGATAATCCGACTTGTGGCGGCAATCTGAGTCATCCCAAGCCGATCACAGAGATCGGTCAGCCCTTCTTTGGCCTCGGGGTACAGCTCGATGCGCATAATGACGCGACGAGCGGCGGTGTTATTTGGCATAATTGCGCATCCTGTAAGAAAAGGACTTACGTCAGCAAACTATCATAATAATTAAACTCGACCTCACAACCCAAGGCAATTTTGCGCCATTATTTCCCTTCGCCGGAGCGGGAAGCCAATCGCTTGAGCAACTGCTTGGCAAGTTGGGACATCGCCTGGTCTGACAGGGTCGCCATCACGGCGGTTTGGATCACGTCGTCCTGGCGGACGAACCAACCGACCAGGCGTGACATGACCGCGATCTGGGTCATGCCTCGTTTTGAACAGACTTTGTCCAAATCTTCTTTGGCCGCTGTATCGAGTTGTATTCGCATAATCGAGCGTCTATCTGCCATCTGTACTGACTCCAAGCTAGAAGGTGACTTCCCCAAGTTTTATCGTTTTGATTTTGTCGCATTCGCGAGCCAATGCCTTCGCCATCAGCGGTTTAGATTGCGCCCGGTGAGGGCTCGCGCGATGGTTGACGGAGAATTCGGCACCGACATAGGTCCGTGATCATCGACCAATTGGGCCGTCAGGCGACGGTTCCCTTCGACGAGCGGTTTTCCGATCAGTTGGGCGATCTGATTCACTTCCTCCTGCTTCTGCATGAGAAGCTTCTCCATCTCCTGAAGCCGACCATCAATCTCTTCATATTCTTTCAGCGCTAAGACATAAAGCTCCTCGCCCTCGCGCATCCATTCAGCAATTGATTTGGCCACGGACTGCCACCTCCATCGGGATGCACCCCATTATACGGGCCGCGAATAAAATTGGATGATTCGGCATACGCTGGGCGCCCGTAAAAATTCCGGGGTACTTCAACCTTTTTCGAGGCAAATGGCAAGAACAATTGTAGTTTGCGTCAGGAATTTACCCCAAACCGCGGGGAGGTAGAGAAAAGATTATGAATGCGGCGCGATTGCGCAGTTACATCTTTTATCCCCACATTTCCGCAATGGTAGGCGGATCAGCGGCATTTCGCCCATCGGCACATCGCGGCGATGACGGGTTTGAGGCTCCTGCCGGCGGCGGTGAGAGAATAGTCCACCCGGGGGGGAATCTGCGGGTAAATCTTTCGGCGAATGATGCCGTCATGCTCCAGTTGCCGAAGCTGCTGGGCGAGCATCCGGGGCGTCACGGGCGTCAACCGCCGGCGAAGCTCTGAAAATCGACGCGGGCCCGGGTCGAGATGATACAGGATCAGGATTTTCCATTTGCCGCCGATCAGCAGCAGCGTGCGCTCGGCCGGACATCGCGTGTCGGTTCGTTTCATGGGTTCATGGTTCAGAGCCTGGGATGACCGGCGACAACGGGACACGGCGGCTGAAGCCGCCGCGCCACGAGGGAAATCGATCCTCCATCCGGTTTTTTCACGGGCCTCGCCCTCATGATATACATTGTATACTTGGTACGCAATTGGCCGATACTTCACTTTTTTGAACATGACGGCTATCATTGTGCATGACCGAGACCATTGACAACAACCGGCCGGATTCGGCGGATGAAGCCGTTGGCGATGAGGAAGCACTGGACGCGTATTCGCGGACGGTGATGAACGTCGCCGAGACCGCGGGGCCCGCCGTGGTCAACATCGAAGTTCGGCACGATCCATCGCCGGCGAGCAAGGTCGCCGGAAGCGGGTCGGGGTTCATCTTCACGCCGGACGGCTTCATTTTGACCAACAGCCACGTCGTACACGGAGCGCGGCGGATGGAGGCGGCGCTGCCGGATGGTCGGCGATTTGATGCGGAACTGCTGGGCGAAGATCCGGATACCGATCTGGCCATCATCCGCATCGACGGGCCGAATCTTCCCTGCGTCGTACTTGGCGATTCCAGCGCGCTGCGGGTCGGGCAGCTCGTCGTGGCCATTGGAAATCCGTATGGATTTCAGTGCACCGTGACGGCCGGCGTGGTCAGTGCGACGGCGCGGAGTTTTCGATCGGCCACGGGGCGGTTGATCGACAACGTCATTCAGACGGATGCCGCGCTCAATCCGGGCAACAGCGGCGGCCCGCTGGTGAACGGGCGCGGCGAGGTCATCGGCGTGAATACGGCCATCATCCGGCCGGCGCAGGGGCTGTGTTTTGCGCTGCCGAGCAACACCGCGACGTTCGTGGCCGCGCAGCTTTTGCGGTTTGGACGCGTGAAGCGCAGCTACGTTGGATTGGGCGGCCAGGACGTTCCCCTCCATCGACGCATCGTGCGATTCCACAAATTAAGCGGCGGAGGCGGCGTGCTGGCGATCCAGGTCGAGCCCGGCAGCCCGGCCGATCGGGCCGGCCTGCGCGAGGGAGACATCATCGTCGAGTTCGACGGCACGGCCATCGAACACATGGATTCGCTCTATCGGCTGTTGACGGAAGAACGGGTCGGCAAAACGACGGAAATGGCCGTGCTGCGCGGCCTGGAGAAGCAGACCCTGTTCATCACGCCGGCCGAGACCAAAGTGGGATGAGTTTCAAAGTTGTAAGGCCGCCTTCACTGGTCCGCTGGCAGCGGAGCAACGGAATCGGCGCCTTTGGCGGCGAGGGCAATCTCGGCCTGTGGGGCCCTGCCCGCCAGGCGATAGCCGAAATAAACCATCCATGCGTCGCAGCCGCGGGTCATCGCATAGCCCTTGACGTGATAGGTGTCATTCTCGGCCTCGAACCAGCACCGGCCGAGCGAATCCGTCCATAGCCCAAGCAGCCGGCCCTTGCTTTGGTCGGTGCGGGAATACTCGCTCTTGGCAAACCAGATGATCGTTTGCGGCGAAACGGCAAACGGCGTGTTCATATAGGCGACGCCCATGCCCACCTGGCGATCAGGCGAACGCCACTGCCGATGAGAATAAATCACGTTGCGACGCGGCGGCAACTGGTCCCATTGCTGCGGCGGAGCGCAGGTAATTCTGAGAATCGAATCCTCATGCAGCGAAGCAAGCCCGCTCTTGTTCAGGCGCAGCTGATGAATTTCCAACTCGGTGGCTGAGACGGTTTGATATTGACAGCCGGCGCACAGGGCAAGCGCCGCGGCGATGAGAAGCGTACACGTGACGGACCGGCCGGCGCCTGAAATTTGGCCCGGCTGACAAAGAATGGTGCCCATAAACTCTCCATACACCCGATACGGCAAGGCACACGGAGCGGTCGATATTTTGCCAACAGTTGAGCTTCCCGAGTTGAGCGGCGATCGATTATTTGCCCGGATTTTCAGGCCGCCCGACGTGTGTATGTTCTCGCGCGCGGACGGCGATGTCAAGTTCATTCGGGATGACTTTTCGAGCGCGCCGCGTGCCGACATAAACGCTCCAACCCTCCCATCCGTTAACGATCAGGTTGGCGCGAATGTTGTATATCCCCCCTTCCGCTTCGAAACGGATGCCGGGCAAACTTGCATCGTCCCGCCGGCTCAGAAGCACGACGTCTCCTTCCGTTTTTTTCATCTGATTGAGAAAACCACTCAGCGCCAAATCCGGTCCGACCGGAAGAGGCATCTTAAAATAAATGACGCCGTACGCGGTCGCGCCGGTGGGGCTGAGCCAGACCGCGTGGACATGCTTTGCGGTGATTTTGAGAGGCTGGGGCTTCCAGCCGATCGGCGGATCACAGACGGCCACGACATCGGGATCAAAACTCGGCAGGGTCAGGCCGCGGGTATCGCCGCTGTTCCAGCCGGCGCGAATCTGCGTGAGATTCGGGCTGGGCGGTCCGCAGCAGCCTTGCGCAAGCGGCAAGACCGCCGCCAGGACGGCCCATGTCCATCGCGGAAAACGAACGATCACTTTTTTGCGGCGGCTGGTGCGGACGTTTTCTGAAAACTGTAAGTTCCGCCGAACTTTTTGCTGAACCGTTCGACTCGTCCGGCCGTATCGACGAATTTCTGCTTGCCGGTGAAAAACGGGTGGCAGGCGCTGCAGATATCGACGTTGATCTTGGCCATGGTGCTGCGCGTAACGAACGTGTTGCCGCAGGCGCAGTGGACGGTGCAATTGCGGTATCGGGGGTGAATCTTGGGTTTCACGAAACAACTCCTTTGGACCGGTCGTGCGTGGGACCAAATCGGCCCCACGTCAGCCGGACCATTTTACGGGCTAAGGACGGTATCAACGCTGCGGGTAAAAGGCAAATCAGCCAATCGCCAATCAGCCAAGCGCCAATCAGCCAATCGCCAATTCGGCGTCCGGCGTGGTTTCGGCCATCCACCATAGCACCATTAGCGGCGCCATTCGGCCCACCAGAATGATGGCGCAATATGCGAACATCACGCCTTTTTCGTCGGCGATTGGTGAGGAAGTGAAGCCGACGTTGCTCATGGCGCTGACGGCGTCGAAAAGGATGTTTTCCGCTGGATCGTTGGCCGAGATGTGCGAGAGCAGCAGCACGGCCCCCAGAAGCAGGCCAAGATAGATCGAAAGCCACGCGACGGCGATGCCGAAGGATCGGCCGGCGGATTCGCCGCGGAGCAGCTTCCGCGTGCCGCGGGCGAGTTCCGCAATGGTCGTCGTCTTCAGGCCGCTTCCGGTGCCGGCGGAACTGGCGCCGATCAACATCAGGACGACCAATATCCATTGCGCCGGCGGCGTGAGATCTTTCACCGCCCCGATCGCTAATCCGCCGGTGCGCGATTGCACGGAAAAAACGGAACTGACCGAAAGCTGGCCACGGACATCCAACCAGGTCGATCCCGAATTGAGATTCAACGCCAGGATCAGCACCAGCCCGATCACGTACAGCCATGCCGACGCGGACACCACGGTTTTGGAATGTGTCGAGAGCTTGGCCCGGAAAGTGATGGCGCACCAGAGTTCCATCAGGACAGGCAGCCCAAGCCCGCCGAGGATCGACAGCGGAAGAATGACCGCGTGAACCGGAAAGTTCGAGGGTTTCGGGAGATTGGCGACGTACTGCCCGCAGTTGCCGAAGCTGCTGCCGGCCAGGAACATCGCTTGAAACGGCGAGCGGTCCATGTCCCACAGCACCGACGTTCCGACGAGCAGCACGGTGCCTTCAACAGCCAGAGCCGACCAGATCAAATCCGCATCGGAAAATGGAAGCCGAACAATGCGGATGACGGCCAATCCGCCGACGATCATGGTGAAGAGGCTTCCGCCGATGACGAGTAAAAATGCGATCCATTGTCCGAAGTGATTCAGCCCGCCGACGCCGGAGCCTTCGGTGAATCCGGAAAGGGTGGCCGAATTCATGGCCAGAAACAGTGCCCGCACCCCATTGGGATTGCCGGCCGGCGAGCCATATTTCCAGATCGCCAAAAAGCCCGCGATAATCATGAGGAGATAGACGGGAAAGAGCCAGTTGGCCAGATCGCGTCCGAACCCGCCGCCGAGCGGCGTCGCCGCCAATTCCGCGCGCAGCGGCGGCGCGACGGCCTGCCTCTGGTTTGGGTTGGGCTTTTTCTTGCTGGCCAAGTTGGCTATTTCCCGTAGACCTTGTCCGGCTCAAAGATTTTCTTTCCGACGATCTTGAAATCCTTCGCCCCCCGCTGATATTCGCGGAAAAAGCAGCTGTAAAATCCCTCGTGACAGGCCGCGCCGATCTGCTCGACCTTGACCAGCAGAACGTCCTGGTCGCAATCCACGGCGATGGATTTGACGTGCTGAACGTGCCCGCTGGTTTCGCCCTTGAGCCAAAGTTTTCCCCGGCTACGGCTGAAGAAATGCGTCTGGCCCGTTTGAACCGTCTTCTCCAGCGAATCGCGGTTCATCCAGGCCATCATCAGAACTTGTCCCGATGCGGCATCCTGAACGATCGCGGGGATCAGGCCGTTGGAATCGAATTTGAGGTTGGAAAGCTGCGCATCCATGCTTACATTTGTCCGAGGGGTTAGCGGATTTGTCAAATGAGATGGTGGCGGATGGAGGCGGATCGGCTCAGTTTATCGCGGCAGATCGCAGGGCCAGGTGTCCGTCAGATGTGCGAAGCCAAGCCGCTCCAAGATCGGCCGGCTCGTCGGAAGAGCGTCCACGATCAGGTATCGCGCCCCCAGCTTTTCCGCATCGCGCGCCCGGGCGGCAACCACGGCCCGGTAATATCCGCGGCCACGATGCTCCTTGAGAGTCCCACCGCCACAGAGTCCGCCGAAGACGCTTTTGGGGTGCGTGTAGAGTCGTCCGACGCTCAGAGCTTTGTTGCCGTCAAGAAACATGTAGCCGAAATGCTGCGTCGATTCGCTGCGGATTGCCGCCAGCAATTCACCGGCGGTGAAGTCGTATTTCTTGTCGAAGATTTCCTCCGCAGCCCGGCGAAATTGGTCAACCTGCTCGGCGGTTTGGACACGCACGACCTGGCTTGCCGATGCTTCGTCCATCCAGCTTGGCCGGGTGTGCAAATCCAGGACGAGGACCGCTTCGCGCGGGCCAATGATGAATCCGTGCCGCTGTAGGCGTTGGAGCAGGTCCGGCGGCGTGTCGTGAGCATAGAGCTTCCATTCGACTTCACAGTCCAGCTTGCGATAGTGCGCGACTTGCTCCGCGATGACCGCGTCGGCAGTGGTTTCCGAAAGCGAAGAGAACAAAATCGAGTTGTGCGACCCGTCCACTGAACGGACCCTGGCGATGGAGGGCAGGATTTCGATCGACCAGCCTTGCGGCGCCAAGGTGCGGCGTTCGGCGTCCAGATGCCGGCGAATGGAATCGAAGTCCGTCATCCACTGGGCATCATATACTTTCGGGGCACGCGGGATTGAAATCCCGCGGATTTCATGAGGATCGAAAACCCCGTGCGACGGATGGGATTGACGGATCAAAAAACACGCGCCGCCTGCGGCGGCAAAGAAAAAACAGAGCGGGGAGTACCCCGCTCAAAGGGTAAAAGAGACAAAGGACAAAGGGCTACCTTCTGACACGCCTCCGCCTGAGCAACATCCCTGTGGCACCAAACATGAGAATTCCTAATGACGCTGGCTCAGGAACCTGGGAGACACGAAACCCGACGTCGCTGTAGTCGTCCGTCGGGTCGCCGGTGAGGCTGTAGTTGGACGGCAAGGTGTAGTAGAAGTTGTCGAACGACCCGCCCCGCAGCCCACGAAAAGAACCGCGATATATAGATTCGTTCCACTGGAAAACATCGCCGCCCTGATCGTAGGTGCCGTAATAGCTGGGATAGGCGTACGATCCAACGGGGGTCGTATCCAAGAGCGTATAGTTGGCCTGCGACGGTGAAATCGTATTGCTCTGCGTTGGGTACAACCAATAATTCGGGTTACTGTTCCCGGTACCGCCCAGAGGGGTGTAGTACGCCGCCTTGTACCATTCATTCTCGCTGGTCACTGCCCATGTGTAATTCGCGTTCCGGGTCACCGTGTTGTTCGCGATCCCGGTCGGTGTAAGAGTATAGGTTCCCGTTTCAGTCGTCCCCGCGCCTTCAGCCCCCGTCGGCTGGCCGTTGTCCAGCCAGTTGGCGAAGCGGGTCGTGTCCCAGAAGGTCACATCCGTCACCGGATAGTTGCCCCGGCCCGCCGCAACGCTGTAGGTGTAACTTCCCGAAGAACCGCTCTGGATGATTCCGGGATTGCCGCTGGTCGTGCCGGCCATGTCCGAGTTGTAGACACCGTAGGTGTCGGTCGCAGCCACGGCATTCAGAAACGCCGTGTACTGGCTGGAGGTCACATCGTATTCACCGATGTTGTAGCTGTAAGCCACCGAGCCGAAGCCGGTGGTGTCTGCCGCATTGCCGGGGTCACCCACCGGCACCGTGGCGATGGTGATGGAAGCTGAAGCAGCGCCCGCGCCCAAAAGCGGCACGCCCACACCGGCCAACAACACCAAGGCCCTACTCAGATATCTGATTGCCTTCATTTGCATCCTCTCCATTTTGTCCCACAAAGCGGGGACAATTTTTTGTTCCGCCTGCCCTGCCTCAATGGACCATCCATCACGACATGAGTTGGAATAGCCAACAAGTTGCGACAACAAGTTAAAACAATAATCTACCTCCCCCACCGCAAAGTCAAGCAAAATAGAATAGGTTGTGGGGTCGATGCGGGAATTGCATTGTTGGCCTTGATAATGGGATATTCAGATCACTTAATTGATCGCGATGCCAACTTAGACACAGCTCCAGTTGACGCAATTCACAACGACGTTTCCGCCAAATGGGATGGGAACGCGAAATCAGGGCGATATGCCCAGCGCCGCCGCTGATCTCGAATTCTGTGAACCGCTGGCGTAAGTTTTTGAAGCTGCCAAGCCGGGAACCTCCATGGCTGGATGTCGACAAAGGCGACCGCGCCGCGATGGCCCACTAACACCGCGAACGGATCGGCTCCACCTCCGGCGACGACGAATAAAATACGACTCAGCGGGTATGGCGCAACGCCGCATGCGGCACGGCACATTGCCGCGATTCTCGATTATTTGCCAAATGGGCTGGGGGAATTGCCCGGCGGGGCCTCCTTGGACTGATGTTTCGGCGGGGAGGGGCGATCTGGCCCAGGTCTTGGCAGTGACGAGAACACAATCGAGTTGTGCGACCCATCGGCCGAACGGATCCGGGTGACCGACGGGAGGATTTCGATCGACCAGCCTTGCGGCGCCAATGTGCGGCGTTCGGCGTCCAGATGCCGGCGAATGGAATCGAGGTCGATCATTGATGGCTCATCATAGACGCTCGCGACCGTGCATGCTGAAGTTGCTATCATGATCGAGGATGGGCCTTACGTTCCGCATTTCGGTGGGGATTTGGTTTGGCATCGCCGGCGCGTGGCCCGCTTACGCTTCCGAGGCGCCTGATCTGCCTGTCTCCGTGCACATTGACGCGAGCAATCCCACCGGGACATGGAAGCCCGTTTGGCGGTTCTTCGGATACGACGAAGCGGATTACACCTACATGCCCTTCGGCCAGCGGCTGCTCAGTGAACTGGCAGCATTGCAAGGCCCGCAGATATTCATTCGATGCCATCATCTCCTCACATCCGGCGATGGGCAGCCCGCGCTGAAATGGAGTTCCACCAACGCCTACCGCGAGGATTCCAACGGAAACCCTATTTACGATTGGACGATTACCGACCGCATATTCGACACGTATGTTCAGCGCGGATTGAAACCCTATGTGGAAATCGGATTCATGCCCAAGGCGCTGTCGATTCGTCCCGATCTGTATCCGACGAAGATCGAAGCCAACCAGCGCGTTCCCATCGATGCGGGGCAGGCGTATCCGCCGAAGAATTACGACAAGTGGCGAAACCTCGTTTACGAATGGGCGAGACATTGCGTGCGGCGATACGGAGCGGCCGAGGTTGGGAGATGGCGATGGGAAGTGTGGAATGAGCCGAATATTCCGTACTGGAAAGGCACCCCCGAGGAATATTTCAAGCTGTACGACTATGCGGTTGACGGCGTTCGTCGCGCTTTGCCCCGCGCACTGGTTGGAGGCCCCGAGCAAGCCGGGGGCGGCGGAAAATTTCTCCGCGCTTTTCTGGAGCATTGCTTGAGCGGACGCAACGACGCCACCGGCGGGCGCGGCGCGCCCATCGATTTCATCTCCTTTCACGCAAAAGGAAAGCCCCGGTTTGTCGAAAATCATGTCCGCATGGGCTTGGCCCACGAGCTGAACGATGTCGAATCGGGATTCGCGACGGTCCCTTCTTTCGATCAGTTCAAGAATACGCCGGTCATGATCGGGGAATCCGATCCGGATGGCTGCGCCGCCTGCACCGGTCCGGAGCTTGGATATCGAAATACGCCCCAATACGCCTGCTACACGGCCGCGGCCATCGACCGCGAATGTGAGATCGCCGCAAAACACCATGTTAATTTCCAAGGCGCTCTGACGTGGGCTTTTGAATTCGAGAATGAGCCGCTTTTTGCCGGGCACCGCGTCCTGTCAACCAACGGCATCGACCTGCCGGTGCTGAACGTCTTTCGTATGTTCAGCAAATTGCGCGGCGAGCGGCTCGAGGCCCAAAGCTCATCGTCGCCATCGCTTGATAAAGTGGAAACGCTGGGCGTCCGAG
Source organism: Tepidisphaeraceae bacterium (assembly GCA_036267155.1). Taxonomy (GTDB): domain Bacteria; phylum Planctomycetota; class Phycisphaerae; order Tepidisphaerales; family Tepidisphaeraceae; genus PALSA-1353. Next base: position 29,788 of record DATAWP010000092.1, read on the forward strand.
GCCCGGTGGATGTCAGCTCCATCGCGACGCTGGACCCGCGCCAGTTGGCGATCATGCTGTGGGATTATCGGGATGATGATGTGCCCGGACCGGCCGCCGATGTTGAACTGTCGATCGCGAATCTTCCACATGACGGGGGTGCGATGATTGCCCGATACCGGATCGACCAGACGCACTGCAACCCGATGTCGCTCTGGCGGCAAATGGGATCGCCGCCGCACCCGACCGCGGAGCAATATTCACGCCTCAAAGCCGCCGGGCGATTGGCGGCGGATGGGCCGCCGCAGTCCGTGCAGATCACGCGCGGGGGATTGACGGTTCACGAGCGGATTCCGCGGCAAGGGGTGGATCTGTTGGTTTTGACGTTCGATTGATTCGAAAAGCCGAATGTATCGGCGTTCCGTTCTGTACGCGGATTTCTTGACTTCCACCGGGCCCCTCGTAGCATCGCCGGTCCCGAAAATATTTCTATCACAACCAAATTCAGGAGTTTCAAATGGCTAAGAAAACAGTGGCTGACGTGGACGTTCGCGGAAAGAAAGTTCTGATGCGCGTGGATTTCAATGTGCCGATCGAAGGGGGAAAGATCACCGATGATCGGCGGATCGCGCAGGCGCTGCCGACGATTAAGGATGTCGTCGGGCGCGGGGGGCGGTTAATTCTGATGTCGCATCTGGGGCGGCCCAAGGGTGGGCCGGAGGCGAAGTATTCGCTGAAGCCGGCGGCGGACAGGCTTTCGCAGATCCTGGGGATGGCGGTGAAATTTGCCGAGGGGTGCATCGGGCCGGTGGTGCAGCAGCAGGCCAATTCACTGAAGGATGGGGAGGTGCTTTTGCTGGAAAATCTGCGGTTCCACAAGGAAGAAGAAAAGAACGATCCGAATTTCGCGAAGGAATTGGCCAAGCTGGGGGATGTTTACGTCAATGATGCATTCGGCACGGCGCATCGGGAACATTCCAGCACGTTTGGCGCGGCGCAGGCGCTGGCGGGCAAGCCGCGGGTGATCGGGCAGTTGATTCAGAGAGAATTGAAATTCCTCGGCGAGGCGATCAGCAATCCGAAGCGGCCGTTCGTCGCCATCCTCGGCGGAGCCAAGGTGTCGGACAAGATCAACGTCATCGAGCAGTTGCTGGGCAAGGCCGATCTTCTGCTGATCGGCGGAGCGATGGCGTACACGTTTTTCCTGGCACAGGGAAAAGAAGTCGGCAAGAGTCTGGTCGAGCGGGATAAGGTTGATCTGGCCCGGCAACTGCTGGCCAAGGGCGGGGCAAAGATCAGGCTGCCGGTCGACACCGTCGTTTCCGACAAGATGACGGATGATGCGAAGACAAAAGTGGTGGAGGGGAATATTCCGGCGGATATGGAGGGCTTCGACATCGGGCCGAAAACGCGCGAGCTGTACCGGGCGGAGATTGCCAAGGCCAAGACGATCGTATGGAACGGACCGATGGGGGTGTTCGAGAAGAAGCCGTTCGCGGCCGGGACGAAGGCGGTCGCCGAAGCGGTGGCGCAGGCGACGAGCAGGAACGGCGCGGTGACGGTGATCGGCGGCGGCGACAGCGCGGCGGCCATCGAGCAGTTGGGACTGTCCGACAAGGTGAGCCATGTCAGCACCGGCGGCGGAGCCAGCCTGGAATTCCTCGAAAAAGGGCATTTTTCGACGTTGGATATTTTGGATTAGCTTCGCGGAAGCTATAATGGACGCCGTGCCTGCGGCAATACAAAATAGTGTGTGGAAGAGGACGATGTCGCCGGAGCTGGATGAACTGGGGCCGGCGGCGGCACGCGCTGTCCTGCGGATAAAGCTCAGTAAAGTAGATGTTGCACGCGTCGGCTATCTCAGCCTGCTGGCCAGCAAAAGAACGCTGTCCCGCCAAGAGCGGAATGAGCTTGAACTGTACCTCCAAATCGGACACGTGATCACGCTCATGCATTCCAAGGCCCGAATGGCATTGAAACGATGGTTGCCGCGGCCGAGGCGCAAGAGCGCATGAAGGGCGACGGGCGTCTGTCGGCGCGGCTCCGCCGCCAAGTCGAGAGACGGGCTGGTGGACGATGCGAATACTGCAAAATCCCGCTGAGATTCGATGCACTACCGCCGGCTGTGGATCATGTTGTTGCACGGCAGCATGGCGGTAGAACTGAAATGGCGAACCTGGCATTCTGTTGCGCCCACTGCAATGCCCACAAAGGACCGAACATCGCTGGGATTGATCCCAACACCAAACGGGCCGTCCGTATTTTCAGTCCTCGCACCGATGAATGGGCATCGCATTTTCGATGGAACGGCGCGATGCTCATCGGCCTTACGCCTGAGGCTCGAGCGACGATTGTTGTCTTGGCAATTAATGACCCGTTCAAGTCGGCCGCTCGTCAGGCGCTGATGGACGAGGGGACTTATTAATTCTGTGCGTCGCGGTCCATTCGCAAATTGTGCGTGACAGGCGATATGTTATTCTGCCTGCGTGACGTCCAATCCATACAGTCCGAATTCTCCCCAAATCGCCGCGTCGATTCTCTCGGCGGATTTCGCGAAGCTGGGAGAAGAAATCGCCGACGTCGATCGCGGCGGCGCGGACTTTCTTCATCTGGACGTGCTCGACGGGCATTTCGCGCCGAACCTCAGCTTCGGGCCGGCGGTGACGGCGGCGACGCGGCGCGTCACCAAGGCGTTTCTCGATGTGCACCTGATGATCAGCGAGCCCGAGCGGTATGCGCCGGAATTTCTCAAAGCCGGCGCCGATGGACTGACGTTTCATGTCGAGGTCGCGCCCGATCCGGCGCAGACGGCGCGGCGGCTTCGGCAAATGGGATGCAAACACGTCGGCATCACGCTGAACCCGGCGACCGCCGTGGAGACGATTTTCCCGGCGTTGGATGATGTGGATCATGTGCTGGTGATGAGCGTTGTGCCGGGGTTTTCGGGCCAGAAATTCATGCCGGAGGTTTTGCCCAAGGTCCAGGTGTTGAAAAAATGTCTGCGCGGCAACCAGCGGCTGGAAATCGACGGGGGAATCCATGCTGAAACCATCCGCCAGGCGCGCGACGCCGGCGTGGACTGGTTCGTCGTGGCCAGCGCGATTTTCGATCAGAAGGACCGCGCCGCGGCGATCGCGGAACTGCGAAGACGTTTGGGGTAAGGTTAGGCCGCTGAGCGCTCTGGAAGTGCGGGAACTTGCATTTTTTGACGATATTCTCGGACGTTTGTGCCGGTTATATCGAGCTTGTGCCATCTCAACTGCGCAATTAATCCCCTTTTCTTTACATCCCCGGTCGGGAAGACTATCACGATTGTCATGCCGACACGGGCCGTGTTGATCGCCGCCGGGCCGACGCCGTGGGACGTTGAGGGGCGCATCGTCGGGAATTCGTCGTTGCCACTGACGGCCGAGGCGATGGACGCAATCCGGCATCTGTTGGATAAAGCGCCGAGTCCGATCAACGGTGTCTATCGTGCCGCGGCCAACGAGGCTTGCGAACAGGTTTCGCAGATGATCGCCAGGAAGCATGGGATTCGTCCGCGGGACAATCGGGATTTGGATGAGGTTCGAATGGGTCTGTGGCAGGGATTGTTTCCGGAGGACATCCGAACGCGATTTCCCACGGTCTTCCGTCAATGGGAAGAGCAGCCGCTGGCGGTGACGCCGCCGGACGGAGAACCGCTGGAAGCCGCCATCCAGCGAATCCGCGCGGCGCTGAACCGGATCGCACGGAAAAGCAAAGGTCTGACCATCGCCGTGGCGCTGCGGCCCATGGCGTTTCAAATCGCCCGGGGCATTCTGCGCGTACAATCGCCGGTCCAGATTGCCGGGCGCTTGCGTGAACGGCTGGCGATTGAGACGATTGAGATCGATCCGGCGGCGATGAAGGCGCTGCTGGAATAAACCGGCTATGTCCCAGGCACCCAACGATCAGGCTTCGGCCAAAAAAGACGGCATTCCCGAAGGGCTGTGGATGCGCTGCACGGGATGCGGGGCGATGCTCTACCGCAAGATGGTGGAGGAGGCGATGCACGTCTGCCCGGAATGCCAATACCATTTCCGAATCTCGGCGCGGCAGCGGCTCGACCAACTCCTGGACCCGGCCAGCTTCGAGGAGATGTTCGAGGAAATCGAGCCGACCGATGCCCTGAAATTCGTCGATAAAAAAACCTACAAGGACCGCCTGAAGGACGAGCGCGAAAAGTCGGGCGAAAAGGATGCCGTGGTCTGCGGCAAGGGATTCATCAAGGGCCGGCCGATCATGGTCGCCGCCATGGACCCCACGTTCATGATGGGATCGATGGGCAGCGTCGTGGGTGAGAAGATCACCCGGACGATCGAGACGGCGGTGGAGGAAAAGCTGCCGCTGCTGATCGTGAGCTGCTCGGGCGGAGCGCGCATGCAGGAGTCGGCGCTGTCGCTGATGCAGATGGCCAAAACCAGTGCGGCGCTCGCCCGGCTCGACGAAGTGGGTGGATTATTTATCAGCTTGCTGGCCGATCCCACCACCGGCGGAGTGACGGCCAGCTTCGCCATGCTGGGGGATTTCATCATTGCCGAGCCCAAAGCGCTGGTTGGATTCGCCGGACCGCGGACGATCTGGAACACGATCAAGGTGGAGTTGCCGGAAGGATTTCAGCGCAGCGAATTTCTGCAGGAGAAGGGGTTCGTCGATTTCGTGGTGCATCGGAAAGATTTGCGCAGCGAAATCGCGCGGTTGGTGGATTTCTGCCGCAAATAAGAAACCGCGGACGCAACGCAACTGTTTACCGTCTGGGCCCAAATCATCGGATTTGGGTAATGGTATATTCTGCTGCCTTCTGAGTTTTCCGCCGTCGGGTATAATTCCAGCATGAAAAAACGTCAATCCGGCGAAGACGCAAATCAGGGCGCCGCCAGGGTCGTAGCGGAAACGGTCTTCCGGCATTCCGAGCGGTTGCCAGCCGATCTAGAGGCCGCGTGAAAGCAATGGAGCGCCGGGGTCCAGAAGGTGGACGCTCGCGGCATGATGTTGCTGCGGGCGGCATTTGAGGCGGGGTCGGAAGCAGCGAACCGATTACGCCGCTGAAGTGACGCTATTCTTTATCGGATCATCGAGCGAAACGAAGGTGTATTTTTTCAGTTCTTCTATTAAGACTTTTTCGTGGTGATCCAGCAACGCATTGCAATGATCGTTTACTCGCGGGTCTTTTGATCCGATTAGGTCGTCTACAGTGATGGGTTCAGCCCCACAATAGACGAACCCCTTTTCCGCCTCTCGTTGTCCATCGTGGATCGCTTCCCAAAAGCAGCCCTTTAGGTCTGGGAACTCGTTTTCTATCTCCACGCTGGCGGCCGACAAAGCTAGTTCAAGCCGCAATAATGTGGGCGGATGGGTATATCCCGTCAGGTCGCTGGGATCAATCGCGATTCCCCAAAGCCGAAAGAGGGAATGAATCGCGAAGCTCCACAAGAAGATTTTCGACATCTGTGTTTGGAATACCGAATCCAGGTCCGACGAATGAGTTTTCAATAGCAGGCCGCGCAAGACGACCGAAACGGCTTTGCTATCCGCCCAAAGTTCGAGCGACTGAAAGTCTAAATCGAAGATTGAAAGCGGCGACGGTGACCGGGACACGTGAAGGATCGCCGGAATGTTTCTGGTACGTTGAAGATAACCAACATGGCCATGGCAGATGTGAACGGTCTCGTGGAGAATGAGAAAACTCCATACGATTTCGGCACAGCATTCGGCGATGATTTTTCTGGTGGGATCGACTGGTGGTTGGGGCACCGCCTTGCGGCCTAATAGCTTTCGCTGGTGAATCAGCTCATCGTAGTTGATCGGCATTCCTTCGGAATGTCTTCCCCCTCGTCGCTCTTTTTTAGGATTCCCGCCCCACGGCCAAATTTCCGGGTGGGAGAGCATTTTGTAGAACATCTCAATCGGAAGCAAAATTGCCCCCTTGTTCATTCCGATGAGGCCCACGCCCTTGTGTATTCCGGCTCCGGCGTTGCACCGTCCATCATTGATGTAGTCGAAGTGAATTTCGATGCTTCGATTCGGAAGGAACATCGTGCGAAGCTCGGATTTTCTTCGATTGAATCTTGCCCGTTGAGCATCAAATGGCATGGCGATTTCAAAGGGGATCGGATCGAACCTCTTTTTTAATTTGGCAAGACGAGTCCATTCATCAAAAATCTGAACTGGTGTTTCCATGTTGACCTTCCGTGAAGTTAAATTAACACAATTAAACGCCGTTTCATCGTTGGATGATCAGGAATTAAGGGTCGCCATCGCGCGGGAAATATTTGGGTGGCGGAATATCCGGGCAGGTGCGGATGGCCGCTTTACAGCAAGCCATCCGACGGTGCTAACGACCGCTCCACTTGAAGTCCCCGATTGGATAGGTGAAGAATCAGAAACCGTGCATCTTGAAACGGTGGTCCGGCAACAAGGTTGGTCGCTGGAGTTTCGGAACGAATTGAACAGGATCGCGGGGGATTTTAATCCCGATCCAACCGGGCGACAGCAGTGCGAGGCCGCGCTGATGGCGGGAAGGAATTCGCGCAAGGGCCTGTTGGATTGACGCATGTTATTTCTTCTTTTTTGCGTTCTTTGACATACGATCATCCGCTGCACCGAGGACAATGGGACGCAGCCATGTCGCCACATCTTCTTCTCCGGCGGCATCCACAACCCGCTGTTTTTGCTCTTCCGTCAGTGGGATGCGGATATCAGCGGTTTTCCGATCCGACGGGTCTTTAGTTGGTCTAGCCATACGGATTATTATCGCCAAATAAATCCTTTGTGTCAAGAAGAATTCCCTTGACCAGTGTGGATTATTTTGGCTATAATAACCTGCATGAACAAGCTATCCACAACCGAGCGGGCGCAAATCCTTACGAGCCTTGTTGAAGGGAACTCCATTGCCCCAACTTGCCGGATGTTCGGCGTGAACAAGATTACCGTCCTGCGCCTCTTGGCCGACGCTGGCACACTCGCGGCCCAATACCATGATCGGACCGTTTATGACCTTGCCACAACGCGGGTCCAGGTCGATGAAATCTGGTCGTTTTGCTTCGCGAAGAACGATAACGTCAATCCGAAGAATTACCGAAAGGGCCACCGCGATTGTTGGACGTGGGTTGCCATCGACGCCGATTCAAAACTGGTCATCAACTGGATTGTCGGCAACCGCAACAGTGGCGATCCAAATCTGTTTGTTGCCGATCTTGCCGACCACCTGAGTGATCGCGTGCAGTTGACCAGCGATGGCCTCAATATGTACCGACAAGCCGTAAACAAAGCGTTCGGAACGGAAGTCGATTATGCAATGCTTGTTAAACAGTATGGCGCGCCGAGAGTTGAAGCCCGATATAGCCCGGCGGAAGTCGTCAGCGTCGAGAGAGAGGAAGTGTGCGGCGCGCCAGAACCGCGTCATATTTCGACGTCGCATATTGAGCGCCAGAATTTAACGATGCGAATGTCGATGCGTCGGTTTATTCGGCTGACAAACGGATTCAGTAAAAAGATTGAGAACCACAAACATGCGGTTGCGCTGCACTATTTCCATTGCAATTTCCTCCGCGTACACCACACGACTAAGACGACTCCCGCTATGGCGGCCGGTATTGCGGACAAGGAATGGACAATGGTTGATTTCGTGAAGATGCGTGAGAAAGAAGAATTAATCTCTGGCGGCCGGCTCACGAACTACAAGCCGAACCCGAAAAAGCGGTATGTTTGAGAATATACCATTACCCGGTTTTGTCCCGATCATTTCACGATCATCTATTGTGACGCCGAGCCGACGGATGAACAGGAGGATCTTCGGTTCCGATTTTCTCGACGGCCGAAATCGCCGGCTCGTAATCCCATGAAAGGCCATCTACCTGCCGGACGGTAGCGCCCCCAGACCAGGAAGCGGAGGAAGCCGAGGAGGCAAAGAACTGATCTCGTCCGGGAACGGGCCAGCCCTATCTGATATTGGTCACAAGCCGGAAGCGATTCAGGCATGAGAGGCCATACACGCGTCAGCTTGGGCCGGACGGCCACGACGGATCGAATTCCTCAGCATCTTCTCCTGTTCATCCGGCCGCGGCAAGACGATCGTCGAAGAATGAAAGGGACGGGTGAGGCGCGCATTTGTGGTCTTTATGGCAGAATGGTGGGACAAGGAGGTCCCAATGGACTGGAACAAGCTTTCGGATGATGAGCGATTGATTGCCGAACAGGCGGTGGCGACGTATCGGGCGGTGAAGCTGGCGGGCC
>DATAWP010000093.1:0-39587 GCA_036267155.1 Tepidisphaeraceae bacterium
TCTTGTTCGGTAAGATGGGTGTAGGACATCGCCGTTTGGGCCTTTCGATGGTTGTGTCTTGGTAAACAAAACCTATCGAATCCCGACGGCGATGTCTTTCACTTGCCGGCTCGGCGTTGCGCCTCTAAATTAAATTCGCCACGCTTTGCGAATTCCGACAGTAACAGGAACAACTTCGGCACTGGCGCTGTCGAAAACGCGGTCGGTGTTACCACGCGTCGCCGATTGACGATCATTAACGTAGTTTGTTGATGACCTTTGTCCGTCGCGTTCCACTCGGGGCCGATGGTTGGATCACTGCACTTGCAGATCCACGTTCACGATATGTTTTTGGCCGTTGCGGAGGACGGCGATGGGGGTGGTGCCGCGGCGGTTGGCGATGGCGGCGGCGAAGGCGGGGCCGTCGCCGACGGGTTGGCCGGCAAGGCTCAGGATCAGGTCGTCGGGTTGTAAGCCGGCGTGTTCGGCGACGGAGTTGGGGATGATCTCCTGGATCCTCAGCGCGGGGGCGGCGCCGAGGGTGGGATAAAGCCGGCGGGCGGGATCATCCGTTGCCACCGTCTCCACCACGACGCCGAGCAGGGCTCGGCGGACGAAGCCGTGCTGCATCAATTCGGCGACGACCGGCGAGCAGGCGGCGGCGGAGAGAAAATGTCCGTTCTTGGTGAAGCCGGCGATCGTGCCATCGATGTTCACCAGCGTCGCGATGTCGGGTTCCCAGCCTTCCCATACGGCCAGGCGATTGGCGGCGGGATTCAACGACATCACCAACAGCAGCGTGCCGGCGATCGGCCGATCGGCCGATACCGCGACGGGCTTGGCTTTGGCGTGGTTCAGTTGAAGCAGGGTTAGATCGGATTGGCGGTCGGAGGCGATGAAGGTCGCGGTTGCCCATCGGCCGTCGCCGATGGCCACGGGAATGGGATATGCGCACGCGGCCTTGTCCACGTAACGCGGGATCAGCAGGTGGTTCTCATCGTCCAGCACGATGCCGATGCTGTTGGGAGCAATGCGGTCGAGTTTCAGGACGATCACGCGATGGCCGAAGGTCGGCTGGGAAGTGGACGGAGCGGTGGTGGGGCGAATCTCGGCGATGGCGTAGGAGCCGTCGGGTGAGCGGCGCTGAAGCTCGGCCAGGCGGGCGAGGGATTGCGGATCGAGTCGATCGGCCCATTTGGAAAGCGGATCGTTCGCGGGGAGAGAGAAGGTCGTCGGCGCGGGCAATTGGACTCGGACGATGCCGGAAGCAACCTGCTTGAAGAGGTCCTGGGTTTCGTGATTGAGTTCTTCGAGCAGAGGGCGGGTTGTGGGGGCGTCGAGGAGTTGGGCATTGACCGCGTTGGGGCAGAGGAGAACCAGAGCGGTAAGAAGCCCCGCGGCGGCGGCCGAAAACCCCGCGGCGGCACCGTGGGCTTGGGGGGACGGGTTGAATGCAAATACGGACATTCGCTGGGAAGCCGACACGGATCAGAACTTGTCCATCGCTGGAACGATCGGTGAGTCAGCGCCGGCTGGTGCGGGCGATTGGGGGGCTCTGAAGTCGTGTAAGAATCGGGTCGCTTCATCCATCGTGTCGAATTGGACGGGGATCGGCTTGCCTGAGCCGTCGTCCACCAAAACGGTGATCTTTGTTCCGGACGGCGGCATTTGAGGAAGACCGTTGACTGCGGCCATGTGAATCGGGGAGCTTGAATTGACGGTCGCCAGGTTCGGCGAAACGATGTAGCGTTCGCGGCCCAGCCAACCGACGGTGAATCCGAACAGGACCAATGCCGCCACCGTCGTGACCAGACGAGTGATCCAGTGGAGGCGGTCCATGAGGTCTTCCCTGCGTGTGGCCCGCATGACGCCGGCTTCGAGGCGAGCGACGTGCTGATCGGTTGGCTCGAGGCTGGTCCAGACCATCGTCCTGACGGCGTGATCGGCGCGAAGACGGTCGAGTTCGGCCATCAGGTCTGGCTCGATGGTCAATCGCCGCCAGATTCCTTCGCACTCGGCGACCGGCAATTCGCCATCGACATAGGCATGAAGCAATTCAACGTCGTTGTCATTCAGTGCCATAGGATTCCCTGCCTTTATTCGCGACTGCGTTCTGCTCCATCACGACGCTCATTTATCACGGCTGATCGACATAAGCCCGAAGCAACTCAGCCAATTGACGCCGGCCACGATGAATCCAGGTTTTAACCTGTGGTATGCTGGCATCAAGGGCTTCGGCGATCTGGGCATAAGACATTTTTTCATATTCGCACAGCACCAATGCGGCCCGGAAATTGTCCGGCAAACGATCGATGGCACGTCGGACATGCAGAATCGTCTCGCTTTCGATCATGTGGCTGCTGGGCGATTGCGAGCGGCCCTGATCGCTTGCCTCATCCGGCAAAACAGACATGTGAGGCTGGCGAAGAATTCGCAGCGCCTCGTTGACCACGGTTCGCCGCATGAGGCCGCCAGGCTCGCGCCAATCATACCGGTCGCGGTGCTGGTACAGGTTCATAAAAGCCTGTTGCACCACGTCCTCAGGAGAAGCACGGTGACCGACGATGGCCCTGGCAATCGCCAGAAGCCGTCGCGAATGCTGCCGCACCGCACGTTCAAACAGCTCGTTCGTGCTCTCGGCGGCCTCGGTCTGCCGCCCCTTCTCATCCATTGACACGCGCTGGCTCCAGCAAAGTTACACCTGTGACCGCCTATACTTGTATCTTATCGCCAGTGGTGCTGTTTGTCTTTGAATTGAGCCGTCAGAAAGGTTTAGGACGCCATGAGCACGACGATTCCACGCCGCAGCCTCGGAAAAACGGGGTTGATGGTTTCCGCCCTGGGTTTGGGGTGCATGGGAATGTCAGAATTTTATGGGACCCGCAACGACGAGGAGTCCATCCGCGTCATTCACCGCAGCATTGACCTGGGGATGGATTTCCTCGACACGGCCGACATGTACGGCGTGGGGGCCAACGAGCAATTGGTCGGCCAGGCCATCGGCGACCGGCGGGGCCAAGTGGTGCTGGCGACGAAATTCGGCAACATCCGCGGGCCCGACGGAAGCTTCAAAGGCATCAGCGGAAAGCCTGATTACGTCCGCTCGGCCTGCGACGCCAGCCTCAAACGCCTCGGCACGGAAGTGATCGACCTATATTACCAGCACCGGGTTGACCGGCAGACTCCCATCGAGGAAACCGTCGGCGCGATGGCTGATCTGGTCCGCCAGGGAAAGGTGCGATTCCTCGGCCTGTCCGAAGCATCGGCGCAGACACTTCGCCGGGCGGCGAAAGTGCATCCGATTGCGGCGTTACAATCGGAATATTCGCTCTGGACGCGCGACGTGGAGGCTGACATCCTGCCAACGTGCCGCGAGCTTGGGATCGGCTTCGTGGCCTACAGCCCGCTGGGGCGGGGCTTTCTCACCGGACAATTCAAAACAGCCGACGATCTGCCCGCGGGCGACCGCCGGCGCGATTTTCCTCGCTTTCAAGGCGAGAATTTTCAGAAGAATCTAGACTTGGTGCGGAAGGTCGAACAGATCGCAATCCGCAAAGGCTGTAAGTCATCGCAGTTGGCGTTGGCCTGGGTTTTGTCTCGCGGCCAGGATATTGTGCCGATCCCCGGCACCAAACGATTGAAATATCTCGAAGAAAATGCCGCCGCGACGGACGTCAGATTATCCGCTGCGGAATTGGACGAGATCGAGCGCGCACTGCCCGCTCATGGCGTAGCCGGAGAAAGATATCCCGCCGCCGCAATGGGGTCGGTGGATCGGTAATGAATGCGGAGAAATCCCATGGCACTGACAGTCGGCATGCTGCTGTTTCCCTCCGTAACACAACTGGATTTGACCGGACCGTACGAGGTCTTCTCGCGAATGCCGGACGCAAAAGTGGTGCTCATGGCGCCGCACGCCGATTGGGTTCGCAGCGAATTTGGTTTGCGCATCATGCCGGATTGCACGTTGGAGAACGCGCCGCATCTGGACATCCTGTTCATCCCCGGCGGAAGCGGCACGTCCGCAATCATCAAGGAAACAACTATTCTCCGCGCTCTGCGTGACCGAGCCGAAACCGCAAGGTATGTCACATCGGTCTGCACCGGAGCGCTCGTTTTGGGAGCCGCGGGTTTGCTGCGCGGCTATCGAGCGACGACGCATTGGTTGAGCCTCGATTTGCTTCCTCTGGTCGGAGCAATCCCCTGCTCAGAGCGCATCGTCATCGACCGGAACAGAATCACAGCGGGTGGAGTCACGGCAGGAATCGACTTCGGCCTGAGCATCGCGGCCGAAATTTACGGTCGGAAAGTCGCCGAGCAAATTCAACTCATGCTTGAGTATTGTCCGCAGCCGCCGTTTGATTCGGGATCCCCCGCAACCGCCTCTCCAGACCTGGTAGAGAATATCCGGCGTGAGCGCAGCGCGTTCCAAGAGGAGCGAAAACTTTTACTTCGTCAACTGCCCGCATTGAGTTGATATTTAGCGACTTTTCCGAGCGTGTCGAGAAAAGCGCCGCGGGTTCGGGGGCGGCGGATAACCCAAATGCGGCGATCTCTGTCCGATCCTTCCGCCGGGACCGATAAACGCCCGCATTTCAGGACGACTTTTTGCGGTGGTGGATTCTTCCCCGCGGGAGCATTACGCTTGGAGATATGGACGCACCTCACGACGGCGACAAGCCGCCCGATCCGCCGCCGAACGACCTGGGCACTTATGCCCAGCAATTTCAGCATCAGCCCGTTTCCGCGCGCGTTCCCGAACGTCTGGCCCGCGGGGCGATCACCACCGGCGTGCTGGTTCTGGACAGTCCCAACGAATTCGTGCTGGATTTCCTGCAAAGTCTGACCCGGCCGTATCAAATCGTCGCCCGGGTGATCGTCGTGCCGGCCATCATGGATCAGGTCGTCACCGCCGCCAGCGATAATCTCGCAAAATATATCGAAGCATTTGGCACTCCGCCTGTCCTGCCGAAGCCGCCGCAGCGCCGGCCCACCATCGCGGAGATTTACGAAAACTTCAAGCTTCCCGATGAGAACCTGAGCGGCGCGTATGCCAACAGCATTATGGTCGGCCACTCCCCGGCCGAGTTCTTCTTCGATTTCATCACCGGTTTTTATCCGACGGCCGCCGTTTCCGCCCGCGTATTGACGGCCGCCCCGCACATGCCGCGGATCGTGGACACGCTCAAGATGGCACTCCAGCAATACCGCAACCGTTATTCCCCGCCCCCGCCGTAAAATTCAAACGCGGAGAAATGCATTTTTAGCCACAGATATAAATCAGATGCACACAGATAAATGCAAAGACGAGATTGGCTTAAATTTCATCTGTGTGCATCTGATTTTCATCTGTGGCTAAAACTCTTCTCCGCGTTTTGGATTCTTACTCGTTATCCCCGTTGCCGCCCTGCCGTGAGCGGGCCGTCCGCAGTTCGTCCCTCGCCTGTTCCAGCCGCTGGCCGTATTGCTGCCGCAGCACCAGTTTTACATCCTCATCGCTAAACCCAAATCGCTGGGCCGCGGTGCTCAGCAATTGTGCTTCCTGCGGCTTCACGCTCCCATCCGCCATCGCCGCCGCGGCCATGGCGCTCAGCCAAATGTGCGCCGTGCGCCTATCCGGCGGATCGGGAACGTCCAACCTTCCACCCAGTGCCGTCTCAATCATCTGTTCGACCCGGGCCTGCTCGACGCCGCATTTGTCCGCCAGGGAGAGCAACAGTTGCCGCTCGTTTGGATCGACCTCGCCATCCGCCGCGGTGATTTTCACGGCCCACGCCATCAATCCCTGCGGCGAAATATTCAACCGAGCCGTTGACGTGGCGATCTCGGCCGGCTGGTCCGGCGAGGGCCGCAGACGTGCCATCCATCTTTGTCCATCGGTTGACGATGCGGACGCGATTTCCGTAAGCACCCACCCGCGTGTTCCATCGTTCAGCACCGCTCCGCAAAACGAACAGGCCGAGGAAACATCGCTCGTGATCGGCGCCCCGCAGCTTGGGCAATGGGCCGATGAAACGCTCTGACCGGGATCGCTGGTGACTCCGGCCTTGCGCTTCAGAAGATATAGCGAGTGAGTCTGCACGCGTTCGCCAGTCGGCCTCAGCGGCTGGCCCGGCGCGACGATGGCCCGCTCCCCTTCCCATCCCACTTCCACCACCGCCGAATTCTCCTGGGGGTCGCAAAACACTCCGGCCAGATTCGTCCCACCCACGGCGCAATCCGCCAAGAACATCCGCGTTCCATCCGCCTGCGGCGCCAGTCCCCTGGAATACGCGGCACAAAAATCCTGCGAAGCGATCTTGCGTAGCGGATCGGCTTTGCCAATCCGATCGGCCATCGCCTTGCGCCAGAACATAACCGAGACGCTATCTTCCACATCCGCCCGGTTAAAGCCCGGATCGGTCTTTTGCAGCTCGGCCGTTCCCGGAGCCTGGCCGTGACGCCCGCGGCGCCATTCGCTTTGCTGAGTGATCTCGGTCAATACCCAGTCGAACTCGCCGCTGCGGAGCAGCGCCCCGCAATGATTGCACTTGGCCGACTGGTTCATCTCCACCGCCGCCCCGCAGTTGGGGCAATGTCCTTCGATCAGGCCCGGCTTGGATGGATCGCGGGTAACGCCGTGCCGCCGCAGCCACGACCACATCTCCACGAACGGCTCAACCGATGTCGAGCCGGAAAGCCGCTTGCCGTCTTTCGCCGACACGCGGTAGTCGGCCGCCTGCGCGTCGATCCGCAGGGTCGCGACGTCGAATACGCTGCCCTCGTAAAACTCCACGAGGGTGACCGAATTCACCGCGATATTGTCCATCCGGTCGTGATATTCGAACGCCTTCTGTTCCTCGATTTGCAGCGAGAAACGCTCGTGAACACCGTCGGAAATAAACGGCCGGATCGCCGTGAGGTCCTGCTGACACCAAGCGGCCTGGATTTTGAAAAATGCCGTGCGAACGCGCTGGGCCATCTGATCGACGTCGAACTTCGGATCCGCCGCCGCCATCGCCCGTGCCGCTTCCCCCATGCGGTTGTCCTGCGCCACGTTGTCGCCCCGGCGAATGACGCTTCCCTGGTAGGCCGAGAGCCCGGTCTGATGCCCTTTGTAGATCACCAGCAGAACAACGACCGTGACCGGCAATCCGATGTATGGATATTCGATGCAAAACCGAACCCAGAAATAGATGATCCAGCCGATCCCTCCTCCCCCGCCGCCGCCACCTCCACCACCGCCGCCTCCGCCCCCACCGCCATCACTGAATCCGCCGCCCCCGCCGGCACGCGCCAAAGCGATGGCGACATCCCCAAACAACGCCAATCCGCACGCCCCGCCCGCCAAAACCTGGCAGAGGCTTAGCAGTCCGCGCCGGCCGTCACATTCGCCCGAGTCTCGTTTGTCGCCCTGTTTCACACAATCACCCGATGCTATCGCGTTGCCCGTTTCTTCAGTTCACGCAATAAATCAAACGCCTGGATCGGCGAAAGTTCATCCAGATTCGCCGCCGCCAGAATTTTAACGATCTCCGGCCCCGGATCCTCGAATAATTCCATTTGATCCTGCTGCTCCTGTGACCGCCGGCCCTTCGGCAATGTCGCGGAGCCGACGTGCTGCACCGCCAATTCAGACAGCAATTGTCTCGCCCGCGCCAGCACCTCCGGCGGCACCCCGGCGAGCCGCGCAACGTGAATGCCGTAACTGCGGTCCGTCCCCCCCTCGACAATTCGATGAAGGAAAACAACCTGGTCCTCCCATTCCCTCACCGCGACGTTGAGGTTCCGCACGCCCTTGATCCGCCGGGCCAAATCCGTCAGTTCATGGTAATGCGTTGCGAAAAGCGTCCGGCTCTTCACCTCCAGCGCGATGTGCTCGGCAATCGCCCATGCAAGGCTCAGGCCGTCCAGCGTGCTCGTTCCCCGGCCAATCTCGTCGAGAATCACAACGCTTCGTTCGGTTGCATTGTTCAGAATGTTGGCCGTCTCGGTCATCTCCACCATGAACGTGGACTGCCCGGCATGTATTTCATCGCTGGCGCCGATGCGGGCAAACAGCCGATCCGCCAGGCCGAGGGTGACGCTCTTGGCCGGGACGAAACTGCCGATTTGCGCCATCAGAACGATCAGCGCCGCCTGGCGGATGTAGGTTGATTTACCCGCCATGTTCGGGCCGGTGATCAGGGCCAGCGTATCGCCGGCGGCAAACTTCACGTCGTTGGCGACGAACTCGCTTCCCAATTGCTGTTCCAGCACGGGATGACGCCCATCGACAATTTCCAGTGAGCGATCATCAACCAGCGCCGGCCGGCAATAGCGCCGGTCCCGCGCCAACACCGCCAGCCCGGCCAGCACGTCCACCCGCGCCACGCCCTGTGCCAGTTCGCCGAACGTCGCGAGGTATTTCACCAATTCCTGCCGCACCTGTTCGAAGAGCTGCTGCTCCAGCGCGATCGCGCGATCCTGCGCGCTGAGCGCTTCGCTTTCAAAATTTTTCAGTTCCTCCGTGATGTACCGCTCGGCATTTTTGACCGTCTGTTTGCGCGACCACGCCGGCGGAACCTTCGGCCGATGGGCATCCGTCACTTCGATGTAGTATCCGAAAACCTTGTTGTATCCGACCTTCAGCGAACCGATGCCCGATTCGGCCGCCAGCCGGGCCTGATATTCCGCGAGCCACGCATGGCTGTTGCGTGCGATTTGCCGCAAACGGTCCAGTTCCGGATCAAATCCGGCGGCAATGACGTCTCCCTCGCGCAGATGCGGAGCCGGCTCCGGCTTGATCGCCCCAGCCAGATACTTCGCCCGCTGAGCGCAAAATTCCCTCAGGCTCATCAGTTCCGGCGCCACATCTTTCGACTCCGGCAGCGCCCCGAGCCGATCCAGCAGTTGCGGCATGGCCGCCAGGCACCGCGACAGAGCCGCCAAATCCCGCGGACTCGCCCGTCCCAGCGACACCCGCGCAATGATCCGCTCGATGTCGCACACGTCATCGAGCAGTTCCACGATTTTCGACAGGTCGGCCGGCGAAGCGAGCATGGCCGCAATGGCCGCCTGCCGGGCCTCGATGTGTTCGCGGTCCGCCAGCGGCGCTCGCAGCCATTGCCGCAACAGCCTCGCCCCCATCGCGGTGCGCGTTCGGTCGATGGCCCACAACAGCGTCCCCTCGGTCCCACCGCTGCGAACGGTCCGTTCAATCTCCAGGCTCCGCCAAGTCGAGGCATCAATGCAAAGATGATCCTCGACAACATGGCGGCGAAGCGGGCGAAGGTGCGCCAGCGCCGTCTTCTGAGTCTCCTGCAAATACGACAACAGCGCCGCCGCCGCGAACACTCCCGGATCATCATCCGCGAATCCAAACCCGGCCGCCGTGGAAATCTTCCACTGAACCGCGAGTTGCTGCTTGGCATGATGGGCCGAAAACTGCCAGCCCGGCCGAGTCGTGACCGCGCCCGATCCAATCGCCTCAACCTGCCTGGCAAACTCGTGCGGATTTCCCGAGGGCAATTCCGGCACCAGAACTTCGGCCGGGCGAAGGCGGGCGATTTCATCGCGTACCTGCCCCTCGGTTCCGCTCATGGCCACGCACGCCCCGGTCGAAAGCTCCACCCACGCCAGAGCCGCGCGATACCCATCGGTCTTGCTGATGCCGAACGCCACCGCCGCCAGATAATTATCTGCCCGCCCATCGAGCAGGGTGTCATCGGTGAGCGTTCCCGGCGTCATCAGCCGAACCACTTCTCGCCGAATAACCCCCTTCGCCTGGGCCGGATCCTCCGCCTGTTCGCAGATCGCGACCTTGTACCCCGCCGCGATCATCTTGCGGAGATATCCATCGACCGCATGGAACGGCACGCCGGCCATCGGAATCGCATCATCAGCCCCCAGCCCTCCGCGGCTTCGGCTGGTCAGAGCGACGCCCAGCACCTTGGCCGCCAGCTTCGCGTCCTCCCAGAACATCTCATAAAAATCCCCCATCCGGAAAAACAGCGCATATCCGGGATATTGTTCTTTGAACTGTTGATATTGCCGCATGGCCGGCGACAGCGCGGCCACGGGCGGAGACGGCGTTTTTTCCGACCCGGCCGGCGAATCTTTGGTGGGCGATCCCTGCATCATATCCGCACTCGCCAAGGTATGACCCGGACCATCGGGTTGCAAGAAGCGGGCATAGCCTGGGGCGCGGATGCGCCGCCCGAGGAGCCAGGACGACCAGGATGGCCGTGCCACGCGCGTGGCTAATCCATGAACGCCGCGGGGGAGAGTTTGAAATAATCGGCGAGCTTCCGGATGTTCGTTTTGCTCAAATCTCTCTCACCGCGAAGGATTTTTGATCCCAGTTCACGATTCCCAAGAAGCCGGCCTAGATCCGAAGCCGTCATTTCGTGGTCCCTCAGCAGGCTCCTTAGAAGATCAAGCGGCTTCATATCCGACGTGTCGATCGCGTTGTGCTGCGTGTCATAAGCCTCGACGAGTTGAGCCAAAGTATCGAGGTATTGCCGCTGTCCTTTGGTTGGTTTGGAGATTACGGCCAGACGGCTGACCATCTCGGATGTGTTGTCATAGTCCGTCTGGTCCACAATTGCGTGCGGGACCATGAGGCGCGCCAGCTTGTCAAACGTGCGAGGCAAATGATCTGAAACAGCCGTTGCGGTTTTCATAGCTGCTCCTTCCATTGATTGCTGTCATAATCCCTATGCGTCAAAATCCGCCATACAAATACGCGGGGATAGTCAAAATGGACGGCGGCGATGAGGCGACAGGCTCGCGTAATATTGAATACAAACACCGCATTGCCGCTTCTCACCCTCACAAAATCGACCTGTCGGAAGGTATCCTTGACGTCCGGAGGCTTCTTCCATCGCGCCAACCCGGTTTTGGCGTACCAATCCTTCAACGGCCCTTGCGAATCCGGATGCCTTTCCCAAAAACGCTTGAGCGCTCCAATCGTAATAACCCGCACTGGGTCCAAATTGTACCCGTTTTTGCCCCCCTTTCAAAGCAATTTGAATGGAATTCGCCCTTTTTATCCGCCCCCGCCGCCCACGACATCCGCCTGCGGCTGGGTCATCCGCATCGGGTCCAAGGCCTTTTTCAAATCCGCGTCGCTCATCAATTTCTTTTCCGCGGCGATTTGCCGAACCGTCTTGCCCGTTTTAAAACTCTCCTTGGCGATCTCGGCGGCTTTGTCGTATCCGATCGCCGGGGCCAAACTCGTGCACATCGCCAATGATTGCTCCACCAATTCCGCGCATCGCTGCGCGTTGGCTTCCAAGCCAGCCACGCAGCGGTCCGCGAATATCCGGGCCGCGCGCGACAGCAATTCGATGGACTGAAGGAGATTGAATGCCATCACCGGCATCATGACGTTCAACTCGAAGCTGCTCCCGAAGCCAGCCGCCCAGGTCACGGTTGCGTCGTTTCCAATCACCTGAGCCGCGACCTGCAACATCATCTCGCTCATCACCGGATTCACCTTCCCCGGCATGATGCTGCTGCCCGGCTGGGTCGATGGAATAGAAATCTCCCCCAGCCCGCAGCGCGGCCCGCTGGCCAGCCAGCGAATATCGTTGGCGATCTTGGTCAGGCTGACGGCAATCGTTTTGGTCAGGGCGCTGGCCTCCACGATCCCGTCCTTGGCGGACTGCGCCTCAAAATGATTGGTCGCCTCGGCAAATTCGATTTCGGTCTTCTGCTCGATCAGCGCGATGACTTTTCGCGCAAACTCCGGATGTGAATTGATCCCCGTCCCCACGGCCGTCCCGCCGAGGGGAAGTTCCCTTAGCGCATGGATCGCCTTCAGGCATCGCACCGCTGCGAGCTTCGCCTGCTGTGCATAGCCGCCGAGTTCCTGCCCCAGCCGCACCGGGGTCGCATCCTGCAAATGCGTTCGGCCGATTTTTACCACCGAATCGTACTGGTCCGCTTTGCGTTTCAGCCCCGCCGTCAAATGCTCCAGCGCCGGAGCGAGCGATTCCTTGATCGCCATCGCCGCGCTGATGTGCATCGCCGTGGGGATGACGTCGTTGGAGCTTTGCTCCATGTTCACGTGATCGTTCGGATGCACCGGGTCTTTCCCGCCGCGCCGGCCGCTCGCCAACTCATTGGCCCGCCCGGCGATCACCTCGTTGCAATTCATATTCGTGGACGTGCCGGAGCCGGTTTGAAAAATATCCACGACAAATTGCGAATCCAGTTTCCCGTCGATCACTTCCTGGGCGGATTGCTGGATGAGCTGCGTCTTTTTTTCATCGAGCAGGCCCAGTTCACGATTGACCTGTGCGCAGCACCATTTCACCAGCCCCATGGCGGCAATAAACCGCCGGCTGAAGCGCAAATCCGAAACGGGAAAATTCTCCACCGCCCGGGCGGTCTGCGCCCCGTAATACGCGTCCGCGGGAACGCGCATTTCGCCCATCGAGTCCTTCTCTATCCGAACTACATCCGCCATGGATTACCTCGCAATGCCAAAAAGCCGTCAGGCATTATCGCGCTGCGGGCAATCGAGTCAAAATGAATTGGCGCCCCTTGGGTTTGAACGGATGAGCCAAATGATCGATCTTGAGCCCTTTCGGGCACGCGACTCGACCTGTTCCAGCAGATATACTGATGCGATGCCGGAATTGAGCCGCTTTTTTGGGATCATTATCCGGATGTACATGGAGGTCGGCGGTCCGCACCACTTGCCTCACTTCCATGCATCCTATCAAGCAGGATGAGGTGGCCGCGTTCATTCTGGAACCCATCGACTTGATCGCAGGATCACTACCACGCCGCCAGCGCGGTCTCGTGGAGGCGTGGGCAGAATTGCACCAGGAAGAACTCTTGGAAGACTGGCAACGACTCCAAGCAGGTCAGGCGCCACTGCCTATCAATCCATTAGACTGAGATTCGATCACGATGAGGCCAATATGACAACACACCCCATCCACCGCGTCCGAGCATTCAAGATCGAAGCGCCGTACGTCTTGCGGGTTCGATTCGACGATGACGTGGAGCAGGTAATCGATTTCCAGCCAATTCTCGCCGGAGAGCTTCTCGCTCCTTTGCGCGACCTGAACATTTTCAATCAAGTGCGAATCGATTCCGAGGTCCACACCTTGGTTTGGCCCAACGGCGCTGATTTTGACCCTGCGACGCTTCACGACTGGCCCGCGCACGCGCAGGCCATGGCCGCTCGCGCCAAACAATGGAACCTCAGCCCGACGTAGACGGCTGGCGGCCTTCTCGAATTTCGTCGCGTCTCATTGCGTTCCCCAACTCCCCCGCCACTTCCTCGATCACCTCCGCCCAGTCTCCGAATTTTTTCTGCCGGAACAGCCGCATCGATGGATACCAGGGCGTCGTTCGACCTTCCAGCAGCCAGCGGAAATCGGGCGTGAATTGCAGCATCACCCACACCGGCTTGTTCATAGCGCCGGCCAGATGGCCCAACGCGGTGTCAATGCAAATGATCAAATCCAATTCCGCGACCATGGCTGCCGTGTCGGCGAAGTCGCCGATCTTGGCGGTGTGGTCGATCAATTTCATTCCCCGCGGCGGATTCGCGGTCTGCTCCGCCGGCTTTCCAAACTGAAGCGAATAAAACTCCACGCCGTCGCGTGCCAGCGGCGCCATGGCCGGCAGCGTGATCGAACGATGCCGGTCGTTTTTGTTGGTCGGGCTTCCCGCCCACGCCAGGCCGATTTTCAGCCCCGTGCTATCCGCAAATCGAGCACGCCATTGATCCTGCAAATACGCGTCCGCCTTGATATATGGCGGCTGGGCCACGTCCAACTGATCGGTCGGGGCCAATCTATTCAGCAGCAGCGGCAAACTGAGCAACGCCGCGTGAACGTCAAACTCCACCTTCGGCCCGGATTTGGATTCGCGCGGTAAGACCTCGACGCCTTTAAGGATTTCCATTTGCTTCATCAGCCGGACCAATTCCGCCTGGCATTCCAAAATCACCTTTCCGCCGCGCTTTTGCAGCAGCGGCAAAAACCGCGCGAAGTGAATCGTGTCCCCGAGCCCCTGCTCGGCGTGGATGAGAATTTTGCGGCCCCGCAAATCCGACCCATCCCACATCGGCTGGGCAAACCGCGTCGGCGAATTGAAATAATGCGGCAGGCGCAGACGCCATTCGTATTCCCGCCACCCCTCCTCGAATTTGCCCTGCACCAGCAGCATCAGCGACAAATCCTTGTGCGCTTCGGCGAAATCCGATCGCAACTCGATCGCCCGGTGGCAAGAGGCGACTCCCTCGGTATATCGCCCGGCCATGTGCAGCGCCGTGCCGAGATTGACGTGCGCCTCCTCCATCGTCGGCATCATTTCCACCGCCTTTCGGCACGTCGCAATCGATTCGTCGATTCGCCCCAGCGCACGCAGCGCGTTGCCCAGGTTGCCGTGGGCCTTGGCGAACAGCGGCCTCAACTCAATCGCCTTGCGGTACAAGGCGATCGAGTCCTCCAGCTTCCCCTGCTCCTGGAAGCAATTGGCCAGATTATTCATCGCATCGACGTGGTTTGGCTGAAACTCCAGGGCTTTGCGAAAACAGGCGACCGCCTTTTCCGCATCTCCCTTTTCCTGAAGCGCATTGCCCATGTTGTTGTACGCATCCGGGTTGTTGGGCTGAATCTGCAGGGCCCGCCGGCACAGATTAATTGCCTCGTCGAATTGCTTCTTGCTCTGCAGCGCGTTGGCCAGATTGCTGAGGGCTTCGGGATATTCCGGTTTGAGCGTCAGCGCCTTGTTGTAATATTCGATCGCCTCATCCACTTTTCCCGCCGAATGAAGCGCGGCCCCCAAATTGTTGTGCCCCTCGGGAAAATCCGGGCGAAGCTCAACAGCCTTGCGGAGGGCGGCCCACGCTTCTTCATGCCGACCGAGCGACTGCAGCGCATTGCCGAGATTCGTGTACGCGTCCGGATAATTCCCGCGCAGCTCGATCGCGTGGCGATGAGCGTCCACCGCCTCCTGGAATTTCCCCAGGGCGAACATCGCGCTGCCCAGATTGACGTATCCTTCGGGAAGGGTCGGCTGCAGCTTGATCGCCCGCTGGCAACACTCAACCGCCTCGGCTATTTGCCCCCGTTCCCGCAGAAGATGCCCCAGGTTCGCCAGCGCTTCCGGATAATCCGGGTTCAACTGCAGCGCGCGGCGAACCAGCGCGATCCCTTCATCGTGCCGGCCGCCCTGGTACACCGCCACGCCCAACATATGGATCGCCGGAACAAAATTATATTGGCTCGCCAGGATGTGACGGTAGATTCCCTCGGCCTCGCGCAGCCGTCCCTCGCGGTGGTGGGCCAGCCCCATCTCCAGGGCCTCGTTAACGGTGATCTGTTTATTGGCTTGCATGTGCGACTATTCCAAAGTGTTGCCGCCGTTGACGGCAATTTTCTGGCCGGTGATGAAATTCGCCCCATCGGAGGCCAGAAACGCAACCGCCTGCCCGACATCCGCCGGCACGCCCATCCGCCCCAGCGGAATTTGCGATGCGTACTGCTGTTTGGAGGATGGCGAAGCATCCGCGTGCCGCTCGGTCGGAATCCAGCCCGGCGCGACGAGGTTCACGGTGATTCCCCATGGCCCCAATTCCATGGCCCACGATCGCGTCAATCCCAATTGCGCTCCCTTGGCCGAGACATAATTCGAAAAAGGATTCAGGCCCGACTCGAACACTTCCGAGCCGATCTGAATGATCCGCCCATACTTTCTTTCTTTCATCCCCGCCACCACCGCCTTCACCAGCAGCACGGGACTTTTTACAAAAAATTCCAGTTGATCCAGACACGCTTGCCAGGTCAATTCTTCGATTCGCAGCATCGGCTGCGGCCCCGTGGCGTTGAGGACCAGAATGTCGATCGGCCCCAGCAGCTTCGCCACATCGTGCACAAGCTGATCCACCTGCCGTTCATCCCGCACATCCGCGCCCAGGGCCTGCGCGACGCCGCCGCGGCGGCGAATGCCCTCGACCACTTCGTCGGCCAATTTGGCCCCGGCAAAATAATTCACAGCCACTTTCGCGCCGCGCTCGGCCAGCGCCTGCGCGATTGCCGCGCCCAGCCCGCGCGATGCCCCTGTCACGAGTGCCACCCGGTTCTTCAAATCCATCTGTTATTTCGCCGAAAATTTCACCAAACCCGCAGGTCAGCAATCCCGCGGGCCTTGAACGCCACACACCACATGAATACGCTCAAATCGCGAGCGAATCCTACCCCTGCCCTTTTCCCCCGGCAACCTACACCTCCCCGCAAACCGACACCTCCAAGCCCAATTCCACCATCGCCGCCGCCTTGGCGAACAGCGCCCGCTTTGCCGCCTTTTCACTGGGCGCATAGGCAATCTGAATGTGATTCGCCAGGTGCCGCGCCATCATCTGATCCCGGCTCACCCCGGTCAGCACCGCGTGCATGATCGGCCAGACCGGCGTGGTTTGGTTCAGCCGATCCTGGGTCTCCGTCTCCGGCAATCCGACGACCTGGCCAATTCCGATGTCCATCTTCAGCCGCTGATCTTTCACGAAGACCCGGCTCCAGACGATGTGCCCGCATTTGCTCACGCCCGAGCAGGTGCCGCCGCCGAGCCGGAAATACATCGCCGGCTGCCGATAGCTGTGCGTGCCCGACCACTCGCCGACAAAATGCCTGGGCGGCGCCCCGCCGCTGATCTCCAGCACCCAAACGTATGCGTCGATTTCCGCATCATTGCCATTCACATCCTTACCAGGACCGCTGTAATGCCGACCCCAGCGAAGATCGTGCAGCGTGTTTTCCGGATCGAGTCCCAGTTCGCGCCACAGTTTGTACGTCACCAGCCCGTCGAGCCCCGCGCACTCATCGACTTCATTGAAATGCGGCAACGCCTCCCCGGCAAAAAGTTCACGCTGGCTATCGGCGCTCTTCACCGGCGGCCGATGGACATTGTTCAGCGTTCCTTCCACGAGATCGCTCGCGGGGGCAAGGTCCTTCAATCCCTGTTGATACTGAATGCCGATGGTGTGGCACCCAAATTCATCCGCGATCCGCAGGGCCGCGATGTACATTTTGCATTGCTCCAGCACCTGCCGTTCCGTGAGGTCTTCGTCTTCATTCTGTCCGAAATGGAAAATTACGCCCTGGGCCTTGTACCAATCGAACACCGCCCGAGCTTCGGCATCGCCCACTTGCGTCATCGCGAAATAGAGCGCGCTCTGGCTGAGCCGTTCCTTGAACACACCCGTTGGATTCAGCAGGGAATCAGGAATGATCGCGTTGAACATTCCCATACACCCCTCGTCGAAGACGCCCATGATCGCCTTCTCTCCCCGAAACCGCTCGGCGAACCGAACGCCGATTTTCCTTGCCTTGGGCGGAATTTTCGCCAGCTTCAGCCGGTGAACGTGACTCGTATCATGGGTAACCTTCTTCCCCTTCATCCACCGCCCGAGGTTTTTCAGAAATGTGCGATCGTTTTCAAAATCCTCGCTCCAGAGGGTCGCATACTTGATCCCCGCCTTGGCCATCGAGCCGTTCAGGTTCAACATGCCCACGAGTCCCGGCCAGGTTCCGCTCCAGTTGGCGACCGTCAGGATCGGGCCTTGATGAAATTGCAGGCCTTGCAGGACGTGATGCGAGTATTGCCAGACCGCCTCGGCCACGATCAGCGGCGCTTCGGGCGGAATGCCGCGAAAGACTTCCATCCCGTACTTCTGGGAATCGATGAAGCTGTGCCCCGATTCTTCGCGGAAGCCGTGGGCGCGTTTGACTTTGCCGCCGAGTTTCATCACCGCCGCGATCAGGCTCTTTTCCATCTCCTGCTGCGCCGCTTCGCATTTGCGATTGGCCGAGCCGCGCAAGTCACCGCTGGCGATCAAATAAATGGTACCCATTGAATGTGAACTTATTGGCTTCCTCGCGGCAAATCAAATTCCGGGATATTCCGGTCAATGCGCCACGATCGCGTCTCGCGTGATCACTCCGCCGCGCATGAACAGCACGAGGGGAACAACCAGCAGCGTGACCCCGGCGAAAATCTGAAACAGATCCATGTATGAGAGAATGGCCGCCTGCTGCTGCACCAGGGCGTACACCAATGCAAGAGCCCCGCGTCCGCCGGTGGGATCGGCCGGACCGAATAAGGCGCTGGCCCGATGCAGCATATCGACGGCTATCGGATTCAGCAGATTAACGTGGCCGACCAGGCTCGCCTGGCGCATCTGAGTGTGCCGGGCCAGCAGCGTGGTTACGAGCGCCACGCCGATGCTGCCGCCTTCATTGCGAACGAGTGAAAAAAGCCCGGACGCGTTGTTCGTTTCCGTTTTTGGAATGAATCGATACGCAATCGTATTGATCGGAACAAACATCAAGCCCGCGCCCAGCACCTGCACGACGCGCGGCCAGATCACGTCGGCCTCCGAGACCTGCAAATTGAGCCGGGACATCCACATCGCCGCTCCGGCCGTGATCAGAAGACCGCAGGCGATCATTTTCCTCGCATCCACCCCGCGCGACAGAAGAATGCCGATGATGGGCATTTCCAGCATCGTCACCAGGGCCGCCGGCGAAAGCACCAGCCCCGCTTCCGTCGCCGAATATCCCATCAACGTTTGCAGCATTTGCGGAAGCAGCACGGTCGTCGCGTACAGCGTCGCATATACGCCAAAGCAAATGACGCAGCACAACATGAAATTCCGCTCTCCGAACAGCCGAACGTTGACGATCGGCGATTTCTGGCACAATTCCCAGATCACCGCTGCAACCAGCGAAGTCCCGGCAATGATCGACAGCGAAAGAATGAATCGAGAACTGAACCAATCGACTTCCTGTCCCTTGTCCAGCACCATTTCCAGCGTGGACAGGCCAATAGCGACCAATCCCAGCCCGATGAAATCGACCCGCCTTGGCTTGCCGCGCTGGGCGGCGCGTTGGGCGATCATGTAGGGCGGATCGCGCAAAACAATCTGCGTCAGCAGCAGCGAGATCACGCCGACGGGCAGGTTAATATAGAAAATCCATCGCCAGGAATAGCTGTCGGTGATCCATCCCCCCAGCGTCGGACCCAACACCGGGGCCACCAGCACCGCGATGGAGTACACAGCCATCGCCATGCCGCGCTTGGCCAGGGGAAACGTATCCAGCAGAATCGCCTGGACCGACGGCTGAAGCCCCCCGCCGCCGATGCCCTGGAGAATCCTGAAAAAAATCAGCATCGGCAAGCTGGTTGCCATTCCGCACAACATGGAGCTGATCGTGAAGACGGCCACGCAAGTCATGTTGAAGCGCTTGCGGCCCATTACGCCCGTCACCCAGCCCGACAACGGCAAAACCACGGCGTTGGAAACCAGGTAGCTGGTCAGCACCCACGTCGCTTCGTCGTAAGTTGCCGCCATCGAGCCGGCGATGTGCGGCAATGACAGATTCGCGATGCTCGTGTCGAGCACCTCCATGAACGTCGAAACGGTCACGGTCAGAGCGATGATCCAGGGATTGAATTCCCGATCGGACTGATCCAGATTCAGCGAAATTCCGCCAACGGACGCGCTCATTGGCCTTGCGCCCCGCCCAGAAGCC
The DNA here is from genome assembly GCA_036267155.1 of Tepidisphaeraceae bacterium. GTDB lineage: Bacteria > Planctomycetota > Phycisphaerae > Tepidisphaerales > Tepidisphaeraceae > PALSA-1353. Next base: position 19,497 of record DATAWP010000093.1, read on the forward strand.
GCCGGCCCGCGTCCGGACCTTCCGGCTGCAAGCGGATGTCCACTTCCGGAACCACGGAAAACCCCGCCATCAGCGGCGTGTCTGCCGGATTCGGCTCGGTCAAGTCAATCCGCACGGGCAACCGCTGCACGACCTTCACAAAATTCCCCGTCGCGTTCTCCGGCGGAAGTAGCGACATCACCGCCCCCGTTCCCGGACTGAATCCCGCGATCCGCCCGTGAAAAACCTTGTCGGAATACGCATCGACGTAAATGTCCACCTTCTGGCCGATGCACAAATCCGCCAGTTGCGTCTCCTTGAAATTCGCGTCGACCCACACGTCCGACAGCGGCCGGATCGTCAGCAGCGGCTGCCCGACGGCAACCAGCGTTCCCGGATTGACGTTCCGCCGGCCGATGTAGCCGGAGAGCGGAGCGCGAATATCCGTGTAGGAGAGTTGAAGCTGCGCCTGTTCCAACCCCTTTTGCGCTTCGACGATTTCCGGCTGTAAGTCCGGGTGAGACCGGTCAAAATGCGCCCCACCCAGCGCCGCCTGCGCCGACGCGACCTGCGCCTTGGCCGCTTTCACGGCCGGCGAGTTTTCCACCACCGAGTCGACGCTGAGCGCACTGAAATGCTCCTTCATTTCCATCAGCTTTGGCGAAGAGATGGATTGAAAATTCAATCCAAGCTGCGCCAGCGCACCCATCACCGAAGAGGCCGCATATTGCATTCCGTTGAACGTCTGACCCACGTCCGCGGGAACCGAACCCGGGTCCTTCGGATTCGGCGGCAACCCCAGCAGAGCCCGCGTTTGATCCACCGACGCCTGCGCCGAAGCCACCTGCGCCTGCGCCACCTGCAGAGCCGAGCTGCGCTGATCGATCTCCTCCTGGCTGACACTCTGCGGCCCCAGTTTCTTGACCCGGGCGTATTCCTGCTGGGCCAGCTTGAGATTCGCCTCCTGCTGATGAAGATTCGCCACGCCCCCCTGCAACGCGGCCATTTCGTACTTCACGAAATCCCCCACCGTCGCCACGAGATACCAATCGCCCCGAAGATCGGCGATCTTCGAGCGAACCTCCGATCGCACGCGATCAAGCTGCGCTTCGGCCAAATCCAGCGCCGCCACTTTCTCCGCGACCCCGAGCTTCGCCCGCCCCAACTCGGCCGTGCGCTGCTCCACCGCAAGCTGATACGGCACCCGGTCGATCCGAATCATCGGCGTCCCCGCCTCGACGTACTGGTTATCATCCACCAAAACTTCCCGCGCCAACCCCGACACGCGCGAGCTGATGTAAGTGATATGGCTGTTCACGATCGCATCGTCCGTTGACACGTGATTCCACGCGTAAATCGCCTCCGGCACGCCAAAGATCAGCCCCAGCGCCACTCCCGCGACCACCAGAGAGATGATGATCCACCGCTTCCGCCGGCGCGACCGCTTCGCGCGGCCGTCCGTCGGCATGACGCTCTGGGGCGCCGGAGGCGTCATGTACGTTTCTCCCGCATCACGCCCCGACAGCGGCGTCACCGTTTCCACGACTGTTTCTTCGCTTGCCATCTTATTTTCCGATAAAAATTACCACCGATGATCAAACCGCCGCCCGTTCCTTCTCGCTTAGAATCCCATTGAACACCACATCCAGAATGTCCTGCGCCTGGGCCTCGAACGGCTTGTCCCGCCCGGCAAAATGATTCGTGAACATCGTGCCGTACAGCACATCTCCCAGCACATCGATCACCCGCTCCAGCGGCATATCGCGGATGCGGCCATCGGCCAGCAGACCGGCCAGGTGCTCGCGAAACGGCCCGCGCCGCGCATCGCGATACTGAAAATAAATCGGCCGGTGTTTGCCTTTGAATTGCGCGCGCTCCTGGATGAAAAGTTCCACCAGTTCCGGGTTCTTCTTGAAAAACCGCAGATACGCGATCACGGCCGCGCGGATTTCCTCGACCTTATCCGCCACCCCGCTCTTGGCGGATTCAATGTGCTCCTGCATCCGGCAAATCCCCCGGGCCACGGCGGCAAGGAACAACTTTTCCTTGCTCGGAAAATACCGGTAGACCGTTCCTTTGCTGATCCGCAGCGCATCGGCAACCCACTGCACATCCGTGGCGGTGAACCCATGCCTGGCGAACAGGCCCCCAGCCACCTTCAAAATCGCCTCACGCCGCCGCTCCTGCAGCGCCTTATCGCAAGGCCGTCCCGGCTGTTTTTTTGCGACCAGAGTCATTTCACCGCCCGTCCCGTAATTAAATAACTGACGCGTCAGTCATATATTTATGATCGGCAACCCGGATTGTCAAATTCACCCCCTTGCACGACAATATTCGCCATGATGACCCGCTGTTTAACCCACTGTTTAGGTTTCGGTTCGATTTCGAGGAATTCATGACCAACGTCTGGGACGACGTCTCGCTGGCCAACCCGCACGCGGTCTCCGACAAACGCCGCCGCGTCCAGCGGATGTTCGCCGCCATCGCCCCCAGCTACGACCTGAACAATCGCCTGCACACCCTATGGATGGACCAATCCTGGCGGCGAAAGGCGGTGAAACTGGCGCAGTTAAACGCCACCGACCGGGTCGTCGACGTCGCTTGCGGCACGGGCGATCTGACCCTGGCATTCTTCAACGGCCTGCGCCGCGCCGATCCTCCGGGACAAAACTCAATTGAACCGCCGAGACGCGGAGAGCGCGGAGAAGACCCCGAAGTTAATCGTTCAACGTCTTCCGTTTTCTCTGCGCCCTCTGCGTCTGTGCGGTTCAATTCTTCTGTAACGCAGGTCATCGGCATCGACTTCACCTATGAGATGCTCCCGATTGCCGTCGCGAAATGGATGCGAACGGCATCGGCCCAGGTTGTTCCATCACAAAGCATTCGCTTCGTGAGCGGCGACGCCCAGCGCCTGCCGTTGCCCGACGCCTGCTGTGACGTGGTCTCCATCGCCTTCGGCATCCGCAACGTCGCCGACCCTCTTGCCGCCGCTCGAGAATTTTTTCGCATCCTCCGCCCCGGCGGCCGATTGGCGATCCTCGAGTTTTCTCAGCCGACCAATCCGATTTTCCGCTGCCTGTACAACTTCTACTTCAAGCACGTTCTCCCCCGCACCGCCACATGGATCAGCGGCGACAAGACCGGCGCTTACAAATACCTGCCGCAGAGCGTGAAGACCTTTATCGGCCGCGAAACGATGATGCGGATGCTCGCGGACGCGGGGTTTCAGGACATAACGCAAAAACCGCTGACTTTTGGCATCTGCGTTTGTTATCGCGGATTTCGAAAGTGAACGTTATCATTTGAGCCATGGACATCGTCACCGCCATCACCGGCGCCAGCGGAGCGCTTTACGCCCAGCGGTTTATTCAAGGCCTTGTGACCGCCGGCGTGAACGTCCATCTGATCGTCTCACCGCTGGGCCGGCGGCTTTTGCATGATGAACTGGGAATGGAAACCGTCGATATCGCGGCACTGGCCGGGACAGCCGAACATACGGTGACGCTTTACAATTACAACGATGTCGGCGCCAAGCCGGCCAGCGGGAGTTTTCTGCATCAGGGCATGGTGATCGTTCCGTGCAGCAGCAACACGCTGGCGGAAGTGGCTCACGGTCTGGGCGACAATCTGATCTCGCGGGCCGCGGCGGTGACGCTTAAGGAACGGCGGCGATTGATTCTGACCCACCGCGAAATGCCGCTGTCTCCGATCGACATCAATAATTACAAGATTCTCGGGGACGCCGGAGCGATCATCGCGCCGGCAAATCCGGGGTTTTATCTGAATCCGAATTCCCTGGGCGATATCGTCGATTTCGTGGCCGGCAAACTGATGGACCTGCTCGGTGTGCCGCACGCGCTGGACACGCGATGGGAACCGGGACGGACGAAAATCAGAAATCAGAAATCCGAATGACGAATCAAGCCCGAAATCCGAATGACGAAACGAAAACCTTTTCGGATTTCGGGCTTGATTCGTCATTCGGATTTCGAATTTCGGATTTCTTGCGACGCTTACGGCTCTTCGCGGGCGACATCAAAATTCATCACACCGTCTTCGCGTTGCCCTGGGCGATCCTCAGCGCCGCCCTGGCCGGGCGGACTTTTCCTGGATCGCTCACGCTCGGGAAAATCGCGCTCATCCTCGTCTGCATGGTGACCGCGCGTACGGTTGCGATGTCGGCTAATCGGCTCATCGACGCCGACCTTGACGCCAAGAATCCGCGCACCGCCCGCCGGGCCGTGCCGTCGGGATTGCTCTCCCGCCGATTTGTGCTGGCAATCCTGGCGATCTGCTGCTGCGGATTCGTCGCCGCAACGGCCGGGTTTGAAATCCTCTATCGCAATATCTGGCCCCTGGCGTTTTCCCTGCCCGTGCTGGCATACCTATGCGGCTATCCGTTCATGAAGCGATTCACGCGATTGTGTCATTATTATCTGGGCATCGCGCTGGCCCTGGCGCCGGTGTGCGCCTGGGTGGCCGTGACCGGGCGAATGGATTGGCCGCCAATGGCGATGTTCGTCATCGTCGCGGCCTGGACGGCGGGCTTTGACATCATTTACGCCTGCCAGGATTATTCCAGCGATGTGCAATGCGGCGTCTATTCCGTGCCGGCCAGGATCGGCGTTTCCCGCGCGCTGTGGGTCAGTCGGTTGACGCATCTCCTGGCAGCCGTGATGCTCATCGTGCTCGGCCGGATCGTTCCGCAGTTTGGCATTCTTTACGACATCGGCGCCGCTTTGGCGATCCTGCTGCTCATTGTGGAGCAGAGCCTTGTGAAACCTAATGATCTTTCGAAGGTAAATCTGTCTTTTTTCACGATCAACGGAGCGATCAGCGTTTTGCTGGCGACGCTGGGGATTTTGGATTTGATCCGGTGATAGAACCTGCAATTCCAATTTGTGGCCTGCAAAGCAATGCAGAGCCGCTGCAACCGTGATAGAACAGAATCAGGAGACATGCGATGCGCATTATCAGTCTTACAGAGGCTCAGCGCAACTTGGCTTCGCTCATCCGCGAAATACGAGAGCGCGATGAATCCGTAGAAATCGTCGATGCCGAACGCGCCAACGCACCGATGGCCATATTGACACCTCACCGCGACGACGCTGACGGCGATGGTGTGAGCCAATCACGGGCAAAAGGCTTGGCGAACATCCGACGGCTTCGCGCGGAAGTTGCCGGGAAAATGAACTCGCAAGAGATCCACGACGCGATAGATGAAGGCCGGCTGTGATCGAGCGAGTCGTCTTGGACGCCAACGCCGCCGTAGGCTGGGTGCTGAATGAAGACCCGAAAGCCTCCGACATCATCAACCGCGCCACACCCGAAACGCAATTCGTTGTTCCACCCATTTGGTATCTGGAAGTCGCTAATGTGCTTCTCAAGCGAGAGCGACAAAAGTGACTGACGCAAGAACAGATTTCCACAATGTTGGAAGCGTTGCGCCTGTTGGCAATGGAATATGCTCCTGATCCGTTTGAAGCGGATTTGCAACGGATCATCACCATGGCGAGGCCGCACCAACTAACCAGTTATGACGCAACTTATTTGGGTTTGGCATCGCAATTGAACCTCCCCCTATGCACACTGGATCAGAATCTAATCCTGGCAGCCGGCCATCTGGGCGTGACGATGTGGCCATGTTGATTCGTAACGGTTCCAGACGTCAACCTAAAGCTGGTTGCCGGGCGGGCGCAATCCTATACTGACGGCATATGAATCGGGAGTTACAAGTCACTGATGCCGCTCTGCGACCCGTCGCGGAAAAGCTGGCCGCCGGCCAGCGGCTTTCGCCCGACGACGGGGTGGCGCTCTACGCCAGCCGCGACGTACACGGCATTGGCCGGCTGGCGAATTTCGTGCGGGAAAGACTCCACGGCGACAAGACGTTTTACAATCGGAACCGGCACATCAATTACACCAACGTTTGCGCCCTGTCGTGCAAGTTCTGCTCGTTCTATCGCAAGCGAGGCGAAGACGGCGCTTATGAAATGCCGGTTGAGCAGGTGATCGCCACGGCCGCACGGGCCGCGGAGGCTGGGGCCACCGAAGTGCACATCGTCGGCGGGCTGCATCCGTGGTTGAAGTTCGATTATTACCTGCAAATGCTCAGCGGCATTCGCCGCGAGTGTCCCAGCCTGCACATCAAAGCGTTCACGGCAATCGAGATCATCCATCTCTCGCGCGTCGCCCGCCTGAGCATCAGGGACGTCTTGACGGCCCTACGCGAGGCCGGCCTGGGAAGCCTTCCGGGGGGAGGCGCCGAGATTTTCGACGATCGCGTCCATGATGAAGTCTTCAAGGGCAAGGTTCGCGAGGACCGATGGTTTGAAGTTCATCGGATCGCTCACCAACTGGGAATCTATACCAACGCGACGATGCTCTACGGCCACGTCGAAACGCCGGCCCAACGAGTCGGGCACATGGTGAAATTACGCCAGTTGCAGGATGAATCGCTCGCGGCCATGCGATTGGCGCCTGATCGGGCCAATTTCAATTGCGTGATTCCTCTCAGCTTTATTCCCGAAAACAGCGAACTGGGATATTTGCCGGGGCCGACGGGTTTGACGGACCTGAAGACCTTGGCAATCGCCCGGCTGATGATCGACAACATCGCGCACATCAAGGCGTTCTGGATCATGCAGAGCGTGGGACTTTCGCAACTGGCGATGGGCTGGGGCTGCGACGATCTGGACGGCACCGTCGTCTGGTACGACATCACCAAACGTGAAGGCCACGGCGTTCACCAGGAATTGCACGTTGGCGACATCAAGCGGCTGATCCGCGAGGCGGGAAGAATTCCGGTAGAACGGGACACGCTGTACCGCGAGTTGCGAAGAGATGACAACGATCAGCTTGTCATTTCCAATAGCAGAGTGCGTGACGCGGTCGGCGGATAATAAGACGGAAGATTTTTATCGATTACCGTTTTCGTGCCGACCATCACGAGAACTGTAACCGACAGTCATTTTGATCCATCACATCCCCGCTACCGCGCAGAATGCGCTACCTCCGTGAGTGATTCCGATCCTGCACGCACGGTCTTGCCGACGCTTTCCACCGCCGTATTTTCCTGTTGGCTGAGCATCCGGTCGCGGATTCCGCACATCACCCTGTCCACCACGGCCGGAATGGCGATGGCGATGCTCAGGGACAAGCGCGACATGGCCTTGGGCCAGACCTCGCGGCGAGGGGTTTCGATGGCTCGCACCATCCGGGCGGCCACGGCTTGCGGCGATTGCTTGCTCCCCTTGGCCAGCGCGGCCGGATCCATGCCGCTCAGGCCATTGGCCGTCGCGAAGAAATCGGTCTCGCAAAGCACGGGATGCACGCTGGTAACGGCGATGCCAAACGGCTTCAATTCAATCCGCAGACCTTCGGCAAGGCTGAGCTGCGCTGCCTTCGTCGCGGCATAGGTGCTGAAATACGGCAGACCACGGCGGGCGCAAGCGCTGGAGACGATCATGAGCTGCCCGCGAAAACCATCGCGCGGCTCCTGCCGTTTCATCGCGACGATGGCCCTGCGGCAACATTCAATCGTGCCGAACAGATTGGTATTGAAGATTTGCCGAATGTCCTCTTCGCTCATCGCATCGAATGCGCGGGCAAAACCGTAACCCGCGTTGCAGACGACCGTGTCAACCCGGCCGAATTTTTCCACCGTGGTGTCAATGATGCGGTGGCAGTCCCCGGGCTGGGAGACATCGCTGGCTAAACAAAGGTGCTCGCCCCCGAGACCGTGGGCAAGCTCCTCCAGCCGATCGAACCGTCTGGCCGCCAAAACCAATCGGCCACCGTGTGCGGCCAAATCCATGGCAAGCGCCCGACCGATTCCAGAACTAGCCCCCGTAATGACCGTGACCATCTGTTTTAGGCTGCGACGCATGACTTCCGATTGTACCGTCTCGTCCTGATTTTTGGGATCGCCGATCTTTTTAATATGCAGCAACCTGAAGGAAGCCTAAACTAACCAAACCATGTTCACGGGAATCGTCGAAAAAACGGCATTAATTGCGGGGGTCTCGGATGGTCCCCACTTTCGTCGGCTGACCATGGTTACGAAAATCCCCGATCTGAAAATGGGCGAAAGCATTGCCGTCAACGGCTGTTGCCTGACGGTGGCGGAACTTCCGCCTGACAAGGCGAGCTTCGACGTGGTGAAGGAAACCCTTGACCGGACAAACCTGGGGCTGCTGAAACCCGGCGATTCCGTCAATCTCGAGCGTTCCATGAAGATCGGAGACCGGATCGACGGCCATTTCGTTCAGGGTCACGTGGACGGCCGGGCCATATTAACGAATATAAATTCCGGGGATGAGGAATGGAGATTTACACTGGAAGCCCCCTTTGGATTGGCACAATATGTCGTCCCCAAGGGTTCGGTCGCACTGGATGGCGTGAGCCTGACCGTCGCCGCCGTCGCCGGGAACGTCTTTGAAGTGGCGCTGATTCCGACCACGCTTCGCCTGACGACTCTGGGTCAAAAATCCGCGGGCTGGCCGTTTAATTTGGAAGCCGACATCCTCACGAAGACGGTGGTCTCCTGGCTGGAAAGACAATCAAGGGGCTGAGGTGTGGTAAGCCAAAATGAATCCTCTGAGAAAACTTCACGAGCAGGCCGAGGCGGAGTTTCAGGCATACGGGGAGATCGAGATCGTCTGCACCTTCGGCGAGCCGCAGGCGGAGTACGCGGCCATCCGCAAGGGATGCGCCCTGCTGGATTTGCCGCAGCGGGGAATCCTGGAGGTTAGCGGCAATGACCGGGTCGATTTTCTCAACCGTTTTTTGACCAACGAATTAATCGGCAAAGATTCCAGGAAGCCGCTGGGGCCGGGGACCGGGGTGTATGCTTTTCTGCTGAATAACAAGGGCCGAATCGTTGCCGATGTGAATGTTCTGGAGCGCGGGGACCGCACGCTGCTGGAAACCGATGCGCGAAATGTGCAGAACCTCGCGGAAGTTTTGGAAAAGCATCGGTTTTCCGAAAAGGTGCAATTCGTAAGCCTGGTGGAAAAGCATTATCAGATCGCTCTGCACGGGCCGAGAGCCGCGGAAATTCTGCGGCAGATCGCTTCAGGTTTCAGCGAGTTGCCACCGCTCGGATCGACGCCGGCGAAAATCGGCGCGGCGGACGTGCTGATCTGGCGGGATGATCCGTGCGGGGTGCCGGGATATTACATCGTCGTTCCGATGCACGCTGCCGGAAAGCTCTGGATGGAAATCATCTCGGCATTCTCCAGCGGAGAAATCGGCAAGCGGCCGGTGCGGCCCGCGGGATGGGCCGTGTTCAACACGACACGGATCGAGGCGGGACGGGCGATGTTCGGCATCGATTTCGACGATTCGGTCCTCCCCGCCGAAACAGGGCAACTCCCGCGTGCGGTGAGCTTCACCAAGGGATGCTATCTCGGCCAGGAAATCGTCGCTCGCATGCACGCCCGAGGCCAGGTGGCCCGGCAAATCGTCGGAATTAAAATGCAGGAAGACGCCCTGCCGGTGGCGGGCGCGCCGATCATGGACGATCAGCAGAACCAGGTCGGCGGCATCACCAGCAGCACCATATCCCCAATCCTTTCCAACGCGGCGATCGGCCTGGCGATGGTCAAATCCGCCGTCGCCAAGCCGGGAACGACCTTGCGGATTGCCGCGGAGGGAGCGATTCGGCCGGGCATCGTGGTGGAATTGCCGTTTGTGAAGAATCAGCAGAATGTTCAGGACTCATCATGAGTGATCTGGTTTCCTTGCGAAAGCGGCGCCAGTAAATCGGGGGCTTCATCTTCGGGGAGACCGCAAGCCAAGGTAAAATGGGCCGGGAAGTTTCAGCGGGCTGCGATCATCGGAACTTTGAGGTTCATCCAGCAGAGCAAGCTTCTCGCCCCCCGCTCCAGCCACGGCGTGCCCTCCCTTGTATGATTCTCACAAGTTTTTGGGCCAAGATGGCAACTAAGCGGCGGGACTATGACTTGATCGCAATTTCGCCAGCGCCGCCTGCTCGATCTGGCGGACGCGCTGCTTGGATAGGCCCATGCGGGAACCGACTTGCTCATAGGTCGCGGGGCGGCCTTCGGACAGGCCGTAATGAGCGGCGATGACATCGCGCTCGCGCGGTTCCAGGCCGGAAAGAAGTTGCCGAACCTCGTCGCGATCCGAGACCCCTGACGCCACGCGCAGTTGGCGGCGATCGGGCAGGGAATCCAGCACGCCTTCGCTGTGAACCGCGTCGTGGCCGCCGGCCAACATCTGCGGAACGCTGCGGGCGAAGCCCTTCATCAGAGCGAACGTCGCGTACGTGCTGAAGCGGTTGCCCTTGTGGCTATCGAATGAATCGACGGCGCGGATCAGCGTGAGGTTTCCTTCGCTGATCAATTCCATCAGCGAAAGACCCGGCCGCAAGTGTTTGCGGGCGACGCTGACCACGAGGCGAAGATTGGCCAGGACGATCTGGTTTTTCACATCGGCGATCCGCCGGCGGAGGGATTCCAACGCGTTCAGATCGCGGGCTTGGGCAAACTGCGGCTCGATCTTGCGCCGGGCCGAGACGAATTCGAATTTGTGAAAGTTCAGCTTCAAGAATAGTGCCCGTTCGCGCGGCGGCGACAGCAGCGGCGTACGATAGAGGTCCTGCAAATACGGCGGCAAATCGCGCGGCACGCGTGTCTCTTCGCCCTTGGGGTCCCTGGGCAATTCCTCCTGCGAAACGATCTGGTCGATCACCGCCGCGGCGTCTTCCTGGTGATACAGCGGATCGTCGATGAACCGCACCTTGCGCCGGCCGAGCTGGGCCAACCGCTCTTCGACGATGACGCGATAAATAGCCGACTTCGTGCGGCACATGCGCCGGGCGAGGCAGGCGATGGCGCTGCCGTGGCGATAGGCGCGGAGGATTTCGGCCCGGTCGTTCTCGGACAGTTCCGCCGGTGCGGCCGGGAAAATGGCGGAGCGCGGATTGGCGCGGTCGTGATCGCGGATGATGTGCGCGATGGTCAGCGGCGAGCGATTGAGCCGCCGGCCGATCCGGCGCGAAATCTCGTTCACGCAGCAGTGGCAATGATTCGCCAGCCGGCGGGCGCGGCGAAGGATTTCGATTTTCTCGGGCTCGGTGGCCTGCGAAAAATTGCCCGCTCGGATGATCTGGTCGCGATGAATCGCCAGGAATCGTTCGACGGTGCCGAGAAGGAATCCGACTCGGCGTTTGCCGTCCTTGAAGAGAAACCTCCGGGCCGCCAGGCCGCGCCGCCGCCAACGCTGAATCGTCTTGCTGGTGACGTTGAACCGCTGGGTGACATCGTCGATGCTCATCACCGGCTCGGGGGCCTCGGCCTCACTCAGATTCAGCGTTTCGCTGGCCTGTTCGATGAGCAAACCCAGGTCATGTTGCAGGGCCATGCCCGTGAGCAAAGTCTGGTCGATCTGCCGGGGGTGATAGCCGGTGATGCGGTAAATGATAAAGTTGAACGGGTAAGCCTTGGCCGGCTCGATTTCGAGCAGAAGCTGTTCTGCTGACGCCAGTTGCGACAGGCGAGCGTCCTGGGGAGTGAACGACATCTGCCGACACAAATCGCCGATCTTATCGATCCGGAACTTCGGCACGCTAGATATTATGCTCCTATACCAGATATCGGTCAAGGTAAAACTTCGGGTGCACGAAACCGTCGGAGCGTGCCGAAAAGGGCTTTTTTTAGCTGATTCCCATGCACTCCAGCCTGCTGGGCGCTAGAACAACTGCTCCAAAATCCTCCCCACTGGCATCTGAACGCAGGTGAAGACCGGCGTGTCTCGCAGGGTGTATTTGCTGCTTTCGGTCTCGCGCAACTCCATCACCAGATCCAGAAAATCCTTCGGCTCATCCGATTCGAAAGCCACCACGAATTCCTGATCGTCCAGTCCAAAACTGTAGGTCGTGTTCAGCTTCACGCTGGGATATTTGTTGCCGATTTTAATGTGCGCGTCCATCAGCGCCTGCCGCTGGTCCAGCGGCAACAGATACCACGCCCGCGTCTTCACGAACGGATAAATGAACAGATATTTCCGCTTGCCCGGAATGATGTGCGTCCGGCTCTCGGCGGTGTGGAACGGATCGACCTTGTCGATGTACATGCTTCGCTTGGTCATCGAAACCAGCGAATGCGGCGTCGAAAGATACCCGCCGAGGCGGGTACGGTTGATCGCCTGGGTTTGCGATTGGAATTCATCGGTTCCGGCGGAAATCCGCCACAGCACAAAATCGGCGTCCGGCCGCAGGCCGACAAGGCTGTAGGACAGGCACATCAATCCCTGCGGCGGCTCGGCAAGCAAAGCTGAAAACTCCGCGCGGGCCTGTTCCTTTTCCAGATCCGGCAACCGCCGCAGAGCCGGGTCCAGCTTAAAAAACGCGAAGTTCACGAACTGCCGAGTCACGGGGCGGGCTCCCGCCTGCTGGGCCGGGGCTGTGGATGCTTGGGTCATCTGGTTCTCCTTACCACTCAATCATTTTAGCCGTTTGCCCGTCCATGGTACAAAACCATGACCATGATGCGAACCGCAGTCGCAAATAAAAGTGGAACCGCGCAGACGCCCAGAGCGCAGAGACAGACATGGAGAATCCCCTGGTTTTTTGTTTATGCTCTGCGCTCTGGGCGTCTGTGCGGTTCAATTTGCCTTGTATTTTTCGCGATACTCTCTGGATGTGCAACGCAAACGATCTCCCCGCGGCAACCCAACACGGTCATCGTCGTTCCCGGAATCGGCGGCGATGGCCAAGTTTACGCCCAGATCGTCCATTCCCTGCACGATCACGGCAGCACCGATTGCCTTCGCGTCTGGGACTGGGGCTCGTCTTATCCGGTTTTCGTCATTTCCATTTCCTCGCGAATTTGGCATTACATCTCCGAGAACCATCTGGCCAATCAGATCATACAATGGCGCACGGATCATCCCCATTCACGCATCGTTCTGATCGCCCACAGCGCCGGGGCCGGCGTGGTGATGGGAGCCTTGGCGCGGCTTCCACATTCAATCCAGGTCGGCCCGATCATCCTTCTTGCTCCTTCACTGTCGCCGGATTTTGATTTACGGCCCGCCCTCAAACATGCCAGCGTCATTCACGTGTTCTACAGTCCCGAGGACGATTTCTGGCAGGGATTTGGCCCCATCGTTTTCGGAACGTACGACCACGCCCATCGCAGCGGCGCCGGCCGGAAGGGCTTTACGCTCTTGGGTCTCAGCCCGGCCGACAAGGCCAGGGTTATTCAACATCCTTATGAGAAAGACTGGAGCGCGCTGGGAGTTCGGGGCGGGCATTTCGATTGGATGGCCGAGCCGTTCGTGGCTGCCGTTCTTAAACCGCTGATCGACGCGCCGCCGACGAAGACCAATTCTATCGCCGCCGGCACAGGGCGATCATGCGCGGCGAGTCCGCGGTAAGCGGACTCCCATCGTAATTGCCGTACAATTTTTCGATCGCCAGACCGTTTCGCTCCAGCAGCAATTGCAGTTCCCGCGGAAAAACAAACGTCAGCGTGAACGCCACCTTCTGGCGATGTTCCCTGCCGCGATCGTCGAACCATTGGTAATGGAATGTCACCAATTGAATCTGCGCCGCAGGATCGCGCTCGACGCTGGTGGTTCGGAAAACCGAGCGGTTCAGTTTCGGCACATGGAACAGGACCGGGTCAAGATTCTTCGAGCGCGGCGTAGCAATCAGCGCCAGATTCGGCTGGAAAATGTCGAGCCAGAACTTTCCGCCGCGCTTCAGATGAGCGGCGACGCCTTGCAGGAGGGCATCCTGACCCTTGAGCGTGGGAAACCCCAGAAATGTGTTGAACAGCAGAACCACCCAATCGAATTTCCGGCGGAGTTTGAGCCGCAGCACATCCGCGCGAACCAGCGAAAGATTGCGCGGGGAGATTCCCGCGGCGTCGCGTTTTCCGCGGGCGATCGCCAACATGTCCCGTGCGTAATCCACGCCGACTACGCGATGCCCGGCCTGTGCCAGAGGAATCGCCGCCCGCCCCGTCCCCACCGCCAATTCCATGATCGTCTGGCTTCGACGCGGCAAATGTCCGAGCAGAAACGGAACATCCTGGCGAAGCATCGCATGATGTTCACTTTCGGCGTCGTAATACTCGGCAATGGCTCGATATGTTTTCATCGGAAGGAAGACGCCGGCTGCGCGCTAACGATTGGTATCCGGCGCATACCCCACGATCGCGATCTTGTACCGCTCGGCCAGTTCCAGCACCTTGGGCTTTTCCAGCATGATCGTCTTGCCCGGCTCCAGCACCAGCGCCGAGGCACGATTGGCGTGAAGCTTTTCGATCGTCGTCGTTCCTATGGTCGGAACATCCAGGCGCAAATTCTGACGCACGTTGGAAACTTTGATCAGCGCCCACCCACCGACTTTGCACAGTTGCCCGGCCCGATCGATCATCGCGTTGGTTCCCTCGACCGCTTCCACCGCGATCACGTTTTTGTCCAACACCCCGATCGATTGGCCGATGTCCAGCCGGCTCACGGTCTGACACAAATCCCAGCCAAAGCGGATGTCGTCCCATTGCTTCTGGGAGGGCGCGATTCGGGTCATGACGCCGCTCGTCGCCAGGTGTTCGGTGCAGTAAGTTGTTTGGTCGATCAAAGTGATGCCCTCGGAGGCCAATTCCCGATCGACCGCGCCAAGCACGGCCTGATCGCGCTTATCCCGTTGCACCCGTCGGAGCAACATCCGGATGGTTCTCAGATCAGGAATATACTGGAACCAACGCCATCGGTTGTAAATTTTTTCCTTGGGAACCCGTCCGACAAGGATGGCTTCGCTGCACCCCTCGGCGCGCAGGACGCGAATCCATTGCCCCAACCTGGCGACGCCAACCCATTTGAAGACATCGACTTCTGCCCGCAATTCCGGCCAGGCGCTGCCCCCGAACGCGGCCGCGACGACTTTCCGCCCCGCCGCCCGCGCCCCGCGAGCCACCAATATCGGAAAAATCCCTTCCCCAGCGATTAATCCCAACGGGGAGTCGGACCGATTCGGAGTGCGCGGATTTTCCACAGCCGTCATGGCCAGATATTTTAAGAAGGATTCGTCCCACGCCAAGGGGCGGCTTTAGATTCATCCGTCCTCCATTTGCCCCGAATGAGCGCTACGGCATGCATAGAAATCGTGTCCTGCATCGCCAGCGTGAGGCCGCTACGGACATAATGATCCAGCTCAATGTGGAGTTATGGCAAATAGCGCAACCTCATTGCTGTAAGTCCATAAAATTTCTTTGGTTCGCAACGGAATTTCTTCCGTTGCGGCCTTGGCGGGGGTGGAATACAAGCGATTAAACCAAACGATGGACTCAAGGGGCGGCGAAGGAAATGCGTCATGAATAAGTCGAATGATGCGAGCATTCGGTTGGCCGGTTCCACCGTTCAACCCCCGTGCCATGCCTGCGCTTTTTTTCACAGCCAGGACGAGGAATATAACGTGTTGCTTCCGTTCATCAAGGAAGGAATCGAGCGGGGCGACAAGAGCTTCCACATCATTGACGAACGCAGGCGACAGGAATATCTGGGCCGGCTGATGGCCGCCGGCGTCGATCCGTCAACCGAAAAAACGGGCCAGCTCGAGGTGCGCGGCTGGGAAGACGCCCATTTGCGACCCGGTTGGTTCGACCAGAACGCGATGCTCGCCCTGGTCGAGGAAGTCCTGAACGATGCGAAGAAAAAGGGATACAAGCACACGCGATGGGTTGCCAACATGGCTTGGGCGCTGGAGGACAAGCCGGGCGTCGCCGATCTCGTGGAGTATTGCGCCCGGTTGAACCATGTGGTCCCGCAGTACAACGCCACGGTGATCTGCACGTACGATCTGGCCCGTTTCTCCGCCGCCCAGGTCGTGGACGTTTTGCGCAGCCATCCGCTGGCCGTCGTCGGCGGCATCGTTCAGGAAAACCCCTTCTTCGTTGCACCCGACCGACTCATACAGGAGCTTCAAAAGCCGCGGCGCCAGGCCTCTCTTTAAGTTGTCGGGCCGTCGCCGGGCCGCTGGTGGGTGGATGTTCTGATGGACGTTTCGCCGCGACAAAATCTCGATGAGGTTGCCGGTCTTCGCCGCACGATGCGCGATCTGGTGGCTCTCTCGGCGCTGGCGGCAGTCTGGACCGGCTCCGATTCCGCAGCCATTGCACAGAGCCTCGCCGATTGCCTCCTCAAGATGCTGTCGCTGGAGTTGGTTTACGTCCGCATTCCCAGCGCGGATTCGGCCGGGTTTTTCGAAACGGCTCGCTGGCGTGACGAAGCCCCCAGACCCGAGGAGGCCCGGACCATCGGCCAGGCACTCGCGCCGTCGCTCAACGATTCGTCCAATACGACCGCCGCGATCCCCCACCCGCGTGGGCCGGGAACGTTGCATATCGCCATCACGCGCTTCGGATACGGCGCCGACGCCGGTGTGCTCGTGGGCGGGTGTGCCCAGGCGGACTTCCCGTCGGAACAGGATGGCCTGCTCCTCTCGGTTGGGGCCAATCAGGCCGCCATCGCCATGCAACGCAACCGCGGCCAGGAAGAACGTCTCAACCTTTTGGAGCGCGAGCGGGAGGCGCATCAAGAAGCGCAAACGCTCAACGCCGTCGCCCGCGATCTGGCCTCGGAATTGAATATCCAAAGCCTCGTGCAAAAGATCACCGATGCCGGCGTGAACCTCACCGGCGCGCGGTTCGGGGCCTTTTTTTACAATGCCGTCGATGAGCACAATAAATCCTACGTTCTGTACACGCTTTCGGGAGCGCCGCGCGAGGCGTTCGAGGAATTCGGCGTGCCGCGTAACACCGAAGAGTTTGGCCCCACCTTCCAGGGCGAGGGAGTGACGCGCATCGCGGACGTTCTGAAGGACCCGCGCTTTGGAAAAAGTCCGCCCCATTTCGGACTGCCCAAGGGGCACCTTCCCGTTCGCAGCTATCTGGCCGTCCCGGTCTTTTCGTCGAACGGTTCCGTTCTTGGAGGTTTTTTTTTCGGCCACCCCGAGCCGGGCGTATTCACCGAACGCGCCGAGCGTTTGGCATTGGCGCTGGCCGCCCAGGGCGCCGCGGCGATCAACAACGCCGAGCTATACCGCCGGGCCCAGACGGAAATCGCCGAACGCCGGCGGGCCGAGGAAAGCGAGCGTGCCGCCCGAACGCAGGCCGAGCGCGCCTCCCGCATGCGCGATGAATTCCTCGCCACCGTGTCGCACGAATTGCGAACACCTCTGAACAGCGTGCTGGGCTGGACGCAGCTTCTTCGCCGAACGCCTCAGGATCAGGAAACCCTCAGTCAGGCCCTGGAAGCCATTGAGCGGGGCGCGCGATCCCAGTTGCGGCTCATCGAGGATCTGCTGGACGTAAGCCGAATCATCTCCGGAAAACTCCGCCTTGAAGTCCAGACCGTTGACTTGGCGCCGCTCGTGCAGGCGGCCATCGAGATCGTCCAACCCGCCGCCGCCGCCAAGGAAATTCGGATCGACCGCGTCCTCGATCCACAGGCCGGTCCGGTCAAGGGGGACCCGGCCCGGCTACAGCAGATCTTCTGGAATCTTCTTTCCAACGCGGTGAAGTTCACGTCCAAGGGAGGCACGGTCCAAATCCATCTTGAGCGCGTCAATTCGCATGTTGAAGTCTGTGTCACCGACACTGGCCGAGGAATCGATCCGGGATTTCTTCTGCATGTTTTTGACCGTTTCAGCCAGGCCGACGGTTCCACGACACGCCGCCACGGCGGACTTGGACTTGGCCTGGCAGTGGTGAAACATCTTGTCGAGCTTCACGGCGGCAAGGTTTCGGTGAGCAGCCCGGGTGAGAATCAGGGCGCCACGTTTACGGTGCACTTCCCCATTGCCATCATCCAGCAGGACACCCAGGGCCGGGAACATCCCATCTCTCCCAAGTCCAACGAATACGATGACTCGCTGGAGGTCAAGCTCACCGATATCCGCATTCTGGTGGTGGACGACGATCCCGACGCCTGCGAAATGCTTCGACGCGTGCTCCAGAATTCCCAGGCCAACGTGAGCATAGCCCACTCCGCCAGGGAAGCGCTGAGGATCTTTCCCAGCGTAAAACCCCAAATCATCATCAGCGACATCGGCATGCCGGAGATGGACGGCTACGAACTCATTCGCCAGCTGCGATCCAGCGGCAAGAAAATCCCCGCCGTGGCGGTGACGGCCTTCGCCCGATCCGAGGACCGGATCCGCGCGCTTCAGGCGGGATACAATCTGCACGTCGCCAAGCCGCTCGAGCCGCGCGAGATCGTCACCGTGGTGGCGGCGTTGGTTGGTTCCATTGGGCCGCAATAACGGTTTAGCGATCCGAACAAAGGTCACCGGTTTTTTGCCCCAGGCTCACCTGTTTGCGTGAATGCGTCCATCCGCGTAAAAAGCCGAACTTTGGCCATGCCAACGATGGACCAATCTCTGACTCCTACCCCCCCGCCGGTGGCGGCCAAGCCATTCCCGGGACCGCGCGGGCATTGGCTGAAGGGCTGTCTTCGCCAGATGCAACGCGATCCGCTGGGCATGTACACCCAGGCCCGGCAGGACTACGGCGACTACGTTCGCCTGCGCGTCGTCCCCGCTCATTATTGCTACCTGTTGACACACGCCGATGCGGTCGAGCACGTCCTGCACAAAAATCATAAGAACTACCGCAAACCCGACATCTTCTACAACAGCGTCAGCCTGCTGGTCGGCGATGGACTCTTTACCAATGAGGGAGAGCCCTGGCTGAGCCAGCGCCGGCTCGCGCAGCCCGCGTTCCACAGCCAGTACCTGGCCCAGTTGAGCCCCCTTATGGTTGAAGCCGCCGAGACGTTCCTTCGGGAGCAGGAGGCCGTCGTGGGTCAGCCCATCGACATTCTCGACGGCATGATGAAGCTCGGCTTGCGCATCGCCAGCACAACGCTCTTCAGCGTAGACATATCCGGCGCGGCCGACGCCACCGGCAAGGCATTCCGCACCACCTTCAAGCATGTCAGCAATCGTCTGAATTCCATGCAACTGGTTCCCAATTGGATCCCAACAAACGCGAACCGTTCCTTCGCCCGAGCCAAGCGACTGCTCGACCGCACGGTAATGGGATTGATCGCCACACGCCGCAACGACCCCAGCAAACCTCACGACCTGCTGACGATGCTGATCAATGCCAAAGACGAGCAGACCGGCCAACGGATGCCGCAGCGACTGCTCATGGATGAAGTGCTCACGCTCTTAACCGCCGCCCACGAAAACGTCGGAGCGGCGTTGTCATGGACGTGGTATCTGCTGGGCCAAAATCCGGATGTTCAGAACAACGTCTACGAAGAAATCCGCGGCAGATTGCAAGGCCGGAACCCGTCCATCGACGACCTGCCCCACCTTCCGCTGACGAAAGCCGTGTTCGAAGAATCTCTTCGCCTATACCCGCCCGGCTGGGGCGAGCTTCGCGAATCCATCTCCGCCGACGAGATCAACGGCTTCGCCATTCCCGCGAAATCGATCATCCTCCTCTGCCAATGGGTCACGCACCGCCACCCCGATTTCTGGGAAGACCCCGACCGCTTCAAGCCCGAGCGTTTTCTATCCTCGGCGCCCACCCATCGCCACCGCTTCGCCTACTTCCCCTTCGGCGGCGGCCCGCGCATCTGCATCGGCATGCAGTTCGCCCTGATCGAAGGCCCACTGGTCCTGGCCACGATCCTTCAGCGGTTTCGGATCGAGTTGGTCTCCGATCACCCGGTAGAGCCGGACGCGACATTCACCTTGCGGCCCAGGCACGGCCTGAAAGTGATCCTCCATCCCCGCGGCGCCCAGAGCCGAACGATGCAGTGAGACACGTGAGACACTTTTTCGGCATTAAATTAGTGAATACTAACTAAAATCAGCCACCACCGGTAGAACCGGTGGTATGAGGAGGGCCCCTAAAAGGGGCCTGGGGATCACTCGAACTCTAGCTCGCCTTGGTCTAAGTCGCGTTGCATCTTTTCCTGGTCGCGAAGGTATTGCCGGATCTGTTCCTCGTTCAATCCGACCGTGCTCACGCAGTAGCCGCGCGACCAAAACTCCCGGCCAAACAGCGTTCCCTTCGTCCGCAGCACTTCACGGTGGATACGGATTGCGCTCTTGCCCTTCAAATACCC
>DATAWP010000094.1:0-4329 GCA_036267155.1 Tepidisphaeraceae bacterium
CCGCCCCGCGGGACGTACTTCTCCCGCCGAAATGCGACGCAGCCATTACCGCCGTCGCCGCCCTTCACCAGGATTTTGGCTTCGTCAACAAACACGGGTCACCGTTTCAAAAGTGTACACGAAGGAAGCGCATGCCGCGAATGAGGGACAGGCGGACGCCTCCACCGGGAAACTCCGCGGGAGAAACGCCGTCCTGCGATTGCGGGTCAATACCGGTCAGTGCCAGCGAAACGACTAGTCGTACGATGAACGCCGAATCTTAGTTGGCTGCTGATGCCGCGGGCTTCGCCTCAGCGCCGCCGACAGCCGCGCCGTCTTCCACCAGCAGCACGCTGATGAAACGCCCCTTCGCGCCCTTGTCTTCGAAGCGCACCACGCCGGTCTTTAGCGCGAAGAGCGAATCGTCCTTCGCCCGCGCCACGTTCTTCCCGGCCTTGTAATGCGTCCCGCGCTGCCGCACCAGGATGCTGCCGCCGGTCACCAGCTGTCCGCCGAACCTCTTCACGCCGAGCCGCTGTCCGTGCGAGTCGCGTCCGTTTACGGATGACCCGCCGCCCTTTTTATGTGCCATAACGAACCCCTAGGAAAGTTGAATCTCGCCGATCTCGACGGCGGTCAATCCCTGCCGGTGGCCGGTTTGAATTTTGTACTGGCCGCCCGTTTTGAACTTCAGCACTTTGAGTTTTGGCCCGCGCAGGTGCTTCACGATTTTTCCGGTGATTTTGGTTTTCGCGGCATGCTCGCCGCCCACAATCTTTTTGTCGTCGGTGCGCACGGCAACCACATCCTCAAACGTCACCTCGCCGCCCACCTTGCCGTCCAGCCGCTCGACCTCGATCGTCTCGCCCGGCGCCACGCGATACTGCTTCCCACCACTCCGAATTACGGCGTACATGCTGCCTCCCAGCTTAATTGACAAACCCTAATTATAGAGGGCGTTCCCCCTCTGCGTCAACGCGATTGCACCGTGCCCTAATTTGAGCGTGGCGTGGCACAGACAATCCGTGGCACAGACAATCCTGTCTGTGCGGCGACTCCCGCGGCTAAGATCCGGGACATGTGTCCAACGCGTTGACGGAGCCGTCTATTAAGGGACGCCAGTGCGAAACGCGACGCTGTGTGGAACGGGGACCGCCATGACCGTTTGTTTGGCAACATTGCCGTCAACACTCGCGGAAGTTGTCCGGGCTAGACGTTCGCTTGTGCGTTTGTGGAAAAAAAGCCGCCTGACAATCGCCGCCGCGATCGCCGTTCACTCCGCCTCTGAAATCTCAAATCTCCAATCTGAAGTCTCGATTCTGAAATTCCGATTTCAAGTCTCCAGTCTCTAATCTCCAGTCTCAAATCTCCAATGTCAAATCTGTAATCTGTACCCACTCACTCCTCCTCTGCCGCGTGCCCCACTCTCGACGTGGGGGTGGGCTCCTTTCTTGTTTCGTGGCGCCGCGGGCTTCAGCGCGGCATCTTGGGTGTCGCCTTCGTAGTTGCCTTCGTAGCGGCCACCTTCAGGTGGGCGATCTTTTCTTCCGATCGGTGGAAGGGCGGGGATTTTCATCCTGAGCGAAGCCGAAGGGCATTCCCGCCATAAAACGATCCGCGCAGCGCAACACCCCCCTTGCCCTGACAAAGGAAATCAACCCAAAGCGGCCTTCGCTCAGTAGTTGACAGACGAGCTATAATCCAGCCGCATTAGCCCCGGGGATAGCGTAATCGCGCGAAGATCGGCGCGCCGCGAAGCTGCGGAGTCACCTTTCAATACGAGGGATTGATGACATGAGAAGAGAATATCGCTCGTTCCTTTTTGCGTTGCTCGCTCCAGCAGTCTTCCTCGTCAGCGCATTCGGCGTCGTTGTGGCGGCTCAGGAACAAGGATCGCAGGCGGTCAAGCAGGAGCTCTGGTCCAATCCCGCCACCTGGCCAGACCGGAATGTGCCCCGCGCCGGGGACACGGTCACCATTGAAAAAGGCAAGGATGTGCTCCTCGACGTGAGTCCGCCGTCGCTGGGCGGCTTGCAAATCAAAGGCAAACTCAGCTTCTCGGACAAAGCCGACATCGAGCTGACCACCGAGTCGATCATGGTGCACGGGGAACTGGAAATCGGCACCGAAGCCAAGCCCCACACGCGCGAAGCGACCATCACGCTCACCAACAATACCCCGGGTAACGACCGCGGGATCGTGATCGCGGGCGGAACCCTCAACCTGCATGGTGACCGGACGAATTCCTGGACCAAACTCGCACGAACCGCCAAGGCCGGTAGCGCCAGGATCGAAGTATTGAATGCCAGCGGCTGGCGAAAAGGGGACGTGATCGTCCTTGCGTCGACCGACTTCGATTCCACGCAGGCGGAGAAGCGAACCATCGCGGCCGTTGCCGGGAACGTGATCCGGCTCGATCAGCCCCTGAGGTACATGCATTTCGGCAAAGTCACGTTCGGCGTCGATGAGCGCGGTGAAGTGGGCTTGCTGACGCGAAACATTGTTATCCAGGCTTCGGAGGACGCGGAGCGCTCCTACTTCGGGGGGCATATCATGGCGATGGTCGGGTCTAAAATGTATGTCTCCGGCGTTGAATTGAATCGCATGGGTCAGAACATGCATCTGGCCCGGTATCCGATCCACTGGCATCTGGTTGGCGACGGCCAAGGACAGTACATCGAGAATTCATCGATTCACGACAGCTACAGCCGCTGCGTGACGGTGCATGGCACCAACGACGTGCGAGTGGAAAACAACGTGGCCTTCAACACCGTGGGTCACTGCTACTTCCTGGAAGACGGCGTCGAAACGGGCAACCAGTTCATCCACAACCTGGGAATGATGACCAAGTGTCATCCGGACGGCAAACCCTGCGTCCCGACAAACCTCGGCCCAATCGGAACGGAGGGCAAAACGGTCTTCGATCCGGCCGGCCAGAGCGCCAAGGATGTCCTGATCCCTTCCGACAACACGGCGTCGACTTTCTGGATCACCAATCCGGACAATATTTTCCGGGACAACGTGGCCGCGGGGTCCGAGGCGACGGGTTTCTGGTTGGCATTGCCGCAGCACCCGACGGGCGCGTTCCAAGGCACGGAAGTCAGCAAGACAACCTGGCCACGCCGAACCCGGTTGCGGGAGTTCAAGGGCAACACCGCGCATTCGAACTTTGACGGTTTCATGTTCGACCGCGGCCCTGAGCCCAATGGCCATATCAGGCCCGGCGGCCATATGGCCCTGGCCAATCCGTCTGACGGGAACAGCCCCATCGTGGAGACGGTCATCGAGGATTTCACCAGCTACAAGAACCGGAATAGCGGAATGTGGGCCCGCGGTGAGATGGACACCTTCAAGAACTTGAAGCTGGCCGACAACGCCATCGGCTACACGCATGCCTCGGGCAACTTCGGACGTTCCGCGTTTACGTCACGGGTGGTCGACTCACTGTTCGTGGGCGAATCCGAGAACATCGGCAATCCCACCACGCCGGCGGAGATGGCTTACGGCCGCAGCTTGCCGGAGCCCGGACTTCCGGATTTCCCGATCCGCGGCTACGAGTTCTACGACTACCGACATGAACTGGACAACGACACTTTCGTGAATTACCAGGACAACGCCACCCGCAAGACGGGAGCGATCTCTTACCTGCTGTATACCAGCTTCGGAATGAGCTCCAACAACACCGTACAGCGCGCCAAATTCATCAACGCCAAGCCGGTCTATTTTCCACCGATGGAGAACAAGTGGACCAACGATGATTACGGCAACGGGAGCTACAAGACGGCGGTATTCCACGACGTCGACGGCTCGGTCAGCGGTGTCGCGGACTCGTACGTTATGATCGATGACGAAGATGACGGAATGGCCATCGACGACGCCTGCGAGGTCAAGCCGACCTGGAATGCCGCGGTGTGCAAGGGCGATGTGGGACGCTTGGCTGTTGGCGGCCCCGCCGACGGCGGCGGTTTCCCCGCTATCCCCGGTTCCGGCGGCGCCCCTGGCGCAGGCCCCACCAGAACCGCGTCCGCCGGTCCCGTCGCGGCCATGGGGCCTGGCCCAGGCACGGGTCCTGCCGCAGGCGCACCCGCCGGTCCTGCCCCAGCGGCCGGTCGTGGCGCCCCCGGCGCAGTGTATGGCCGGCCCAGCGGACCTCCCCAGCCGCCAGTCGTTCTCAGCCGCAATGGCAAGGAGTTCACCCTAACCGGTGCAACCAACATACGCGCCGGCACCGAGATCAAGGTGACCACCGAAAGGCCGTCCGTGGCACTGAGCCTCAGCGAACTGGATAGCGGCTCGTGGGTGATTTTCGAGCTGCCGGGATTCGCCACGGCAGCCTCGGGTACGCCGCTG